>JBCCFW010000182.1:0-14495 GCA_039029535.1 Acidobacteriota bacterium
GCTCACGGTGACCACCAGCGGTGAGTGCCAGGAGTCGGTCGAGCTCACGCTGCGCTCCTACCGCAACGTCATCTCCACCAAGGCGGTGTTCGACTACCTGCCGACGGCGACGAACGTGCATGTCGTCGAGCTGGTCTCTCCGAGCACCGAGGAGATGATCGACCGCGTGCTGGCCGGCATCGACGCCGCGCTGGAGGACGCGGACGCCGAGCAGGCGGCCGCCTTGAACGCCGCGGCGTCCTCGGCCGGTGACGCTCTCGAGCAGGCCCGCCGCGACGTCGCCGAGGCGCTCTCACACGTGGCAGCGGCCCTCGATGCCCTGGTGATGATCGAGCAGGAGGGAGGCTCGATCGCCCGGGACCTCGCAGGTGCCGCTGCCACCATCATCAACGGCGGCCACTTCCCGCCGCTTCACCCGGAGAGCGACGAGCGCCGTGCCTTCGAGGCCAGTCTCGACCAGGCCTATCAGCGCATCGAGCAGGGCTACTACGTCCAAGCCGTGACGGCCTTCATCGAGATCGACGCCAACCTCGAGCCACTCCCGCGTCAACGCTTCGTCTCGCTCACCCGCGAGCCCCCTCAACTCGTGGACCTGGGCGTGAACGGTCAGGAGGAGCCCCGCTTCCTCGACCTGGCCGACGAGCCGATGGAGCTCGTGCTCACCGGCCTGGAGACGGCCTTCATCCGCTACGCCGACCGCGTCGAGGCGATGGACGTGATCTCCGGTGCGATCCACGCCTCGATCCCGACCGGCGACGAGGTGTTCCTGACTTACAGCCCCGGGGTCGACCGCGTGCTGCTCGTCGACGGCACCACGTTGATGAGCCTCGCCGCCGGTGGAGCCTCACCGGGAGCCGTCCTGGCCACTGCCAGCGTCGCGGAAGAGGCCCTCTTCATCGGCGCGATGACCACGCCCGAGTTCGACGGTGCGGTCATCGCTCACCTCGGCAGCGCCTCGCTCACCACGGTCGACGTGACCGCAGGCTCCGGCAGTGACGTTCTCGTGCTGTCGACCAAGCTTCTCGACAAGGTCGCCGACGGCCTGAGCTGTCTCATCACTGCCTGGGCGCGGGGCTCTCTCTACATCCTCGACGCCCTGGGCAAGGTGGAGGCCTTCGACCTCACGGCTCCTGCCCCGGTCGAGGTCGGCAGCAGCCTCGTGCTCCCCGATCCCGCCACGGGCATGGCCGTCGCCGGAGACGTCGGCCAGCTCGGCTTCGTGGGCCTGAACCAGCATGACGTGGTGCTGATCGACGTCGACCCGATTCTCATCCTGCGTGACGACGGCCCAGCCTACGAGAACAAGCCCAACCAGCTCGCGCTCAGCTCCGACGGGACTCACGTCGGCCTGAGCGATCCGTACTGGCGCCGCTTGCAGGTCCACTTCGGCAGCGCTCCCCCCCGTGTCCACCTCGTCTCCGGACGCCCCATCGGCATCCAGGCCAGCCCTGCGGAGTGATGACGATGAAACGACTCACTGACAACACTCGGCTCACGGGCCCGGCAGCCCGTGCTCTCGCTCTCTCGCTGCTGGTCGGCGTCGCCAACGCAGGCGCCACGCCCGCGACCCTGGGAGAGCAACCCAATCACCAGGAGGGCGGCAGCCTTCAAGACCAGGTGGGCTTCTCGGTCATCAGCCTCGGTTTCGATCTCGACGGGCTCGGCCAGGACGACTACGTCGTCGCTCAACCGGGCAACGACTACCTCCCGATGGGACTCGGCGCGTTCACCGGAGTCGTGCGAGTCATCTCGCGCGAAGATCCCACCATGGGCGGCGGTGCCGGCATCGTGCCCATCCACGAGATCGCCCCTCCCGAAGAGCTTTGGATCGGGGCCGGAACCATGACGGCCGACTCACGCGTGCGCTTCGGTCAGGCACTGGCGGTGGCCGACGTGGCCGACCAGTCCATGAACTGGAATCGTGGTCAGGACGGACGCAACGAGCTCATCGTCGGCTGTGGCTACAGCGGGAGCTTCGCGATCTTCGGCCTGCCGGGTGGCGGTCTCCCACCGGTCTGCATCGCCGTCTGGAACGAGCCGGGCTCCACCCAGCCCGCGACTCAGGGCTCGATCTCGATCGACTCGGGCAGGTTCAGCACCCCGGACCCCATCCCCGACATCCTCGTGGGTCAGGGTGACGCGGGAACCACGAACCCCAACAGCGTCCGCGTGTTCACGTACGACCAGCCCTGCATCTGCCCACCCCCGATGGGCGCGCCGCCGTGCACTGCCTTGTCGATCCGCACTCAGTACCAGATGTTCGACACCACCTTCGGCCATCAGGTCGCATCGCTCCGCCGAGGAGTCGGTGCCTCCATCGCGGCCGGACATCCGAACTGGTGGGACACCGCCGATCTCGCTCCCGGCTCGACGATGCAGCGTGAGATGGGAGCGGTGTGGCTGCTGGACGGCGCGGCCGTCACGCCACCGCCGCTGTGGAACGGCGTGGCGCCACGCAATGACGTCGTCTCGATCGCGACGTTCTCGTTCATCGAGGCCTACCTGAGGGGCAACGTCCCCATGCGTGACGCCTTCGGCGTGCAGTGCATCCCGAATCTCCAGCCCTTCCCCCTGTACCCGGATCCGAACCTGGGCCTGACTCGCCCCTTGCCTCTCACGAGCGACTGGGGCACGGCCATCACCGCAGTGAACGTCGACGGTGACTTCCCGGAAGAGGTCGCCATCGGGAGCAGCTCCGATGGACAACACGTGCCGGGGAGCGGAACCAACACTCAGGGCACCGTCCTGGTCCTCGACGACCAGGTGAACCTCCATGCTTGCCAGGGCCCGCCCTTGGTCCTGGATCGCAACGCGGATGTCCTGGGTCGCTGGAACGGCGAGCCCGGGAGTCGCTTCGGTCAGAACATGACCGTCGGGGGCGATCCGACTGGCTGCACGATGGGCGACTTCCTCATCGTGTCCTCGCAGAACACTGGTCCGGACGGCGTCGTGCGATGGCATCCGATGACCAGTTACCAGACCAACCTCTCGGACGTCACCACGACGGCCACCGCGTCGGCGGTTCTCACCTACACGCCCACGACCCAGGCAGGCGGTGCCTTCCTTCCCATGCCCGACAGCTTCTCGGGTGGTCCGCGACTGGACGCGCACGAGCTGTCTTCGGGACCCGAGCTGCTGGTCGGAAACCCGTCACGCGGCACGGCGAGCGGTCAATACCGCCTGGTGGGCGTTCCTCCGGTTTCGACCTCACCCTGCCCCCCGATGGGCTGCACGCTGGGAGGCCTGGTCTGTGGTGACTGCGATCAGAACGGGATGGGTCCGAACATCCTCGACGCCCTGGTCGCGGCTCAGATCAGCGTCGGCCTGATCACGCCGAGCTGCGTCCAGCACAGCGCCTGTGACGTGGCCACGCCCTACGATGTCGTCAACATCCTGGATGCCTTGACCATCGCCAGGACGGCAGCCGTTCTCCCGGGCGCCTCGGTGACTTGCTGTCCCTGAGCCCGTCTCGAAGTCACGCCCCCGGCTCGTCGCCGGGCCGGGGGCCGACCGTCAGCGGTGCGTCACGTGCAGCGTGTTGGACACCGCCCAGGGTTCCCTGTCCGCTCCCGTGTCGAGACACGGACCGCTCTCGCAGCCGACCTCGTCGGGGCGTGCGCCCCAGGTCACCACCGACACCACCCGGCAGTCCTCCCGTGGCAGCTCCACGGAACCGGTGATCAGGACCTCGTCTTCATCCACGAACTCCGTCAGGAGCCGGTGATAGGTGGCAGGGCAGGCCGCATCGGTGGGCAGCACGGCAGCCCAGGTCGAGACCGGGTAGAGAACCGGCAGGCAGACCGATCGTCCGACGATCTCCAGGCGGCCGGTCTGCGTGGCGTCGTCCCAGACCACGTGCGACTGCGCCGCCGAGAGCTCGAGCAGGTTCGCAGGGTCGGCCGGCAAGCAGGTGGGCACGGACGAGCCGGAGTGAACGGTCGGTGCTTCCGAGCTCGGCTGAACCGGGTTGACCGAGTCACAGCCCGCGAGGGCTCCCATCAAGAGGACCAGGAACGGCAGGTGGCTCGGACGGTCACGAAGGGTCTTCGGGCGCATGAGAGTCCTCCCCCGCCCATCACGGGCGGCTCGAATCGCGTGAAGGTGGGCTCAGTCCGCCTCTCGCTCCGAGCTCGGTCGCTGTCCAGGCAATCGGACGGCTGGCCCGAGGACAGCCTACAACAGACTCAAGGGCAGAGATCGACGACCTCAGGCGCCAGGGGATCGCCGGGCACGGGGCGCGGGACTCGATTCGTGCCGTCGAAGGACAGGCCGAGATCGGCCGAGCCGCAGGTGTCGACGGCGGCGATGAGGTAGTACCAGTCCTGACCATCATCGACGACCAGCGGGTCGAGGAACGTCGACACCCCCTCCGGCAGCCGGCACTCGGGTCCAGGGAAGCTCGTGAAGGGCGTGAGGTGCGTGTAGCGCGTGCCGAGCTCGGACAGCATGCCGCGGAAGACCCGGCACTCGGTCGTCGGGTCGTCGCGCTCGAACGACACCGACAGGTCGCCGTTCTCGTGCTTCACGAAGCCGCGGATCAGACGTCCCGGCGCGGGTGCCGGCGTGAGAGTCGACACCTGAGCGCAGTCCCGGTCGTTGATCGGATTGAAGTCGGGAGGAACGCTGCTCTCCAGTTGCGCGCAGCTCTCGAGACAGGCGCAGCCGATCTCCACCGCAACTCGCAGCGTCACCGACTCACCCACCGCCAGCGCCGGCAGGTCGAGAGCGCCCGTCGTCGGGTCGTAGCGTCCGCCGGGCGGATCGAGGTCGTGATCGTCATGGGTGAGACAGCGGTCCAGCGGGACGAGCACCTGCACGTCGGTCGCCGGCTCCGGCCCCAGGTTGGTGACGGTGATCTCCAGGGAGCCGGGCTCGCCAATCGTCGGGACCTGCGGAGGGCTCGCGATCTCCTCGACGAGGATGTCAGTGGCCGCGACCGTGACGGCAGCGCAGTTGTCGGGCTGCACGCAGGACGCATGCGGGCTGGCAATGTCGACGCAGGAGGTGACGGCTTCGTTCCGCACGATCGTCGGCTCCACCATGGCCCTGAGCTCCACCGTCACGCACTCGCCGGGCAAGACGGGGCCGGGGAAGACGTGGCTGGGATACGCGTCGAAGCCACCGGCATCGGACAGGCCCTCCGGCAGGACATCGAGAAGCTCGATGTCGGCCACCGGATCCTTGCCCACGTTGCAGGCCCGGATGGTGAGGGTGACCGTGTCACCGACGGCGGGCGTGGCGTCGTCGACGACCTTGCTCAGCTGGATCTGAGGCAGGTCTTCCGCCACCTGAATCTCGTCCAAGAACATGTAGTGCGCGTAGTCGGGACCGCCCGGCTGCAAGCCCGTCTCGAAGGACACGAAGGCGTGGGGCGCCGTGGCCGTGAAGCTGACCTCGAGCCGTTCCCAGGTGTTGAAGACGCTCAGCGGGAGGCTGAACGTCTGCCCTCCCGGCGTGTTCATGAGCGGATCGCCGGCACCGGGGTCGATGACGTTGAACGCCACGTGGATCGAGGGCAGGGTGGCCCCGCTGGTCTGACGAGCGAACGCCTGCAGGCACGCACGATAGGTCTGACCAGGGACGAGCTCGGTCACCAGCGGCGCCGTGCCTCCTTCGGTCCGTCCCCCACCGGAATCCCAACGGGTCCACGCCCCCATGTAGTGGTCGTTGCCGGGAGCCGGCCAGTCCCAGGTGTCCACGCCGCCCGCCGGACACGAGTGCGACGCCAGCGGGATGCCGAAGCCCGGGGGCGAGAAGGTCATCGAGCAGTCCCAGGGCGTGTCGCAGGGGTCCGGGCTCGAGAGATCGAAATGACGTGAGTACAGGTCGGAGCCACCGGCATGGTTGATCCAATTGGGGACCAGGCCGTCACTGACGAGGGTCCAGTCGTACTGGGTGAAGCAGGGATCGGGGGCCTGCTCGAAGTCACCGTTGCACACCAGGTTGCAGGGCGCTTCCGGACAGAACTCGCAGGTGACCGTGATCGTCAACGCCGCCAACGATCCGGGTCGTCCGTCGGCGTCCTCGGGCACGTACAGGATGTTCGTGCTCCCGCAGAAGCCAGCGGACGGCGTGAAGGTGATCTCGCTGCCCGAGACCGAGACAGTCCCGACGCCGGGTGGCGGCACGACCAGTCCCCCGGCCGACACCGCCGCGCCACCGGGGTCGTTGGCGATGACGTCGACGGTGACCGGTCGGCCTTGCGTGGTCGTGTCGGCGTCGTCGATGCCCACCGCGTAGGTCCCGGAGCACCGTCGAGCATCGACCAGGGCGTAGCCGAGATCGCACCAGACCTCGATCTCCTGCGCGGTCCACTGCCGGATGTCGCCACCCGAGTAGCTCGGTCGCATGACCCAGCGCTGAGGGATGGTCGTGCTCGTCGTCGGTCGACGGGCGAAGTGGCTCAGGCTGCTGCCGGCATCCCAGCCGACCGGCGAGTAGACCGGTTGGTCCTCCGTGTTGCCGGCGGCGAAGTACCAGAGGTCGCTCGAGGTCAGGTCGGCGGGGACGCCGAGAAAGGTGGTGCCGTCGGTGAGGGCTGCCCCCGCTGGCGCCGACCGGCGCAGGAACTCGTCGTAGAGCGTGTAGCCACCTCCCGGCAGCACGCCGATGCCGGCGCGGCTCATCCCGCTGGCGAAGCCGAGGGCGTGGGAGATCTCGTGCAGCAGCACCGTGAACAGGTCGAAGCTCGTCCCGGCCGAGGTCTCGTGGTCCGGGTGCATGGGCACGGCGAAGTTCACCGTGACCTGGCCGTCGAAGATCCCCGTGCCGGGCGTCGGATCGATGCCGGTGACGAGGTGATCGCGGAGGTTGCCACCGTGGAAGCCAGGCCCCAGCCCCACCTGATAAGAGGCCGACGCGAAGGCGATGACCTGGCTGTCCGGGTTCTCGAACGAGCGGCGGAAGACGACGTCGGGGCTCGCGGTCCCCGCGTCGATGACCGAGCCGACGTACTCCATCACCGCGCAGGCCGTGCGCATCCGCAGCTCGCCCAGGGTCATCCCGCCGGCGGGCGCGCAGTCGTCGAAGCCACGACCGGTCCCCAGCACGACGTCCTCGAAGGTCAGCCGAAACGAGCTCGTCGAGCAGTCCGGCGGGACGCTGCAGGCGCCGCCGCGATGAGCGTCGAGCCCATCGGAGAGATCGGGAACGCCTGAGCCGTCCGCGTCGAGCGACGTCGTGCCCGGTGCCTGAGCCAGCGGCGCCCAGGGGCGTCCGAGACGGTCGACGAACCGGGTCCCTTCGGGGAGTGGCCCCTGCTGCGGCTCACCCGGGTGGCAGGTGTACGACCGGTGCGGGCCGGCCTGCGCCGAGAAGGGCTGGCTCCCGCTCGAGACGAGGACCAGCGCGAACGCGGGGAGAAGAGAGCGTCCGAGTCGTGACTTCATTTGAAGGGATCTTAGACCGTGAGCCGCGGGCAGGCATGATCGGCCATGCTCCGCCCCGTCGTTCATCTCCTCCTGCACTTCGTCGTCCCGGCCCTGATCGCCCGTCAGGTCACCGCGGATGAGCGTCGTCGGGTCTTCGCGGTCATGGTCGGAACGATGGTCATCGACCTCGACCACCTGCTCGCCGATCCCATCTTCGACCCCGGCCGCTGCAGCATCGGCTTCCACCCGCTGCACGACACCGTGGCCATCGCCGTCTACGCCGCGATGGCGCTCGCCTCCCTGCTCCCTCAGCTACCGAAGCGCGCTCGCTGGTGGCTGCGCTGGTCGGGCGTTGGCCTGCTCATCCACGTGGCGCTGGACGGTCTCGACTGCTGGATGATGCGGTGGTGACGAGCGGACGAAGCAAGGACTAGCTAGGCACGCGCGCGCAGCCACCCAGCGTTCATCGAACCCGACGAGCCTCGCGTGTTCCCGAGGCGAGTCGGCGTGCGGCATGATGACGCGGTCCCGCCGCGCCGGTCACGCTCCTGGCGCTCGCGTCCCCGAGAGTCGCCGCCTTGTCCCAGCTCGAGTACCGACCGGACGTCGACGGCCTGCGAGCGGTGAGCGTCGTCCTCGTCGTGCTCTACCACGCCGGGGGGCTCGTGCCGGGAGGCTACGTCGGGGTCGACGTCTTCTTCGTCATCTCGGGCTTCCTCATCACGAGCCTCATCCGGAGCGAGCTCGAGACTGGACGCTTCTCGCTCGTTCGCTTCTACGAGCGCCGTGTCCGTCGCATCCTCCCGGCGTCGCTGGCCTGCGCCGTCGGGACGATCGCCCTCGGCAGCGTCGTCATGCTCCCGGCGGACTTCGCCGACCTGGGCGACTCGGCCATCGCCCACGCCCTCGCGCTGGCCAACGTCTTCTTCCTGCGGCAGGGCGGCTACTTCGCCGGCCCCTCGGACGTGCAGCCGCTGCTCCACTCCTGGTCACTCGCCGTCGAGGAGCAGTTCTACCTGTTCTATCCGCTCCTTCTCATGCTCGTGTTCCGGCTCCGGCGCGCGTCGCTGACGTGGGTCGTGTCGGGGCTGACGGTGGCGTCCTTCGCGCTCAGCACCTGGAGCGTCGCCGCCTGGCCGGACGCGACGTTCTACCTGCTCCCCTTCCGCGCCTGGGAGCTGCTCATCGGTGGCCTGTTGGCGATCGTCTCCTTGCCCAGGCTCGGGAGAGTCGCCCGCGAGCTCGGGTCCGTCACGGGGCTCGCGCTCATCGTGCTCGCCGCCGTCCTCTTCGACGCGAGCACCACCTTCCCGGGACCGACGGCCCTACTTCCCTGCCTCGGCGCCGTGCTGCTCATCGCGTCGCATTCGGGCGAGACAGAGCCGACGACGATCGGACGCGTCCTCACGCTCCGTCCGATGGTCTTCGTCGGGCTGATCTCCTACTCGCTGTATCTCTGGCACTGGCCGATCATGGCGCTCATGCGCTACTCGCTCATCGAGCTCGACCTCGTCGCGAGCGCTGTGGCCATCCTCCTCAGCTTCGTGCTGGCGGTGCTGTCGTGGCGCTTCGTCGAGCAGCCCTTCCGTCGCTCACGCTCCCGCGAGACCGGCAGCGACGAGGCTGCCCAGCGCGACCGACGTCGCGTGTTCGTGGCCGGCGCCCTGGCGACGCTCGCCGTGCTCGCGCTCGGCGCAGTCCTTCGCTTCACCGGAGGCCTGCCGCAGCGGCTGGGACCGGAAGCCACCGTGCTCGCCGAGGACGCGACCTGGCACGGAGCGGACATGGAGATGACCGGCACCCAGGTCGACCACCCACGGATCGGCGCGACGGAGAGCGCGCGCGACTCCTTCGTGGTCTGGGGCGACAGCCACGCGATGATGCTGTCGGACGTGCTGGACCACGTGGCCCGCGAGGCGGGAGTGAGCGGTCGTTTCATCGCGTCCAGCGGCGTCCCTCCCCTGCCCGAGGTCTGGCGCAAGGACCGCGGTGAGCCGGCGCCCACGAGCACGCGCATCGTCGAGGAGCTCGTGGCGGCCGGGCCGCGCGACGTCATCCTCATCGCCCGCTGGTCCGTCTGGACCGAGGGCTACGGCGAGGGCGATCTCGCCTACGAGGTCCGGGGGCAGCGCTTCGACGAGTGCATCATCGGCGACGAGCAGACGGAAACGCACTCACCGGAGGATGGGCGTCGGGTGTTGAACGAGCACCTGCGGGATCTCGTCGCCACCTTGCAGGCCGCCGGCAAGCGCACGTGGATCGTGCAGCAGGTACCGGAGCAGCAGGGTCCCACGGCCTTCCCCTGGTTCTTGCAGCACCGCCTGGGTTGGACGCGCGAGCTTCACCCCACCACGCGCGAGAAGCACGAGCATCGGCAGGGAGCGGTCAACACGATCCTCACCACGGCGGTGAGCGAGGGCGCGCGGCTCGTCGAGACCCAGGACCTGTTCTTCGACGAGGAGTCACGACCGATCCTCATCCGCGACGGGCGGGCCTGCTACCGGGACAACGACCACCTGAGCAAGCATGGGGCGCGTGCCCTCCTCGGCGACCGCTTCGCGGAGATGATGCGAGTCATCGCAGCGGGGTCTTCCTGACCAGTCCTCGCGCTCAACTGGAGTCGACCGGCAGGTCTTCGACCCAGGCGTGAGAGTCGAGCCACTCGCCGTGCTCGCCGCTCTGGATGAGCACCATCAGTGCGGTGTCGTCCACGCCGGGAACGCGGAGACGACCGACCGCTCGCCAACTGAGGTCGGGAAGCTGGCTGAGGTAGTGAGCCTCGAGGTCGAGACGACCATCTCGCAGGTAACCCAACTCGGAGTGCCAGCACCCGAGCCGCTCCCTCAAGCCGAGCTTCGTCGTCTTGGACAGGGCTCGCCATGCCGCATTCCGAAGCTGGTACATGGCTGGTTCTCGCGACCGCGCGACCTCGACGTCCTCTTCCAGGAACGAACAGCCACCGATCCGCTGATCCGTGACCTCGAGGTCCTCGTTCAAGTCGGCCTCGATGCAGAGCGATGGGTGCCCCTCTCCGGGAAGGGCAATGGGCCATTGAACACGCCAGGCTCCATCGCCGAGACGTCCGAAGCGTCGGGATTCGACGAGACGCTCGACCTGCCAGACGAAGGCAGCCTCCGCCAGACGGTCATCGAAGGGCCCCACGATGGGAGGGCATTCCTTCATCTCGTCTTGCCACGGGGCGGTGCCGAGGAGTCGAACGACCGAGGGCTCGCTCTCGATCCAGACGTTCAGCGCGATCACCTCCGCGATCGGCTCAGGGAGTCGAAAGACGTGATCCACGACCCGGGCGAAGTCGTAGGGATGCCCCCCCTGGTAGCGAGGCAAGACATCGCGCCACTTGGGACCGGTCCCCCGATACGGGATGCGTCGCTCCTCTCTCCAGGCCCGACGAGACATCCTCCCCCTGGCTGGCGGAGGCTCCGGCGGGCTGCGCAGCTCGGCAAGCGCTCGTGTGCCATGGCTCGTGATCGCCTCGATCCCGAGCCTGATCGGCTGTCCCCGCGAGTAGCAGAGTCCCTTCCCTATCTCGCTGACACCGAGCAACTCGACCTCGTGCAGGGTCACGGGTGCATCGAAGCGAAACTGAAGCTCGAGCGCACCCTCGAGCCCCCAACAGCTCCAAACCCGCTCCGGATCCTCCGGGAAGAACTTCAGGACGCTCGTCGGTGGGCAGGCCCGGCGGTCGTCGGCCCGAGTCACGCGCGTGATCGGCAGCAGCGCCAGGTCGACGCACTCGGTCGCGGCGACCGGCGCGCACGACACCAGCATGACGAGAGCGATGCAGCCGAGTCTCATGGGGTCTCCTCCTGCCAGAAGACTGGACGCATCGCGCCTCGCCCGCTGTCAGAGCTCGGTCAAGAAACTCCCGGAGGCCCATGACGTACATGCACGAGCTCACGCAGTCACGAAGTAGACTCCCGCTCCGGGGCGTCCACGTCGTCCCGTGAATTGACTGAAGAGCACCAACGAGGAGCCCGCCATGCCTGCCCGAAAGAAGAAGTCGAAGCGCGACGTCGAGAAGGACTACCCCACCAAGCAGTTCATCGCGAAGCTACGCCGCCTGGCGGACTGCCTCGAGGAGGGCAAGCGCTTCCGGATCCAGGTCGCCGGCGAGCGCGTGTCGGTCCCCTCCTCCGCCCGCATCAACATCGAGCACGAGCGGGGCTCGGATGCCGAAGAGATCGAGTTCCAGCTCGTGTGGGGCCTCGACGACTAGTCGAGCCTCGAGAGCACTCAGGTGCTCGTGTCGATCTCGGAGTAGAGCTCGGACCAGCCGAGCACCCAGCGGATGGCCTGGTGACGCTCGAGCGCCATGCTGAGACAGAACCCGACCTGCTGGGGCTCGGCCTTCGCGATCGAACGTCCGCCCACGGCGAGGTCACCTTCGGCCAGCGGCAAGCCCGTGATGACGAGGGGGCCGAACCAGCAGGTCCGAGCGAACTCCGCGAAATCGAGCGAACCGCGATTCAGCGAGTGATCCCGAATGCGCCAGTGCGTGGCGAAGAGGATCTCCGACTGCGTGGTCAGCTCGTCGGATGCCCGAAGCCTCGGCTCGGGCTCGATCGCCTCGGCGAGGAACCCGACCGCGTCAGCGGCTGCCTTGGGATCGAGGGGCACGTCGTGAGGGGTCAGCTCGAACCGGCCCAGCGCCCACGCGAGCACGCCGACCCCTTCCGCCCGCCAGGTCGCGTTGACGACGGCCTGAGGGTCCGCGGACCCGAGCTCCGCGTCGAGGAAGGCCAGCTCGCTCGGCTCCAGCTCATCGGCAACGCCGTGTTGGCGCAACCAGTCCAGGAGCCGCCCACGAAAGGCCTCCGCTTCCTGAGCACCAGCGTCTTGCTCGAGGAAGCCGCGGCAGACCATGGCCGACAGGGCGAGCGCCCGTCGCTGGACGCGCTCTGCAGTCGGGGGCGTGAGCTCATCGGAGTCGGCATCTCTCATGGTTCCCTCTCATGCCGGGACGGTGAGGTGTTTCCAACGAGGGGCGAGTCTACCCGCGAGCATGCTTGACGGCTTGGCAGGGCTCTCGGTTCCGCCCCAGACCCGCGCTCCTTTTCGCGTGTTCGGCCGGGCGGTCGCGGCCTGACCGGGCTAGCATCTCCGGCTGGAGGGCCCTACCGGCGCGGACACCGACGTTCGGACTGCGCCGAGAGCGGGTCGTGATCGATGAGCGCATTCTGGGACTCGATGGTGCACGTCTCGTACGTGCTGCTTCTCATCGCGTACTTGGTCCACGACGTCCTCAAGTTGCGGGCGCTGGCCTTCTTGTCCACCGGGGCCTGGGTCAGCTACTGCGCCGTGCAGTCGCCGACGTTGTGGGAGCCGTTGCTCTGGAGCGTCACGTTCATGCTCGTGAACGCGGTCCAGATCGCACGACTGCTCCGAGAGCGACGCGCGATCCGCTTCACCGAGGAGGAACGCGACCTCTACGAGACGGTGTTCAGCAACTTCTCCGGCGTCGAGTTCATGCGCTTGCTCCAGTTCGCGAGCTGGCGTGACGCTCCGGCGGGCGAGGTCCTCGTCTCCGAAGGCGAGGTTCCCGAGGGCGTGATGTACCTCTCGCGGGGAGGCGCCCGAGTCGAGAGCCATCACCGCGAGCGAGCCCACCTCCGCCCGCTCAGCTTCGTGGCCGAGATGTCCTACGTGTCCGGCGCTCCCGCCTCGGCCACCGTCCAGCTCACGGAGCCCTCGCGCTACCTCCTCTGGACCCGCAACGATCTCGACGCCCTCTTCGCCAAGCACCCGAGCATCCGCTCCGCCTTCCAGTCGGTCGTCGGCGCCGACCTGGCCCGCAAGCTCCAGCTACACGACGAGGACGACAGCGAGTGATCGTGTTGCTGAACGGCCCTGCGGGCGTCGGCAAGACCACCGTCGCCCGCCTGCTGGCCGACCGCCTGGAAGGCACGGCCTGCATCTCCGGCGACGCGCTAAGGGCCTTCGCTCCCGCCGAGGCGCGCCGCGTCCTCGGCCCCGGATCGACCTATCGTGCGGGGGCCGTGCTCGCTGAGACTTACCTCGACATGGGAGCGACCCGGGTCGTCTTCGAGTACGTGTTCGAGAGCCCGCGACAGGTCGGATACTTCCGCGATGCGTTGCGCGACGAGCGACCGCTGCACCTGGTCACGCTGTGGGCTCCTCTCGACGTGCTCATCGAGCGCGCCGCCAGTCGATCCGACCGACCCGACATCGGCGAGGACCAGGTCCGTCGATCTCACGACGCGCTCGCGCTCTGCCTGCCCGAGCTGGGTCGGATCGTGGAGACTGCGAGCGCGGCGCCGGAGGCCGTCGCGAAGGCGATCCGCGACGGCCTGTCGACCTAGCCCGAGTCTCAATCCTCACCGATGACCGTCGCGGGCGTGGTGAAGGTCATCGTGCCGTCGTTCTCACCCAGGTCCTCGTAGAGCTGACCGAAGCCCGTCGCCGTGTTTCCTGTGCCGCCGAGGACCGACGCCCCGGCCCGAACCACGGCGTCGCCCACCGTTCCGAACGCGACGTTGTCGATCGTCCCGGCGAAGGCGTAGCTGAGGTCGATGCCGTTGGTCACGTCAGCGATCGAGCCTCCGTCGATGTCGAGAACACCGCGGTACCTATTCAGCAGGATGCCGTTGGTCGCGTTGGAGACGTTGAGATCGGCGAAGGTGATGTCGGAAGTGTCGAACTCGACGCTGAGCCCATCGCCTCCCAGGTCGGAGAGCGTCGTGGTCCCGGTGGCCATGAACGAGCCCCTCCCATCCTCGAACGCGATGCCGTCGCCGCCCCCTCCATCGACGGTGAGGTTGTTGAATGTCAGGGCCATGTCCGTGGCCACGGAGCTGACACCATCGAAGCCCGAGCCCTGAATGAGCGTGTTGCCGCCCACCGTGAAGTCACCCGTGGAGAAGTCGAGGCGGATCCCGCTGAGCCCTGAACCGTCGATGCTGAGGTTGCCGGCTGTGAAGTCGACGCTGGAGTCGACGATCAGGATGCCCTGACGACCGGGATCGTCGATGGTGAGGTTGCCGAACGAGAGCATGGCATCCACGCCATTCGCGATCTCGACCCCATCCCTCCCGGCTCCGCGGAGGAGAGCATCGCCGGTGACCGTGAGCGCGCCCCTCATGTCGA
>JBCCFW010000183.1:0-14488 GCA_039029535.1 Acidobacteriota bacterium
GACAGCACGTCGGCGGCGCAGACCTCGCAGTAGCCGTGGTCCCTTCGGAGCCGTGCGCTGACCACGTCGATCTTCTCCTGAGTGTCCTCGTCGACGACCGACGACACCAAGCTCGTGAGCTTGATGCTGTCCTTCTGGTCTTCGAAGAGCTTGAGCTCGAGCGCCTTCCGGAGCCGGTCGTTGGTCTTGTAGTCGAAGACCTTGCCCTCGATGGCCAGAGCCCCGATGTAGTTCATGATCTCGCGCCGGAAGTCGTCCTTGCGGTTTTCCGCGATGCTCGCCTTCTCCTCGATGGCGCGCATCAGCCGCTCGTCCGGCTCCTCGTACTGGCCCGTGTACTTGTTCTTGACCCGCTCGCGCTGGGTGTAGGCCTTGACGTTGTCGATGTAGTTGCCGCAGAGCTTGCCGATCGCGCCTTCGTCCGCCGAGATCGCCCGCTGGACCTCGTTCTTGACGATGTCCTCGTACTCTCGCCGCACCTCGGCGAGCAGCTCGCGATAACGCGTCTTGGTGTCCTCATTGGAGATGAGGGAGTGGTTCTTGAGCCCCGACTCGAGCTCGTTCATCACCATGAACGGGTTCACGCAGCCACCGGTGGTGTCGACGACCAGCGCGTTGGAGATCTTGTCCTGGACGTAGCGCGGCGAGATCCCATCGAGGCCCTCGTGCTTGGCCTCCTTGCGAAGCTCCTTGACGTTGTCCTCGGTGTAACCCTCGAGGAGCTGCCCGTTGTAGAGCTTCATCTTCTGCATCAGGGTCAGGTCGGCCTTCTTGGGCTCCTCGAGCCGGGTGAGCACCGCCCACATCGCGGCCACCTCGAGAGTGTGCGGCGCGATGAGCTTGCCCGGGGTCTTGCGGGAGTTGAAATCCCGCTCGTAAATCCGCAGCTCCTCGTCCAGCTTGGTGACGTAGGGCACGTCGATCTTGATGGTGCGGTCGCGGAGGGCCTCCATGAACTCGTTGTTCTGAAGCCGGAGATACTCGGGCTCGTTGGTGTGCCCGATGATGACCTCGTCGATGTCGGTGGCCGCGAACTTCTTCGGCTTGATCTTGTGCTCTTGGCTCGCGCCCAGGAGGTCGTAGAGGAAGGCCACGTCGAGCTTGAGCACCTCGATGAACTCGACGATCCCGCGGTTGGCGACGTTGAACTCGCCGTCGAAGTTGAACGCGCGCGGATCGGAGTCGGTGCCGTACTGGGCGATCTTGCGGTAGTTGATGTCGCCGGTGAGCTCGGTGGAGTCCTGGTTCTTCTCGTCCTTGGGCTGGAAGGTGCCGATGCCCACCCGGTCCATCTCGGAGATGATGAGCCGTCGGACCTTCACGTGGGAGACGATCTTGGTCCAGTCGCCGTCGTACTTCTTGCCCAGCTCCTTGTAGAAGAAGCGGCAGAGCGGCGACATTTCACCACCCAGGGGGATGCGGAAGTCGGAGTCGCCCTGGAGCTGATCGAGGACCTCGCGGCGGATGTCGCGGGGGATCAGCGTGAGGGGGTCCGAGTTCATCGGACAGGGCGTCTCGGCGTCGAAGATCGGCGCGGCGTTGCCGTGCTTGCTCTCGGGCACCCAGCTATAGGAGTAGAGGGCACCCTCGTCGGTCTTGGAGTAGGCCTCCACGCCCTTCTTGAGCACGCGAGCCACGGTCGACTTGGCCGAGCCCACCGGTCCGTGCAGCAACAGCACGCGTCGCTCTGCGCCGTAGCCTTGAGCGGCGGCATTGAAGACCGAGACGAGCTTCATGAGAGGGACGTCGAGCCCGAACACGGCGTCCTTGCCGTCGTCGATCGGATCGTCGAAGAAGCGGTAACGGATGACCTCCTTCTTCGAGTCGATGTACTTCTCCGTCCCGTGCGACATGATCATGTCGTGGAGACGTTGATAGGCGGTGCGAGTGACCTCGGGACGCGCCTGAACGATCGCGAGGTACTCCTCGAACGACCCGGTCCAGTTTTGCGTCTTGAAGCGAGCCTGGTCCTGACTCTTCGCGATGTTGTTGAAGATCTCGCCGGCTACGCTCACGTGCACCTCCGGGATGGCCCACACGACCCAGGCTCCCCGAGCAGCATGGCACGCACCCCCAGCCCCAGCAACGTGCTCCCACCCGGACGGACACCTCGTCTCGTGAGGCTCCGTCGGCCTCCGGTCGTGACGCCCCTCTCGAAGCATCGGCGGCGAGCCGGGCGAGCTTGACCTGCCTCACCCGAGCACCGCTGAGAGGACCGGCGAACGGCCCCTCGGGCGCAGGCTAGGCGGGTTCCTCAGTGGTTCCGTCGACCGGTGGCCGAATCGGCTCGGTGGCGGAAACTCGAACGGGAAGCGGACGAGCCGAGCGCACCCAGCCCCGTCGGACCAGGCGGGCCTCCAGGCCGCGCCGCCAGCGATGGGGCCAGCTCTGGGCTCCCTCCCAGCGATCGAGGATCGCGGGCAGGGCTTCTTCGGCCGCCCGTCGCCCATGGTCGATGATCTCGTCGGCCCGCGCGAACTCGGCCCACTCGATGCCGGCCAGACCACAGCGAACGACGACGTCCGCCCGCCCGAGCTGAAGGTCCTTGAGTCGCTGCGAGAGGATGGAATCTCCGCGACTGACCACGTTGAGCCCCGAGCCGAGGTCGAGCTCGGGACCGAGCCCCGGTGAGACGTCCACGGCGATCACGAAGTCGGCCCCCAGGCTCTCGACCGCCGAGACGGGCACGACGTTCACCCAGCCTCCGTCGATGCAGGTGCGCTCCGCCACGGCGACCGGCGCCATGACCCCGGGGATTGCGCACGATGCTTGAACGGCGAGCCGCAGCGAGCCGCGGTCGAACAGGAGCTCGGTGCCGTCGGCAAAGTCGGCAGCGACCGCACCGAAGCGACAGGGCAGGCTCTCGATCGTCCGGTCGGGGACGAAGGCCGCCACCGAGCGTTCGAACTCGTCGGGGGGGATGAAGGAAGCCCTGATGCGCGCGAGGTTGTAGTAGTAACCGCGCCGCAGGTACTTGCGGAAATCGGCGAAGAGACTGCCGGACAGCTCTTCCTGGTACTCACGGAAGTGAGCGAGCTGGGTCTCCTTGAACTCCTCGCCGTTGAGGTACACGCTAGCGGTCGCGATGACCTTCTCCACCCCTCCGGAGTGGGTGAGCGCCGCCGCTCCTGCCAGCGCACCGAAGGAGGTTCCGACGATGACCTCGGGCCGGAGCCCCGCCTCGTCGAGCACGCTGAGCACGCCCAGGTGGGCGAGACCACGCGCTCCTCCCCCTCCCAGGGCCAGCCCGAGCCGCGGCACGGCCACCATCAACCTCCGGCCGCCGGCGGGTCCTCCGGAGCGAGCGCTCGGTCCCCGACCATCACGTGACGACCGACCACGAGGCTGCGACCGTCCATGGGCGCCCGACCCTCCGGCCGCACCCGCTCGAGGTTCAAGATCGTGCCGTCACCACAGGCCAAGGGCAGGGCTGCACCGTCGGGCTCCAGCAAGGTTCCGGGCTCCGCCTCGTGTCGACGCTCGGCGGGGAGCGTCGCCTCGAGCAGGGCGAGCCGTCGCTCCCCCACGACGACCGACGTGCCAGGCCAGGGTCGCAGGGCTCGGATCGTCCGATCGAGCTCGGAGGCCGGCAGCCGCGGATCGAGGTAGCCCTCCTCCCGTCGCAGGGGTGGCGCCAACACCACCTGGGCCTCGTCCTGCTCGGCCGGCTCGAGCTCGCCGGCCTCGAGCTCGGGCAAGAGCCCGACCAGGGCCTCGGCTCCGAGCTCGGCCAGGCGCGCCTCGAGCCCGGGCGCGTCGTCGTCGTCGGTGATGGAGGTCTCGGACACCGAGAAGACCGGCCCGGCGTCGAGCTCACGGACCAGGCGCATGATGCTCACGCCCGTCCGCTCGTCACCTGCCAAGAGCGCCCGCTGGACGGGGCTCGCTCCGCGGAAGCGTGGGAGCAGCGAGAAGTGGACGTTGAGCGGCTCGAGCCGGGGCAGGGCCAGGAAGCGCGGCCCGAGGAGATGACCGTAGGCCACGACGGCCAACACGTCGGGACGCAGCGCCGCCACCTCCTTGCGGATGGCGACCGTCTTGATGCTCTCGGGCTGGAGCACGGGCAGGCCCAGCTCGAGTGCCGTCTCCTTGACGGCGGGCGCCTTCATCTTCTTCCGGCCCCGCCCGAAGGGGCGGTCGGGCGGGCTGATCACGGCCGGGATCTCGTGACCGGCGGCGTGCAGCGCGCGGAGGATGGTGGCGGCCGGGCTCGGCGTGCCGAGGAAGACGACCCTCACGACTCGTCGGGGTACTCGTAGTAGTCGTCGAACTCGCCGCGTCGCTGCATCTTCTTGGCCTTGCGTCGGGCCATGTCGCCCTTGAGCCCCTTGAGGTTCTCGATGAACAGGCGGCCGTTGAGATGGTCCAGCTCATGGCAGAGCGCCCGCGCCATGAGACCCGAGGCCTCGATGAACTGCTCGTCGCTGCGCTCGTCCTGGTACTTGACCACGACCTTCTCGGGACGGACGACCTCGACCATGAAACCGGGGATGGAGAGGCAGCCCTCCTCCTCCTTGACCTGTCCGCTGCTCTCCACGATCTCGGGGTTGGTCAGGACGAACAGCTCCGATTTGGACGTGCCGGCATTGATGTCGATGATGGTCAGGTTGTCCGGTAGGCCCACCTGGTTGGCGGCCAGGCCGACGCCCCGGGCGAAGAGCATGGTCTCTTGCATGTCGCGCACGAGGAGCTCGAGACGGTCGCCCCAGTCGGTGACGGGCTCGGCCTCCTTGGTCAGGGCCTCGTGCCCCATGGTGACGATTTTCAGGATGCTCACGGGCTCACTTCGCGTGGGGTGATGGGAGGGCCTCGCCGACGGCTTCAGTCGGACTGGCGTCCCAGGAGGGTCTCGATGGTGGCGTGGGCCCGCTGGACGTTGAACTCCTTCATGACGTCCTCGACGCGGGGACAACGAAGGATGACCTCGTCGAGAGCCGAGCGCGAGAGCTCCAGGCAGGTGGTGGCCACGCTCGCCCGGATGGTCGCGGTGCGGGGCTTGCCCGAGAGCAGGGCGGCCTCGCCGAAGAAGTCGCCGGCCCGAAGGTTCGCGAGCTCGACCTCGCTGCCGCCGCGGAGCGTGTAGACGCCGACCTCGCCGGAGCTGATCACGAACATCGAGTCGCCGGGCTGGCCCTCGGTGACCACGGCGTCACCGGGCTCGTAGCTGCGGTGGACCAGGCCCGCCGCGACCTCGTTGAACTCGTCGTCGGAGAGGTCGTCGAAGAGCGGCGTCGGGACCCGGTCGGGCCCCGGCAGCCCGGCCGGTCGGCAAGAGCTGAAGTCGGGCTCGACGCCGAGCTCCATGGCCTTCTTCTGGGCGCCGATCGACTGGATCGTCATGCCCTCGCGGCCGTAGATCTCGCCGGCGGTCATGAGCGCGCCGGCTGCCCCGGCCTTGTCACTGGAGTACTTCAGCGCGGTGGCCAAGAGCTCGTAGACCGTCGCGTCCTCACCCTCGCTGACGAGGTGGGCCTGGATGCGCTCCACGGCTGCGGCGTAGTCACCTTGCCGAAATAGGCCCCTCGCCTCTTCCTCGATCGCGCTGACGGCATCGTCGCTCATGACATCTCCTGCGGCCCGGCCGCTCCTGAGACCAGGGCGCGAATGGTACTCCAAAGGTACGCAACGCCCCGATCACCCGCCTGGACCGGGTGGCCGACGACGGTGCCGCGGGCTTGACCCTCCCCCGACCGCGTGACACCATCAAATCCCCTGATTTTCGAGCCACTTCGGCCTCTTTTTCCCCTGTCGAGCAGGGGCCGTTTTCGGGCTGAGCATGCGCACGCTAGTCATCGGCGGTGGCGGTCGTGAGCACGCCCTCGCTTGGAAGTTGAAGCAGTCCCCTCAGGTCACTGAGGTCTTCGTCGCCCCCGGCAACGCGGGCCTCGACACTCTCGGCTCGGTGGTGCCCATCCACCACGCCGACATCGTCGAGATGGCGGACTTCGCCGAGAACGTCCACGTCGACCTGACGGTGGTCGGTCCCGAGCTCCCCCTGACCCTCGGCATCGCCGACGAGTTCCACCGGCGGGGCTTGCGGATCTTCGGGCCGACGCAGGCGGCAGCCGAGCTCGAGGGCTCGAAGGTCTTTGCCAAGCGCTTCCTCGAGTCCGAGGGGATCCCGACGGCCGACTTCAAGGTGGTCTCGAGCCACGAGAAGGCGACCGCCGTCGCCGACTCGGGGGAGCTCGGCTGGCCCCTGGTCGTGAAGGCCGACGGCCTGGCCGCGGGCAAGGGCGTGATCATCGCCGCCGACCGCGAGGAGGCCGAGGCCGCCTTCCAGGTCATGTTCGAGGAGAAGAGCTTCGGCTCCGCCTCGGACCAGGTCGTGCTCGAGCGTTGCCTGACGGGCACCGAGGTCTCCTTCCACGTCCTCACCGACGGCGAGGCCTTCTTCCCGCTGGCCTCCTCCCAGGACTACAAGCGAGTCGGCGAGGGAGCGACCGGGCCGAACACCGGTGGCATGGGCACCGTCTCGCCGTCTCCTCTCCTCTCGAAGGAGCTGCAGCAGCGCATCCTGAAGGAGATCGTCGTCCCCACCCTGAAGGGAATGAAGGGCCAGGGGCGGCCGTATCAGGGCGTCCTCTACATCGGCTTGATGATCACCGACGAAGGCCCTCAGGTCATCGAGTACAACTGCCGCTTTGGCGACCCCGAGACCCAGGTTCTCCTGCCCCGGCTCGACGGCGACCTGTTCGAGCTACTCAACGCGGTCATCGACGGCAAGCTGAGTCAGGTGCACCCGCGCTGGCACCACCAGGCGGCGGTCTGCGTTGTCATGGCCTCGGAGGGCTACCCCGGCAAGCCGACGACCGGCAGGACGATCGAGGGGCTGGACGCGGCCGCCCAGGTACCGGGCGTGACGGTATTTCACGCGGCCACCAAGTCCGAGGACGACGTGGTGAAGACCACCGGTGGTCGGGTCCTGGGGGTCACCGCGCTCTCGCCGAATCTCCCGGCAGCGCGGGATCACGCGCTCGAGGCCGTGAACGCCATCAGCTTCGAGGGAGCGCACTGGCGCCGTGACATCGGCCAGGACGTCATCGACTTCCTGGAGAAGAGCTGATCCTCATCGTCGATGACCGCGCGCACCCGTGACGTCGGCTCCTGACTCGCCGTCTCCGAGCGGAGACGCCCCCCTGCGGGCCCGGGTGGCTCGGATGCACTCGAGCGCCGCCCTCGTGTACCTCGAGTCGGCCGCCCCCGAGGCCGCCCCGGTCCCCGCCCGGCTCGGCGGCGCGCTCGACCGACAGCGGGAGAAAGGCACCACGCTGCTGGCCGCCGGCGATCACGTCCTGGTCGAGCGACGGGGTGACGACCTCGTGCTCATCGAGCGGCTCCCTCGTCAGGGCTGTCTCTCGCGGCGCAACCCACGGCGGCGTGAGGTCGAGCGGGTGCTGGCCGCCCACGTCGACCAGGCCCTGGTGCTGGCGTCGCTCACGCGCCCGGAAATCTCGACGCGGCTCGTCGACCGGCAGATCGTGGCGGCCTCGATTCAGGGGCTGACTTGCGCACTCGGCCTCACCAAGGCCGACGAGGCTCCGGCCGGACGCTTCGACGAGCTCGCCGCACCGTACCGCCAGCAGGGCTACCCCGTGTTCGCGTTGGCCCACGACGACGACGAGAGCCTCCGACGGCTCCGGACCGAGCTGTTGGCGGGCAAGACGACGGTGCTCTTCGGTCCGTCGGGGGTCGGCAAGTCGACGCTCCGCAACGCGCTGCTCCCGGAGCGCGAGCCGGTCGCCACGGGTGCTCTCTCGAGCAAGTGGCAGCAGGGCCGGCACGTCACGACGGCGGCCAGCCTGGAGCGCCTCCCCGAGGGGGGCTACCTCATCGACACGCCGGGGGTCCGCGGCTTCGGGCTCCACGGGGTCGAGGCGGGCGAGCTCCACCACCACTTTCCCGAGTTCGCCGACGCGACCTGCCACTTCAACGATTGCGTCCATCAGCAAGAGCCTGGCTGTGGTCTCGTCGACCGCGTCGAGCGGGGCGAGGCGAGCGCGGAGCGGCTCGAGTCGCTCCGGGCGATGGCCACCTCACTGGACGAGGAACGCTGAGGGCGCGCGCGTCCGATCGTCGGAGCTCCTTGTCGATCGTCAGGCTGAGCCGACGATCCGCAGACCTGGCGATTCACGCCTGAGGCATCCCTAGAGCCCGGATTCCGGCGATTCCGGCCTTGGCAAGGTTCCTGCCTTCCAAGAAGGGCATGAAACGAGAACGCCGGACCCACTTCGACCCCTCCTCACTTGAAGTTGCCCTCAGCGGCAATTCCCGACATTGACGTCACGTCAATCTCGACCTACCGTGCCTAGGTGGAGCTGGAGGCTCAGTCCAGACGCTGCCAGGCAGCGCATTCGGGAGTTGCTGGCGATCGGCTCGCTCGAGCTCACCCGTCACGCCCACGAGGAAATGGCAGCCGACGACCTCCACCTGTCGGAGGTGGTTCGGGTCCTGAGGGCGGGTGTCGTGGAAGAGCCCGAGTGGGAACGCTCGGAGTGGCGGTACCGCGTGCGCACGGCGTCCGTGATCGTCGTGGTGGCCTTCGAGCCCGACTGCTTGGTCGTCGTCACGACGTGGAGGGTTCGAAGATGAAGAGCACGAAGAAGACCTGTCGCGCCTGCGGCGGCTCCGTCAGCCAGCGCGTGGGCACGGTCACGGGATCACCGGTCGTGGGTCCCGACGTGCAGCTCAGCGGACTCACGATCAACCGCTGTGACGACTGCAGCGACGAAGGTCTCGTCATCCCCCACCCCGAGGAGCTGCTGGAAGAGCTGGCGCGCGTTCGCATCCACAAGCGTACGGCCCTCGCCCCGGAGGAGATCCGCGACCTGCGCAAGTGGATGGGTCTCAGTGGACAGGGTCTCGCCCGCCTGCTCGGCGTTCAGCCGGAGAGCGTCTCGCGCTGGGAGAACGGTCGTCTCAAGGTTCGCCCGCTCGCCGATCGCGCCCTGCGCCTGCTCGTCGCCGTGCGACTGCCTCGCGAGTCGGTCGACGTGGACTTCTTGACCGGCATCGACCTGGAGAGCACGCCACCGCTCGCGCCGACGTTGAAGTTCGAGAACGATGCTTGGAGAGAGGTCGGCCCGGAAGGTCCAACTCCGGCGGCTGGGATGTCGAGTTCGTCGTGACGCGCTCGGTTGCTAGAACCGACGCTGCACGCTGAACTCGGTCGCGAACTGCAGCGCCTGCCGAGCCAAGCCGTCGGGGAAGCAGCTCAGCGCTTCCCGCGCGTCGGCCGCCGCTTCGGCCGCTCGCTCACGGGCGACGTCGATGCCGCCGGACTCCCTCACGAGGCTCAGGACGGCCTGCACCGTGTCGGCGTCGGCGCAGGCGGTCGACACCGCGGACTCGATGAGCTCGTGGGCCTCGTCACCACCGCTGCGCAGGGCATGAATGACCGGAAGGGTCAGCGTGCCCTCACGCAGGTCGGCGAGGACGGGCTTGCCCAAGGTGTCCTCGTCGCTCTCGAAGTCGAGGATGTCGTCGGTGAGCTGGAAGGCCCGTCCGATGAGCGCGCCGTACTCGGCCAGGCGCGCCACTCGTGGTGAGCCTTCATCCTCGCCGGCCAAGAGACCCGCGCCAGCGCAGGCCGCCGCCATGAGTCGGCCCGTCTTGAGCTCGACGATCTCGAAGTACTCGTCCTCGCCGAGGTCGAGCCGCCCCCGAGCCGCTTCTTGCAAGGCCTCGCCAGCGACGAGGGCCAGCGTCGTGCCCGAGACGAGACGGGCCACGGCCGGGCTGCCCTGCTGCAGCGCCATGGCCTGCGCCTTCATGCACAGGTAGTCGCCGACCAGCACGGTGAGCGTGTTGCCGAGCTTCTGGTTGAGCGTCGGCCGACCACGTCTCAGCAGCGAGTCGTCGATGACGTCGTCGTGGAGCAAGCTCGCGACGTGGACGTACTCGATGAGGCTGGCGAAGAGGATGTCGTCCTCACCGCGGTAGCCACAGAGCTCGGCCGCCACGAGGTGAAGGTAAGGACGCAGCCGCTTGCCG
This sequence comes from Acidobacteriota bacterium, assembly GCA_039029535.1. Classification (GTDB taxonomy): domain Bacteria; phylum Acidobacteriota; class JBCCFW01; order JBCCFW01; family JBCCFW01; genus JBCCFW01. The sequence goes on from JBCCFW010000183.1 coordinate 9,994, forward strand.
CCGCTCTCCAGCACGCTGGCGGCCGACTCCTTCAGGACGGCCGGACCGTCGAGGTGCTCGAGCAGCGCTTCCTCGAGACCGTCGACCTTGGTCCCGACCAGGCCACGGACCTGCTCGGCAATCGCGAGACCCATGTCAGCTTCCCTCCCCGCTGTCCCGGAGGATGACCCCACGCGGAAGTCGCAATCGGAAGGTGGAGTCTGGAAGCTTCGGGTTCTCCTTCCAGCGGAGGAACTCGAGTCGCGAGCGGTTGCCCAGCTCGTCGGTGACGAGGATCGACTTCAGCCGTCGATGGTCGGCGTCGAGCTCGAGCTCGAGTCGCTGGACGCCGCCGGCATCCTCCCCGCGAGGCAGGAGCTCCAGCCGCGAGCGTCCGCTGCCGTCGGGCGCGAGGTCGCGGACGATGAAGCGGTCGGCCAGGTCGTCGCGCCCCCGAAGGAGCTCGAGATGCCAGGCCTCGGCCGGCAGTCGCGAGCGCCAGGCGGCCGCATCGGCCGGCACGTAGGAGAGCGTGGTGCCGTCGGGCTCGACGAGAAAGACCTTCTTGTCCGGCCGCCGGTAGTCGAGGCGGAGCCGCCCGGGGGCCGCGAAGAACAGGCGTCCTTCCTCGACGATCTCCTCACCCAGCGTCGCTGAGACGTACGACTGGCGGAAGCTGGCGGCGAGGCTCTTGCGAGCAGCCTGGGCGCTCGCGAAGGTCTCGAAGGCACCCTTCCCACCCTGGGCCGTCGCCGTGGTCGCGAGGAGCCCGAGCGCCATCAGGTTCAGCACGAGGGCTGCACGGCACTCCCAGGCTCTCGAAACGGACATCGTGACTCCGGCGGGCAAGAGCTCTTCCAGGGGGAAGAACAAGCCGGAAACTCTAGCACGCACGCCCCCCTGGCCGACCGTTCTCACCGTGGCGCTCGTCAAGCGCCGGGCAGCCCGGATTCCGGGATTCGACCGCGGATCCACCGGGTAGACTCAGGACGCCTCGCGCCCCCTCGGAGACCCATGAGCACGCCAGCCGCCTGGAGAGCCGCCCACGCCGTGCTGTCCACGGGCGCCGCGATCGCTGCCCTCCCGGTGGTGCTGGCGACCTCCCTGATCCGGCCCGACTGGCGTCTCGGGCTGACGCAGCGTCTCGGGGCAGCCCCTCGCTGTGATGAGCGTCCGGTCTGGTTCCACGCTGCCTCGCTGGGCGAGGTCCTCGCCTTCGCCCCCCTCGCCCAGCACCTCGGCGAGCGCTGGCCGCTCGTCCTCTCGACCACCACGGCGGCCGGTCGCCGCGCTGCCGAGCGGCTCCAGCCCCATCTCACCGTTCCCCCGTTCACGGCCCCCGCCGACGCCTGGCCCCTCCCGGGTCGGGCGCTTCAGCGCGTCGACCCACGGGCCCTCATCCTGGTCGAGACCGAGCTCTGGCCCCACTGGATCGAGCGGGCCGCCGAGCGCCAGGTGCCGCTGGCCCTCGTCAACGGACGACTCAGCGCCAACAGCACGAGCCGCTACCGGCTCGTCCGCCCCCTCTTCGCCGGGACCCTCGACCGCCTCGACATCCTCGCCATGCGCAGCGAGGAGGACGCCGAGCGCGCCCTCAGCTTGGGCGCTCCCTCCGACCGGACCATGGTCACGGGCAACCTCAAGTTCGACGCCGCCCTCGCGCTCCAGGACCAGGACGACCTCTCCTGGAGCCCGGCCGCCGGCCTGACCGAAGGCCCGTGGGTCGTCTTCGGATCGACGGCCGAGGGGGAGGAAGAGCTGCTCCTGCCCGTGTTCGCGAGCCTCGTCCGCAAGCTCCCCGAGCTGCGCCTGGTCCTCGCTCCCCGAGCTCCCCGCCGCTTCGACGAGGTCGCCGGCCTGGTCGAACGAGCGGGGCTCTCCCTCACCCGCCGGAGCGGTTGGACCGAAGGACGAGCCACCGAGGTTCCCGCCGGAGGCGTCTTGCTCCTGGACAGCCTGGGGGAGCTCGCGAGAACCTATCGGCACGCGCTCGTCGCCTTCATCGGTGGCAGCCTGGTGAATCACGGGGGCCAAAACCCTCTCGAGCCAGCCGCCGCCGGCTGTCCGGTGCTCATGGGACCTCATGCTCACAACTTCCGCGACGCGGAAGCCGTCTTGCTCCCGACCGGGGGGGTCGTGCGCGTGAGCACGGACGACGTGGAGGCCCGGCTGACGGCCTTGCTCACCGACCCGGCGGCCGGCCGTGAGCGAGGGCAGGCAGCCCACGACGCCGTGGCCACCGGTCTCGGCGCCACCGAGCGCACGGCCGAGCTGCTCGCGGAGCTCATCGACTCATGAGCTCTCCCCTCACTCCCCTCGCTCACCTCGGCTCCATGGCGCAGGACGGCCTGCGAACCGTCGTGGAAGCCGGCCTCAAGATCGCGCGCGGTCCCGTCCAGCAGCTCCCGCGACCGGTCATCTCCGTCGGCAACGTCGCCATGGGCGGCACGGGCAAGACGCCGGTGGCCGCCGAGCTCACGCGTCTCCTCTGCCGTGAGGGCTTCCTCTGCAGCCTGCTGTCGCGCGGCTACCGAGGCCTGCGCCGACACGAGCCCCTGGTCGTGTCCGACCTGCAGCGGATCCACTGCGGCCCGGTTCTCGCCGGAGACGAGCCCTTCCTCCTCGCCCGTCAGCTCCCCGGCTGCCCGGTGATCGTCGGCGCCAACCGCCACGAGGCGGGGCTCGCCGCCATGCGACTGCTCGAGCCCCACGTGAAGGGCCCTCACATCTACGTCCTCGACGACGGGTTCCAGCACCACCGGCTGCACCGCGACGTCGACATCGTTCTCCTCGACGCCAGCGACCCGTGGTCGGGTGGGCGACTCTGGCCCTGGGCGGGCTTCCGTCGGGGACTGCGCGAGCCGCTCCGCGCTCTCGAGCGTGCTCGAGTCATCGTGCTCACGCGGGCCGATCGCATCGAGAGCTCACAGCTCGAGGAGCTCGCGAAGGAGGTCGCGCGCCGCGCGCCGGAGCGACCGATCTTCGCGGCCCGTCAGCGGCTGGCCGGCTGGTCACGTGTCGACCGTCGCGAGCTGCTGCCCATGGACGCCCTGGACGGCGCGCGCGTCCTGGCCTTCGCCGGCATCGCTCGACCCGAGCGATTCTTCGAGGACCTCGAAGACCTCGGCCTGGAGGTCCGCTCACGTCGGAGCTTCCTCGACCACCACGCCTTCGATCGCGACGACCTCGCGAGCCTGCTCAACGAGGCTGAGGAGATCGGCGCGACCGCGCTGGTGACGACCGAGAAGGACGCCGTCCGTCTGCCGACGCCACCGCCCGACCGGCTGCCCATCCGCGTCCTCCGCAGCCGCGCCAGCTTCGACGAGCCCGAGCAGCTCATGCGCTGCCTGCTCTCGATGATCCCGATGACCTCGGACGGTCAGCGCCGCTAGCGTCGCGGGTCACGTCTCGTCAGGAGGGGACTCTCCACCGCGAATCTCGTGGAGGGGAGCTCCGAGCCAGTCCAACTGCTCGACTAGAGGAACGCGAGGCGGCCCTTGCCCAGCAGCTTCTCGACCTGGGACTCGAGACCCTTGTCGAGAGGGGCCTGCCCCAGAGCTGCCCGGGCGAAGAAGTAGGTCTGCAACGGGTTGCGCTCGACCTTGTACAGCTTCACGCCCTGGAGCAGCGTGGGGACGTGGTCCGGCTTGTCGGCGAGCTGCTTCTCGAAGGCTTGGACGTTCATCGAGCCCGAGTTGTCGAGCACGTAACCCTGCGTTTGCGCGAGATCGCGCACGGCCTTGGCCGCCTCACCCTTCTTGCTGCGATCGAGCAGCGCCGCGCGATAGATGTCCCACAGCGCCGTGTCCCACCACTCCGTGCCCCGCTCCAACGTGGCCTTGCCCCGCTCGAGGTGGAAGCGACTCCGGTGGGCCTGAAGACGGGCTCCCATCTCGTCGGGTGACCCGATCCAGTCCTTGAACACCTGCTGTGAGTAGAAGAGCGACTGCTCCTTGCTCAAGCGGTTCAAGTCGGCGAGCACCGAGGTGGCGTTCGGGTAGCGTTGCTCGGGCTCCTTGTGCAGGAGCCGCGCGACGATCCCCTCGACCTGCTGCGCCAAGGTCGGCACGGCCTTCACCAACGGCGGTGGGTTCTCGCCGACGATCTTGCGCAACGCCACCTGCGGGTCACGAGAACCGAAGGGGTTGAAGCCGGCCACCAGCTCGTAGAAGACGACGCCGGCGGAGAAGAGATCCCAACGGTAGGTGGGCTCCTTGCCAGCGGCCTGCTCGGGCGCCATGTAGGCAGGCGTCCCCTTGATCTTGCCGGTGTGCTTCCACTCCGCCGGCGAGGCGATCTTCGAGATGCCGTAGTCGGCGATCTTGATCCCGCCGTCGGCCTGGATCATCAAGTTCGCCGGCTTCATGTCCTGATGTACGATGCCGGTCTGGTGAGAGTGCTCGAGGCCCTTGAACACGTTGATCATCACGTGCACGGCCAAGTCCAGGGGCGGGCGCAGCCCCGAACGGATCATGTCCTTGAGGCTGCCTCCGTCGAGCAGCTCCATCGTCATGAA
>JBCCFW010000184.1:0-14389 GCA_039029535.1 Acidobacteriota bacterium
CGGGAAGGAGGCCAATCGGCCCCTCGCGTGCGAGGATCCAAGAAGGAGGTGTGGCCCGTGTCCTCGCAGTTCTCGCTGCCCGAGCGCAGCTACCCACGCATCGCGAACCCGGTCGTCGTGGCCGGATTGCTGCTCTGCGTGGTCTTCGGCATCTACTGGTTCAAGGGGCCGGATCGGGTCGTTCGCGAGCCCGAGCCGCCGCTGACCCAGGAGCTCCTGTCCACCTACCTCGACATCGCCTGGGACTTCCGCATCGAGCGTCGGAGGGCCCGCCTGGCGGGGTGGCATCCCGCCACGTGGCACGAGTGGCCCGAGCTCTCCGCCACCCTGAAGCGGGTCGGCTGGACGATGCCCGACTACATGCGGATCGAGGGGCAGGTCGCCACGGCCCGTCTCCGGCTGCAGTACCCGGAGCTCTTCGAGCGCGACGACTACCGGGACTCAGACGCCCCCCAGGAGCACCTCGACCTCGTCGAGCCGGTGCTTGCCCGGGTCCTGGAGGTCCACGGCGACCTCCCCGAGATCGAGGCCCCGAACGTCCCGCCCCCCACGACGCAGCCCGCCGCGGGTCTCTAGCCCCCCCTCTAGTAAAGAAGGCGCGCCTCCCCCTACTGGACTGGAGTCAGCCCTGGGCCGGTGGCTCCGAGAGCCGCGCCAGCACCTCGGCCGCGATGAGCGACGCGGCGCGCAGGGCCGGGATGCTGGAGTGCTCGGTGCTGGTGTGGATGCCGTGGGTCACCGGCCCCAGCCCGCAAATGGCGGGCGTGCCGACGGCAGCAGCGTTGGCCGCGTCCGAGGCCCCTCCCCTCGCGATGGGCTCCGCCTCCCAGCCGAGGTCCGCGGTGGCCTCGCACACCGTGCGTGACAGGACCTCGCTCTCCGACGTCGGCTCGAGTGTCGGCCAGAGCACGCCGCCCCCGGGCTCCAGCTCGCAGGTCACTGCGCGGCCCAGCTCGGCGTTGACGTTCTCCTCCCGCTGGAGGATGTCCTTGATCGCGCGAGCGGTGGCCTCACCGGTCTCCGCGGTGGCGAAGCGGAAGTCGATCTCGCCCGCCGCCACCGGCGCGACCGTGTTCACCGAGCGTCCGCCCGACACGAGCCCGACGTTGGTGGTGACGCCGCTGTCGTAGTCGGTGAGGGCGTGGACGTCGACGACCTTCCGGGCGAGCGCCTCGATGGCCGACGCCCCCTTGTCGTGGGCTCCGCCCGAGTGTGCCGCGACACCTCTCAGGTGAAAAAATTCGCGACCGCAACCCTTGCGACGGATCACGTGTTGGATGATCGAGTGGCGTTCCACCGACTCCTCTGGCCGGTGGAACGCGGGCTCGAAGCCGAGGGCGAGGTCGCAGGGCGCGGCGAGCTCGCGGAGCAAGCCGCGGGAGCTGTGACTCCCGACCTCCTCGTCGCTGTTGAGCGCGACGAGGAGCTCGAGGTCGTCGAGACGTCCCTGGTCGGCCAGCAGGGCGGCTGCAGTGAGGATGGTCACGACCCCGCCCTTGATGTCCCCCACGCCCGGGCCGTGGAGCAGGTCACCGTCGACCCGCAGCGTCGACGGCCCCTCGTCGGCCGGGAACACCGTGTCGAGGTGAGCGATGAGCATGGCCTTGCGCGCACCGGGACGGCCGGCTCGACGCGCGACCAGGTGGGCGGCCCGGGGGCGGGGGCTGTCGGCGGGCGTGATGAGGAGCTCCTCGACCACGAAACCCAGCTCTTCGAACACCGGTCGGAGAATCGCCCGCTCGGCGTCGATCCCCGGCAAGTTGTCGAAGTGGCTGTTCGTGTCCACGAGCCGCCGGAGCAATTCGAGACGGTCGTCCCGCTGACCCTGCCAGCTCTCCTCCAGCCTCTCGACATCCAGCCTGAGCACGACGACCCCGCTTCCTGAGGACCGCGATCGGCCTCTCGACCACCATGCCTCAGTTCGGGGCAGAACGCCGCCGACCGCATGGCATCATTTCGGGACTCATCCCCCGAGAGGAGCCTCCCGCCTTGCTCGCCCCTGCTCGCCTGTTACCGGCCTGCGCGCTCGCCCTCTGCCTGGCGTGGCCTGTCAGCGCCGACGACCGAAACCTGCCCGGACGCGTCCGCCGGGCCGCTGCCGCCAAGGGAGACGATCCCGGCCAAGCGGACACCGGCGGCCGAGGCAAGCGCTCGAAGCGCAAGAAAGCCGACGCCGACGCGCCCCCCGACGAGCCTCTGACCTGGTTGCGGGTCGGCGCCGTGCACCTCGGCGACGGCACCGTCCACGCGCCGGGGGAGCTGCTGCTCTCCGGCAAGAAGGTCCATGAGGTCGGCTCCTCGCTCGAGCCCGACGAGGACCGCGCGGTGCGACGGCTCGACTGGCCCGACGCCGTCATCACGCCCCCGCTGGTCGACCCGGCCGTCCTCGTGCCGCTGGGCAGCGGCGAGCAGCGGGGCGCCGTCGGCAACGCGGCGCTCACCACGAAGGACGCTCGCGACTCCCACGACCCCTGGCTCAAGGAGCTGCGGGGACGCGGCGTGGACGCCGTGACCCTGGTGCCGGACGGCGCCGGAAGCTTCCACGGTCGCGCCGTCACCATCGGCACGAAGGGACCGGGGGCCAAGGGGGCACCCGTGCTCGTCGCGGAGGCGGGGCTCATCACGTCACTGACCTCCGGCAGCGGAAGCTCGGCCGGTCGTGCGGCCGCCCGCGCCCGACTCGAGGCCGAGCTCGAGAACGCCGCGCGCTACTCCAAGAAGTGGAAGGAGTACCGCAAGCAGGAGAAAGCCGACGAGGGCAAGAAGCAGGACCAGCTCGATCGTGAGAAGCGCGAGCAGCAGCGCGAGGCAGAGCGTCGCAAGAGAGGCAAGACTCCGCGCATCGAGCTGAAGAAGCGGGTCAAGAAGCCCAACCGCAACGAGGGTCAGGAGATCCTCGTGAAGGTCCTCGAGAAGAAGGTGCCGCTGCGTCTCCTGGTCGACCGCGAGGAAGACGTCGCGACGGCGCTCGAGCTCGTGCAGCGACGCGACCTGCCGGCCGTGCTCGCCGGCTGCATCGAGTGCCGCGACTGGGCGGGCACGCTCGAGCAGTCTCAGCTCGTCGTGCTGCTCGATCCCCTCAACGAGCCGCTGCGTGAAGGCGACCGCGGCACGCCCAGCGCGGACACCATCGCCGCACTCGGTGAGGCCGAGGTTCGCATCGCCGTCACCGGCGGCGGTCGTTGGCCCGAAGGTCCCACCTGGCTGCGAACGGCTGCCGCCGAGCTCGCCGGACGCGGGCTCGAGCCGGCCGAGGCCGTCGCCGCCATGACCGGCGAGGCCGCCGTGGCCGCCGGCCTCGTGAAGTACCCCGACCGCCTGGCCGCCGGTGAGAAGGCCGGTCTCATCATCTGGTCCGGTGACCCGCTCGACCCGAGCTCGACCATCCTGCACCGCGTGACCGACGGCAAGGGTCTTCCCGAGCCCGAGCCCACGCCGGGTGAAGACGATGGCGACACCGAGGGCGAGGACGCCGACAGTCATTCTCAGACGGCCCCTTCCACTCAACCTGACGACGACGAGGAGGCCGACTCGTGAGCTCCCGCCATCCGCTTCTCACGGCGCGTGCAGGCCTCGCCGCGGCAATGCTGTTCGCGGGCAGCGTCGCAGCCGGCGCGACCGGTCTCACCTCGGAGCCCATGGGCCTGCGTCATGGCTCCATCGGTGAGCAGCGCGTCACCGCCCGCGTCTTCGACGGTCACCACGACCTCGGCCCCTGCGAGGTCGTCGTCTCCGGTGGCCGCATCGTCTCGGTGCGTCCCGTCCATCACCTCCACGACGACGAGGTGACGGGTTGGCTCAGCCCCGGCCTCATCGACCTCGACGCGGAGATCGGCCAGGCCTGGCTCGCGGCCGAGCCGGTCGACTCGATCACCGCCGACCTCCGGGCCATCGACGCCTTCGCGCCGGAAGAGTCCGAGCTGGCGGCCTGGCGGGCCAGCGGCGTGACGAGCTGCTGGCTGTCGGCCGGTCGCTGGTCGGTGCTCGCCGGTCAAGGCGCCTGGGTGCAACCGAGTGACGACGGCCACTCGGTGCTCAGCGCCGCGGCCGGGCACGTCGGCAACCTCATCGCCGACGCCCGGGACCCGGAGCGTGCGCCCACCTCCCTCCCGGGTCAGAGCCAGCTCCTCGCCGAGCGCCTGGGATCGTTGCGCAGCGGCGCACCGCCGCGCGTGCGCTTCGACGACACCGCGTCGCTGCGTCAGGCGCGACGTCTCCACGGCGTCCTGCCCATGGGATCGCCCGGCGCGACCGCCGAGCTCATCGAGTACCAGGGCCTGCGCTCGCTGGTGGTGACCGACCTCGGTCCCGGCAGCGGCACCGACGCCCTGGCCGCGACGGCCCGACTGCTGGCCGATGCGAACGGACCGCGCTTCGGCTTCGGCAGCTCGTGGCTCACCGGCGGCCCACGTCAGCTCCGCAGCCTGGCCGCTCGTCTCGTGCAGGACGGCTTGTCGCGGGAGCGTGCGCTGGCCGGGCTGACCTCGGACGCCGCCGCTCTCGCGGGCTTGAGCGACCGTGGCTCGATCCGCGCTGGCGCGGTCGCCGACCTGGTGCTGTGGAGCGGCGACCCATTGCTGCCCGCTTCCCGCGCTCGCAAGGTGTGGGTGGGCGGTCGACTCGTTCACGACGAAGACGAGGTGACCCGATGACGAACTCCTCGCGACGTCGCTGCGTCGCCTCACGGCTCGGCCGCCTCGCGCTCACCGCCCTGCTCGTCCTCGGCGCCACGACGGCGCTCGCCGACGACTGGCTCATCCGTGCCGCTCACTGGCACGACGGTGAGCAGGACCGCGGCGCCGGCCGACTCAAGGTCGAGGGCTCCCGCATCGCCTGGGTCGGCCCCGACAGCGGACCGCTCCCCTCCGGCGACGACGTTCTCGACGTCGCCTGGGCCATCCCCGGTCTCATCGACCTGCGCTCTGGCGCCGGTCGTCGGGGTCCACAAGAAGAGGCCTCCGAGGTCACGCCGCTGGTGCAGAGCGTCGACCTCCTCGACCCGACCTCCCCAGACTTCGAGCGCTGCCTGCGCGCCGGCATCACGACCGTCGCGGTCGAGCCCGGCAATCGGGCGGTCGTCGGTGGTCAGGTGTCGGTGCTCAAGACCGACGCCCGTCCCCTCGACCAGCGCACGCTGAACCCCGGCGCCGCCCTGTGGGTGACGCTCGGCTGGGAGTCGGTCATCGGCAACTACGCCCCGCGCAACTTCATGCCGCTGGGCTTGCACGCGCGCCGTCCCACCACCCGGATGGGCGTGGCCAGCACGCTGCGACGCGCCCTCGAGCTCGCCGAGCCGATGAGCTCGACCGAGCAGGCGGTCATCGGTCGCGCCCGCTCCGGACGCTGGCCGACCTTCATGCAAGCTCGCAAGGAGGTCGACATCCGCACCGCCCTCGGCTTCGCCGCCTCCCACGGGCTGCGACCGGTGTTGGTCGAGGCGACGGAGGCTTACCGTCACGTCGAGCTCATCGCCGAGGCGGGAGCACCGGTGGTGCTCGGTCCCTTCTACGGACAGCCACGCATCGGCGCCGAGTTCTGGGAAGGCGATGATCACCGTCTCGCCACGGCCTCGCTGCTCGCGGAGGGCGGCGTGCCAGTGGCCATCGGCACGGGTCGGCTCACCGACCCGGACGATCTCCGCACCGCCGCCTCCCTCGCTGCCCGGCACGGCCTCGACGACGACCTCGCCGTCGCCGCCATCACCCGGGTGCCCGCCGAAATCCTCGGTCTCTCCCACCGGCTCGGTCAGCTCCGCGCCGGTTCCGACGCCGACGTCGTGCTCCTCGACGGTCCGCCGCTGTCTCCTGGCAGCCGGGTCGTCGGAGTCCTCGTCGAGGGTCGTCTCGCCTGGTCGGCCCCCTCGCTGCTCGCCCCCGCTTCGGAGTCCACGCCATGAGCTCGCTGCGTCCTGCCCACGTCACCCTTCACGCCGTCCTGGGCCTCGTCATCTCGCTCGGTCTCCTCTCGGGCACCGTGCAGGCGGCGGGTGAGCTCCCGCAGCGGGATCACGCGATCCGAGCCAAGACGATCTACCCGATCAGCGCCGACCCCATCTCGCCGGGCGTGGTCATCGTGCAGGGTGGTCGCATCGCCGCCATGGGCGGTGAGGAAGTCGTCATCCCCGAGGGCATGGAGACCGTCGAGACCGAGGCCCTGCTGCCCGCGTTCGTCGAGGTCATGAGCCAGCGCGGTCTCGACCGCGCCTTCGAGACGCGTCCCGACTCGTCGTTCATCCGAGCCAGCGACGCGCTCAACCCGGCCTCGCTCGAGATGGACGACGCCCGCCGGGTCGGCCTGGCCACCCTCCTGGTCACGCCGCCCCCCGGCGCCGCGCTCTCGGGTCGTGGCGTCATCCTCCATCCGCAGGGTCTCGAGATCGACTCGATGATCCTGCGCGACGACGCCTACATGTCCCTCTCGCTGCAACCGCGTGGCGGCGTCTCCCGGATGGGTCATCTCGCGCGCCTGCGCAAGATCCTCTCCGACGGTCGTCGCGAGCTGGAGGAGCGCGAGAAGCGGGACGGCCGGCGTCGTCACCACCGCAGCGACGAGATCCCTCCCGAGAAGCAGGCGCTCTACTCACTCCTGGAAGGCGAGATCCCGGCGCTGGTCGACTGCAACACGGCCGCCGACGTCGCGACCGCCTTCGCGCTCGCCCGCGAGTACGGCTTCGAGGTCACGCCGGTGATCGAGCCCGAATGCTGGCGTGCCATCGAGCTGCTGGCGGTCAACCGCGTCACCGCCATCATCGGCCCGCGCCTGACGACCTGGGAGATCCTCCCCGACGGCACGCGTCATCACGTCGACCTCCCCTCGCTGCTGCACGAGGCCGGCGTGCCCTTCTGCATGAGCACCGACCCGCGCGAGCTCGCGGCCCAGCATCCCTGGTACCTCGCGGCGCGCTGCGTCCGCTCGGGCGTGCCGGAAGACGTGGCCCTGGCGGCGGTCACCCGCAACCCGGCCGAGCTGCTCGGCTTCGAGGGGAGCAAGGGCGTGATTCAGGTCGGCGCCGATGCCGACCTCGTCCTGCTGTCGGACCAGCCCTTCTCGGGTCGGGCCTTCGTCGACTCGCTGCTCATCAAGGGCACCCGCGTCTACCACCGCGACGCCGACACCAAGCTCAACCGACTGTTCGGTCGCGCGCACGAGCCGCCCATGCTCGTCATCGAGTCCGACCACCCCGAAGACCCGCGCACCGAGGACTGGGAGCAGCTCGAGCACGACCTCCAGGCGCTCGGCCCCTCGCCGGGTGAGGCCGACATCCGCTGGCCCGCCCCCATCAGCCCGCCCAAGGAGCCGCACACCCACGACCACGGAGAGGACAAGTGATGCGACGCATCTCGCGACGACCGGCCCTCGCCGCCGTGCTCGGACCGCTCCTGGCGACGCTGCTGGTCGCGCCGGCGACGGCCGGCGACCTGGCCATCCGCGCAGGTCAGGTCCACGTGGGCGACGGCCGCGTCCTCGGCGACACCCTCGTCGTCGTCACCGACGGACGCATCGCCTCCCTCCAGCCGGGCGGTCAGCGACCGCCAGCGGGAGTCGACCTGCTCACCTGTGAGCATCTCGTCCCCGGTCTCCTCGCCGCCGACGTGCGCGCAGGCGAGCCCGGCGACGCCCGCTCGGTCGAGCCTGGACGTCGGGCCATCGACCTCGTCGGTCCCATCCCCGACGAGCCCCTCCTGGCCAACGGCGTCACCTCGTTGGTGCTCGCGCCGGGTCGCACCCGCCTCGTGCCGGGTCGGCTCGGCGTGGTCCGTCTCCACGAGAGCTCGTTCCGATGGAGCGAGCTCGGCGACGGCCCGCCGGTGGCCGTGCTCGCGGCGGATGCCCTGTTCCCGCCTCCGCTCCACGAGCCGCAGGTCCCCATCAACATCGACAACCCGTACGAGCCGGCGAAGCAGCAGCGTCCGAGCACGCTGGCCTCCGCGGCCGCGACGCTACGCTCGGTGCTCACGGAGGCGGCGCAGGGTGAGGGTCACGAGGCCTACCGTCAGGTGGTCCGACGCGAGCTGCCGTTCCGCGTCGTCGCCAACACCGAGCTCGAGATCGCCGCGGCCCTGCGGCTGGCCTCCGAGCACGGCCTGCAGTTGGTGATCGTCGGCGGTGCCGAGGCCTGGACGCGCGCCGACGAGCTGGCGGCGGCCGACGCCCTCGTGCTGCTCACGCGAGCGGCACCGGGTCTCGGCCAGTGGCGCTCCGGCCTGAGGACGCGTCCGGACAACGCCGCACGTCTCGCCGAAGCCGGTGTCGAGGTCGCGCTGGCGGCCGACGGACATCCGGACCCACTGCTCATCGCGTCGGCGGCGGTGCGCTCGGGCCTTCCCGAGCACCTCGCGCTGGCGGCGGTCACCGGTCGCGCCGCACGGGCCGCGGGTGTCACGGGCCTGGGAGTCATCGAGCCCGGAGCCGCGGCCGACCTCGTCGGCCTGGACGACGCTCCCCTCTCATTGCGGGCGCAGCCGAGCTTCGTCGTCGTCGACGGCGACCTGCGGCACGAGACGGCGAGCTCCTGGAGCGACTCGGAGTGGCTCGTCCTCAAGGCGGGTCGTCTCCACGACGGCACGCGCTGGCACGACGATGCCCGCGTGGTCATCCGCGACGACCGCGTGGTGGCGGTGGGTGACGCGAGCGCCAGCATCCCCCGCGACGCTCGGGTCCTCGACTTCGGACCGGACGCGTCGATCACCCCGGGTCTCATCGATGGCTTCTCGCTGGTCGGTCTCGATCCCGGCAGCGCTCCCGGAGGCGGTGCTCGCGTGAAGGGCTCGGCTGCCATGGAGCGCAACCACCCGACCATCCAGCAGGCGCGCGCCGCCGGGCTCACCTCGGGTCTCATCGTGCCGGCGACCAGCGGCCTGGTCCGGGGCCAAGCCGACCTCGTGGCCTTCGCCGAGAAGGTGAGCGACGACGACGAGCACCACGATGATGCGCCCGCGCGGCTCCCGGTCCTGACGGCCGGTCCCGCGATGGTGTTCGTGCTCGACGGCGGTCCCAGCGACGGTGGGACCCGCGGGCCGCGCATCCAGGGCTTGAAGAAGACCCTGGGCCAGGCGCGGAGCTATCACCAGTCCTGGCTCAACTACGCCGAGGCCAAGAAAAAGGCGAAGAAGTCAGGCGGCAAGAAGAACGCCCGCGGCAAGGCCAAGAGCAAGAAGGCCGCCCCGAGCGGTGAGCTCGCCAACCGCTTCCGCAGCGGACGCCACGACGTCGGCGGCCCTCGCTCCGGGAAGACGCCTTCGGGCAAGTCGGCCAAGGCCAAGGGCGGCCAGAGACCGCCTTCGACGGCTCCCAAGGCTCCGGAGAAGAACCCGGAGCTCGAGCCCTACCGCGACCTGTTCCGCGGCAAGAAGAAGGTTCTCCTCCGGGCCGGTCGGCACGACACGATCCTCGCAGGCGTCGACGCGGTCTCGAAGATGGGTCTCAAGCCCATCCTCGTGGGCGCGGAAGAAGCCGACCTCGTCGCCGAGCAGCTCGCGGCCAAGAAGGTGCCGGTGCTACTGCGACCGGACCTCCAACGCTCCGACGCCGGTCGTCAGGTGGTGGTGGCCGCCGAGCTCGCGGCCGCAGGCGTGAAGGTGGTCTTCGGCTCGCAGCGCTTCGGCGCGGCGGCCGAGCTCCCGCTGGCGAGCGCCGCCGCGGTGCGGGGCGGTCTCTCGCCCGAGGACGCGCTGACGGCGATGACCGGTCGACTGGCCGAGACCCTGGGTCTCCCGGCCGGTCGACTGCGCGCCGGCTCGCGGGCCGACTTCGCGGTCTTCTCCGGCGACCCGCTCGAACCGAGCTCCCGCGTCCTCGCGGTGGGCATCGACGGACGACTCGTCCACGAATGGGGCGACGACCAGGGGGGATGGGACTCATGAGCAACCCTCGCAACTGCATGACATCCACGCTGCGCCTCGTCGCGCTGCTCTGCCTGCTGGGCCTCGCCCCGGCGGTCGTCGCCAAGACCATCGTGGTCCGCGCCGGCAAGGTCTACCCGGTGTCCTCCCCTCCCATCGAGGACGGGGTGGTCGTCGTCACCGACGGGCTCATCGAGGCGATGGGACCGGCGAGCTCGGTGCGCATCCCGGCCGGCGCTCAGGTCATCCACGAGGACGACGCCTGGCTCTTCCCCGGATACGTCGACCTTCACACCCACGTCGCCGGCACCGACCTCAACGACACGGTGTACCCGGTGAACTCCGAGCTCAACGTGCTCACGCAGCTCGTGCCGGGGAACCAGGAGCTGCTCGAAGGCATCGCCGGCGGCGTGACGACGTCGCTCTTCATCCCCGGCTCGGGTTCGAATCTCGGTGGCTTCGGTGCGCTGCTCAAGACCGCAGGCGAAGACCTGGACGAGCTCGTCCTCCGCTTCCCCGGTGCCATGAAGATCGCGCAGGCTGGCAACCCGGAACGTCGGAGCGGCGAGACCGGCCGCGGTCGCCTGGGCATGAACTGGAACATCCGTCGTGAGCTCCAGCAGGGCAAGGACTACCACGAGGCCTGGGTGGCCTACGAGCAGGGCCGTGCCACGCATCCGCCGGAGCGCATCCAGCGCTTCGAGCTCATGCGCGGCCTGTTCCGACGCGAGTTCCCGGTCATGGTGCACACGCAGTGGGCACCGGTGTTCCAGTCGTCGCTGCGCATCCTCATCGACGAGCTGGGCTTGTGGATGGTGCCGGGTCACTCGACCTTCGACAGCTTCCACAACGCGCCGCTCATCATCGAGCGGGGGGTCGCCGTGAACCTGGGTCCGCGCAACTACCACGTGGACTACGACACGGGTCAGTTCCTCGGACTGGCGGCGAAGTACCACGAGGAGGGGGTCGAGGACCTGTCCCTCAACACCGACTCCCCGGTCATCGCCCAGGAGGAGTTGTTCATGCAGGGGACCATGGCGGTGCGCTTCGGCCTGCCCTGGGAGGAAGCCATCGCGGGCCTGACCCTGGAGCCTGCCAAGGCCATCGGCATCGCTCATCGGGTCGGCTCACTCGACGAGGGCAAGGACGGCGATCTCGTGCTGTGGACCGGCGACCCCATCGACCCACGCTCGTCGGTGTTGGTGGTCGTCTCACTCGGTCGGGTGGTGCTCGACCAGCGCCCGGGCTCGGACCAGGCGAGGAGGTTCTGATGCGACGTCTCGACGGACGCTGGCTCCTGGCCGCGCTGCTCGCCTCCTTCGTCTCGACCGGCTCCCCGGTCCGGGCCGGGGACGAGATCCTCTACATCGAGACCGCCGAGGTGCTCACCGGCACGGGCAAGAGCATCGAAGGCGGCAAGATCGTCGTGAAGAACGGGAAGATCACGGAGGTCGGTGCCGACGTCCGTCGTCCCCGCTTCTCCAAGCGCATCGACGCCCGCGACCGCGTGGTCACGCCAGGCTTCGTGGTCCCGTGGAGCCACGTCGGCCTGCCCCCGGCGGGTCGGCGTCGCGGCGGCGATCGCGGCCTGCAGGTGGGCACGCGCCCGGGCGGCAGCCCGAAGGCCGAGCTCATCATCAACCCGACCGCCCAGGAGATCTTCCTCGGCTCGGGCATCACCTCGATCGCGCTCTTCTCGCCGGGCACGAACACGGGCTTCCGTGGTCGCGCGGTGGTCATCACGCCCAAGGGACGTCTCGCGAAGGACCTGGTCATCCAGGACACGGTCGCCGCCGAGATGGTCGTCGCGGCGCACCCGACCTGGCGCAAGAAGATCGGCGACGTCGTCGAACGTCACGAGAAGAAGCAAGACGAAGCGAAGAAGAGCGGCAAGAAGAAGAAGGGCAAGGCCTCCCCCACCGAGGAGGTCCTCACCGGCAAGCGGCCGCTCATCGTGCAGCTCCAGGTGGCCGGCTCCAACCGGAGCGCGGCGGCGTCTTGGGTGGCCCTCGACGACGTGCTGCCCTTGAAGGACATGAACGTCTCCATTCTCGAGACGGGTCACGTCCAGGCGATGGCCGACGAGCTGAAGAGAGTGGGCGCCCGCGTGCTCACCTACCCGGTCCTGGTCACGGCGCACCGCACGCGCTACGCGGTCAACCGGGCAGCGGCGCTGGAGAAGGAGAAGGTGCCTTACGCCTTCATCCTCCCCAGCGACTCGGTCGGTGGCGCGACGCAGCTTCGCGACGCGGCCATCGAGATGATCCGCACGGGTTGCAGCGAGGAGAAGGTCCTCGCTGCGCTCACCTCGGAGGCGGCCAAGGCCATCGGCATGGAGAAGAAGCTCGGCTCCATCGCCAAGGGGCGACGCGCCGACCTCCTCTTCTTCGACGGCCCTCCCTTCGTGCCGACAACCAGCCTCAGCTCGGTGTGGGTGGCCGGTGAAGAGGTCGAGCTCATGCCGATCGCGCAGCGGGAGGACAGCTGATGACCACCCGAGCCCTCCGTCTCCTGCTCGTGCCGATCGTTGCCCTCGGTCTCGGCGTCGCTTCCTCGTGGGCCGACGAGACAGGTCATCCGAGCGCTCCGCCTCAGCATGAGCACGGCCACGATCATGAACACGGCCATGGTCCGCACGACGACCATGATGACCACGACGAGCTCACGCCCCGGAGCTTCCCCGACGAGGTCGGCCGCTCGCGCCCCTCGAAGTCGGACTCGAAGAGCAAGAGCTCGCGACCGCGCCGCATCCCTCGCGTGGAACGGAAGGTCGAGGCGCCGCCGATGGCGATCATGGGTGGCGACGTCTACCCGGTCACCTCCGAGCCCATCCCCGGCGCCACGGTGCTGCTCCGCGACGGTCGCATCGAGGCCATCCTCGATCCCCGCCGACGGTCTCATGCGAAGAAGATCGACCGTCTCGACGACGAGTACGGGCGTCTCGACGTCACGGGCCTCCGGGTCTACCCGGGTCTCGTGACGGCCGGCGCCCCGAACATGGGCCTGGCCGCCGCGTCGCGGGCGGGCTCGTCCTCTCGCGCGCTCGAGCGTCGGCCCGCCGACAGCTACGACCACGGTCAGGAGGCCCTGCGCTGGGCCACGGCCAACGGCGTCACGGCCGGCTTCGTCTCCATCTGGCCGGGCGGTGCCCGCGGGCCGCTCGCCTGTCGAGGCGACGTCCTCAAGATCCAACCTGGTGACGCGACCGGCGTGCTCGTGCGCGAGGGCGCCGCGGTCTGGGGCCGGGCGAACAGCCTGCTCTCGACTCGAGGGCAGCGTCAGCTCGAGAAGGCCATCGAGGCGGCCCGCGAGCATCGCAAGAACGATCGCAAGAAGCGCCCCTCGCAGCGCAAGTCGGCGGGGCATCACCAGGCCGTCCTCGACCTCGTCAACGGTGACATTCCGCTGTACGTGTCACCGGGTTCGCCGGGCCAGGTCAAGCGGATGATCGAGCTCGCCGAGGAGCACGGCCTCCGGCTGGTGTTCTACCAGTGCCCCGACGCCTGGGTGTTCGCCGAGGACATCAAGCGCATCGGCGCGTCGGTCGTGCAGCCGGTGCGCTCCAGCGGCTGGAGCAAGCCGCGCGGGTCACGGCGCACGGAAGTCACCGGTGGCTGGAAGTTCGACGCGCTCAAGCTCTTCCGCGACACGGGCGTGCCCCTGGCCATCGTCACCCCCATCGACTCCATCCCCACCTGGGGCGTGGCCGGTCGGGACTTGGCGAGCCTGCCGCTCGAGGCCGCGTTCGCTCAGCGTGTCGGGCTCACGGCGCAGGAAGCGCTGGAGGGCATCACCATCGGTGCGGCCCGCCTGCTGGGCGTGGACGATCGCATCGGCTCGATCGAGGTGGGCAAGGACGCGGACGTCATCGTCGTCGACGGCGACATCCTCGACTACCGGAGCCTCGTGCGTCGCAGCATCGTCAACGGCCAGATCGTGTATCGGGCCGAGACCGACCAGACCTTCGCCTGGATCACCGAGCGTCGCGACCGCACCTTGCCCGACCACCCGCTCAAGCGGAAGGAGCCGGCTCCGGCGGAGACGGAAGAGGAAGCTGCTGAGGCGGACGCCGAGACCGACGCGACCGAGGCTCCCGAGAGCGACGTGACGGCCAGCCGGTGAGCGCTGGCGAGCCGACGATCGAGCTGCCGACCCTCGCCGACGTCGAGGCGGCAGCCGGTCGGCTCGCCGGTCGGCTCGAGCGCACGCCGCTGGTCCCCCTCGAGGACCTCGTCGACGACGGCGAGGCCCTGCTCAAGCTGGAGAGCCGACAGGTCACCGGCAGCTTCAAGCCCCGCGGTGCGCTCAACGCCTCCTTGCGCGCGGTGGAGCGCGGCGGGGTGTCGGGCCTGGCGACGGCCTCGTCGGGCAACCACGGGCAAGCCGTGGCGCTGGCGGGCGAGCAGCTCGGTCTCCCCTGCCTCGTCGTCGCTCCGGTGGACGCGCGTGAGACCAAGCTCGCAGGGATGCAGGCACGAGGCGCCGAGGTCGTCCTCCACGGACGGACCTCGGCGGAGCGTCTCGGTCGGGTGGCGGAGCTGGCGGCC
>JBCCFW010000185.1:0-14387 GCA_039029535.1 Acidobacteriota bacterium
CAGGGGTCGAAGCCCTCGGTCGACGTGCTCGAGCTGATGCTCGACCTCGACTACGAGGTGGTGCCGGGAGTGCCTCTCGCCGATGACGTCGACGACGAGCTCGGGGTGCCGGTCGGTCCGAACTGGGGGACCGGCACGACCGTCGCGGGTGGCAACGAGTGGATCCTGACCGCCTGCGATCCGCCGGGCAACCAGGCCTACCGCAACGGACCGGGCGACTGTACCGGTGAGTACGGCGACGATCAGGGCAACCCGTACCTCACGGCTCCCGTGCTCGACATCATGGGACCGGACTCCGCCGCGGCACGGGTCACCAACGTCGCGTGGAACCACCAGGTCGATCTCGGCTCGGCTGGCTTCCCGCTGGGCGGGATCCCCGACGTGCTCGACGCCGACATCGTGGGCGTGCTGCTCTCCGACGATCCCGCCTCCATCGACACCAGCGATCCCTTCGCGCTCCTCAACGGAGTCATCGCTTTCTACGCCGACCTCGAGCCGCTGGGCATCGAGAGCAACACGATGGGCTGGGAGCCGGAGGCCTTCCCAGTCGATCCCGGGGCCTCGATCGGCTTCGACTTCACGCAGCCGGTCTGGCTCACCTGGATCATGGCCCTCGACGTGTCCCCGAGCTTCCCCGGAATCGATGCCCAGGGTGAGGGCTACTGGGTCGACGACCTCGTCATCGAGCACGAGCGGGTCGATCACGTCCCGTCGGCTGCATCCTGCCTGCGCGACGTGGTGGTCTTCTCGATCCCGCGTCAGCAGGGCGAGGCCTGCCTCGGTGACCCCATCGTTCTCGACGCCTCCGCATCCGAGTCCCTCGGCTGCGTCGGAGCCTTGGAGTACCGCTTCCTCCTCGACGGAGCACCGGTGGCTTGCTTCGAGGCCGACGGGATGACGCCCCGCACGCAGGACGGTGACGGTTGGGGCACGAGCCCGACCTGCTCCGACACCCCGTCGCAGGGGACGAGCTATGACGTCGAGGTGCGCTGTGACACCGGTGGTCTCAGCGACGTGCGGTCGATCTTCGTCGCGCCCATCGACGGTCGCCCCGTCGGTGGGCCGTTGGGCACCTTGCGGGTCACCAAGACCGGCGACTGCCCGGGCGGAGACGTCGAGCTGAGCTGGGTCGACTCGGGGATCACGCCGCAGACCTTCGTGGTCACGCGGGCCGACTCGCCGCTGCGGCCCCTGGACACGCTCATCGACGTCGATGGCCTGACCCACGTCGAGGCGGGGGGCGCCTGCGACCGCGGCGTCACGCCGTACCGCGGCGTCCTCATCGACTTCTACACGATCGAGGCTCGCGACGCCTGCACCGGAGCACCGGTCGGCCCCTGAGCCCTGACGCGAGACCGGGCGGCCCCGTCGATCGACGAGGTCGCCCGGAGAGCCTGGGGACGGGCTCTGGCTACGGACCGTGGACTACGGACAGTTCCGGTCGTGCAGCGACATGCTGTACTGGATGCTGCCGCCGCCGTCCTGGGCGTAGTGACCCGAGATCAACGAACCGGGACGGGTCCACACGGTGCTGCTGAAGGTGATCTTGCTCTTGGTCTCCTTCTTGTTGTTCTCCGACCAAGACGAGTTCACCCCGAGGACCTGGGCGCAGTCGTTGCCGGAGCCGTCCTCGCCCCAGACCTGACCGCTGAGACCGGCGATGATGGTCGACGCCTTGTCGCGCTTCCAGCCGCCGCCGCTCTTGCGCTTGTAGTTCACGGTCTTGGCCTTGACCTTGTGGATGTTGAGGAAGCCCACGTTGGTCTGCGAGATCTTGGCCTTGATGCGACGTTGGCCGCTGGCGTACTCGAGGTCCTTCTCCTTGTCCCGCGATTGCTTGCGGCAGCACTGGTTGTTGTCGACGTTGATGGTCCAGCAGCTCGTGTCGGAGCAACCGCTGGCGTTGGAGACCGTCAGGCACACCTCGTAGCTCCCCGAGGTCAGGAACACGTGCTGGGGGTTGGCCGCCGAGGAGAGGGGCTGCCCGTCGTCGAAGTCCCAGCTGTAGGTCGTGCCGCCGGACGAGTTGTTGTTGAAGGACACGGTCCCGCCGTTGGCCGTCCAGGAGAAGTCGGCGTTGCAACTGGCGATGTCGATCGAACGGTTGGTGGTGTCCGTGCAGCCGTCGGCGGTCGTGATCTGAAGGGTGATGAGACGCGGCCCCGGGGCGGAGTAGGTGTGGGTCGGGCTGGCCGAGGTCGAGGTCGCTCCGTCGCCGAAGTTCCAGAGGTAGCTCATCGGGGCGGTGCCGGTGGACGTGTTGGTGAACTGGTAGGTGAACGAGCCCTGGGAGCTCGCCGTGAACACCGCCTGGCAGGAGGTGGTCGTGAGCTCCACGCCGAGCTGGTGGAAGTGGAGGTTCGGGCTGATGGGGGCGATGGTGGCCATCGCCTGGCCGATCAGGTAGCCGGAGGTGTCGACGGGCTCGGTCTGCTCGATGATCATCATCTCCTCGACCTGCTCGTTGAGGCTGGCGAGAGTGCAGGCCTGCTGGTGCCGGATCTCCTCGAGCACGTCGAAGCGCCCGTCGGTGATCTCCACGGCCAGGCCGCGGTTGATGAACTTGATCAGCCGGTGACCGATGCAGACCTCCATCCGCGGGTTGAGCACGGTACGGAGGATGTCGTCGTTGATGAAGTGCATGTCGATGTCGATGTCCTCGGTGTCCATGCCGATGTCGAGGAGGGACACTTCCTTGTCCGCCAGCTCACGACGCAGCGACGTGAAGCGCAGGCACTCCTCGAAGGCGTCGAGCTCCGGGCGCTCGGGCTCGTCCGGATCTGGATCACCGGGGACCGTCGGGTCGTCGGCTTCCGTTTCTTCGGCGCCGCCCACGGGGCCGTCGTCTCGCGTGCCGCCGCCGGGCAGCCGCGGTCCGGCGGGCCCTCGCTCCAGGGGGCTGGAGGGTCGTCGGCGGCCCTCGCCTTCGAGGAGCCGGGGATCGAAGGGGTCGAGGCCGGTGGAGGGTCGGGTGTCGGCCCGTTCGAGGTCCTTCAGGACTCGGTGGAACACCTCCATGTTCTCGAAGCACAGGATGCCGTCGTGCGCGTTGCTCACGCCGACCAGCTCGATGGGAGGCCGGTCGGCGAACGCGTTGGTGGTCAGGGACAGGGTCACGAGCGCGGTGATCAGGCGGGGGAAGCTCATCGTGAGTCTCCGGTCGATGTCGCTGTTGAAAGAAAATGCGAGCACCCAGAGAGGGCGCTCGGTCACTTCTCCCGTAGGACGACGGGGCCGGGTCGATCTCACGACGGGTCGGCCCGTCGTCACGCTGGTCGCGCGACGACGGGTCTGAGCTCAGGAGCCGACGCCATTGACGGTGAACTCGCAGGAGCCGTTGTCGATGCAGGTCACGGACAGCGAGCCGCCGTGGGGAACAGGCAGCGCGATGCGAGGCGGCCGACCGGTCCAGCCGACCTGCTCGTCTGATCCACCTTCACCACCCTCTCCGCCGTTGGCGTTGCTCGGCGGGTAGGTCCCGACGATCTCGCCGTCCGAGTCCCGAACCTCCGCGACGACCGGGCAGGAGCTGCTGGCGACGGCCAGGTTGAAGCCGACACGGGCGGTCTGCTGCACGTGAGCGGGCTCGTAGCTCTGGTAGATCGTGACCGAGGCGGCATCGGAGTCACACTGGACGCCACCCGAGGCGCCTCCCACCTCGTAGGTGCCCGGAGGCGGGGGCTGGCTCAGCAGGTCGTCCATGTCGTCGAGAAGCTGTTGGATCAGGGCGAACAGCGCGTCGAGGTCATCGTCGCCGGCATGGGCGACGGGCGTCGTCCACAGGGCGATTCCGAGGGTAAGGATGGCGGTCAAGCCGAGGGCGAGTCGTTCTTTCTTCAGGGTGCTCATGACGAGTGTCCTCTCGAGGGGAACGGAGTCGTGAGCACGTCCGCCTGGAAGCCTCACGGTCTCTGGTTGAAGGAACCGTGACGCCCGCACAGGTCGTCCGTCGGTTCGTCCTAAAGAGACGCGGTGGTGGAGACTTCGTGACAGCCGAGTCAGCGGCGATCGGGCGATCGCAGGGACCAGAGACTCGCGGGTCCCTCGGTCAGGACGAGCTCGGCGTGGTCGGCGAGGAGCCGTCGGACCAGCGCGACGTGCTGGTCGACGGGGCGGGTGGGGTTCTGGACCACCCCGAGGAAGGCCTGGCGAGCCTCGTCGTTGGTGAGCAGGTGCGTGAAGCCGGCTTCCTTCAGGCGCCTCGCGAGCTCGGCGGCATCGGGATCGCCCTCGAGGTGATGACGCAGCGGCGAGCGGTCGAAGTAGGTGGCGACCACGCACTCGCGGTGCAGTCCCCAGGTGCGGGCCTCGTCGATGCTGAGCACGACGGCGTCCGTGGGGAGCTGCTCGTTGGCCAGCTCGAAGAGCCGGGAGGGTGAGGCGGGGATGGTGCGCGCTCGATACTGATCGGCCGACTCCGAGCCGACGAGGTAGGCGAGCGGATCACGGCTGCGGCCCGTCTCCCGGAGACGATGGAGGGTCGAAACCCCGAGCAAGACGACGATCAGGCCGACCAGGACTGGGCGGAGGCGTCTCAGGTCACGGCGACCCAGGATCGACAACATGGTCGCCGCGGCCAGCGCGGCCATCAGGGCCTGGACGACGATGCCGTAGCGCGGCACCGGCGTGGCGAGCCACCAGCCGAGCAGGGACAGCAAGGCCAGCAGCCCCGCGCAGCGACCGGCCGCGCGTCGTCGTCGAAGGAAGGGGATCCCGAGGGCGAGCAGGGCCAGCGGGGTCCACTCTCCGACGTCGAGGAGGGTCCGGAGGAAGGCGGCGGGCACGTGCACGAGCTCGCCCCCGCCCAGCGCCGCCTTCTCGTCGGTGTAACGCGCGATCCAGGCCAGCCACTGCTGTTCCTCGTCGGTCGTGCCGAACAGGCGGCCCAGGAACGGGTAGCCGGGGTTGCCGTGTCGCACGACGTTGATCGCGGCGTAGGGGAGGACGGGACCGAGCGCGGCCACCAGGCCCAGGACCAGGCGGCGCGGTGAGGGCCGCACCCAGGCCACGCAGGTCAGGCCGAGGATGAGGGCATGGATGAGCCCGAGGACCTTGAAGGTCGCCCCCAGCCCGGCCAACAGCAGGGCGACGACCGCGAGCTCGTCTCGACGACGGGCGCGCAGGGCGAGGTCGCAGGCGACGACGAAGCAGGCGGCCTGCATCAGGTCGACGCCGGCGACGAACGAGGACAGCGCCGCCTGACGCGAGACGAGGAAGATCGCCGCGGCGAGCGGACCGGCCGCTCGATGGAGGTGACGTCGCGCGAAGTCGCCCACCGCCCACGCGCAGACGATGGCCTGGAGCCAGTGGAAGGGCTCGACGCGGAAGTCGAGGGACAGGCAGAGCAGCAGGGTGTCGAGCAGCTCGACGCCGTGGGGGAGATGGCTGAAGAAGTTGTCGGGCATCTCGATGAGCCCGCCCGCGAGCACGTAGGCCTGGGGGATGACGAGGTGGTACTCCAGGGCGTCGAACCAGGTCGTGGGGGGCAGGCTCGCGAGGAAGGTGGCGGCGAGCACCGGCAGCACCGCCGCGACCAGCGGCAGGGTCGCGAGTCGGCTCCGGAGCCGGGCGGCTCGCGGGAGCAACCAGCGGCGGAGGTCGGGGAGCGCCAGGACGGTGCCGGCGGTGAGGAGCAGCACGGCCGCCACCCGCGACAGCAGCCCGAGCAGGCCGAAGGCGATGACGCCGAGCTGGAGGACACCGCAGCCCAGCAGCCACGCCGCCACGGGGCTCAGGGCGGTGGCAGCCGACGCCGACCAGCGACCGAGCCCTTGGACGGTCAGGCGGCCGAAGCCAAGGGCCGCGAGGCTGATCCAGGCCGCGGCGAGCAGCGACGGACCGAGCTCCCGGACGATCGTCAGCTCGAGGAGCCCCGTGAGGGCCACGACGGCTCCCAGCAGCGCGGCCAGGCCGACGGCGATGCCGGGGAAGGAGCCGTGTCGGCCGTCGGGAGTGGGGGCGCCGCTCATGAGACGAGGGTACCGCCGTCGGCCGTCGAGACCGACGCTTGTCGCTTGTTCCGCCTGGGGCGCGCGTGGGACGATCCCGGTGATGGAGTGCTTGCTCGTCACCGGCGGAGCCGGGTTCATCGGCAGTCATCTCGTTCGGCTCGCCGTCGAGAGAGGGCTCCGGGTCGTCGATCTCGACGCCCTCACCTACGCTGGCAACCCCCGCAACCTCGAGGGCATCCCCACCGAGCGGCACGTCTTCGTCGAGGGCTCCGTCAACGACCGAGCGCTGCTCGCGCGGCTGCTCGAGGAGCATCGGCCCGACGCCGTGATTCACCTGGCGGCGGAGTCTCACGTCGACCGCTCCCTCGACGACCCCACGCTCTTCGTGCGGACCAACATCAACGGCACCTTCGAGCTGCTCGAGGCGACGCTCGATCACTGGAAGGGCATCGGCCCGGGGGAGCGTGAGCGCTTCCGCTATCTCCAGGTCTCGACCGACGAGGTCTACGGCTCGGTGAAGACCGGCTTCTCGCGGGAGGGCGACCCCTACGATCCGCGCTCGCCGTATGCGGCCTCCAAGGCGGCGGCCGATCACCTCGTCCGCTCGTTCCATCACGCTCACGGCCTTCCGACGCTCGTCACGAGCTGCGGCAACAACTACGGGCCACGGCAGGCACCGGAGAAGCTCATCCCTCGCGCCATCCTGTGCTTGCTCGCCGGCGAGCGGCTCCCGATCTACGGTCGCGGCGAGAACGTCCGCGACTGGATCTTCGTCGAGGACCACTGTCGGGCCCTGCTCGAGGTCGTCGGCCAGGGCGAGCCGGGTCGGACTTACCACGTGGGAGCGGAGGACCGTCGACGCAATCTCGACGTCGCCTCCACGATCTGCGCCGTGCTCGACGAGCTGCGACCACGTGCAGATGGGGCGCGTCACGAGGAGAGCATCGCGTTCGTCGAAGATCGCCCGGGCCATGACCTCCGCTATGCCCTCGACGTGTCGCGGATCCGTGACGAGCTCGGCTGGGAGGCGGAGCTGTCCTTCGAGGACGGCCTGCGTCGCACGGTGAGCTGGTATCTCGAGAACGACGCCTGGGTGACCGAGGCCCTTGCGCGACCCGACGCTCTCTCGCGTCAGGGGCTGGGCCGGACGGAGCGAACGTGAACCGCCGAGGCATCGTCCTGGCCGGGGGCACCGGCACGCGCCTGCATCCGTTGACCCGCGGGATCTCCAAGCAGCTCCTGCCGATCTACGACAAGCCGATGGTGTACCACCCGCTGTCGGTGCTGATGCTCGCGGGGCTCCGCGAGGTCATGGTCATCACGACCCCCCGCGACCGGCCGGCCTTCGAGGCCCTCCTGGGTGACGGCTCCGAGCTCGGCATGCGCATCGTCCACGCCGAGCAGGACCGGCCCGAGGGCATCGCCCAGGCCTTCCTCATCGCCGAGCCCTTCCTCGACGGAGCACCGTCCACGCTCATCCTCGGGGACAACCTGTTCTTCGGACCGGGCCTCACGAGACGTCTCAAGGAGGTCGCGGCTCGGACGACCGGCGCGACCGTGTTCGCACATCCGGTGAAGGACCCCACGGCCTACGGCGTGGTCGAGCTCGACGACGACGGTCGTCCCTCGAGCCTGGAGGAGAAGCCCGCCCAGCCCGCGTCTGACCTGGCCGTGACCGGTCTCTACTTCGTCGACGAGCGGGTGGTCGACATCGTGTCCACGCTGAAGCCGTCCGCGCGGGGCGAGCTCGAGATCACCGACGTCAGCCGTCGCTATCTCGAGGATGGGCACTTGAGCGTCGAGCAGCTCGGCCGGGGCTTCGCCTGGCTCGACACGGGCACGCACGACTCCCTGCTCGACGCCAGCAGCTTCGTCGCCACCATCGAGCGACGGCAGGGCTTCAAGATCGCCTGCGTGGAAGAGATCGCCTGGCGCAACGGCTGGATTGACGACGCACAGCTCCGACGGCTCGGCGACGCGCTCGGGGCGACCGAGTACGGTCGCTACCTTCACGCCCTGGCCGACGGGGGCAAGCGATGAGCCGAGCCGAGATCGTGCCGACCGAGCTACCCGGCGTGGTCGTGATCGAGTCGCCCGTGTACCGCGACGATCGCGGTGGCTTCGTCGAGACCTGGCGCGCCGACTGGGACGCGCCACCGGAGCTCCCCGAGCGCTTCGTCCAGGTCAACTGCTCGATGTCGCGGCGGGGGGTGCTGCGGGGTCTTCACTTCCAGCACCCGAAGGGGCAGGGCAAGCTCCTGCACGTGCCGCACGGTCGGATCTTCGACGTGGTGGTCGACGTGCGCGTCGGCTCACCGACCTACCGACGTTGGATCGGCGTCGAGCTCGACGATCGCGAGCACCGCAGGCTCTGGGTGCCGGCCGGTCTCGCACACGGCTTCCTCGTGCTCTCCGACGAGGCGGTGGTCTCCTACTCCTGCACCGAGCGTCACGCCCCCGATTGCGAGCGCGTCCTGCGCTGGGACGACCCGGCGGTCGGCGTGGAGTGGCCGCTCGACGGGGCTGAACCGGTCCTGTCTCCCCGAGACCAGGCGGGCAACGACTTCGCCGAGCTCGAAGAGCACCTGCCGCGCTGGGACGGCGAGTGAGGGTCCTCCTCCTGGGAGGCAGCGGTCAGCTCGGTCGCGAGCTCCGACCGCGGCTCGCGCGACGCGGCGTGGTCCTGGACCCGACCCGGGCCGAGCTCGATCTCGCCGAGGTGGATCGACTGCCGCAGCGCCTGCGCGACCTTGCGCCCGAGCTCATCGTGAACGCGGCCGCCGACACCGACGTGGCGGGGGCCGAGTCCGCCGTCGAGCGAGCGGAGACTCTCAACGCCGTGGTGCCCGGTCTCCTGGGCGAGGTTGCCGCCGAGCTGGGCTCGCGGGTGCTGCACGTCTCGACCGACTACGTCTTCGGTGGTCCCCGGGACCGACATTGGCGCGAGGACGACCCGCCCTCGCCGCTCAACGTCTACGGTCGGACCAAGCTGGCGGGCGAGCGGGCGCTGGCGAGCTTCGGCGCGGCGCACGTGGTCCTGCGCACGAGCTGGCTCTACTCGGCGGAGGGGCCGAGCTTCCTCCAGACCGTGCTGCGCCTGGCGGAAGAGCGCGACGAGCTGACGATGGTGTCGGACCAGCGGGGGACGCCGACCAGCGTGGGCGCCCTGGCGGCGATCGTCGAGGCCGTCCTCGACCGCGCCGATGAGCTCTTCACCCGCGAAGGTCTGATCCTGCACGCGAGCTGCGCCGGCGACACGACCTGGCACGGCTTCGCCGAGGCGATCGTCGAGGAGACCCGGGCGCGAGGACGGTCCTTGCGGGTGGAGCGCATCCGGCCGATCACCAGCGCGGAGCTCGGCGGGGGAGTGACGCGGCCGGAGTACTCGGTGCTCGACCTCGGTCGGCTGAGAGAGCGGCTGGGCCACGAGCCGCCGCCCTGGCGCGAGGCCCTGAGGGCGGTGCTCGAACGCTGACCTGGTGTCAGGTCGACGCGACCCGGGCCGACTCGCGATCGAGCTCTTCGCTGCGTGCGCTGCTGGCGATGCGCGCCCGATCGAGCAGTGACTCCAGCCTGGGGAGTGGGCGGAGCACGAGGAAGCTCTGGTAGGCGAAGAGCCCCCGGCTGAGCTTGATGAGCCAGTGGTTCATCCGCAGCAGGAAGCGTGAGAGCTTGCCGTCACCGAGGGCGAGCGGGAAGGGGGCGGGCACGCCGACGACGGTCTCCACCTGGAAGCCACCCTGCTCGAAGAGCCGGATGAGGCTGCGGAAGGTGAAGAGCCGCGAGTGGGTCATGTCGAGGATGCCGCGCTTGGCGTAGTTGAGCTGACCCAGGAGCATCATCGCGCGGGTGATGAAGAAGACGGCGTTGCCCGAGCTGACGATGAAGCGGATGTCGCGGTTGGCAGCCGACAGCCGGTGGAGCTGGGCGACGAAGGCCTCGGGTGAGCGCAGGTGCTCGATGACGTCGAGCATGAGCACGGTGTCGCGATCGTCGAGGGAGATGGGCAGCTCCTCGACGTCGAGGTCGCACTGGACGAACTCGGTCGCGCTCGTCTCGCTGCTGTCGGGCACGTGCTGGTCGATGCAGGTCAGCGTGCAGCCCTTCTGCTCGATGAGGGCGTCCGCGAGCTCTCCGCCGGCCGAGCCGATGTCGACCACTCGCTCGCCGAGGCCGATGCGCTCGAAGGCGAGGGAGGCGGGGCTCACGTAGTGGAGCTTGGCCGCGTACTTCACCGGCTGGTCGAGCTCGACGTCGAGGTTGCGTCGGTAGAACAGGTCGTAGCGCTGGGCGCGGGCCAGGAGGGTGGTGGTCACGACGTCCCAGGCGTAGCGCAGGCCGTTGACCCGGCAGATCTCGTCGCCGTAGTAGGTCGGGATCGGGAGCTCCAGGATGCGCATCTCGGCGAAGTGGAGCTGGATGATGATCTCGGTGTCGAAGTGGAAGTCCGGCGTGTTCAAGTGGAAGGGCAGGCGAGCCAACGCCTTCACCGAGTAGATGCGGTAGCCCGAGTGGAACTCGGACAGGCTCGTGCCGAGCAGGGTGTTCTGGAAGCCGGTCAGGATGCGGTTGCCCAGGTACTTGTAGGCGGGCATCCCGCCGCGCAGCGCGCGGAAGCGCTCCATCATCCGGGAGCCGAAGACGGCGTCGGCGCGACCGTCGAGGATGGGCTCGACCAGCTCGGGGAGCAGCTCGGGGGCGTACTGACCGTCGCCGTGGAGGAGGGCGACCGCGTCGAAGCCGTGCTCGATGGCGTACTGGAAGCCAATCTTCTGGTTGCCGCCGTAGCCCTGGTTCTCCGGGTTGTAGAGCACCGTCACCGGGAAGGGGAGCTCGCCGCTGCGCTCGAGACGATGACCGCGCTCGAAGGTGGCGTCGTCGGAGGCGTCGTCGACGACGAGCACCTCGGTGTCCCAGGCGTCGAGCGACGGCGGGATGCGCCGGAGCACGTCCTCGATGTGGCTCTCGGCCTTGTAGGCGACGATGAAGATGAGGAGCCGGCGTCGGTCGCCGGTGCCGGGGGAGGGGCTCATGGGCGGCTCGGGGACGGGACGAGCGACGGGCCGCTCGCCTCCGACAGGAGAGTAGCTCAGGGGCTTCGCGGAGGCCCGCATCCGGGGTATCGGACGGAACCCAGTGGGACGTACCGCTAGCTTCGCTCCTCGAGCAGCCGCTTCAGCGTGGTGCGGACCTCCTCGATCTTCACCGCGTGGTCGGCCTTCGACCACAGGGTCTCGCCGCTGGCGGAGCGGATGACGAGGCCGTGGTTGGCAAAGCCGAGGGCCTGGACGTCGGCCTTCGATTCGGGGAGGAAGGCGTCGACGTTCTGCGCCACCACCCGACCGGGAAACTCCTGCTCGAGCCCGCTCACGGCGGGCTGCGTGCGACCGCAGATCATTCAGCCAGGCAGGTAGTAGTAGGTGACCGTGAGCGTTTCCGGAGCCTTCGCGCACGCTCCGGTCAGGGAGAGCGCGGCACCGAGGAGCACGAGGGCGAGCAGGCCGTGACGCATGGAGAGCCTCCGTTCGAGGGCCTCCAGGCTAGCACCGCGTGCTGCGGATCGGCGACGACGGCCTGTCAGGTCAGAGCGGCAGGGCTGTAGGGGGACCGAGAAACGCTTCCCGGCCGTGGCCGGATCTCGGAGGAACCTCCCGTGCCCACTCTCAGCTTGAGAACCCGCCTGTCGTGGCTTCTCGTCGCGCTCCTTTCCCTCTCCGCCCTCGCGTGGGCTCATGACGGGCGCCATGCGTCGCGTGAGTCCACCGTCTTCGATGCTCCCGCCCGAGCGTCTGCGTCGCGCGCGCCGACGCCTCGGGCACCCGCAGCCCCTCGGACACCGCCGGCAGGATCGGAGGACGAGCCCTGCGTCACGGCACCCTCCGGCCTGGTCGGCTGGTGGGCTCTCGACGAGACGACGGTGGGAGAGACCGTCGTCGCCGACCGCGCCAGCGGGTTCGACGGCGTGCCCTTTCCGGCGCCGCTGGGGCTCGGCGGTCCGAACCCTCAGCCGGGTCCGGAGGAGGGCTCCTACCACTTCGACGGTGTCTCGCAGTTCGTCATGGTGCCTCACGACGACGAGCTCGACTTCTCCCGCTGGGACCCGGCGAACCCGGACGCCGCCGATTTCTCGATCGACGCCTGGATCCACTGGGACGCGACCGATCGCCACGACGCTCCGATCGTGTCCAAGCGCGATGGCTCCCAGGGCTACTACTTCTACCTGCACGACGGGCTGCTGTCGCTCATCCTCGAGGACGGGATGGGCACCGACGACCTCATCTCGAACGTCGCCATCCCCGCCGGTCAGTGGGTGCACGTCACCGTGACCGTGGACCGCGACGACTCGTCCGGGGTGGTCTTCTACGTGGACGGCGTCGCCGTGGCGACCGAGGACCCGACGGGTCGGCTCGGCTACCTGAACAACGGCGAGCGTCTCTTCATCGGCGCCACGCCCCTGGGAGCCCACGTGCCCGACTGGTGGTACTTCAACGGGGGCATCGACGAGGTCGAGATCTTCGATCGCGTGCTCACGCCCACCGAGGTCCATGCGATCTACGAGCTCGGCAAGTGCAAGAACGACGAGTGCGTCGAGCCGCCGTCGATGCTCGAAGGCTGGTGGCCCCTCGACGAAACGGTCGGTCCGATCTCCGAGGACATCGCGTCGAGCCATGACGGCGTGCAGGGAGGGGGGCCGATTCCCATGCCCGGTCAGGTGGCGGGATCGCTTCGCTTCGACGGCTTCGACGACGTCGTGAAGGTGCCCGATGACCCGGGGCTCGACTTCGGTCTCGACACCGACCTCACCATCGATCTCTGGGTGCGCACGTTCAACTCCGTCGGGCTCGCGCCGCTGGTGACCAAGGTCCATCGTCCGATCGGACCGGGAGCGCCGACGGGCTACAGCCTGTTCCTGGTCGGGGGCTACCTGAGCTTCTTCCTCCACGAAGACCCTTCGTTCGCCGTGGGCGGCTTCGGCGCAGGTCCGAACCTGGCCGACGGCCAGTGGCACTTCGTGGCGGTGACGGTCGATCGCGACCTCGCGGGAGTCGGGGGACAGCTCTTCGTCGATGGAGTGCTCATCGACACCTTCGATCCCACGACGCTTCTCGGCAGCCCCGACAACGACGAGCCGCTGCTGCTCGGGGCCGAGCCCACGTCGTTGGGCACCCTGGTCCACTTCGCGGGACAGCTCGACGAGGTCGAGATCTTCCGACGGGCGCTCGACCCCAGCGAGCTCGAGGCCCTGTATCTCGCCGGTCCCGCCGGCAAGTGCAAGTGAGCTTGAACCAGGGCCCCTTCACTGCGTAGCCTCGGTCGGGCCGATCCGTCTCGTCGACGAATCGGCCCGACCACTCGAGAGGGAGGGCGCGATGGCCTTGGACGAGTCACATCAGGAGCCAGAGCCGGAAGACGACTCTCCCTTCGAGGAGGTCCGAGAACGTCTGTTCGTCTTCCGCCGCTTCTTTCACACGAAGAAGGCGGTGCGGGCCGGGGAGGCCGTGCATGAGATGGCCCCGGCGGATCGTCGGGCGGCCGGATTCCTTGGCCCTTGGAGCTTCGGCTTCGCGGAGAGCTGGCTCGCCGCCTTCCCGGGCATCGTCCTCGGCAAGCTGGCGGGATGGTTCACCACGATCGGTGATGAACGACGTGAGGAGGTGGCCGCCAACTACCGGAAGTGGGTCGGGCTCGCCGAGGAGAAGGCCCAGTCGGCCGCGAACGCCTACGTCGAGCTTTCCGAGGTCCTCGAGCCGCTCAGCATCCCGCTCAGCCTGACCGTGAGTGCCCTGCTGCTCTGCCGGGCGGCCCTGCGCTCCTCCGACTTGACGCCCGAGCGACGCAAGCGAAGCCTCCGCGCCTACCTCTACTTCAACGGGGCCTACGGCCTGCTGCCGCAGATGATCATCGTCACGCTCGCCTCCGGTCTCGCGATTCTGCACGCCGCGTCCGACTGGGAGATGAAGGCGCTGTCCCTGGTTCTTGGGCTGGTCGCCATGGTCGCGTGGCTCTGGCTCATCTACATCGAGGTGCGCACGGTGCCGCGTCTCCTCTTCGCGTCCAACGGTTACTCAGCGACGGTCCCGGGCCTGTTCGGCAAGAAGGCCGCCGACATCGGCCCCTGGAACCGATACACCGTCGTGTTCTTCGTCATCGCCCCCATCGTTCTCTCGCTGGTGTTCTCCGCGGTCCAGCTTCTCGTCGGTGGGATCGGCTGGGTGGTCGGACTGCTGGCCTGAGGGACGGAGCGGGGTTCTTGCCCGCCTTCGCTTGACGCTACTACGACATGTAGTAGGCTTGCTCGTCCCGCATGGAGGTGGACGATAAGAAGGAGTCAACCTGTACTAGTAACTGCACAGATCCAGGGGTGTTGGCGTCCCCCGGCAGCAGAAACGTAGTTATTGACCTATCCTGAGCGCGGATACGTAAAATTTATTTGTC
>JBCCFW010000186.1:0-14373 GCA_039029535.1 Acidobacteriota bacterium
AGGCGATCGAGGCTCGCTCCGGGCGTCGGCTCGCCGAGCTCGAGCCGGGTCTCTACCAGAGCCCCGAGGCCGCCTCGCTGATGTTGGCGGATCTCGCTCGCGCCGCGCGTGCGGCCAGCGCAGCATCGCCCGTCGTGGCGACGGTCTTCGAGCCGGTCAGCCTGCTGGGCGAGGCCGGCATCAGCGAGCTGCAGGCGCAGACCGTGGCCGTGCTCAACCTCGACTCGCTGCCCACCGAGGTCCTCGGTCGACGTCGGGCCTTCGACGTTCACCTCGGTGGTGACGACGACCGCGCGCGCGATGCGCTGTTGCTCGATCAGGTCGCGACGCTGCTCGACGAACCGCACGCGGTCACGCTCCAGCGCCTGGAGACACCGCTCTTTCACGGCGTCGCCGTGTCCGCGCATGCGGAGGTCTCGGCCGAGGCGTGGCGGTCCGCGCTGGCAGCCGAGCCGGCGATCG
The DNA here is from genome assembly GCA_039029535.1 of Acidobacteriota bacterium. Lineage (GTDB taxonomy): Bacteria > Acidobacteriota > JBCCFW01 > JBCCFW01 > JBCCFW01 > JBCCFW01. Next base: position 463 of record JBCCFW010000186.1, read on the forward strand.
AGATCGATGAGGACTCGAGCCTCATCGGCCCGGTCGACTGTGGCGAGGACGAGCGGGCGAAGGTCACCGGCCTGAGGGATGATGGCCGGGGCGGCTGCTGGTGCTTCGCGGCAGCGGACGGCCTGCGGCGGGGCCCCGTCGGCAATGCCCTGGCCCTGCTGGGTGCCGAGCCGACCGACGTCTGAGCCCCTGCTGACGTACCAAGTTGATGGAGACCAGTCGATGACGCCTCGCTGTTGCCGGAACCTCATCGCTTGCCTGTCGAGCCTGCTGCTGCTCCAGGTCGCCGCCGGCCCCGCCCGGGCCCAGGTGGAGATCGGTGGGGAGGACGAGGCCGCCCTCCGTGCGCTCCGTCAGCTCGTGCAGCTCGAGGCGGACCTCCTCGCGCAGGCTCAGGTCGAGCGGCTCGATGCCCTCGAGTTGCTGCGCCAGGCCGCGGCCGACCTCGAGCAGTCGGCGACGCTGCTGTCTCGTGCCATCCAGGGCACCGAGGGGCAACCCGGCGACGAGGACCTGATCGCCGAGGCGGCCAGCCAGCTCGCGTCCCGGAAGGTCGCCATCGAGACCGCCCTGGAGAGCTCTCGAGCCCTCGGTCGTCGTGTCGAGGAGCACGCCCGGCGTCTCAACTCGCTGCGCGATCGCCTCGCGCGGCTCGAGGCCGAGGCGCCCGACACGGCCGGCCCCCTCAGCGGGACCTGGCGCGTGACGATCAATCCCGGCTCCGAGGGCGGCGAGCTGGCCATCCGTCAGTTCGGCACGCTCTTCGCGGGGCAGTACGACCTCGGCAGTGGTCGCACGGGAAGCCTGAGGGGCACCATCGTGTCGGGCCGCATCAAGGCCGAGGCCATCGACTCCGCCTTCGGCAAGGACCGCGTCTTCTTCGGTCTCATCTCGGATGACGAGAACGAGCTCACGGGGACCTGGGAGGCCACGAAGCTCGGTACCGGTCGTCCCGCCTTCGGTGAGTGGAAGGCTCGGCGGAAGACGACCGAGTAGCTCCCATCGCGTCGGCACCCGCCGGTCGGACACCGGCGGGTGAGCGAGTCTCGAGCTGGTGAGCCCGGAGCTACCGAAGCGTGTGAGCTACGGGCAGACCCAGATCAGCGCGACGGTCCCGTCGCAGTCGCCCGCTCCGGCCACCGTGGCGTTGCGGTCGCAGACGTCGCCGCAGCCGTCCATGTCCTGGTCGCACTGCTGACCTTCGGTCTCGCTGAAGTCCAGCGGGGTGCCGTTGCCGTTGCAGTCGCAACCGCCCTCCGGGTTGAGCTGGTTGAAGACCGTCGGACAGTTGTCGCAGACATCACCGACCAGGTCACCGTCGGCGTCGAGCTGGTCCGGGTTCACCATTTCGGGGCAGTTGTCGCAGGCATCGGGGATGCCGTCGCTCATGCCTGGCTCGTCGTCGCTGTTCATCTGGTCTTCGTTGGCCGTGTTCGGACAGTTGTCGCACTCGTTGCCGACTCCGTCACGGTCGTTGTCGAGCTGGTTGGTCACCGAGCCCGGGCCGTTGGGGATGTCCGGACAGTTGTCACAGGCGTCGCCGACGTCGTCGAGGTCGCGATCGCACTGGTCGTTTTCGTCCTCGTCGATGTCGTCGACGTCGCCGTCCATGTTGCAGTCGAAGCCGCCCGCAGGGTTGACCGGGTTCGGGACGTCGATGCAGTTGTCGATGAAGTCGTCGACGCCGTCGTTGTCACGGTCGGCCGGGAGGGCGTCGCAGACGTCACCGATCCCGTCGCCGTCGCCGTCGGCCTGGTTGGGGTTGAAGTCGTCGGGGCAGTTGTCGCAAGCGTCGCCGACGCCGTCTCCGAGCACCGAGGCGTCGTCCGGATCCGGATCGTCGTCTTCCTGCAACGGGTTGGCCTCGAACGGGCAGTTGTCGTCGCAGTCGACGGTCTCGCCACCCACGCAGGGGTTGTCGGAGTCGGTGCCGCTGCCGTCGCCGTCCTCGAGGATCATGTCGTTGTCGTCGTCGGGGTCGCAGACGTTGCCGATGCCGTCGTCGTCGGAGTCGGTCTGGATGGCGTTGAGGTCCATCGGGCAGTTGTCGCAGGCGTCACCGATGCGGTCGCCGTCGGTGTCCTGCTGGTTGTCGGCGTCCATGGGCCCGTTGGCGACCTCGATGCAGTTGTCGCAGGCGTCGCCCACGCCGTCGTCGTCGGTGTCCTGTTGGGTGACGTCGGCGATGCCGTCGCCGTTGAAGTCCTCGCCCTCGCCGACGTTGCGGTCCTTGCGGCAGTTGTCGTCGCAGTTGCCGAACACGCCCGAGTCGCAGGGGTTGTCTCCCTCGACGCCGCTCATGTCGCCGTCGTCGAGAACGGTGTCGCCGTCGTCGTCGATGTCGAGGCTGTCCTCGATCAGGTCGTCGTCGGCGTCCTCGATGACGAAGCGGACGCTGTCGTTGCCGGAGCCGCAGCCCAGCAGGAGGGTGAGCAGCAGGGTGGCGAAGAGCGCGAGGGCGAGCGCACGCGACGAGGTCATGTCCGACTCCGGAGGCAGGGGTGATCCCTGGGTGAAATCGCCCGAATCATAGACCCTGGCCAGGCCGACTCCTCAAGATCTTCGAGATTTCGGGGCGACGCCGTCGAGGGTGCCGGAGCCAAGAGCTTGCCGCGCTTCGGCCCGGGCTCGCATGATGACGGGCCCTCGCCGTTTCCCCTCGGGATGCCGCGCTTGTCCAAGCTCTCGTTCGAGTGGCGTCTCGCCGCCCGCTTCCTCAAGCCCCGCCGCAGCCAGGCGCTCCTTGCGTCCGTGACCCTCCTCTGCGGCCTGGGCGTCGCCGTCGGGGTAGCGGCCCTGGTCCTGGCGCTGGCCTTTCTGGGCGGGCTCCAGGGGGAGTGGAAGACCCGTCTCCTGGCCGCCAACGCCCACGTCGTGGTGCGCCCGGTCGAGCACCGCAGCGTCACGCCCGTGGAGCTCCTGGGCCTCATCGAGCGCTGCGAGGAGGAGGGTGCGGTCACGGGTGCGGCTCCGTACTGGGAGGAGCCTGGCCTGCTCTCGAGCCATCACCACGCGCGGGGTCTCTTCGTGCAGGTGCGCGGAGTCGACCCGGCGCGGGAGCCAGCGGTCACCGGTCTCGACGGGATGACGTCGAGTCGGTCCTGGGAGCTGCTCGTGCGTGCCGCCGAGACCCTGTCGGTCGACGAGGATCCGGCGGGCGGGGCCGATGGCTCCGAGGCTGGTGACTCCGAGGACGACGAGCTGCTGCCGCTCTCGCTCGACGAGCTCGCGCCTCCGCCGGCCCCCCCCGTGCTGCTCGGTCATCGGCTGGCGCTGCGGCTCGGCGTGTCGACGGGTGACCTCGTGCATCTCGTCTCGCCCCAGGCGGAGCTGTCGGCGCTCGGGGCGATGCCTCGTCGACGCAGCCTCGAGGTCGCAGGGCTGCTCACCACCGGCGTGGCGGAGTACGACGACATCCTGGCGGTCGTGCCGCTGGGCTCGCGGCGGGCCCGCGGCGGCGCGGCGCGCATCGACGGGCTCTCGCTCTCGGTCCAGCGTCCTCTCGTCTCGGCCCAGGTGGCCGGCCGACTCGCCGAGCGCTTGCCGCCGGACTACCTCGTCACCGACTGGACCACGACCTTCTCCCGACTCTTTGCCGCCTTCGCCTGGGAGAAGCTGATCATGACCTTCGCGCTCGGCCTCATCGGCTTGGTGGCGGGCTTCAACATCTTCACCATCCTCAGCATGAACGTCATGGCCCGCGTCACCGACGTCGGCGTGCTCGGTGCGCTGGGCGCTCGACCGGCATCGCTGCGTCGGCTCTTCACCTGGATGGGGCTCCTGCTCGGTGGTGCCGGCACCCTGGTGGGGCTGGTCCTCGGGACCGTGCTCTCGTTGGTGCTCGACGCGACCGGTGCCATCCGACTCGACGAGGCCGTCTACTCGATCGGCCACGTGCCCTTCGACCTCCGCTTCGGCGACCTGGCCTGGGTGGGCTCGGGGATGCTGCTGGTGTCGCTGTTCTCGACCTTGCTGCCAGCCGTCGCCGCATCGCGGGTGGATCCCGTCGTCGCGCTGAGGTCCGAATGAGCTCGGGGGGCCAGGTTGAGCACTCGACCTTGCTGCCAGCGGTTGCCGCTTCGCGAGTTGACCCCGTCGTCGCCCTGAGGTCCGAATGAGCTCGGGGGTCGAGCACTCGACCTGGCTGCCGGCCGTCGCCGCATCGCGGGTCGACCCCGTCGTCGCGCTGAGGTCCGAATGAGCACCGCCCTGGTGGTGGCCGAGGGGCTGAGCAAGTCCTTCGGCACCGAGGCCGGAACCGAGGTCAGCGTGCTGACCGGGGTCGATCTCTCGCTGAGCCCGGGTGAGGCCGTCGCCCTGGTGGGCGTGTCGGGGAGCGGGAAGTCGACCCTCCTGCAGGTGCTGGGGGGGATGCTCCGACCCGATGCCGGGCGGCTCCGCGTGGGCGACGTCGAGCCCTGGGAGCTGACCGCGGCACGACGCGCCGACTGGCGCGGAGCCGAGATCGGCTTCGTCTTTCAGGCGCACCGACTCATCCCCGACCTGAACGCCGTCGAAAACGTCCTGGTACCCGCCTGGATCGCCGGCCGGGACGCCCACGACGAGGCCGACGAGCTGCTCCGGCGGCTGGGGCTGGCCGAGCGGCGCGACCATCGGCCTTCCGCTCTTTCAGGGGGGGAGGCGCAGAGAGTGGCCGTCGCTCGGGCGCTCATCCGGCGACCTCGGGTGATCCTGGCCGACGAGCCGACGGGGAACCTGGATCGTGCCGTGGGGGCCTCGGTATTCGAGGCGCTGCGCGAGTTGGCGAACGAGGCTGGAACAGCTGTCCTGATGGCAACCCATGATCGAGAACTGGCGGCAGCCTGCGACCGGGTGCTACATCTTGACATGGGGCACTTGGCCCCGAGCTGAGGCCCTCGGAGGCTGTACTATCATTCTCCGCGGGATCTGGCCGATGGAGAAGACAGCGGGCGGGTCCTTCAAGGGGGCACGAGGCCGCACGAAGCTCGAGGGTGGTCAGTGTTCGAAAAGTTCAGCGACAGCGCTCGTCGGGTTCTCTTCTACGCTCGCTATGAAGCGAGTCAGGGGGGAAGTCCGCACATCGGTACCGAGCACCTGCTCCTCGGACTCCTGAAGGAGACGGAGGACATCGTGCGCGAGATCTTCGCCCGAGCGAAGATCTCGATGCCCGAGTTGCAGGCGCGGGTGGAGGCCGCCGTTCCCCGTGGGGACCGGGTCTCCAGCTCCGACGAGATTCCCCTCCACGAGAGCTGCAAGAAGTCGTTGCAGTTCGCGCTCGACGAGGCGAAGAAGCTCCTTCACGCCCACGTCGGCGCCGAGCATCTCCTGCTGGGGCTGCTCCGTCACAAGGACTCGACGGCCGGCGCCATCCTTCACGAGAACGGCGTCCAGCTTTACGAGGTCCGCGAGCACGTCGTCGCGATCCTCCAAAAGAAGACCGTCGGCAAGAAGAAGAAGGAGAAGCCGCTGCTCGAGGAGTTCTCGCGCAACCTCAACGCGGTGGCTTCCGAGGGCGGATTCGATCCGCTGGTCGGTCGCGAGCAAGAAGTCCTGCGGATCATGCAGGTGCTCGCGCGACGTCGTAAGAACAACCCCGTCCTGCTCGGTGAGCCGGGCGTGGGCAAGACCGCCATCGTCGAGGGCCTGGCTCAGCGCATCATCGACGGCTCGGTCCCGAGCTCGCTCGGCAACAAGACGCTGGTCGCCCTCGACCTGTCGCTCATCGTCGCCGGCACCAAGTACCGCGGTCAGTTCGAGGAGCGGCTCAAGGGCATCCTCAAGGAGCTCGCTGAGAACCCCGACATCATCGTGTTCATCGACGAGATTCACAATCTCATCGGTGCCGGCTCCGCCGAGGGCTCGCTCGACGCCGCCTCGATCCTCAAGCCCGCCCTGTCGCGGGGTGAGATCCAGTGCATCGGCGCGACGACCTATCGCGACTACCACCGACACATCGAGCGGGACCGAGCGCTGGTCCGCCGCTTCCAGCCGATCAAGGTGGCCTCCCCCGACGAGGAGGAGACCCTGCGGATCCTCCAGGGCGTGCAGGACCGCTACGAGAGCTACCACCGTGTTCGCTACTCGGAAGAAGCACTGCTCACCGCCGTGGCGCAGAGCAACCGCTACATTTCCGACCGCGCCATGCCGGACAAGGCCATCGACGTCATCGACGAGGCCGGCGCCCGGGTGAAGCTCCGTCGCAGCGTCGACGCCGCGACGGGGGACGACGTCGACGGTCAGCTCCTGCGCAGCCTCACCGACGACGAGGAGTACTGGCCGGTCGAGCAGGACGACATCGAGGAGGTCATCGCGCACTGGACCTCCGTGCCCGTTCAGTCGCTGAAGGCCCATGAGAGCGATCGCCTGCTCGCCATCGAGTCGGCCCTCCATTCTCGCGTCGTCGGTCAGGAGGGAGCCATCTCCGCGGTGGCTCGCGCCATCCGGCGTTCGCGCTCCGGTCTCAAGAACCCGAACCGGCCGACCGGCTCGTTCCTCTTCCTCGGGCCGACGGGCGTCGGCAAGACCGAGGTCGCGAAGGCGGTGGCCGAGTATCTCTTCCACGACGAGCGGGCCCTCGTGCGCTTCGACATGTCGGAGTACATGGAGGTTCACGCGGTCGCCAAGATGATCGGCTCGCCTCCCGGCTACGTCGGTCACGACGAGGGCGGCGCGCTCACCAAGAAGCTCCGCGAGCAGCCGTACTCCGTGCTCCTCCTCGACGAGGTCGAGAAGGCGCACCCGGACATCCTCAACGTGCTGCTGCAGGTGCTCGATGACGGTCGCATCACCGACGCGCACGGCGAGGTCGTCGACTGCAAGAACTGCATCATCATCATGACCTCCAACATCGGGAGCCGTGCCCTCGCGCAGAACCGGCAGCTCGGCTTCAACGACGACAAGGACGTCGAGGCCAGCTCGAAGGAGCGTCACGACGTGGTCATGCGCGAGCTGCGGCGGCTTCTCTCGCCGGAGTTCATCAACCGCATCGACGAGCTGGTGGTCTTCGACGCCCTCCAGGACATGGAGCTGCTCGAGATCAGCAAGCGTCTCCTCGACCGGCTCAACGCCCAGCTTGCCGACAACGGCGTCGAGGTCGATGCCGATGACGATGTCCACGAGTGGTTGGTCAAGGAGTCCTGCGGCGACAACAAGTCGTACGGGGCCCGACCGCTGCGTCGCGGTCTCCAGCGTCACGTCGAGGATCCGCTCTCGGACGAGATCATCCGCTCGGGCGGTCTCTCCGACGACCGCATCCGGGCGGTGGTCCGGGTCGAGAACGACAAGCTCACCTTCAACGTCGAGCGTCTGAAGAACGAGGAAGTCGTCGTTTCGGCCTGAGCCGGCCGTGACTCGGTAGGGGGGAGCCCCGGCGTGCGCCGGACGCCCGCGCTGACGTGTCAGCGCGGGCATCGGACGTGGTCATCGCTTGCCGTCGGAGGACCGGTTCGTCCGAAAAGTCCGGCGCTTCGACCCTTCTCTCGCCTCGCTTCGGGCCGTTTTCAAGGGGGGACGGAAGCCCGATTCTTCGGCTGGACGCCGCGCTGATCGTTCGAGTATTCTCGGGCGCTGAAGCATCCCAGCGGCCCTGGCCTCGACGAATTTCAACGTCTCCAGGTCTCGAAGCGAGCCCGACCGGTTCGCCCGAGGGTCGCGTTCTCCCGTTGGTCGAGGACCGCGCGTGAGCCGCCCTGAGCCGAGACTGACCGCCCTCGTCGCCCTGACCTTGGCCCTCCTGATCCCGAGTGCTGCACTCGCTCAGGAGCGGATCGAAGCGTTCCAGGTCCAAGGCAACGAGTTCATCTCCGACGAGGCCTTCCTCGCCCTCACCGATCTCGAGATCGGCGACGTCTTCGAGGAGGAGGCTCTCCAGGCCGAGTTCTGGAAGGTCTGGGAGACGGGCCTCTTCGAGGACCTGCGCATCGAGGCGGCCGAAGGGCCGCGCGGTGGTCAGGTCGTCATCTTCACGGTCCGCGAGAAGCCGAGGATCGACTCGGTCCGCTACGACAAGGTGAAGGCCTTCGGCGAGGACCGACTCCAGGAGATCCTCCGAGAAGAGAACTCGCTCATCACCGTCAACTCGACGCTCGATGAGGAGAAGGTCGGCAAGACCAAGAAGATTCTCGAGGAGCTCCTCTCGTCGCAGGGCTTCCCGGACGCTCGCGTCTCGGTGGACAAGCGTCGCGTCGCGCCGTCGCGGATCGCGCTGCACTTCCGCATCGACGCCGGCCCGAAGGTCCTGATCGGTGAGCTGACGTTCTCCGGCAATCAGGTCTTCTCCGACCGAGAGCTCCGCAAGATGCTCGAGAACACCGGTCAGAAGTGGCTCGGCTCGTTCATCAAGGATCGCAGCTCCTACTACCTGCCGCGGCTCGAGTCCGACCTGGCGGCGGTTCGGGAGGCCTACGGCGCGAAGGGCTACCTCGACGCCTCCGTGGGCCAGCCCGACGTGCGCGACCTCCAGCCCGGCAAGTCGGGCAAGGAAGAGAAGCGGCTCGTCTCCGTCGACGTCCCGATCGACGAGGGCAAGCCCTACAGACTCGGCAAGCTCACCGTCTCGGGCGCGACGGTCTTCACGCCGACGGAGCTTCGCGCGCTCATCCCCCTGGGCGAGGGCGAGATCCTCAACCAGGCCTTGCTCAACCTCGGCATCACTCGCATCGACAACATCTACGGCGATGCCGGTCATCTCTACGCCGTGAGCTCGCCGCGCTACGTGCCCGACGCCGACCGCCTGGTGGCCGATGTCGACGTGCAGGTCACCGAGAACGAGCGCTACACGGTCCGACGCGTCGAGTTCGACGGCAACGTCCGCACCCGTGACGAGGTGCTGCGTCGCGAGATGCGCGTGCAGGAAGGCGACGTCTTCTCGCGCAGCGACTACTTCCTCGGTCTTCGCAAGATCGGTCAGCTCGGCTTCTGGGAGCTGGAGGGCGAGCCGCAGATTCGCCCGGTCGACGGACCCGACCCCGAGGTCGACATCAACATCCGCGGTCGCGAGGTCGGTCGCAACGAAATCCAGTTCGGCGGTGGCTTCTCCGGCATCGACGGCCTGTTCGCCACCTTCTCGTTCTCGTCGCGCAACTTCCTCGGTCGTGGCGCGCAGTTCCAGGCGAGCGGTCAGCTCGGTGGTCGCACCACGACCTACAGCCTGTCCTACGTCGAGCCCTACGTGTTCAACACGCAGGCTTCGCTCGGCGGCACGCTCACCGCGCGCGACCGTGACTTCGACGGCTTCGACCAGGAAGGCCGCGGCGCGAGCCTGACTTGGGCCTACCCGACGTCGACCTTCACCTCCGTGCGCGTCACCGGTCGTTGGGAGAGCAGCAAGATCGTCGATGACGACAACGCGGCGCAGGACGACGAGTTCACGACCTACTCACTCACGCCGTCCTTCCGGCTCGACACTCGCAACAACCCGTTCCGCCCGAGCCGTGGTCGGAACCTCAGCGGCTCGGTCGAGTTCGGCTTCTCCGACGACGAGACGCCGGACGTCTTCAGCGAGGGCGGCAACGTCGCCTTCCTCAAGCCGCGCTTCGAGTTCACCCAGTACTGGCGCACGAAGGGCCGGCAGTACGCCGCGCTTCACCTCGAGGGCGGGCTTCTCGAGTCGCTCACCAGCGCCGACGAACGCGCGGTGGGTGGCCAGCCCGGCACGGCCACCGACAACGTCCCGTCGGACCTGATCTCGCCGCCCTACCTGCCGGTCTTCGAGCGCTACTTCCTCGGTGGCGAGTCGAGCATCCGCGGCGTCGAGATCCGCTCGGTCGGTCCGCGCATCCGGCACTTCGACAGCAACGGCAACCTGCTCGAGGAGCGGGCGATTGGCGGCAACGCGTACTACCTGCTCAACTTGGAGTACACGGTGCCCCTCTCGGAGATCTTCGAGCTGACGTTCTTCACCGACATCGGCAACTCCTTCGGGGTCGAGAACCTCCACATCCACGACCTGGTCAACACCCGGCACGAGGACGTCATCGAGCTCATCGACACCGACCCCTTCGACGCGAAGGGGACTGCCGGCATCGAGTTCCGCTTCCACACGCCGGTCCTCCAGCAGCCGCTTCGTCTGATCTACGGCTGCAAGGTCCTCGGCGACTTCTTCGACGACGAAGGCTCCTGCGACTTCGAGTTCTCCATCGGCAGGACCTTCCAGTGAATCGGGCCCCGATCCTCCCCGGATCGGGCGACCCTGCCGGCCCGAGCCGCTTGAATGCGGCGGGCCTCCGCGAGGTCTACACGGACATGACCACCCAAGTGAAAGCCGCCACCACCCTCGTCTCCTTCCTCGCCACCGCGCTGCTCGTCGCTCCCGAGGCGCACGCGCAGTCGGTCAAGATCGGCGTCTTCGACCCCGTGCGGATCCTCTCGGACTCGACCATCGGTCAGCGCCTGGAGGAAGAGGTCAACCGGATCCGCGTGAGCCGCGAGCGTGAGCTCAAGAGCGCCCGGGAGGCCTTCGAGCGGAAGGTCGAGCAGTACCAGTCCAGCGTGCAGACCATGAGCCCCGAGCGCCGCGAGGAGGTCGAGACCGACCTCGAGAAGCAGCGTCGTGATCTCAAGCGTCAGCTCGACGACTCCGATGCCGAGCTCCGTCGCCGGTTGGAGCGTGGCAAGCGCGATCTCGAGCGCAGCCTCTCCAAGGTCCTCGAGGACTACGGCCGGCAGAAGAACTTCACGCTGATCCTCCAGCGGGATCTCGTGGCGTTCTCGCCGAGCTCGGTCGACATCACGGACGACCTCATCACGCTAGTGAACGCCGAAGCTGCCAAGAAGTCCTGATCCGGCGGTCTGTTCGCGTTCTGGCTTCGTTACTGCTCGCTCGCCTACGTTTGTAGGCGTCGCTCGCATCGCCTCGCCAGAACACGAACATCCTCGCCGGATGGCTCGCGCGTGAGGCCCTGCCCGAACTCTCCTGGCACGCACGTCCGCGTCGCTACTCTCGCAACGCCAGGACCCCAGCATCCCGGCCGGATGCTCTGCTGAGCTGCTGAGATGACTTCCCCTCGGACCACGGTGGCTGCTGTTGCTGAGCTGCTCGGGGGGGAGGTGCGGGGTGACGGAGAGCTGGAGCTGACCGGGGTCGGGTCGCTGGAGGACGCCGGGCCCACCGAGCTCTCCTTCCTCGCGCGCAGCGATTACCGCGATCAGGCGCTCGCCAGTCGGGCCGGCTGCATCCTCACCTCGCCGGCTGACGACCTGGGCGAACGCACCGCCATCGCGCTCGACGATCCCTACCGCGCGTTCGCCAAGGCCATCGAGCACTTCCACCCCGAGCACCGTCCGCCCGCCGGGGTCTCGCCCCGCGCCGAGGTGGCCGATGACGCCGAGCTCGGTGACGAGGTCCACGTCGGAGCCTTCGCCGTGGTCGGCGCCGGAGCCCGTGTCGGCGCGCGCACCGTCCTGCACCCCGGCGTGGTCGTCGGACCTGGCTGCACGATCGGTGACGACTGCACCCTGCATCCTGGGGTCGTGCTCTACCCGGGCGCCGAGCTGGGTGACCGCGTGCTCGCGCACGCCGGGGTCGTCATCGGCTCCGACGGATTCGGGCACGCCCTCGGTGGCGACGGCCCCCTGAAGATCCCCCACGTTGGACGGGTCGTGGTGGAGGACGACGTCGAGCTCGGCGCCTCCACCTGCATCGACCGCGCCGTGCTCGGACAGACTCGCATCGGCGCGCGCTCCAAGCTCGACAACCTCGTTCAGGTCGCCCACAACGTGCAGCTCGGGCCGCGCTCGATCCTCGTCTCCCAGAGCGGGGTCGCCGGCTCCACCAAGCTCGGCGAGGGCTGCATCGTCGCCGGGCAGTCCGGCGTGGCCGGTCACCTCACGCTGGGGGACGGGGTCCGCGTCGGAGCGAAGTCGGCCGTCTTCGAGGACGTCCCCGACGGTCAGACCGTCACGGGGATTCCTGCGATCTCCCACGCCGCGTGGAAGAAGACGGCCGTGCTCCTGCGACGACTTCCCGACATGATCAGGCGCCTGCGGGCGCTCGAGCGTCCGCGTCGCGGCGCCGCCGAGAGGACCGACGATGACGACTGACACCGAAGAACGATCCGAAGTCGTGCTCGACATCAATGGGGTGATGGACCTGCTCCCTCACCGACCGCCCTTCCTCCTCGTCGACAAGATCCTCGAGCTCGAGGGCGACAAGCGCTGCGTCGGTCAGAAGAACGTCACCATCAACGAGCCGTTCTTCGAGGGGCACTTCCCCGGCCACCCCGTCATGCCCGGCGTGCTCATCGTCGAGGCCCTGGCCCAGGTCGGTGCCATCCTCCTCTTCCGCTCGCTCTCGGAAGAGGACCGACGCAAGAAGCTCGTCTACTTCGGCGGCGTCGACAAGGCCCGCTTCCGCCGTCCGGTCCGCCCCGGTGACGTCCTCCGTCTCGAGATGGACGTGGTCCGGATCAAGGGCCCCGTCGCTCGCGTGCAGGGCAAGGCCTCCGTCGATGGTGAGGTCGCCGCCGAGGCGCTCATCACCTCGATGATGGTCGACTCGTGAGCGTCGAGGTCGCCGCCGGCGCAACGGTCGCCGAGGGCGCCCGTATCGGCTCCGACGTCCTCATCGGTCCAGGCTCGGTGGTCGGCCCCGACGTGGTCATCGGCGACCGCTGTCGCATCGGGCCGCTCTGCGTCCTCGATGGTCGGCTCGAGCTCGGGCCCGACTGCGTGCTCAGCTCCCACTCCGTCCTTGGCAGCCCGCCGCAGGACCTCAAGTACGACGGCGAGCCCACGACCACCCGCATCGGTGCCCGCAACCAGTTCCGCGAGTTCACCACCGTGAACCGCGGGACCGCCGGTGGTGGGGCCGAGACGATCATCGGCGACGACAACCTCTTCATGACCGGCGCCCACGTCGCCCATGATTGTCGCGTCGGCTCTGGGACGATCTTCGCCAACAACGCGACCCTGGCGGGACACGTCGACGTCGCCGACTGCGCCACGGTGGGCGCGTTCTCGGCCGTGCACCAGTTCTGTAGCGTCGGGCGTCACGCCTTCATCGGCGGCTACACCGTCTGCACGAAGGACGTCCTGCCCTTCATCAAGACGGTGGGCTCACGCGGCGACATCAAGGCCCTGGGCGTCAACGCCATCGGCCTGCGTCGACGCGGTCTCGAAGAGGAGTCCGTCTCGGCCCTGCAGGCGGTCTTCCGACGTCTGCGACGCGGCCGCTTCGGCAAGGACGTGCTGGCCGAGCTCGGCACCGAAGAGCTGGTCCCCGAGGTCCGCGAGCTGGTCGACTTCGTCGTCGCCGCCCGTGAGCGGCGTGGGGTCCACGCGTGAGCCGCCTCGCCACGGCGGTGATCGGCCTGGGAGCCATGGGGCGTCATCACGCCCGGCTTCTCGCCGCCCATCCCGAGGCAGACCTCGTCGCCTGCTGCGACAGCGACGCCGAGCGGGCCGCGGCCATCGCCGCGGAGCGCGGTGGCGAGGCCATCACCTCCGCTGCCGAGCTGCCCGAGCGGCTCGACGCGGTGGTCGTCTCCACGCCCACCTCCAGCCATCTCGAGATCGCCGAGCCGTTGCTCCGGCGCGGGGTGGCTTGCCTGGTCGAGAAGCCCATCGCCGCCAGCCTGGACGAGGCGGATGCCTTGCTCGCCGCGGCCGAGGCCGGTGGTGCGGTGCTGGCAGTGGGACACGCCGAGCGCTTCAACCCGGGCTTGCTCCAGGTGCGGGAGCTGCTGTCCGATCCCATCTTCGTCGAGTGTCACCGTCTCGGCGTGTTCCCCGACCGCTCGCTCGACGTCGACGTCGTGCTCGACCTCATGGTCCACGATCTCGACCTCCTCCGCTGGATCTCGCAGTCCGAATTGGAGGAGGTCGCCGCGATCGGGGTCAACGTCGTCACGCCCAGGGTCGACATCGCCAACGCCCGGCTCGTCTTCGGATCGGGGCTCACCGCCAACCTCACTTGCTCACGGGTGTCGGCGG
>JBCCFW010000187.1:0-14241 GCA_039029535.1 Acidobacteriota bacterium
ACGTGAACCCGGAAGGCCCCAACGGCAACCCCGACCCCCTGGCGGCCGCCCGTGACATCCGTGAGACCTTCGGCCGGATGGGCATGAACGACGAGGAGACCGTCGCCCTCATCGCCGGTGGTCACACCTTCGGCAAGGCCCACGGCGCCGCGAAGGCCGCCAAGCACGTCGGGCCCGAGCCGGCGGCGGCCCCCACCGAGCAGCAGGGCCTCGGTTGGAAGACCACCTACGGCTCCGGCAAGGGCGCCGACACGATCACCAGCGGCCTCGAGGGCGCCTGGTCGATCAACCCGACTGCCTGGAGCACCCAGTACCTCGACAACCTGTTCGCCTTCGAGTGGGTGCAGACGAAGAGCCCCGGCGGCGCGACCCAGTGGATCCCGAAGAACGAGGCCGCGTCGCGTCTCGTGCCGGACGCCCACGACTCGAACAAGCGTCACGCCCCGGTCATGTTCACCACCGACCTCTCGCTCAAGTTCGACCCGAGCTACCGAGCGATCTCCATGCGCTTCCGCGAGAACCCCGAGGAGTACCGCCTCGCCTTCGCCAAGGCCTGGTTCAAGCTCACCCATCGCGACATGGGTCCGCGCGCTCGCTACCTGGGCGACATGGTGCCCGCCGAGGAGATGGCCTGGCAGGATCCGGTCCCGGCCGTCGATCACGCCCTCGTCAACGACCGTGACGTGTCGCGGCTGAAGTCCAAGATCCTCTCCTCCGGCCTGACCATCCCGCAGCTCGTCCGCACGGCCTGGGCCTCCGCGTCCACCTTCCGCAGCACCGACATGCGTGGCGGCGCCAACGGTGGTCGTCTCCGTCTCGCCCCGCAGCGCGACTGGGACGTCAACGACCCGGGCGAGCTGTCCAAGGTGCTGCGTCGTCTCACGCGCATCCAGAAGGACTTCAACCGCTCGCAGCCGGGCAACAAGGAAGTCTCCCTCGCCGACCTCATCGTGCTCGGCGGCTCCGCGGCCATCGAGGAAGCGGCGCGCAAGGCCGGCTACTCGATCGACGTCGGGTTCACGCCAGGCCGGACCGATGCTTCCCAACAGCAGACGGACACGACCTCGTTCGCCTATCTCGAGCCCAAGGCGGACGGCTTCCGCAACTACTTCGGCAACGGCAACCGACGCTCGCCGGCCGCCCTCCTCGTCGACAAGGCCGACACCCTGGACCTGACCGTTCCCGAGATGACCGTGCTGGTCGGCGGCCTGCGGGTGCTCGACGCCAACGCGGGTGGCTCGTCCGCCGGCGTGTTCACCAACCGACCCGGCACGCTGAGCAACGACTTCTTCGTCAACCTGCTCGACATGAACCTGCAGTGGAAGCCCTCCGGCAAGTACCAGTACCAGGGCACCGACCGGAAGTCCGGCCGGCGCAAGTGGACGGCCACCGAGGTCGACCTCGTCTTCGGCTCGAACTCCGAGCTGCGCGCCGTGGCCGAGGCCTACGCCTTCGACGACTCGCGCGAGAAGTTCGTGCGTGACTTCGCCGCGGCGTGGACCAAGGTCATGAACCTCGACCGCTTCGACCGACCCGAGGTCCGTCGCTCGCGCGTCCCGCAGGGCTGAGCCTGCTCGTCCTCGCATCGGAGCCCGGCGTCCCCCCGCGGGTCGCCGGGCTCTTTTCGTCTTCTTGTTGTCAGTGCTGCCGTGACCATGAGCCGGATCTCACTCGGGAGGAGTGCAGCGAGCCAGCTTGACCAGTCTCTGATGTCGACATAGCATTAGAGCCTTATTGCTTCCTTGACGGAAGCGGCTCACTCGTGAGTCTCGGAGGGGGAGAGTCACGCCATTCGGAGGGAACGATGACTCGTTTCTCGACGCTCCCCTTGCGTCTCGCGCTCGTGTTCGCCTGTCTCGCTTCGACCATCGGCTGGTCACGACACGACTGCTTGGTTCCTTCGTCGCTCGAGAGCGACTACTGGCTCGTCACCACCGAGCCCGGCCTTGAGGCTGACCGAGACTGGCTTCGGGAGCTCGCCGTTCGCGCCGGTGACTCAGGCGCAGTACTGGGTCAGCTCGGCGACGGCTTCCTGATTCGTGCGGACGACAACTCCCTGCCGCACCTTGCCGACTTCCCCGGCCTGGCTTCGCTAACCGAGCACGGCGGGTTCGAGAAGCTCTCGTCATCGCTCAGGTCATTCAGACAAGGAGACGAAGCGGATGGCTGGCACGTCCTATCGGCATCGCTTCACTTCGGCGAGATTCTCGCCGACGTGCGACAGGCCATCGAGCTCTCCCTCCCGACGCGCACCGACGTGATCCGACAGCTGGCTCCGACACGACCGCGGAGCCTCACGGAGACTCGCAAGTTGCTGATCCGAGTTCACTCCAGCGAGCTCGGCGAGACGTTAGCATTGCTGGCAGCGGCCGAGGCGATCGCCTGGGTGGAACGCTGGCAAGCCCCGGAGCTGCAGTCGAATCCGGCCATCACCTGGCACCAAGCAGGACAGGCGATCGAGGCCCCATTCAACGTCACCCACGCCTATGACCAGACAGCACCGCTCTTCTACAACGGCATCATGGGCGTGGGACAAGTGATCGGAGTTCTCGACCGAGGCTATGGCAGCGTCGACAACGAACAGCTTCGGCTCGGCCCCAACGCGGCCGACGCCCCACCCGCCGTTCAGGTCATCCCTCCAGATGCACAGCCAACGCTCGAGCTGGACAGGAAGATCATCGCCAGCGTGCGCTCACTCCCCATCGAAGCAGGCTGTAGCTACGATGGAGACAAGTGGGAGATGAACACCGAGACTCACACTATCGAGAGCGATCGTCATCATGGACTCGCGTCGGCACTCATCATCGCCGGCGACGATCACGCAACGCTAGCAGGTCGCGCCGGGCTGGCTCTCGATGACCCAACGGACATCGAAAGCAGCAAGCTACTGACCGACGGCAGCAGCTTCGAGAACGTCATCGACCACCACGATTTCCTCGATGGGATGGCACCCGGTGCCCAACTATTCCTCCAGGACGTACTACCCGAGCGATCACAGCTCGAAGCCTGGGAGAATCCAACGGGTCCCGATGACCCTCGAGAGGTCCTGATCTCCGAAACCCAGCTTCCATGTCACTACAACTACCCCGACATCATCTCCCAGGCCTACTGGTCCCATGAGCAGCTGCGGGTGCACAACAACTCTTGGGGTACGCAGTTCCACGGGAACATGCCGGACCCCGATCCGCACTACCACGTCAACTGCGAGTCCTTCGATCGAGCCTCCTGGCAGCTTCGTGACCTGACCTTCGTACGCTCCGCTGGCAACATCTCCCACGAAGACACGGGACACCAAGTCCTCCGGGAGGCACAGGAGAAATCGACGATCGTGGTCGGCGCGAGCTCAACACCCGACATACACATGAATGAGCAGAACCGACTCTGGGGCCCCCGTGGTCCGGCCATCGGCGGCCGAATCAAGCCCGACCTGATCGGACAAGTCCCGCTGAGGAGAAAGCCCGAGACCGGCCGGCTCTGGGCACTTGGTTCAGGAACATCCGAGACGGGACCCGTGATCGCGGGGCTAACGGCCCTCGCACGCGAGTACTTCGTCGCGGGCTACTATCCAGGGGGCAGTCGAGGCTCCTCCGCCGGATTCAGCCCCACCAACGCTCTGGTCAAGGCCATCCTCATCAACTCCACGCGCAACCTCACGGGAACGAATACCGGCGACCAAAATGAAACCCAAGGCTATCGCCCCTCTCATGGGCAAGGTTGGGGCCGTCCGGTCCTCGACGACACGCTCTTCTTTGCCGGCGACCACGGAATGTCCGGCGGCCAGCGGTCCAACCTCATCGTCCTCAACGACGTTCCCAACGGCACGCTGGCGACACAGCTCGCGGACGCCCGGGAAAGCATCGTCGCCCAGTACCAGCCCGCCATCGCCGAGGGCGAAATCCACGAGTACGACCTCTGGGTCAACAGCCTCGAAGACCTTCACGTGACGCTCTCCTGGAGCGATCCGCCGCCGGTCATCGTCGGCAGCGACCGAACGAAGCTCCCCAAAGCCATCCTACGCAACGATCTCGACCTCGAGCTGGTCTCGCCTGGCGGCACCGTGTTCCGGCCCAATCCAGGGCTCAACTCGACTGACCCTAACCGGCTCTGGGCACACGGCTACACGACGATCAGCACCACTCCCGGCCCCGCATCTTGCGTGACAGCGGAGAGTCCCCTCGAAAGCGATCTTCAGCAGGGGGAGGGCGACGAGTTTTGCGCCTTCCTGGGTCGAGACGAGTTCAACACGACCGAGAACGTTTTCCTCGACTTCGATGCTCTGCCCGCCGGAAGCTGGAAGGGAAGGTGGACCGTCCGGATCATCGCCTTCGAATTCAAGGGAGGCGTCGCCGACCCGGACCCGATCGTGTTCCCGGCCTGGCCCGACCTGGTGACTGGCGACGAGGGATGCTACGTCGACGACACTGGAGTCCCGATCGACGAGCCTCACGACTGCATCACCGAGCAGCACCAGGGCTACGCGCTGGTTGCCTCGGGTGACGTGTCGTCTCTCCGGCCACAGCCTCGGTTCGGCAAGGGCCACTACACCTGCGGCGAGGAGATCACGCTTGAAGTCTGGAGCGCCGATCCGGATGCGGACCCCGATGGAGACGAGCTACAAGTCATCCTCCTGGCGCTGAACCCCGGTGATGCCTGCGAAGGCCCATTCGGCGGAAGGGTGGCCGCGCGCGAGCTCCTTCTCGAGCGCTCGACTGAACCCGATGAGGGTCACGTCTACCGTCTCCAATCGACGGAAGTACCGCAGGTTCTCAGGGACTGTCACCAGACCCTGCCGGGAGCCTACCCCGTCCAGGACGACAGTCACTTGCTCCTCGCCTACTGGGACTCTGAGCGCGGGGCTTGGGCGGGAGGTGGTACGACTCGCTTTACTTGCCGGGACGTGAAGCTCGAGAGTGTCAGCGCAGCGCCAATCACGCCCGGGTCGACCGCCGTGGTCACGCTCAACCTGGCAGACCTCGGTGCGATGCAGGTGTCGCAACTGGTGGGAGAGGTCCTTCCCGCCCTCACCGACGGAGGGTTCCCTTCGTCGATCGCGATGAGCTTCTCGCCCGTCTGGGGCCACACCGGCCAGTTCTCACTGGAAGTCCCGGCAGACTTCGACTGCGCGGACTTCTCTGAGCTGCGCTTCCGGGCCGAGCTCTGGGAACAAGGTGCTTTCGGCACGCCGGTCGAGGGTTTCCGAGACCGTGTTTGGTTCAGCGTCCCTTGCGCGCCGTGAGCTCATGAGCCTCTTCCCTGCACGTGCCTGATCCACGCACAGGGGGCTTTCCCAATTCAGAACCACGCACGAGTGTTCGGGACAAACCGAATGGCAAGTGCGCGACGACGAGGTCTCCTCTGGTTCAGCGACGCGTCCTTCCCGCTGACCGAGGACGGGCGGCGATGCCCCTCGCCGCTCACCCCCTCGTCGGCCCGCTCTCCCTGGCCTGCACCTGACTCCCAGTAGGAGGAGTCAGCGTCGGCCGCGCCGCATCCCCATGCCGCGGCGGCCGCCCTGGCCCCTGCGCTCCCCTCTCATTCCCGACCGGTCACGTGCTCGATCACCAGCACCTTGCTTGGCGAAGGAGGGGTCAGGCGTGCCGACGAAGCAGCCCAGGTAGTACGGGAACGTCTCCGTCGCGTAGTACGAGTAACCGTCGCCGAGATCGGCGCCGTTGCACTCGTCGAGATCGCCCCAGCCGTCGACGTGCTCCCAGTCGTCGCGGTAGGTGCCGTCGTGTCGACCACCCGGGAAGGGCGCACCGCCACCGGGATCGACTCGGGCACCGCTCTTGAGCCGGTAGCTCGATCGCAGCTCCCGGAGCTGACCGTCGCGCAGCACCCAGGGCGTGCGGATCGGGAATCCGTCGGCCGCGAAGCCGATGATGCGCACCTCCCGCGGCACGTCCACGACCCCGTGATAGTGGTAGGAGCCGTCCGGCTGAGAGTGGGCGAGATGACGATCCATCCGGAACGTGCTCGCGCCGTGTGCCGGATCGAAACGCCAGGGCTGACCGGCATCGTGACAGCCCGTGCGCTCGTCACCCACGCCGAAGCAAGCCGCCGCGAGCATGTCGATCTTCACGCCGTTGAGGAGGACGCCGTCGTCGGTGCTCAACGACAGCCCGGTCAGACGCGCCGCCTTCCTCGGGTGCAACGGGAACGAGACCTCGACTGAACGCGCCGCGACCTCGAAGGGGAAGGACCTCTGGCCGTCGTTGAAGTCGTGATCCGGGACGCCGTTGGCGCGGACGGCGCAGCGCTGCCCCTCCACGTCGATGGAGACCCGACCGTCGACCTGCCGCGAGCCGAGCACGTCACGTCCGGCGTGGGACGATTGCCCCGCCACGGTCGCGCAAGGCGTCGTCCCACCTGCGGCAGAGGGAGCCGGTGGCGTCGCGCTGCTTCCCGAGCTGCCGCCGGAGCGCAAGGCGCGCCCCACGCTCAGTAGCGCTTGCTCGATGGCTCTCGACTGCAACGGTTGACGTTCGCTCACGTCGCTCGTGGCGAAGAGCTCGACACGGCCGTCGGCGTGTTGGATGACCTTGTGGGTGGCGTCGCGGACGGCCCACGAGACGTCGCTGTCCCTCGTCCGCCACTCGGAGTAGGAGTGCGTCCGCTTCCCCGTGCCCGAGCGCTCCAGGAGCGAACGGAAGCTCATGCTGTTGGTGGGAATGTCGGCAGGCTCGGACGTTCCCGTGGCGAGCTCGACCACCGTGGCGAAGAGGTCGGTGGCGTTGACGAGCGCGCCTTCTCGCTCGCCGCGTCGCTTCACCGGCCCACCACTGGCGATCAGCGGCGTGCGGATCCCGCCTTCGTGCAGGGTGCCCTTGACGTGGTCGGCCTCGAAGACCGCGCGATCACGACCTCGCTTCGGCGTCCCGTTGTCACCGAGGAAGACGATGAGCGTGTCCCGTGCGCCCTCCTGGGGAAGACCCTCGACGAGACGACCGATCTCCGTGTCCATCGCCTCGATCATCGCCAGGTACTGCTCTTGAGGCCGACGCGTCGGCGTGGACTTCGAAACGAGCGAGGCCGGCGGAGCATGGAAGGGCGAGTGCGGCGCCGCGTACGCGACCCAGGCGAACCAGGGGCGACCGGCGCTCTCCCGGATGAACTCGAGAGCGAGGTCGGTCACCCTGCTCGTGTGGTAGCTCGTCTCCTCCCTCTGCACGCCGTCCTCGGTCAGCGTCCAGCTCTCGTAATCGCGGAGGTTGGCGAGATTGCCCGCGTAGCGGTCGATGCCGAAGCGACGCGGATGATCGGGATCGGGTCGAGGTCCACCGAGGTGCCACTTGCCGAAGACACCCGTCGCGTACGGCTCTGACAGGTCGTCGGCCTTCAGGCGCTGCTGCAGGGTCGTGGCGCTGTCGGGCATGACGGCCGGCACGTGATCGATGGTCGACTCGAAGCCGTGCTGCCCGGTGATGAGCGCAGCGCGCGTGGTCGTGCAGGCCGGCGTCACCCAGAAACTGTCGAACACGACGCCGGACGACGCCAGTGCATCGAGATGAGGCGTGCGGGGAGGCTGGCTGGCCAGGCCGTAAGTGCCGAGGGCGTCGACGCCCATGTCGTCGGCGATGACGAGCAAGACGTTCGGCGCAGTCGACGCGCGGCTCGCCTCACCTCCGCTTGCCGACGCCACCTGGCCACTCGACGCGACCTCCGGATCACTCGCGCAGGCCACCGCCATCGCGAGCCCGAGCATCGACACGACTCGCATCATGGTCACGCCGTCTCCTCGATGGGGCCGGCCGCGGCTTCCTCGGCCAGTCGTCGGGCCTTGAAGGCGCTCCCCCAGGACTGCATGACCGCCAGGATGGGCTCGAGGGTCTGACCGAACTCGGTCACCTCGTACTCCACCCGCGGGGGCACCTCGGCGAAGACGTGTCGGTCGACGACACCGTCCGCCTCGAGCTCGCGGAGCTGCAAGGTGATCATCCGCTCCGTCGCGTTCGGAGTGAGCCGACGCAGCTCACCGAAGCGCTTCCGCCCCTGGAGGAGGTGGCACACGAGGACGGGCTTCCACCTCCCCCCGATGACGCTCAGCGTCGCCTCCACGTCACAGCCGGTCTTCCAGTTGTATTGCCGCGCCACGGGACCTCCGACACGCTCGAGGACACCCATTACTTACAAAAATGTAGGTACTTGTCAAGAAGTTGGCATTGGCTCACTCTCCCCCTCGAGCGAGCCTGTCCGAGCGCTTCCGCAGGACTGTCCCGCTCCAGGGAGCCTCGCGTGAGCAAGACCCTCCTCATCACCGGCGCGACGGACGGCATCGGCCTGGAAACGGCGCGACTGCTGCGTCCGCTCGGTCACGACCTCCTGCTTCACGGCCGCAACCCGTCGAAGCTCGCCACGGCCGAAGAGTCGCTCCGCGCCCTGCCGGGCGAAGGGCTCATCGAAACCCACGTGGCCGACCTGTCCTCCCTGGCGGAGACCGCGGCGCTGGCCCAGGCCCTCTGCGAGCGAAACGGCCGTCTCGACGTGCTCATCAACAATGCCGGTGTCTTCGGCACGTCCCAGCCCCGCACGGCCGACGAGCTCGACGTGCGCTTCGCCGTGAACACCGTCGCCCCCTACCTGCTCACGCGGCGCCTGCTGCCATTGCTCGGCCCGTCCGGGCGGGTGGTCAACCTGTCGTCGGCGGCACAGTCGCCGGTCGACCTCGACGCCCTGGCGGGCAACGTCTCGCTGTCGGACCGGGCGGCCTACTCGCAGAGCAAGCTGGCGATCACGTCCTGGTCCCGCAGCCTGGCGCTCGAGCTCGGTGACGACGGGCCGGCCGTCATCGCCGTGAACCCCGGCTCGCTGCTCGGCACGAAGATGGTGAAGCAGTCCTTCGGCGTGCCCGGCAGTGACATCGGCATCGGCGCGGAGATCCTCCGTCGCGCCGCCCTCGACGACGACTTCGCGGGAGCGTCGGGGCAGTACTTCGACAACGACGCCCAACAGTTCGGCCCACCTCACCCCGACGCGCTCGACCCCGACAAGGCCCGGGACGTCGTGCGAGTCATCGAGACCATCTTGAAGGAACGAGATCAAGGAGACCTGTCATGAAGGCCGTCGGCTACACGACTCCCGGCTCGATCGATCGCGACGACGCGCTCCTCGACATCGAGCTCGAACGCCCCAACCCGTCGGGGCACGACCTCCTCGTGGAGGTGAAGGCCATCTCGGTCAACCCCGTCGACTTCAAGATTCGACAAGGCGTCGGGCCCGAGGGTGGCGAGCACAAGATCCTCGGCTGGGATGCCGTCGGCGCGGTCGTCGAGACCGGCGACGCGGTCACCGGCTTCCAGCCGGGCGACGCCGTCTGGTACGCCGGAGCCCTCGATCGTCAGGGGACGAACTCCGAGCTCCACCTCGTGGACGAGCGCATCGTCGGACGCGCGCCGAAGAACCTCTCGCTCGCCGAGGCCGCCGCTCTTCCCCTCACGACGTTGACCGCCTGGGAGATGCTCTTCGATCGTCTCGAGGTCACGCGGCCCGTGCCCGGGGCGGCGCCGGCGGTGGTCATCATCGGCGGAGCGGGCGGCGTCGGCTCAATCACCATCCAGATCCTGCGCGCCATGACCGACCTCACCGTGATCGCGACGGCCTCACGTCCAGAGACCCAGGAGTGGGCGCGGTCACTGGGCGCGCATCACGTGATCGACCACCGTGAGCCGCTGCCGGCGCAGGTCGAGGCGCTGGGAATCGGCGCACCGGGCTTCGTGTTCTCGACGACCCACTCGGGTCAGTACCTCGACCAGGTCGTCGAGCTCATCGCGCCGCAGGGTCGCTTCGGTCTCATCGACGACCCGGAGAGCTTCGACATCATGCCGTTCAAGCTCAAGTGCATCTCCGCCCACTGGGAGCTGATGTTCACGCGCTCGCTCTTCGGCACGCCGGACCTCGGCCGGCAGCGAGAGATCCTCGACGAGATGGCCACGCTCGTGGAGGCGGGCAAGGTGAAGTCGACCGTGGCGGAGGCGATGGGGACGATCTCGGCCGCCAACCTCAAGCGCGCCCACGCCCTGCTGGAGAGCGGCAAGGCCAAGGGGAAGATCGTGCTCGAAGGCTTCTGAGTCCGTACCAAGAGAGCGCGTGACTCACCGTCGCGCTCTCTTCTTCTTAGTCGTTTTCTTCTTTCCGGTCTTCTTCTTTCCGGCCTTCTTCACCGTCTTGCGCTGGGGCTGGTACTTCCAGTTTCGGGACTTGCCCTCGGTCATCCATTCGACGGCCTGCGCGAGACGACGCGCACGCGTCTCCTTCCGCTTGGCCTCGACGAGCCACTCGACGTACTCCCGTCGATGCGTCGGCGAGAAGCCCTCGAACACCTCGCGGGCCGCGTCGTTCTCGACGAGCGCGGCCGCGAGGTCGGCAGGCACCCGCACGGCTCGCGCCTTCGTCTTCTTCTTGGTGGCCCTCTTCTTCGGTTCCTTGGCGAGCGCGGCATTCACCTTCACCGCGCGCTTGACGTAGGGGACGAGCACGGCCTTCGACGGACACTCGCGCAGCTCGGTGTACTTCGCCTGCGTCAGCAGCGTGTCGCCGATGCGCTCGAAGATGCCCTTCGGGTCTCCCACCTCCGTGCCCCGCCAGAACGACAGGCCGGCGTGCTTCTTGAACGCCACCATCCCGCCCAGGATGCCCTGGTGTTCAAACACGGGGTTGCCCCACTTCAGCGTCTCGACGAGATCAGGACAGCCCTCGTGAAAGGCGGCCCGGATGCGCCGGAGGATCGGCTGCGCGAAGGGCTGAGCCTTCGCGATGTAGTCGTCGACGCGCTTGTCTTTCTTCGGCATGACTCGCTCCTCAGGTGACGACCCAGTGGACTGTAACGGTTGAGTCGATAGCGTTCAGTCGGCCTGGATTCGTCGTTCCTGACGAGGCCCGACGACCGAGGAAACCGGAACGTAGCTGAACCCTACGTGAGGATTTCCGAGTAGAGGAGAACAACGTCAGGGGCGGCGAGGACGGCCGAATGCGCTCATCGTTCAATCGTTACAGTCCACTAGGCCCAGTCCTCGCAGCCGGCAAAGGCCAGGTGCTCGCCGGCGGCCCACCGGGGTCGCTCGGCGTAGACGTTGCCGACGACAGGCTCCAAGCGACCCCGCAGCATGACGCAGCGGTGGCCGCGGTTCAGGACGCTCGTCGTCGTGGGGATGTAGCGCAGGGTCATCCCGATGCGCCACGAGTCCGAGTCGTTGGCGTTCGAGCCGTGGACCAGGTTGGGATCGTGGATCGACACGTCGCCGGGCTCGAGCTCGACGTCGACGGCCTCGGTCTCGTCGACCGACTTCGGATCGAGCCCCTCACCGAGCACGTTCGTCTCGGCCTCCACCGGGATGAGCTCCCCGTGCTCGGCGAGCCGCTGCCGATGAGTGCCGGGCAGCACTCGCATGCAACCGGTCTCCCGGGTCGACGCCGTGCCGGCCACCCAGAGCGTCGTGACACGCATGGGATCGAGCGGCCAGTAGGAGCCGTCCTGATGCCAGGGCACCGCCTGGCCGGTGTGCGGACGCTTGGCGATGGTGTGCGCCGCGAAGAGAGCGATGTCTGAGCCGAGGAAGACCTCGGCGATGTCGAGCAATCGCTCGTCGCCAGCCATCCGGTGCAAGAAGGGATCGTCGACGAGCAGGTGGTGGTGGAGCTGCTCCGGTCGGACGTCGGGGTGCTTCTTTCCCAGCCAGTGAACGTGGTCGACGAGCTCCTGCGCGAGCCCAGAGTCGATGGCGTTGCGCACGATGGTGAAGCCCGCCGTGCGGTACTCCTCCAGGAGACGGCTCCCCTCTCTCGTTCTTCCGCCCATCGTGCGTCCTCCGAGCACGCTCAGGCCGGTCGTCCGAAGGGATCGTCGAACTTGGCGAGCACGGTCTGCGGCGGCGGGGCGGTGGCCAGCGAGACCGCGACCATGACCACGATCTCCACCAGCAGGCACCACACGACCGGCAAGGTCCCGAAGGTGAAGCCGCTCATGTCGAGGCCGAGTCCGAGCAACTTGGCGTGGTAGAGCACGAGCAGGAGGTTCCCGGCGATGCAGCCGGCCAGCACGCCGGTGGCGGTCGAACGCTTCCAGAAGAACGCCGCCAGGAAGATCGGCACCATCAACGTGAAGCCGCTGAAGGAGAACTTGGCGATGCCGAAGATCGTGTCGGGCTGCCAGAGAGCGAAGCCGAGGGCCGCCAGCGCGATGACCACGACGCCGACTCGACCCGCCAGGGCCATGTTGCGCTGCCGATCCGAGCCACCGAGGTCGATGACCAGCATCGTCGCGATCGAAAGAAGCTGCGCGTCGAGGCTCGACATGACCGCCGCGAGAATCGCGGCCAGCACGATGGCCGTGAGCCACGTGGGGAAGAGGTTGGCCGCGAGTGTCGGGAGCACGTAGTCGGCTTCCTTGCCCGTCGCTCCGAGCTCGACCGCGCCCCAGAGACCGATGAAGGTCCCCGGCACGAAGAGCAGGAGGAAGGCCCAGGGGTACCAGCGGATCGACGTCCGCATGGCCCGGAGATCTCGCGCGGCGAGCAGGCGCATGAAGATGTGCGGGAAGGCGATCACGCTCATGGGCCCCACCAGGAAGCCCGCCGCCCAGCTCCCCGGACTGAGCAGCCCCGTCGACTTCCGTTGCAGCAGCTCCGGCTTCTCCTCGACGATGCGCTGGTGGAGGGTCGTGACACCCCCGAGCGCGTCAGCGAGGGCGAACAGGGTCACGATGAGCACGACCAGGAACAGCGAGGCCTGGAAGACGTTGGTCCACGCCGTCCCCCGCATGCCGCCGATGCTCGTGTAGAGCACCGCGCCACCGGTGAGGAGCAACGCCGCCCCGACGTAGGGGATGTCGGCGATGCGCTCGAGAGCACGACCGCCGCCGATGAGCCCCACGGCGAGGTACGGGAAGGTGTAGAGCACCAGGAGCCCGAGGACGAGCAGCCCGATCGGTCGCGACTGCCAGCGGTCGGTGAACATCTCCGCCTGGGTCGTGTAGCCGTGACGCTTGCCCAGCAACCAGATCGGATAGCCGATGAGGATGAAGCACAGCGGCGTGAAGAAGGCAGCGGCGGCTCCGAAGAAGCCGAACACTCCCACCCCCTCGCGACAGGCCATGCCGGGGAAGCCGAGGATGCCGAAGGCCGTGACGTTGGAGCCGAACAGCGCCACGAAGAGGACGATGGGTCCGAAGCTCCGGCCGGCGAGGAAGAAGTCCTCCGTGCCCATGCCGGCCTTGCGCGACGCCGCCCAACCGAGCGCGACGACGATGACGAAGTAGACCGCGATCGTGGCGCCGATCATGACTCGCGGCCCCAGGTGGCGTTGAGGATCCACGACAGCACGAGCGCGCCGAGAGCGACCCAGCCCATGCGGTAGGCCAACTCGAAGGGGACCCACCCGAGGAGGGCCCCGCCGTCGGAGCGGCCCCACCGGATGTTGTGCAGGGCGACCATGACCAGCACGGCGAAGGCCAGGAGAGGCAGCTTGCGAGCGTCGCGCACGGCCATCAGGCAGTCCGCAGGCGCTCAGCGCCGTCGTCGTGGTCGGTTCCGAGGCTCTGAGAGTGGCTCTTCATGACGAGCCGCGATCATGCCGGGTCCTCCGCGGGCCCGTCCACGGGCAAGAGCTCGTCCGACACTCAGGTCGTCTGGACCGGGGCGGCCTCGGTGGCGGGCAGGACCTCGCTCTTCCGGAGCACCGCGGCCGAGAGCAGGGAGACCAGCAGGCCGAAGGGGAAGATCTCGAGGAACGTCATGGGCAGCCGGAAGAGCGGCTTGGCGAAGAGCTCTCTCATCGACTCCATGCTCGCGACGAACTCCTGAAGCTCCGTCTCGGGGAGGCTCTCGGCCTTCTTCGCCTCGATCGCGGCTTCGAACCACTTGTCGATGAACGCAGGGTCGATCGCCATCCGGTAGGTCTCCCAGCCGATCGTGTAGAGCAGGCTGGCCACCATGGTGATTCCCAGGCCGAGCAAGAAGGCGCGACCGAACTTGATGACGCCGCCCAGGTCGCGATCACGATGCTGCTTGACGGCCACGAAGATCACGCTGAAACCGAGCAACATGACGAGGAAGCCCAGCCACTGGGGACCCCCGACCGTGCCCTCCGGCCCGACGATCACGAAGCCGAGGCACATCGTGCCGAAGATGACGACACCGAGGGGAAAGGGACGGACCATGAAGAGAAGCATCCTGATTTTCGGAGCCATCGCCGGCGCCATCATCTTCGGCACGATGTGCCTCGGCTTCGTGATCGTCGGGCCGGAGG
>JBCCFW010000188.1:0-14231 GCA_039029535.1 Acidobacteriota bacterium
ACAAAATGAATAATGCCAGAACAGGCTCTTCCAGTCACTAAGCAGTGCATTAGATTTGCGTCCACATTTGTAGTAGATCCAACTGCTTTACCCTTGGGCTCTGGTGAGACCACGGCCACCTGCCCCATCTCGGTCACCGCCAGCGCCAACGATCCGCTGGTCCAGGTGACGACCCGCCTGCCCGAGCAGCTCGCCGGCCTCACCGTGACCCTGGGCTACGACGGCAGCCTGGTCGGGCTCCTGAAGGGCTCGGCGGCGGTGGGCGCCCTCGCCGCGGACGGCGCGAGCTGCTTCTCCGACGTGCGACCCGATGATGTCGAGGACGAGGTCGTCCTGACCGTCGCCTGCACGAGCAACGTGCGCGTGCGTGAGCTGGTCGTCGCCGAGTTCCCCTTCGAGAACCTCGCCGGCGTTCAGATCCTCACCGACGACTTCACCGTGGCCTGCACGGGCGTCGACGAGGACGGCGACACGATCTCCACCTTCTGCACGCTCAACATCCTGCAGCTCTGAGAACGACCGGGGGCGCCAGGCGCCCTCGTCGACTCGGGCCCGCCTGGCTCTCCGGCGGGCTACTGCAGTCGGACGAAGATCGGGAAGTCCCGGATGTTGTTGCCGCCAGACGATCCGGTGGACTCGACGATGCGGAACTCGGACGCCGCCGGCGGTCCTCCCCTCCACTCGATCAACACCTGGGCGATCTCGCCCGGCGCGCTGCGGTCGAGGCTCACGATCCCCAGGCGCAGCATCGGCTCACCCGCGGGGCTGACGGCCTGAGGGTTCGGGGCGGCGATCGCGCCCTGGAAGATGCCGGTCGCCGTGGCGTTGAGGAAGCCGCAGTTCTCCGGCATGACCATCCCGAACTGCACTCCGTCGAGAGCCCCGACGTGGTTGGTGGTCAGGACCGCGGTGACGCGACCGGTGACCTCGGGCTCGCTCGGCGTCGACGGCGTGCCGGGGTCTCGACGCCCGCCTCGCGACGCGCTGCTGCTGCCACCGCTGCTGTTGCTCCCGCTGCTGCCAACGGAGTCGTTGTCGAGGGAGCCCCCGGAGGTGCTGGAGCTGCTACCGCCGCGTGAGCTGCTGCCACGCGAGCTGCGGGTCGACGTGCTCGGAGAGCTCGTCTCGGCCGTGGAGCCACCGTCATTGAAGCGGCTCCCACCTGCCGGCGTGCGCGAACGATCGATCGAGGTCCCCACCGTCGGCGTGGAGGACGATCGACGCCCGGCGAAGTCGCGACGCGAGCGTGAGCTGCGGTCGGTGACGTCCTCGGCGGTGCGCCCGCGCGTCTCCCGTCGCGAGGTGGTCGGCGCGGGTCGAGAGGGTCGCGACACTGGCGCCGTCGTGGCGGAAGAGCGGGCCTCGCTCACCGTCCGCGCCTTCGCACCGCTGGCGAGCTTGCGTCGGCCGCCGCCGCCCATGGCCATCGAGCCCTCGCGGACGGTCTCCTCGAAGTTCACCAGGCTCTCGGGGATGACGACCTTGCTCTCTCCGTCGATCTCCAGCTCGAGCAGGCCGTCCTCGAGCTTCGCCTTGCTGTAGCTGGCCAGCGCCCCGGTGTGGAACGAGATGATGCTGGCGCCCTCCTTCTCGAGGTTGCTGCGGAAGGTCTCGTAGTAGTCGATGTCGGAGGTCGGGATGCGCAAGGTCCCGCCCTCCCCTTCTCCGATGCAGACATCCTCCAGGAAGTGCAGCTCGAACAACGGCACGGTCTGGCCGTCGTGGAGGACGATGTCGTAGGCGTGAGCCGGCACCGACACGAGGAGGGCGACGGCCAGGGGGGCGAGAAGCTGACGGACCAGCATGGAGACACTCCGGTGCTCGAGACGAGCGGGGCGGGAACTCACCGGGTGATACGCGGCGGACCCGGAAATCATCATGTCACGCCCCCCGAAACCCGCCAGGGAGGTCGGAGACTCGGTTGGACGCCCATCTCAGGGGTCGGCCGGGAGGGCGTCCCCCTCCAGCTCGGCCAGCAGGGCGCCCACCCGCCGCCGAGCCCGGGAGGCCGCGCCTCCGAGCCGGGCCAGCGGTCGGAGATGACCCGGACGGCGGAGCAGCCCGGCCAACAGGGCCCCCAGCGGCGGCTCGCTCTCGGGCCAGCCGCCCAGCAGCTCGGCGAGGAAGCCGAGGGGGTGGTCCGCCGAGTCGCTGACGAAGCGCAGCACGCACCAGGGCGCCCCCGCCTTCTCGGCCGCCGCGGCCCAGGCGGCGGACTCCATGTCGACGAACTCCGCACCGGTGCGCCGCGCCAGGTCGATCCGCTCGGCAGCCGAGTCGATCACCCCGTGGCTCTCGGTGAGCCCGCCGTGGGTCGTGGCGATCCCCTGCCGACGAGCGGCGCCCGACACGGCCGCGAACAGCCCGAGGTCGGGCTCGCGCCGTTGGCCGGTGCGGTCGACCACCCACTCCGGTAGGACCAGCTCCCCCAGTGGCCCCTCCCCCAATCGTCCGCACGAGCCGACGATGACCAGGGCGCTCCGGTCGCTCAGGGGGCCCATCGGCTGCGGTCCCACCCGCCCGTTGGCGCGGGCGTCCCAACCGGCACCACGTGGTCGATGCGGGAGCTCGCCGGCCAGGGCGGCCTGCACGACGAGACGCTCGAAGCGGAGGGTCATGCCGACCTCATCTTTCCAACCGGGCGTGACGACGGAGGACCAGCTCCACGGCCACCGCCGCACCGAGCCCCGCCGCCAAGGTCGGCACGAGCACGAGGACGACGACCTGCGCCGGCGCGAGCGTCGTCTCGGACAAGGACGCCCCCAGAGCCCAGGGCGCGAGACCCGCAAGCCTGCGGAGAAGAAGCAGCAGCGCCACGGTCGCCAAGCCGCCACCGAGTCCCTGCATCACGCCCTCCAGCCAGAAGGGCACGCGCAAGTGGAAGCGCGGGGCTCCGACCAGACGCAGGGTCGTCAGCTCTTCTCGACGGGAGAGGGCCGACAGGGCGATGACGTGCCCGACACCGAACGCCGTGACGAGGATGGACGAGATCGTCACGAGCCCGGCGGCCCAGCGAGCGTCGCGGGCCCGACGCCGACGCTCTCGTCCCTCGGCGAGGTCGTCGCGGACCTCGTCGACCTCCGCCCAGGTCTCCACCCTGGCCCGCAGCGCGGTGGGGTCGGCGACGCTGGCGGAGAGCGCGCAGTCGACGCTCCAGGTGAAGACGACATCCTCGGGCTCGGGTGGAGCCTCGGTTGCCTCGGTCGGCTCCGGCGCAACCGCGACGACCAGGTCGGCCAGCTCGGGAAAGCGCTCGGCGAACACCAGGGCCGCCTCGTCCGGGCTCACCAGGCGCGCGGCCTCGACGGCTCCCAGCCCGAGCAGACGCGTGCGCACGCTCTCGGCCTCCTCGACACTGAGCCGGGCATCGAGGAACACCCGCCACGACGCGTCGTCGGCCACGGCCTCCAGACGCTCGGAGGTGGCGAGCAGGCGGGTGACGAGGAGGCTCGGCAGGAGCAAGGTCCAGGCGATGGCGAAGACCGCGAGCAGGGTCGTGGGCAGGCGACGGCCCAGCGCGAAGAGCGCCTCTTCCAGGGCGGCCACCCAGCGGTGGAAGAGATCGCCGACGCCGTCGCTCATCGCGGGTCCCCGTCGGACACGAGCCGCCCGCGTTCCAGCACGAGCGTCCGACGACCGACCCGACGCACCTGCTCGAGGTCGTGCGTGGCCAGGACCACCGTGGTGCCGGCGGCGTTGAGCTCGGTGAAGAGATCGAAGATCGCCGTGGCGAGGGTCTGGTCGAGGCTGCCGGTGGGCTCGTCGGCCAGGAGCAGGCGGGGCTGACCGATGATCGCGCGGGCGATGGCCACCCGTTGCTGCTCGCCTCCCGACAACTCTCGGGGCAGCGAGCGCAGGGCGTGTTGCATGCCCACCCGCGACAGGGCGTCGAAGGCGCGCAGGGTGCGCTCGCTCCGGGGCGTGCCGAGGGCCCGCTGCACGAAGGTGAGGTTGTCGAGCACCGTGCGCTGAGGCAGCAGGCGGAAGTCCTGGAAGACGAAGCCGACGTCGCGACGGTGCGCCATGACCTCGGCCTCCGACAGCCGCGCGACGTCACGACCGAACACGAGCACCTTGCCCGCGTCGGTCGACTCCTCTCGAAAGATCAGCCGGAGCAGGGTCGTCTTCCCCGCGCCCGATGGCCCGGTGAGAAAGACCATCTCCGCCGGCTCGATCACGGTGGTCACGTCCGAGAGCACGGCACCGACCCGAGCATGTCGACGGCTGACGCCGACGAGCTGGATCACGAGCGCGTCTCGGGATCGGTGTCGACGCCCAGCTCGTGCTCCGCGGCCGCTGCCTCGGCGGCCGCGCGGGCAGCCGCCGCCTCGTCCTCGAGACGCTCTTCCTCCGCCATCTCCTCGAGCCGGCGCGCGCTGATCCGACGCTTCCGCCACCAGCCGAGCACGAAGACCAGGCTCGCCAGGCCCCAGGCCAGCGACTCCGAGGTCCAAAACGGCAGCCACTGGTTGCGACGCTGGTGCTGTTGGCGAAACTCGGGCTCGAGCTTGTAGGGCGAGGTCCCGAACACCTCGCGGAAGGCCTGGGCGAAGCTCGTGCCCACCAGCATCTTCCGATGAAGCCGGGCCGGGGCGTCATCGCCGGCGCGATTGCAGAGCCAGCGGATGAAGGCGAACGACTGGACGTAGGCCCGCTGAGCCAGCAGCTCGTCGCGCGGGAACGAGTCGCGCAGGTGAAGCAAGGGGATGTAGCCGCCCCCCGAGCGCCACGACCCGCTCCCGTCGAGTCGGATCTCCGACGCGTAGTGGCTGGCGGTCCCCTCCTTCCACCAGGACGGCAGCTCGTGCATCCGCTCGCCGAAGGCCTGCGACTGGAGGAGATGCACGAGCTCGTGCGAATAGAGGGTGCTGAGCACGTGGCCCTGTCCGGTGCGTCCCTCCACCACGCGGAGCACGATCACCGGCTGGTCGTGGTAGGCGGCGCCCGCCGCCCAGCCGGGCACGGGCGGGAGGCCGAGCTGCTCGGGGTGGAAGCCGAGTCGACGCGGCAGCACGTAGACCTCGGCGTGCTCGGGCAGGGGTAACCCTTGCAGCCTCGCCAGGGTCTCGAGCTCGTCACCCTGACGTTCGAGCAGGTCGTCGACCTGGGGCTGGAGGTGCTCCGGGTGATGGAAGACGAGAGGCCCAGAGCGCGTGACGGCGAGCTGTCGGTCGGGCTGGGCCGTGGCCGGGCCCGTCGCCGTCATCACGAGCGTGAAGACGACGGCGAGCCAGCGCGGCACCGCCCGACGAGAGCGCCGGCCTCGAGCCGAGCGGGGCTCGCTCAGGGAAACAGCCCCAGCGGCCAGTCGTCGTGCGCGGTGGCCGCGCGGCTGACCCGCCCGATGAGCTCGTCGTCTGCTCGCGCCTCCTCGCTGAGCACCGCCTCGGCCGCACGTCGCGCGTCGCGCAGGGCCTTGGTGGCGATGTCCAGCTCCTCGCCGATGCCGTCCTCGCCCTTCTCCGCCAGCGACGCTCTCAGACGCGCGGCCACGGCGAAGCCGACGTAGAGCTGGATGCCGGCAGCGGCGACCCGCTCCTGGTCGTGCTCGCGATCGGGCAGCGGCCGCGAGTCGTCGGCGACGACCCGACGCGCTTCGTCTCCCAGCCGCGTGGCGAGCTCGGTCAGGCGAGCGACCTCGCCATCGACAGCGGCATGCACTGGCGGGAACGCGGCTCCTTCGACGCCGACGTTCTCCGCCACCGGACGCAAGGCGGTGAGGGCGATGAAGTGATGGAGGATCTCGTTGGTGCCCTCGAAGATCATGTTGATGCGGGCGTCGCGGAGGAAGCGCTCGTAGGGATACTCCGAGACGTAGGCGATGCCCCCGGCCACCTGCACCGCATGGTTGCAGTTGACCCAGTGGGCCTCGGTCGCGAAGACCTTGCAGATCGCGGCCTCGACGGCAAAGTCGGCGTCACCGCGGTCGGCCATGCCCACCGTGAGGTAGGAGATGGTCTCCATCGCGTAGGTCAAGCTCATCATCTCGGCGAGCTTGGACTGGATCATCTCGAACTCGGCGATGGGCCGCCCGAACTGCACGCGCTCGCTGCAGTGCTTGGCGGCCGCCGCCAGGATGGTCTTGCTCGAGCCAGCACAACCGGCCGCCAGCGACGCCCGCCCGTAGTTCAAGACGGTGAGCGCGACCTTGAGCCCCTTGCCCGGAGGACCCAGGAGGTTCTCGGCCGGGACCTTCATCCCGTCGAAGAAGAGCTGGGTGGTCGAGCTGCCGCGCAGGCCGAGCTTGTCCTCCTCGGCACCGCGGCTGAAGCCGCTGGCCATCTCGTCGGGGGTCACCACGAAGCAGCTGATCGCCTGCTTGCCCGACTCGGTCGGGGTCTTGGCGAACACCGTCATGAAGTCGGCGAAGCCGCCGTTGGTGATCCAGATCTTCTGACCGGTGAGCGTGTAGCTCGAGCCGTCCTCACTGGGCACGGCCATGGTCTCCAGAGCGGCGGGGTCCGAGCCGGCCTGAGGCTCCGTGAGGGCGTAGGCCGCCATCCACTCACCGGTCGCGAGCTTGGGCAGCCAGCGCTCCTTCTGCTCGTCGGTGCCGAAGAGCAGGAGAGCCTTGATGCCGATGGACTGGTGACCGCCGAGGACGACCGCGACCGAGCCGCAGTGACGGTTGGTCTCTTCCATCATCCGGCAGTAGGTCGTGTAGGTCAGCCCGGCGCCGCCGTGCTCCTCGGGGATCGTCAGGCCGAGAAGACCGAGCTCACCCAGCCCTTCGCGGACGCTCGCGGGGACCGCGTGCTCCTGGTCGAAGCGACCGCCGTCGATCTGCTCGGCGGCGAACTCCTGGTAGCTGTCGAGCAGCATGCGAGCCGTCTCGCGCTCCTCTTCCGACACGGTGGGAAAGGGGGTGATCAGGTCCGGCTGGACCTGCCCCAGGAAAAGACCCTTGGCAAACGAAACGCTCATGACTCGGACTCGGACATCTGGTTCAAGTAAGTACAGGGAGAGAAGCGCGGACCTTCGAGCTCGGCCAGCTCGAGCAGGCGATCGCGCACGCGGCTCGCACCGACCGTCTCGACGTGCCGGTGCAGCCCGCCGCGAAACGGCGGGAAGCCGAGACCGAACACCGTCGCGAGATCGACGTCGTCGGGCCGAGCAGCGACCTGCTCTTCGAGACAGAGCAGGCCTTCGTTGGCCATCCGGAGGATGAGCCGATCTTGCAGGTGCTCACGCTCCTGCTGGTTCTCGGCGTCGGGCAGGCCGCTCCAGGGACCGCGACGACGACCCTTGCGGTAGTCGTAGAAGCCCTTGCCGTTCTTCTTGCCCAAGCGACCGGCCTTCACGAGCTGGTCGAGCACGGGGGCTGCTGCGAAGCGACCGGGGAAGGCCGCGGCGAAGGTGGCGGCCACCTTGGATGCGACGTCGAGCCCGACCTCGTCGAGCAGTCGGAACGGACCCATGGGCATGCCGAAGTGCTGGGCTGCCTTGTCGACGTCTTCGACCGACACGCCCTCGCCGTGAAGACGCAAGGCCTCGGCGAGGTACGGCATGAGAATGCGGTTGACCAGGAAGCCGGGCGAGTCCGCCACGACCACCGGCACCTTCTTGAGTGCCCGCACCCAGCCGACGCCCCGCTCCATCGTCTCTGGGCTGGTGTCGGGTCCCGGGATGACCTCGACCAGCGGCATCTTCGGCACGGGGTTGAAGAAGTGGATGCCGAGGAAGCGCTCGGGTCGCTGCAACGCGGTGGCCAGGCTGGTCACCGACAGCGACGAGGTGTTGGTCGCGAGCAGGCAGTCGGGAGTGACGTCCTCCTCGAGCCCGGCGAGCACCTTCTTCTTGATGCCCTCGTCCTCGACGATGGCCTCGACGACGAGATCCACCGACTGGAGGCCCGACGGACCCAGCGACCAGCTCAAGCGATCGTGGGCCGCGTGACGGGTCTTCGACGCGCGTCGGCGCAGCGCTCGGTCGACCACCTTGCGCGTGCCGTTGACCCCCTTCGAGAGAGCCCCCGGATCGAGCTCGCAGAGACGGGCCGGATGACCGGCCGCCAAGGTGACGCCGGCGATGCCCGAGCCCATGACACCGGCCCCGAGCACGGCCACGCCCGCGCGCTCGTCCGGTGCCGTTCCCTTCGGCGCCTTGCGCTGGAGATCGTTGACGTGCAGCAGGCTGCGGCAGGTCGGGGTGACCAAGAGACGGCCGAGCTGACGCGCCTCTTCCTGGCAGCCCTTCTTGAGCGAGGTGCTCAGCGCCTTCCGGCAGAGCCGCAGCGCCTGGTCGGGCGCCGGGTAGTGCGGACCGGCGACCTTGCGCGCCTGGTTCCGGGCGACCGCCAACATCAGGTCGGCGACGCCGGGCAGGTGGGTGGCGCTCCGCACGGCCGGCGGCTGACGCGACTTCGCCAGCGCCCGCGCGCGGTCGAAGGCCTCCGCGAACAGGTAGGCCTCCTCCACCACCGCGTCGACCAGGCCGAGCCGCTTGGCCGTGCGCGCCGGCACGAGGCGACCGGTGCTGGCAAGGGTGAGCGCGTTCTTGAGCCCGACCACTCGCGGGAGGAGCTGCGTGCCGCCGAAGCCGGGGACGATGCCCAGCTTGACCTCGGGCAGGCCGATGCGCACCGCGTCGTCGGTCGACGCCACGCGCCCCCAGCACCACAGCGCCAGCTCCGTGCCCCCGCCCACGCAGGCGCCGTTGATGACGGCGATGGTCGGGATCGAGAGCCGACGGAGACGACCGAGCACGGCCTGTCCCCGCGCCGCCGCTTCGGCGCCGCGAGCCGCGTCGTCGATGGAGGCGATGAGGTCGACGTCGGCACCTGCACAGAAGTGCTGGCTCTTGCCCGAGCCGACCAGGAGAGCGTCGGCCTTCGTCTCCTTGAGCTCGTCGAGCCGGGTCTCGAGCTCGTCGAGGACCTCCTCGTCGATGACGTTGAGCTCGCGGTCCTCGCGATCGAAGAGCAGCACGGCGGCCTTGAAGCCGTCGCGCTCGAGGGTGTCACCGAAGCGCCAGCAGCTCATGCCGTCCCCCAGTCCGCCGGACGCTCGAGGAGCACGGCCTGACCCTGACCACCACCGACGCAGAGGCTGGCGGCTCCCTTCTCGAGACCGCGCTCGTTCAGGTCGTGAGCCAAGCGCAAGACGATGCGGGCTCCCGACACTCCGACGGGATGACCCAGGGCGATGGCACCACCCGACACGTTGAGCCGGTCGTGCGAGAGCTCACCCAGGGCCTCGGGCCAGTCGGCGTGGGTCTTCATGAGCTCGGCGTCGGCGAGGACCTTCACGCAGGCCAGGACCTGCACGGCAAAGGCCTCGTTGATCTCGACCAGGCCCAGCTCGTCGAGCGTCCAGCCGGCTGACTTCAGCGCGCGAGGGAGAGCGGCGGCCGGCCCGAGCCCCATCCGCTCCGGCGCAACACCCGCCACCGAGTGCGTGACGAGACGCGCCAGCGGAGTGAGCCCACGCTTCTCGGCCCAAGCCTCGTCGGCCACCAGCAGCGCGCAGGCGCCGTCGGTGACCGAGCACGCGTTGCCCGGCGTGACCGTGCCACGTTGACGCGCGAACACCGGCCGGAGCTTGGCGAGCTGCGCGACGCTCTGCTCGGGCCGCACCGCGTCGTCGGCGGTGATCGTGGTCTTCGCTCCCGGTGACACCACCGGAACGATCTCGGCGGCGAGTCGCTCGGCCGCCTTCGCCGCGCGCTGATGAGAGAGCACCGCGTGGGCGTCTTGCTCGTCGCGACCGATGCCCAGCTCCCGAGCGAGCACCTCGGCGGTCTGCCCCATGGAGAGACCGCAGGTCGGGTCGGTCAGTCCCTGAAGCAACGCGATCTCGGGCTTGAAGTCGCGAGCCCGGAACGAGAGCGCGGTGGAGATCTTGGCCCCCACCGACTTCGACCTCGCCAGCTTCCCGAGCCTTCGTCGGTACGAGCGTGGGAAGACGATGGGGTAGTTCGACATCGACTCCATGCCGCCGCAGGCGACGACCTGAGCCTCGCCTCCCTCGACCAACCGGAGAGCCTGGACGATGGCCTCCATGCCGGACGCGCAGTTGCGCTGCACGGTGAGCGCCGGCGTTCGGTGGTCGAGCCCGCTTCGCAGGGCGATGACCCGCGCCGGGTTGGCCGCGTCGGCCGGGCTGCCCGCACAGCCGAAGACCACGGCGTCGATCTCGTCGGCCCCGACGCCGGAGCGGAGCAGGAGCTCGGTGAGCGCGATGCGTCCGAGGTCGGGAGCCGACAGCGGCTCGAACACGCCGCCGGCCTTGCAGAAGGGGGTCCGTCGTCCGGCCACGAGGACCGCACGACGGCCGCGTCGTCGCGCCGGGCTCATCGTCGTCCCTCCGGATAGAGCGTCTCGATGAGCTCGGCCCAGCTCTCCGAGATCGCGGCGCGGCGCAGCTTGAGGGTGGGGGTCAGCTCACCTTCGGCCATGGACAGCTCCCGGGGAAGGATGGCCAGCCGCTTGGGCCGCTCGTAGGGTGCGAGGTCGGCGCAGCAGGACTCGAGGTCGGCCAGCAAGAGCTCGGGCACCTTCTCGTGCGTGAGCAGCTCGGACTCGTCGGAGAACGAGAGTCCCTCGGCGCGGGCCCGCTCGGCCAGGGTCGTGAGGTTGGGATGGACGAGGACCCCGATGTACTTGCAGTCGTCACCGACCACCACCGCCTGAGCGACGAGGCTGGACCGACCGATCTGATCCTCGACCACCTGGGGCGAGACGTTCTTGCCCGTGGACAGGACGAGGATCTCCTTCTTGCGACCGGTGATGAACACGAAGCCGCGCTCGTCGATGCGCGCGCGGTCACCGGTGTGCAGCCAGCCGTCGATGACGGTGGCCGCGGTGGCCTCGTCGTTCCGCCAGTAGCCCTGCATCGTGTTGGGGCCCCTCGACAGGAGCTCGCCGTCCTCGGCCAGCTTCAGCTCGAGCCCGGGGAGCGACGGCCCCACCGAGCCCAGCTTCATGACCCCGTTGCGGTTGGTGCAGAGCACCGGCGAGGCCTCGGTGAGCCCGTAGCCGGGCAGCAGCTCGAGCCCGATCGCGCGGTAGAACTCGTGGACCTCCGGCGGCAACGCGGCGCCACCCGAGAAGCAGAGGTCGACGCGACCACCGAAGGGCGCGCGGAGCTTCTGGAGCACGAGTCGATCGGCCAGGGCATGCGACCAGCTCAAGCCGAGACCGGGCGAGCCGTCACAGGCACCATCGCGGTACCAGGCGTGGAAGTGACGACGGCCGACGTCGAGCGCCCACTCGGCCAGCTTGCGGCGGAGGCCGGGAGCGGTCGCCAGCTTGGCGAGGATGCCGGCACGCACCTTCTCGTAGAGCCGGGGCACCGACGCGAAGAAGGTGGGGCGCACCTTCGCGAAGAGCTCGAGCGCCAGCAGCGGGTCGTGGCAGTAGACCATCTGCGCCCGACCGTGGAAGAGGAAGTAGTCGACCAGCCGCTGGAAGACGTGACAGAGCGGCAACAACGAGAGGTTGACCTGCGCAACCCGCGAGAGGTCGATGGCCTCGGAGCAGGCGAGCGCGTTGCTCACCAGGTTGTGGTGGGACAACATGACGCCCTTGGGCTGGCCGGTCGTGCCCGAGGTGTAGATGAGGCTCGCCAGGGTGTCGGGACCCGGCGCCGGGTAGTCGTCGCCTGGAAGCGTCGCGACCGCCTCATCCCAGGTGAGCAGCGTCACGCCCTCGGGTGACACGAGCTCGCCGCCGGCCTGTAGCAAGATGACCAGCTCGACCGGGCTCGCCTCGATCGTGGGGGCGAGGCGCGCGAGCTGCTCACCGTCCTCGATGAAGAACGCCCGGCAGCCGGAGTCCTCGAGGACGTGCTCGACCTGAGCGTCGGTGCTGGTCGGGTAGAGCGGGACGTTGACCAGCCCGCGGGTGACCAGCGCCCAGTCGGCCATCGCCCAGGATGCGCAATTGCGGGAGAGCAAGGCGACGCGGTCGCCGGCGACCAGGCCGTGGGCCTGGAGGCAGGCAGCGAGAGCATCGACGGCCGCGCACAGCTCCTCGGTCGAGCTGGTCGACCAGGTGCCGTCGGGAGCGCGGGAGCGAAGGTGCTCGGCCTGAGGCTGGGCGCAGCCGTGATCGAACAGTTCTCTGAGAGTCTGCATGTCGTGGGGATTCTATCGAGTGGGACCAACCGACATCGGAGGAACCGGCCGGGGCACGGGGAGCTGGGACCCGTCCCCGTCGGCGAGCGCGTGACCCGGGTCGCGCGGCGGCCTCGGCGTCGACCGCCGACCGTCGTCACCCCTTGGTAACGAAGCGCGGTGCGGGCGGGTTCAGCGGGCTCGATCCACCAGGTCGCCATGACATGATTTTCGTCCCCTGCAGGCCCACCTGAGCGCATTTCCCCCGACACCCTGAATGAGCGAGATCGACCGAGCGTCCACCCCGGGACGAAGCTCGTGACACACCGGTCCCACGAGCCCGCCGGCGCACCGCCGAGACGAGGACGAAGGGTGCTCAGACACGTGCCGAGCCTGCTGGCGCTCGCACTCTTTTCCTGCTGCCCGAGCGTCCCGCCGCCACGAGGCAGCGCGACCGACTCCACCGAGGGCCACGCTCGCGTCGTGAGCGCGAAGGAGGCCGAGCGCCAGGCCCGGGTCGCTCGCCTGACGACGCCCGAGGCCTCGCCCCTGGCCGACGCGGAGCACGTCGGGTCGGAGCGCTGTGCCCCCTGTCATCCGAACCACTCGACGACCTGGTCCGAGTCCTCGCACGCGACCACCGTCCGCAACGCCGACATCGACGACGAGGAGCTGGTCGACTCCTTCATCGAGTGCAGCGGCGGCACCTTCACCCACGTCCTCGGCGACCGACACCATCAACGCTTCCTCTGGGAGCGCGACGAGGTCCCCTTCGGCGAAGGCCGCTGGCTCGCTCTACCCTGTGGCTACGACCTCCACGAGGACGAGATCACCAGTCATCACGAGGGCGACTGGCGCAAGCTGCCGTGGGAGTCGCATTGCGCGGCCTGTCACGTCACGGGATTCCGTGACGACGACCACGGCTTCCTCGAGCTCGGCATCGGCTGCGAGGAGTGCCACGGCCCGGCGGGAGACCACGTCACCACCGGCGACCGCGACGCCATCTTCCGCCCGGGCACCGACCCCGTCGCCGAGCTGACCGTGTGCGCCTCGTGTCACCTCCAGGGAGGTCAGTCGCGACACACCGGTCGGAAGTTTCCCCACGGCTTCGTGCCGGGCGGCAGCCTCTTCGACGACTGGGAGTTCGACTGGTCGACGCTCTTCGAGGACGAGAAGAAGGTCCTCGACATCCACCAGAAGTTGCTCATCAAGCAGGTCCTCTTCGAGGGTCAGCGTGAGCTCGCCTGCTCGAGCTGCCACGACATTCACTCGCTCTCGCACGAGAAGCACCAGACGCTCCCGCGGAGCGAGTTCTGCAGCCTCTGTCATCAGCCCGACATGAAGCTCAAGGAGTACAGCACGTCATGCAACGTCTGCGAATTCTAGTCCCTCTCCTGCTCCTCGGCCTCGTGGCCGTGGTCGCCACCGACGTGCAGGCCCAGGCGGCCAAGCCGGCCACCAGGCCCGCCACCGCCAAGCCCGCGGCCGCGAAGCCCAAGCCGCAGCCGAAGAAGATGAACGTCGGCGAGGTCCTGACCTGGAAGACGCCGCTGGCCCAGGTGAAGCCCGTCGGCAAGCCGGTCGACCTGGCGAAGCGCGAGGGGCGCCCGCTCGCGCTGCTCTTCTGGAGCACCGGTGCCACCGTCGCCCGCGAGGAGCTCCAGGCCCTCGACGCCTTCGTCAAGAAGAAGAAGCTGGCGCGCGACATGGACGTCTACGCCATCGGCGGCTTCAACCCCGAGCGTCAGGACGCCGCCGACCTGGCGGACATGGCGACCATCCTCGGCGTCGACACCATCCCCATCCTCGTCGACCCCGAGTTCAAGCTGGCCAAGAAGATCGGTGCGACGCAGTTCCCCGACATCGTCCTCTTCGACAAGGACGGCAAGCTCATCGTCAAGGGCCTGCGCGGGCTCGACCACGGCCGACTGCGCGGCTCCGCCGGCAACTGCGAGACGCTCCTCAAGCACGTCGCCCTCAACGGCACCGCCGAGCCCGTCAAGCGCACCTCGCGCTTCTATCCGGCCGAGCGGCTCAAGGGTCGGAAGATCCCCGACTTCGAGCTGCCGTACTACCACCCCGACGGCTACGGGAAAGGCAAGAGCGCCAAGCTCTCCGACCTGATGACCGGTCAGCGACCGGCGGCCATCTTCATCTTCTCCTCGACCTGCAAGCAC
>JBCCFW010000189.1:0-14203 GCA_039029535.1 Acidobacteriota bacterium
CCGCCGCCGATGCCGCGGCCTGGGAGACCACGAGGGCCGCCCTGCTCACCGAGGCCCGGAAGCTGACCGACGAGCACGACGGGAGCCGCCTGGGCGGCCTCGACACGGTGAAGCTGCCATCCCCCTGACCGACGGGCACGTCTCGCTCCGGAGGCCTATCATCGTGTCCATGACCTCATCTCGACCGGATCGTCTCGTCCGCCCGACCCTCGTGCCTTGCGGCCTGCTCGCGCTGCTCCTGAGCCTTCCCGCGCTCGCCGCACCCGAGCACCCGAGCGCTGCCGAGGCCGGTTACGCCATCGTCATCTCACGGACGCTCATCCAGGACTCCGGCTGGAAGAAGATCGTCCGCGAGCTCGAGAGTCGTCACCCGGGTGCTCACCGACTGCTCTACCAGCGCAGCCCCCTGGAGCTGCGAGACGAGCTCGCTCGCCTGCACCCCCGTCACGCGTGCTTCGTGCTGAAGGCGGAGGACGCCGCCCGCCCCAAGCTCGTCGCGCTCTCCCGGATGGCTCGCGCGCTCGACGACGACCCCTATGTCGACATGGTCTGGGGCGTCGTCAGCGGTCGCGACTCCAGGGCGGCCCAGGCCTTCCTCGGGAT
Source organism: Acidobacteriota bacterium (assembly GCA_039029535.1). Lineage (GTDB taxonomy): Bacteria > Acidobacteriota > JBCCFW01 > JBCCFW01 > JBCCFW01 > JBCCFW01. Next base: position 604 of record JBCCFW010000189.1, read on the forward strand.
GGCCGGCCCGGTCCCCGCGAAGAAGGGCGCCTTCCTCAACCCGCCGACACCGCTTCTCATCGTGAGCTCGCAAGGGATGCCCGCCAAGCATCCGGGCTTCAACGTGCTCGAGCTGCTCGGTGAGGCTCACGTGCATCAGGTGCTCGTGAGTCTCGTCGCCGGCCACGTGGGCATGAGCGAAGAGCTGCGTCTCCGCTACTTCAGTGAGCCAGGTCGTTACTCGCTCGCGGAGGCCGCGTACTTCTCGCAGCAGGACTACCTGCGTCAGATGGCGCTCGAGTCTCCCAAGCTCATCGACGCCGAGATCGAGGCGCCGGACCCATCCGATCGCAGCGCCCAGGGAGAGTCACGACGCACCGCAGCCAGGGACCGTCGTCTCCGACTGGCTCAGCGCGACGGCATCGCCTTCTTCGGCGACCCGGCAGAGCGAGTGCACCTCATCGCCCTGCCTGGTTATGGCTGGGGAGGCCAAGTGATTCAGGGCGAGACGCCGAACCGCTGGGTCCTCAACGTCATCAGTCAAGCCGCTCGGGAGCCCCTGTCCGGTGCACCGGCGTTCTTCCTGCCGCAGCGCATCGGCGCCCCGACCGTGCGCTTCGGTGAAGAAGCTCGACCGCTCATCACCGACGATTTCATCATCGTGCAGAACACGGCGGCGATGAAGCGCAGGGAGACGATCCGCGTCGAGTTCGAGGCACCCGAGCCCACCGCGAAGACGCTGGCTCCCCTGCCCATCGCGGACCCCTGGCTCGCGGCACCACCCCGCCGTGGCTCGCCCGCCAGCCCCGTCGTCAAGGACGGACCGGTGGCCGGCCCCGAGCCCGAGTCGGCGCCCAAGTCGAGGAAGACCGGCCGTCTGCTGCGTCTCTTCCCGCGCTCGCAACGCGACGTCCTCGCCGAACGCTTCGCCGGGCTCACCGACGAACGTCGTCAGCAGCTCACCGCCGTCGCCGACGGTCTTTCGGCTCGCCTGCGTGAGGACTACGGCTTCCTGCTGAGTCATCTCCCGGACCACGACCTCGCCGAGCTGCCCGCCCACTTCCTCGCCAGCAGCGTCACCGTGTCCGCGCAGGCACGGAAGAAGGCGCCCTGGGCCCGGTCCATCCCCGAGTCGACCTGGCGCGCAGGCGTGCTGCCGCTGACCAGCGTCACCGAGAAGCGCGAGGACTGGCGGGGAGACTTCCACCGCCGCTTCGCCTCCGGTGCTTGGAAGCAAGGCAGCATCGAGAAGGCCGTACCCTGGCTCAACAAGGAGGTCTTCGAGCAGCTCGGCGTGAAGTACCACGCCACCAAGCGCAAGCGTCCCGACCAGGGACCGTACGAGTCCAGCTTCATCGGCTTCGCGTCCTGCACGGGCCTGTCGGTCCTGCTCATCGACGCATGCCGGGCCGTCGGCATCCCCGCCCGCTTCGCCGGCACGCCGCTGTGGATGGACCGCTCGGGCAACCACTCCTGGGTCGAGGTCTTCGACGGCACGCGGTGGCGATCCATCGAGGCGGCCGACGCCAACGCGCGCTTCGACCACGCCTGGTGGACGCAGAAGGCCGGCGAGGCCGACGCGACCAAGCCGGAGCATCGGATCTACGCGACGAGCTTCGTGCCGACGGGTCAGCACTTCCCCATGGTGTGGGCCGAGCAAGAACGCTGGGTCCACGCCGTGGACGTGACCCGGCGCTATCGTGAGGTCGCCGAGGCGCAGCGGGCCGAGCAGGCTCAGGCGTCCAACTGAGGATCCAAGGCATGCTCGGTGGACGCAGCTTCGAGGAGTGGGTTCGGCTCTATGAGCGGAGCCATCAACACCCGGGTAACCGGGCCTGCCACCTCATCGGCATCCCGCTCATCGCCGGCTCTCTTCCGCTGTTCCTGCTGTTGTTCTGGAAGCTCTCGCTCTGGCCGATTCCGGTCGCGCTCTTCGTGGTCGGCTGGATCTTCCAGTTCGTCGGTCACGCGCTCGAGGGCGAGCCACCCGAGTTCTTCAGCGACTGGCGCTTCCTCCTCGTGGGCTTGCGCTGGTGGTTCGCCAAGGTGAGTGGCCGCCTGAGCTGAGCCTCTCTCGCAGTCGCGACATCGGCTCAACGCAAGGAGACCGTGGGTTCTCCGCGCAAAGCGCCGACTCGACGCGGAGAACCCACGGAACGTGGGCAGGAATCCAGTTGCCCTTCCTGACGTCGCTCCGGGTCAGTTCCCGACGACGTCTTGGAGGATCCCGTCCGTCAGGTCGGGATCGTGCGGCACCCCGCTGGAGCGCTGAGTGAACGGCAGGATGGGTCCATCCTCACCGAGCTCGACGGCGCGGAGGGTGTTTTGGCTCCTCCACCAGGTCAGGACGTGCCGCACCTCACCGCTGTCGTCGGTGAAGCGGTGCGATCGGATGTCGGGAGCCAGCGCCGCAGGCTCGCTCGCCGGCGGAAGCTCGATGGTGGTCGTTCCCATCTGACCGACGTGGCCGATCTCGGCGGTCTCGATGACGGGAAGCTCGGAGCCGAGCTCGTCGAGCGTCACCTGTCCGATGAGACCGATGGTGATCGGCGCGACCGGGATCGTCATGCCGCAGGTGAAGGAGGTCGTCCGAAGCTCGAAGGTCCCGGTCGCGTTGCCTTCCGGAACCATCGCGACGACGTGGATCGTCTCGCGGACGTTCATCATCTCGGCGAGCAAGCCCTCGGTGAAGTCGAGGGACTCGGTCGTCTTGCCGTCGCTGCGAACGCCGACGAGATTGATGGCCGGATCGCTGGCCACCTCGTTGGTCGCCAGCAGCCAACCGTCCGGTCGACCCACGAGCCGGACGGTGCCGAAGGCGTCGGGCAAGATCACCTCGTCGCCCTTGGTCCAGGACGTCGCCCCGGGACCGGCGACGGCCAAGTGGATGCTCCCGGTGAGGTGTCGATACCAGGCCACGAGATCGGAGCCGTCGTGGGCCAGGTGAACGGGCAGGCCGTCCCCGTAGTGGTCACCGCCCGGATTCAGGTGGAGCGTGGTCGCACCAGCGACCGGCGTCCACGCGGCGCCGTTGCCCATGCTGACGACGACCCGAGACTCTTCGAAGGGTTGCAGCCGGACCTCCGCCCGGCTGGGACACGAAAACAGGAGGAGCACGGCGCAGACGACGGGGATTCTCATCACACGGCCCTCATGAGTCGCTCGTAGGCACGGACGTTGGGAGTCCGAACCTGAACGAGCGGGAAGTGCAGGTGGCACTCCTGCAGGCAGCGCTGGCTCTCCTCCTCGTCTCCTGAGGCCTCCGCCACGACGTGAAGCTCGTAGTTGATGTCGAACAGCTCGGCGGCATCACCGGTGTCGGCGGCGAGGTCACGTGCCGTGTCGAGGGCTTCGCGAGCGAGCTCGTTCTCGTACTCGCGGCGGTGGGCCACGCCGAGGTTCTTCCACGCGGCCATCTCGAGATACGCGTGTTGGGCGTTGCGGGCCATCTTGGCGATGCGCGCGAAGCGCTCACCCGACACCTGACCCAACAAGGTCTTGGCGACCTCTTCCATGAGGTCGATCGTCAGCATCTTCCAGAGGTCGCCCTCCGGCGTCAGCCGCCGTGCATCCTGCAAGCAGAACAGGGCACCGTTGACCTCTTGCTCGTTCACCCTGTCGGCGTGCTCGGCCTTCACGAGAGCGAGTCGCACCTGAGTCTGGATGAGCGCCCAGCGCCACTCGGGTTCGAGGTCGGCCGGCGCCTGCTGGATGGCGAGCCGGGCCGTTTCGGCGGCGATGGTGTAGTGGCCGGCGTTCACGTGAACGTCGGCCAAGGTGCGCAAGACCTGGAAGCGATTCTCTGCGGTGAGGTCGTGGCTGTCGCTGAGGTCGAGCAGCATCAGCTCGGCCGTGCGCCCCATGCCGAGCATCGACATCGAGAAAGCTCGGTTCGCTCGCCACTTGATCCACTCACCCGAGTAGACCGCGCCGATCTCACCGATGGCCGCGACGGTCATCGCCTCTTCCCACTTGCCTGCCTGCCACGCCGTGACGTGCGCGCCGAGGAGGTCGCTACCGGCGGGCGGCTTCTCCGAGCGGTCGATGATCTCCTGGATGGCGAGGAGGTCGAGCAGCTCGTGAAGCGCGAGACGATGCACGCGGGAGAGCGTGAAGCACTGAGTGGGATCCGGTCGGACCACTCCGGTTTCGAGCTTGCGCAACAGCAACTCGTCGATGGGTTGGACGCCCATGCGAGTCACCGCCGGTTCTCGGGAGAAAGCGGCGAGCTCCTCGAGACGACGCTTCCCCCGAAGACGTCTCAGCTCAGCAGCGAACAGGTCGGCACGTTCTGCACGGGTACTCACGCTCACCTCCCCCGAGGCAATGGGCCCGTTCTCTCTCACCACCTCGATCGGTCAGGGATTTTTCTCAACATAGGTCCCTGCGCGAGCGTTTACTAAGTAAAAAATTGAGACTCACGTTCTCCGAACGCTCAAGTTGCTCCATTCGCGGGAGCTTGCCCGTTCCGGGCCGCCGTCACGAAATCGTCCACGGCGGCCCTCAGGGAGGCTTCCTCCTCTCCTCGCCAGTCGGTCAGGAGCCGTTCGACCAGGAAGGCGGAGCGGGCCTGGACGAGCCGCCCGAGGACGATCCACCCCGGTCGGAGCGAGCGCTCGGCGAGGGCCGTCAGCTCCGCGTCGGTGGCCCCCTCCCGCAGCCGCTCATCGAGGAGAGCGGCCTCGTCCACCGCCAGTCGTTCCAGGCTCCGGGACAACTCGTCGCGGAGCACCGAGGCGTCGTTGAAGTCACCCAGCAGGTCTTGGGCGTTCTTGCACCGCTCGACGACTCGCGCGGCTTCGGGCAGCGAAGGCTGAAGCGGCTCGACGAGGTAACGCAATCGCTTGCCCAAGATGCGCGCGCGATGAATGCGCTCGGCATCCTCGAGCCCCCGGACACCGGCCAGCTCGTCCCGCCACTCGGTGACCTGGCGGTCGGCCTCGATGGCGAGGGCCTCGCCGAAGCGCTGGTCGCCCTCGTCAGTCGGCAGTCCGTTCAGCTCGTCACGCAGTCGAGCCTCGACCTCGGTGAAGTCGCCGAGCCCGTCTCGCCGCAGGGCCTCCATCGACTCGCGAAGTCGGAGGTCCAGGCGGTCGATGAGCCAGCCCGCCGTCTCGCGCGCCTCCAGGTCGAGGCCATCGTGCAGCTCGCGCAGCCAGGCGACGGCGACCTCGGCGTCACGACCACCGCCGGTGCGTCCCTGGATGACGGCGAGCGGTCGGCGCTCACGGGCCAGCTTGCCCGGGAGACGCTTCTTCCAGGAGCGCAACGCCGAGCGCGTGCGACGCAGGCCCACCCGGAAGTCGTGGAGAGCCTCCTCGTCGCTCTCGTCGTCGGCAGCGACCCGCTCCGCGGCAGCGCGTGCCTGATCGAGGAAGCCGAGGACGACGTGTCGCACGCCGTCGACGGTCGAGCGGGCAAGGAGATCGTCTGGCCACCATCCCATGGCTCCATCATGCCGCGGGGACCCCGGACCTGTCGAAAGACGGCATGATCTCGTCGATGGCCTCTCCTGATCCGACCTCCGTCGAGGGCAGCGTCGCCGCCGTCGACCTGGGCTCCAACAGCTTCCACCTGGTGGTCGGGAGAAGGGTCGGTGGCCGCTTCCGCGTCGTCGACCGCCTGCGCGAGCGCGTCGCGCTGGCTGCGGGCCTCGACGCCAAGGGCCGCCTGGGCGCCAAGGCTCGCGCCCGTGCCCTGGCCTGCCTCGGTCGCTTCGGTCAGCGCCTGAGGGAGATGCCGGCCGGCAGCGTCCGCGCCGTGGGCACCAACACCTTCCGGAAGGCCCGTGGCCTCCGCGACTTCCTCGAGCTGGCCTCCAAGGAGCTCGGTCACCCCATCGAGGTCATCTCGGGTCGGGAGGAAGCCCGTCTCGTCTACCAGGGCGTGACCTCTCAGCTCTCGGGCGATCAGGGCTCGCTGCTGGTCGTCGACATCGGAGGGGGCAGCACCGAGCTCGTCATCGGCGAGGGCCCGGACGTCGCCCTGACCGAGAGTCTCTACATGGGTTGCGTCGAGCTCACCGAGCGCTTCTTCGAGGACGGTCAGCTCTCGCGCAAGCGCTGCGAGCGAGCGCGGCTCGCGGCCCGACAGGAGCTGCAGCCGGTCAAGCGAAGCTATCGCCGGCTCGGCTGGGAGACCTGCCTCGGCTCGTCGGGCACGGCGGCAGCGGTCGCGAGCTTGCTCTCGCGCGACCGACCCGGTCCTCCGGTCATCGAGCGCTCCGAGCTCTTCGCGCTCTGGGAACGGGTCGGCGAAGCACGCCGTGTCGCCGACCTCGAGCTCGAAGGCATCGGTCAGGACCGTCGATCCGTGCTGCCCGGCGGGCTCGCCATCCTCGTGGCGGTGTTCGAGGCCCTGCACCTCGACCGCATGGGCGTCGCCGGCGGCGCGCTCCGCGAAGGCATCGTCACCGACCTGCTGGGCCGCATCCACGACGAGGACTTCCGCGACGGCACCATCCAGGCCTTCCAGGCCCGCTTCAGCGCCGACCAAGCCCAGGCCAAGCGCATCGAGCGCACGGCACAGCGTCTCTTCAAGCAGGTGGCGACCGACTGGGAGCTCGACGGCTCGGCGCGCCGGGTCCTCCGCTGGGCGGCGCGGCTCCACGAGATCGGCCTGTCGGTGGCCCACGCCGGTCACCACCGGCACGCGGCCTACCTCCTCGAGCACTCGGACATGCCCGGCTTCGCGCGGGCCGAGCAGGCGTTGCTCGCCACCATCGTGGGTGGTCACCGCCGCAAGCTCCGGCCGGAGGCCTTCGAGATGTTGGGAGAGACCCAGGGGCAGCTCGCGTGGCGTCTCTGCGTGCTGCTCCGGCTCTCGTGCTGCCTGCACCGCAGCCGCAGCCCGAGCACGCTCCCGGAGACGGGCCTCCAGGCCAAGGGCGAGCGCCTCCGCCTGTCCCTCCCGGCCGACTGGCTCGAGGAGCACCCGCTCACCCGGGCGGACCTCCTCGACGACGCCCAGTCCCTCGCCCGGGCCGGGTTCGAGCTGGAGCTGGTCGAGCGCACCGACTGAGCCCGGTTCACGGAACGCAGCTCCCACGCCGAAACTCGCGTGCGTCAGCGTGATCCGAGCGACATGCTCTCCTAACTGAATCCTCACGGGATTCGTTCGTACTAGCCCCCTGATGCGAGGTTCCAGCGACCACATGAGAGCTCCTGGCTCCACCGCCAGCCCAGCCAGTGCCGAGACCGGCTCGGCCCTGACGGAGCCCATCGACCTGCACGATCCCCAGCTCTTCCTCAATCGGGAGCTCGGCCTCGTCGAGTTCAACCGGCGGGTCCTCGAGCAGGCGAAGGACGAGGACACGCCGCTGCTGGAGCGGTTGCGCTTCCTCACCATCAGCTGCACGAACCTCGACGAGCTGTTCGAGGTCCGGGTCGCCGGTCTCAAGCAGCAGCTCGCCCTGGGCATGGCACAGGTCGGCCCCGAGGGGCTCGGACCGCACGAGGCCCTCGAGCGCATCGGCCAGGAGACCCACGAGCTCGTCGCCGAGCAGTACCGGGTCTTCAACGAAGACATCCTCACGGCCCTCGAGAAGGAGGGCATCCGCATCGTCCTCCGTCGGGACTGGGACGAGGACCTCAGGTCCTGGGCCCACACGACCTTCGAGCTGGAGTGCCTGCCGGTCCTCACGCCCATGGGCCTGGACCCGGCGCACCCCTTCCCGAAGGTGCTCAACAAGGGCCTCAACTTCCTGGTCCGTCTCCAGGGTCGCGACGCCTTCGGTCGCAATGACGGCGTGGCCATCGTCCAGGTGCCGCGCTCGCTCCCACGGGTGTTGCCGCTCCCGAGCTCGCTCGGCCGGGGTCGCGACGCCTTCGTGCTTCTCTCCTCGGTCGTGCGCGAGAGCATCAGCTCGCTCTTTCCCGGCATGGAGGCGGTGGCCTGTCATCAGTTCCGCGTGACACGCAACAGCGACCTCTGGGTCGACGAGGAAGAAGCCGAGAGCCTGCTGCACGCGCTCAAGGGCGGCCTTCCCTCGCGCAACTACGGCGAGGCCGTGCGGCTCGAGCTCGACGAGGGCTGCTCGGAGGAGGACGCGCGCTTCCTCCTCGACAACTTCCGTCTCGATCCGGAAGACCTGTACCGCGTGCCCGGTCCGGTGAACTTGAATCGGCTCATCGCGTTGTACGACCGCGTCGACCGCCCCGACCTCAAGTACGGCCCGTTCGTCCCGGGCACGCCGCCGAAGCTCCCGAAGGACACCGACGTCTTCGAGGTGCTGCGACGTCAGGACGTCTTGCTCCACCATCCGTTCCAGTCCTTCGCGCCGGTCGTCGACCTGCTGCGTCAGGCCGCGGCGGATCCGGACGTCCTGGCCATCAAGATCACCCTCTACCGCACCGACCCCAAGTCGCCGTTGCTTCAGGCCCTGCTCGAGGCCGCGCGATCCGGCAAGGAGGTCACGGCGGTCGTCGAGCTCCGCGCCCGCTTCGACGAGGCGCGCAACATCGCGCTGGCCACGAAGCTCGAGGAGGTCGGAGCCAACGTCGTCTACGGGATCGTGGGCTACAAGGCGCACGCGAAGATGGCCCTCGTCGTCCGTCGCGAGAAGGGACGGCTGCGTCGCTACGTTCACCTGGGCACCGGCAACTACCACTCGGTCACGGCGCGGGCCTACACCGATCTCGGCCTGCTCAGCTCGCGACCGGACCTCGGCGCCGACGTTCACTCGCTCTTCCTCCAGCTCACGGGCATCGCCGGTCAGGAGCAGCTCCGGGTGCTGTTGCAGTCGCCCTTCACGCTGGCGGACCGTGTCATCGAGCTCATCGAGGCCGAGGCCGAGGCGTCACGCGAAGGACGCCCCTGCGGCATCAAGGCGAAGATGAACACGCTCTCCGACCCCGAGGTCGTCCGCGCGCTCTATCGGGCCTCGCAGGCCGGCGTGCCCATCGACCTCTGGGTGCGCGGTGCGTGCGCGTTGCGACCGGGCCTGCCCGGCGTGTCCGAGACCATCCGCGTGCGCTCGGTGGTCGGCCGCTTCCTCGAGCACTCGCGGGTCTACTACTTCGAGAACGGCGGTGACCCGCAGGTCTGGTTGGCCAGCGCCGACTGGATGCCGCGCAACCTGCACCGCCGGGTCGAGACGGCCTTCCCCATCGCCGACGACACCTTGCGACGCCGCATCATCGACGAATGCTTGTCGACCTACGAGGAGTCGGACGCGGGAGCGTGGGAGCTGCTCGCCGACGGCAGCTACCAGCGAACGGCGCGTCCAGCCGACGTGCCGCCACGCTCGGCGCAGCAGGCCCTGCTCGACCGTCTCGCCCGCTGACGTCCGGCGTTTTCGACCTTCCCGTCGAGTTTTGCGGCATCTGGCGGGGTAACAGTCGATAACATCCCCTCATGTCCAGGTGGGAAGAGGGGCACGACGGTCCGAGCCCCGAGGCAACGCAACCGGCCCAAGGTGCGCCACGCGGCAGCAGCAGCATGCGCGTGGCGGGGCTGGGCTATCCGCTCGCTCGTCTCGACCTCAGCCGGCTGACTCGCGAGAGCCTCCTGGGTCGTGGTGGCATGGGCGCGGTCCACGCCGTGCGCGACGAGCAGCTCCATCGCCAGGTGGCCATGAAGATCATGGACCGCCAGTACGCCAGCGACCTGCCCCTCGTGCGGCGCTTCCTCCGCGAGATCCAGATCACCGCCCAGCTCGAGCACCCGGCCATCGTGCCCGTCTACGAGCTGGGGGTCGGACCGGACGGCTTGCCGTGCTTCACCATGCAGGTCGTGCCGGGTCTCACCCTCTCGCAGAAGGTCAAGCGCCTGGAGGAGACCGACCAGGCCGGTCGTCTCGAGATGCTGGACATCATGCTGCGCATCTGCGATGCGCTGGCTTTCGCCCACGCGCGAGGCGTCGTCCACCTCGACCTCAAGCCCCAGAACGTCATGGTCGGCGACCACGGCCAGGTCTACGTCATGGACTGGGGCCTGGCGCGGTCGTGCAAGACCCGGGCGAGGGACGCCGAGCCTGACGTCAAGCCCATCGTGCTCGACTTCAGCGAAGAAGAAGCCGAGGTCTTCGGCACGCCGGCCTACATGCCCACCGAGCTGGCCAACGGCGGCGAGCCGGACGAGCGCACGGACGTCTTCGGCGTGGGCGCGCTCATCTACCACGCCTTCTCGGGGCGGCCGCCGTTTCGCGGGATCGACCTCGACCAGACCTTCGCCTTCGCCCGCCGCTGCGAGTACCCGCCGCTCGATGAGGTCGCACCGGTCGGATCGGTCCCGCCGGGCCTGCGTCGTCTCGTCGACAAGGCGCTCTCGGCCGAGCCCGAGCAACGTCATCAGACGATGGCGGAGCTGCGAACCGAGCTCCAGACGCTCACCCGCGGCAGCTTCGGGGCCACCCGACGTCGCGTGAAGGCGGGCGAGGAAGTCGTGCGCGAGGGCGAGCTCGGCGACGAGGCCTACGTCATCGTGGCGGGCGCGCTCGAGGCGCGTCGCGAGGAAGACGGTCGTCCGAAGGCGCTGCGGACCATGGGTCCTGGGGAGGTCTTCGGCGAGATGGCCATCCTCAACGCGACCCCGCGGACGGCCACGGTGGTCGCGCTGGAGGACTCGCTGCTCGTGTGCTTGAGCCGCGAGGAGATCGAGGCCGAGCTCGACGGCATGACGCCCTGGGTCGCGCGGATGCTCCGCACGCTGGCTCAGCGGATGCAGTCCGTCGAGGACGCCGGCTGAGACCGTCGAGCGCGGCTCTCAATCTCTCGAACGGGCTCGTCAGGGACGGCCCCAGCAGAGCCAGGCGAAGCAGCGGTTGCCGCAGTAATGCGGCAGGGACGTCCGGCAACCACAGGCGCCGTCCGTGCCGACGCCGCGGAGATCGGCCTGCTCGAAGGAGCGGAAGCCGTTGCCCCGACGAACGCCCTCGGTGGCCGGCTTCTTCTTGCAGGGAGGGAGCGGGCCGCGGTGGGTGTGGATGTCGTCGTCGAGGCCCATGTCGCGGTTGGCGACGTTGATGCCGGTGGCCCAGAACACGTGCTCGGGGAATTGGTCTCCGGTCACGATGATCGTGTCGACCTCACCCGTGCCGACGAGGTGAGCGCGGACGCCGCCCTCGGCATCGGCGGCCGACGCGATGGCGGTGGGCAGACCGCCACCGTAGAAGTCGGGATCGAGGGTCGGGACGCGGATGATGTAGTCGATGCGGAGGCCGTCACGCTCCTTGAAGGGGTACATGGCCTTGAACTGGGCAACCTCATCGTCGGTGAAGCCGGAGCCGGCGGTGAAGCCAGCGACGTTCTCGACGATGCAGAGCCCTCCAACGCAGCCGGCCGCCTCGAGCATCACGGCGACCTGGCTGAGAGTGGTCGCGTAATCGCAGAAGACGGAGCCCATGCTGAGCTCGCAGGCCTTGCGCTCCGCTGCGGTCTCGAGGATGGCGTTGACGACGGTCTCGTCGTGCATCGAGGAGGCGATGGCGCGGGCGAGGAGGTCCGTGTCGGACTTCAGCTCGGCGGAGTGCCGGCGGACGATCTCGTCCCACGGGTAGTCCTCGTGGGCGACGGCCGGAGGAGTGAGGGAGAGGGCCAGGAGGCCGAGAAGGAGAAGACAGGTGGCGCGAGCAGAGGGCATGGAGGCTCCTGTTGGTGGTCTGTCGTGTATCCCGCCTCCACCAGGACGTCGGAGGGAGCCCCGTCTCACGCACGGGTGGCCCAGGTCACGAGAACGCCCTCGAGCCCTACTGGACGCCGGGCTCGAGGGCTGCTCACGAAGCGCTCGGGCTACCAGGGACGGCCCCAGCAGATCCAGGAGAAGCAGCGGTTGCCGCAGTAGTGCGGGAGCGACGTGCGGCACGCGCACTCACCGTGGGTTCCGACCCCATCGAGCTCGGCCTGCTCGAAGGAGCGGAAGCCGTTGCTGCGACGGACCTGATGGGTGGAGGGCTTCTTCTTGCAGGGAGGCAGGGGGCCGCGGTGGGTGTGGATGTCGTCATCGAGCCCCATGTCGCGGTTGGGGACGTTGATGCCGGTGGCCCAGAACACGTGGTCGGGGAACTGCTCGCCGGTCACGACGACCGACTCGACCTCACCCTCACCGACGAGGTGGGCGCGGACGCCGCCCTCCGCATCGGCGGCCGAGGCAACGGCGGTCGGGAGACCGCCTTCGGGGTAGAACTCCGGGTCGAGGGTCGGGACGCGAATGATGTAGTCGACGCGAAGGCCATCGACTTCCTTGAAGGGGTACATGGCCATGAACTGGGCGACGTCGTCCTCGGTGAAGCTGGAGCTGGCAGTGAACCCGCCGACGTTCTCGACGATGCAGAGCCCACCGCCGCAGCCGGCGGCCTCGAGCTTCACGGCGACCTGGCCGAGAGTGGTCACGTAGTCGCAGAAGACGCTGCCGACGCTGAGCTCGCAGGTCGCCCTTTCAGCGGCGGTCTCGAGGATGGCGTTGACGACGATCTCGTCGTTCATCGACGAAGCGATGGCTCGGGCGAGGAGGTCTGTGTCGGACTTGAGCTCGGCCGAGTGGGACCGGACGATCTCGTCCCACGGATAGTCCTCGTGGGCGGTGGTGGGTTGGGAGAAGGAGACGGCCAGGAGGCCGATGAGAAGACACGAGAGAGTTCGTGGACGTGACATGGAACTGGCTCCGATCAGGGTTGGTGTTGGGTTGGCCCCTCGGTGCTTGATCAGAACGACGCATGACAACGGACATCACGGAGAGAAGTGGCGGTGCTGCCACGGGCTCGTCCCCTGGAGGCCGACGGAGAGACCCTGTGGGGCACGCCGTGCGTGAGGGCGGTGCCTCAGCTCGAGCGGGCGCCGCTGACGAGACGTGGGTGCGCCGGTAGCGGTTCTCCGCGGCCCGAATGCGCCAAACGAGAGAGGGTCGTCGACGCCTGGTAGGACCACGCGTGGCGGGAGGCGCGCCAGGCCTTCCCGATCCGCAAGGGCGACGTCCTGATCAGGGAGTGCAGGCGGCTGGTCGAGAGGGCCTACCGGGCCAGGTCACGTGGCGAGCTCGACGACCTGCTGGCCGCGATCGAGACGAGGCACGACCGACTGACGGTGCTGGGGAGGGGGAGCGAGTTGCCGAAGGTCGTGATGGAGAGGTGTCCGCGGTGGGGGTGACGGTCAGCCCATCTCCCGTTGGACCATCTCTCGAATCCGACGCTGGGCTGCGCCGAGCTCGTCCAGATCACGCTCAAGAAGCCAGAGAAGGTGACGGGAGAGAACCCTTTGAGCGGCTTCTACCTCGCCCAGCTCACCGTGTGCGCAGAGGAGATTCCAAGCTCGAATGGTGGTTGAGGGATGCTCCTCACCGAGCTTCTGGAGGTCTGACTCCAGCGCCTGCTCGTTCAGCTCCCTCGCGCCCTGGAGGTCGCCGAGATCCTTCAGCACCAACGCCAGGTTCGAGCGGCTCGTCGCGACGTTGGGATGGTCCTCACCGAGGCTCTTGATGCCTTACTCCAGCGCCTGCTCGAGCAGCTCCTTCGCACGAGGGAGGTCGCCAAGATCCTTCAGCACCAACGCCAGGTTCGAGCGTCTCGTGGCGACGTTGGGATGGTCCTCACCGAGGTTCTTGAGATCCGACTCCAACGCCTGCTCGAGCAGCTCCTTCGCCCGAGGCAGGTCGCCGAGAGCCTGCAGCACCGACGCCAGGTTCGAGC
>JBCCFW010000190.1:0-14201 GCA_039029535.1 Acidobacteriota bacterium
CGCCGATCCCCGGCGGAGAATCGCTGGCACCCTGCTGGCCGAGATCGGCCTGCGCCAGCGGGCGGCGGGGATGTACCTCGCCGCCGAGGAGCTCCACGACGACTGCCTGCTCCAGGTCCGGATGGCCGAGCTCGAGTTGGGCCCCGGCTGCCCGGATCACCCGACCGCGGCCTTGCGCGAGGAGCCCGACCGCCAGCCCTGGGTCGCTGGCACAATCCTCGCCCCACGGAGCAGCTCCCGGCCGTCGGCATTCTTCGCCTCCGGGCTCGCCACCGCGCTCAAGATCCTCGCACCGGACGGCGAGGCCCGCGTCGAAAGCACGGCCGACCGTTTCCGCATCACGGGCAAGACCCGCCTGGCGGGCATCGCCTATCTCGAAGACCGGCTCCTCATCCTCGCCGCGCCGGCACCGGGCGTCCCGGCCGAGCTCGCTCGTCACTCGCTCCGCCAATTCCTCCGGAGTTGGGACCCCTCGCCCGACGCGACCGGGCCTCTCATCGTCCGCTCCCGAGGGACCGACGAGCCTGCCGCCACCGCGGTGCCCGCCCCACGCACGACGAGCCTGCCGACTCCTCCTGCCGCCCCTGCCGAACGGATCAGCGGCCGACACTTCGGGCTGCTGGTCACCCTGCCCGCCGACTGGGCGAAGCGCAGCGAGACCTCGAAGGAGATCGGCTTCGGCCCCACCGACGGCCAGGTGCTGTACCGACTGGTCCGCAAGGAGCAGGGGGCCCGCCGCAGCGTCGGCCGACGACGCGATGCCGGCTACCTCATGCTCTTCCCGCCCGGCTCGAAGATCACCCAGGTCCGCACGACGAGCCTGCCCGACCAGGCCGGCTCGCTTCGCCTCCTGGACTGGCGTGACGAGAACGGCACCGAGCGCTCGACCCTGCTGCGCGAGCTGCGTCGCGACGACGGCTCGGTGCTCGCCGCGCTGGCGCTGGGCGTGCCGCCCACGGGCATCGATGTCGGCGAAGCGACGCGGCTGCTGTCGCGCATCTCCGTCGGAGGCAGCCGGTGAGCTGGCATGACGAGCTCGCCCACGTGGCGCAGGGTCTCGAGCTGTCGCGTCAGGCGCTCGCCGAGCTCGACCACGAGCAGCTCGAGGTGCGCGACAAGCCCGGCGGCCCGGTGAGCGAGGCCGACCTCCGCGTCGACGCCATCCTTCACGAGCACCTCCCCCGCGCCGGCGAGGCCTGGCTGTCCGAGGAGACCGAGGACGACCTCGCGCGGCTGAAGCACGAGCGCCTGTGGATCGTGGACCCCATCGACGGCACCAAGAGCTACCTCGCCGGCCGCCCCGAGTGGTGCGTGTCGGTCGGGCTCGTCGAGAACGGCCAGCCGGTCGTGGGCGGGATCCTCAACCCCTCCCGCGACGAGCTCTTCCTCGGCGCAGCCGGTCACGGCGTGACGCTCAACGGCGAGCCGGTGGCCTGCAGCGAGCGCACCGAGCTCGCGGGAGCCTCGGTCCTCGCCAGCCGAAGCGAGCGCAAGCGCGGCGAGTGGGACGACGCACGGCTCCGGCAGTTCTCCCTCCGCTCGGTGGGCTCGGTCGCCTACAAGCTGGCCCTGGTCGCCGCCGGCCAGGCCGACGCGACCTTCACGCTCCAGCCCAAGAACGAGTGGGACGTCGCTGGCGGCGCCGCCCTCGTCGAGGCGGCGGGGGGACGGATTCTCGACCTGACCGGGGCCCCGCTCGTCCTCAACGACCCCGTCGTGCGTCTCTCGGGCCTCCAGGCCTCCGGATCGTCGTTGGCTCCCGCCCTGACCAGCCTGGTCGGCGAGCTCGCACCCGACCGCCCGGTTCGCATGCCAGGAAAACGTCCAAGCCCTTGAGCTAACGGCCCCTGCGACCGATTTTGTTGCCGTGGGATGAGGCGCCGGTGCATGATGCCGCGGGTTTTCTGCACATGCCGTCACCGCCGAAAGCCCTCGGTCTGACCCAATGGAACTCCGCGACGTCGTCGAACGACTCGTGGCGCTGGACGATGAGCTCCGGGCGATCGGCAACGAGATCAACCGAGCTCTGGATGGCCTGCGCCGCGCTGTCCTCCCTCCCAGCCGCTTCGGCATCACCGTGGCGCGCCTCGATGGGATCGAGGAACGGCTGGCCTATGGGTCGGACGAGAAGAGCACCCTCCGCGAGATCGGTGACGAGGTCCGTCATCGCATCAGCCGCAACGTCCACGCCCGAGCGCGCGCTCTCCTTCGCAGCGAGAGCGAAGAGGCCGCCAGCACGGACACCGCCACGGCCCTCGACCTCCTGCGCCAGGACGTCGAGCAGTCGCTGACCTACGCGCAGGAGACCTTCGATCAGATCGGGAAGCTGAGCTTCCTGCTCTCGCGACGCCTCGACGTCGGCCGCATGCTCAGTCGCGAGCAGAGCCGGATCACCAACGACGTCGAGACCCAGGACCTCCTCGAGGTCACCCTCCGCGCTCGCAACTCGGCCATCGACAAGAGTCTCCACGACTCGCGCATCTTCCTCATCGAGGCCGAGAACACCGCCGATCGCAGCCGCGAGCTGCAGGCGCTGGCCACCCGCTGTCGTCGGCTGCTCGACTCGCTCGAGGACGGCAGCCCCACCGAGGACGGACGCGAGCTCACCGACCTCGCCATCGAGCAGGCAGTGCGTCTCGGCCAGGAGCGCGAGGAGCTCAGCCGTCGACTGGCGTCCCTCGACCGCACGATCGAGCGCTACCAGGAGATCTCGCACGGTCTCTTCCAGTCGGTGACCAAGGCCTCGGAGATCCTCGACCTGGCCGGCCGGCTGCGCATGAGCCTCGAGAGCGGCGAGGTCCGCGAGGGTGCGCTCGATCCCCTCAAGGCCGCCTGCATCGAGCACGGCATCATCACGCTGCTCCTCGAGCTCCGACGTCTCCAGGGCGACCGCCTCTCCCTCGACAACGCGGTCGCTCAGCTCTCCCTCGCCCTCGGCGACCTCTTCTCGAAGATCGCCCGACACCCCGAGCTGGTGAAGCGTCTCGCCCCGGTGTGGGAAGACCTGACCTTCGCCGACGCCGGCGCCATGGAAGCCGACTGGGAAACCGCGTATTCGGAGGTTCTCGGCGTCCGCAAGGAGGGCTCGGGCCTCCTCTCGGTGTCGAAGGAAGACCTGGCCCGGCTCGCCGGCGCCGACGGTCTCGACCCTTGGCTGAATCAGCTCGTCGCCAAGGTCGACGAGAAGCTCGGCAGCCTGAGCATCCTCGTCGAGGGCCTGGAGAACGCCGACCGCCTGCTCTCCGAGCTGGCCGAGATGGGCGACATCACCGATGCCGCGCTGGTCGCCAAGCGCTCGCTGGCCCACTTCGTCGGCGAGGTCGCCCAGGCGATCGAGACCTACTACCGGTCGGTGCGCGACGTGCTCACCGCCCCCCAGGCCGGCTTCCGCCGGGTGCAGGATCAGGTCGCCGGCTTCGTCCACGTCGAGCAGCTCCCAGCCGACGCCAGCGACGACGATCGCCGCATCGCCAGCCTGTCGACCCTCGACGAGGTCGTGAAGCTCTTCCAGGAGCTCGAGGCCCAGGTCCCCATGGAGCTCGGCACCGACTGGCTTCAGGTCGAACGCGACGCGAGGACGGAGACCATCTCCGTGCATCAGGCGATGGGTGGCTGCGCCGCTCAAATGCGTCGCCTGCGCAGCATCCTCTTCCCCGACTTTCCGCCGGCCTGCCGCGACGCCCTCGAGCTGGTCGAGCGCATCCTCATGAGCTCCACCGACGCGGACCAGGACCCGGTCGCCGACCGCGAGGCGCTCGGTGAGGCCCTGGAGAGCCTCTCCAGCCAGGTGCAGTTCTACCAGCGCCTGCGGATGCCCTGGGGCTCGGAGATCGGCACCGTGTCGCGGCTGGCGCTCGAGCGCTCGCGACGTCTCATGGACCTGCACGGTGCCTCGCTCACGCTGACCTTCGAGCTCCTCCGTCAGCTCGGAATCGCCCACCACGCGCTCTCCGAAGACGAGCAGACGGCCAACTTCAACTGGATCCTCGAGCTGGTCGAGCACGCTCACGAGGAGACCGGCCAACACGCCGACCTGCTCGAGCAGTGCCTGCTCACCCTCGACGACAACACCGAGCGGCACCACCACTTCGGGCTCGCCTTCGCCGCCTTCCATCGCTGGGCGGTGAGCCTGCCCGACCCGATTGGTGACGAGCTCGCGCAGCGCAAGGGCAAGCAGCTCTTCACCGAGTTCGAGGACGTCTTCTGCCGGCTCGGTGGCTCCGTTCTCGACGAGGCCGAGGATCCCGAGGGCACTCCCCTCGACTGGCGACGCTCGAGCCAGCTCGAGAGCCTCATCGAGCTGTACCGCTCCATCGAGTCGACCCTCGCGGACAAGCCGACCAAGACCGACCTCTGCGCTCGCATCGGCGGACAACGTCAGCGAGCGGAGGTGCTCATGGAGAAGATCGCCGCCGAGGCCGACGCCATGACGGGTGGCGACGTCGGGCCGCTGCTGTTCGGTTAGTCGCTCACGGAGCACCCGCTGCGGCACGACGAGTCCTTCCGGCCCACCTCCAGGCCCCCGAGTTCCGTTCACTTTCTGCAACTCCCAGGATCGCGCGCCACGTGCCGCTGCTGCGGCCTTGGCCTATCATCTAGACGTGCCTGGGGGGCTCTCCCGGAGTCGGGGAAACTCGGGAGGTCCAAAGAATGTCGGAAGGATTCCGGCCGACGCTTCGCGCGTCCGGCCTCGCCATCATCACCGTCCTGATCGCCTGCACGGCTGCTGCGGCCGGCGCCCTGGGGAAGGGGCGTCCGACGGCCACGCGCTGGCAGGAGCGACCAGGACTCATCGACGCCCGTCACGACGGCGCGTCCGACCTGTCCGTGCGTCTCCGCTCGGGCCCCGTGCGCGTCGACCTGCCCTACCGGGTCATCGTCGACGGGCAGCGGCATGACGGCCTGCTCATCGGTGCCGGCTGGTATCGCTGGATCGCGAGCCGACCCGCCGTGGAGACGAGCGCGCAGTCGACACCGACGACGGCCGAGGGGCCACGCCTGGGAACGCGAGTCGACGTGCTCGCCGGCTCGCTCGTCGAGCTGCCGTCGAGCGCCCCGGTGTTGCTCACCGTCCAGCCCGATGGCGTCCTCCTCCGCTGGACCGAGCTCCGTCTCGCCACCGGCGGTCGTGCCACGGCCGAGGCCATCCTCGATCGCTCTGGCCACGCGACGCTCCAGTACCTGCACCTGAGCCCCGAGGTCGAGGCGGCGCTCGCCACGGGCGAGCTTCGAGCCGGCGTGGCCGGCACCCGCCTGCGACCCGACCGCGCCAGGGCCTACACGCTCGCGCAACCGGTCGTTCAGGTTCGTGCGCCGGGTGCCCCAGCCAAGTCGGCCTTCGGCGGCCCACCCGCCGGCTGCGACCCCGCCATCGGGACCTGGTGCCAGGCCGTCGAGGGTGAGCAGGCCCGCATCCTCCTGGCCGAATCGTTCGACGACGGCAATGCCACCGTCACCCGGGGATGGACCGCGGCCGGCTTCGGTCAGGAGATCGACTGGAACACCTGCGTGGTCGGCGTGCCGCCCGACGAGGTCGGCGGCGCCCTCGGCAACCCCGGCCGCTCGCACTACTTCGGGCTGCCGGCCACCTGCGACTACCTCGACAACCAGGTCGGCACGCTCACCAGCCCGGTCTCGGCTTTCCCGGTCACGACCGCGACGGTCATGGAGTTCGCCACGCGCCTCGGCTTCGAGTTCAGCACGCCCTTCCCGGCGGACACCGCCGAGGTGCTGTTCAACGGCACGGTCATCGGCAACATCGACCCCACCGGGCTCGACCCGAACCTCTGGTACAACTTCCGCCTCGACTCCGTGGACCTCGGCGGACCCTTCTTCGCCCCCTTCATCGGCGTGCCGATCTCGGTCCAGCTCCGCTTCACGTCCGACTTCAGCATCCACGATCAGCTCGGCTGGATGGTCGACGACATCCGCGTCTGGGACGAGAACGTCGGTCGACCGAACTGCTTGTTCGCCGCCGTCTCGGGCAACGCCAACTCGGTGAGCTGCGGCGAGACCGTGCAGCGCACGTGGAGCTTCAACGAAGGCGCCTTCTGCGAGGGTTGTTCCTACAGCTTCTACGTCGTCGTCGAGTGCGGTCGCGAGATGCACCTGCCGCTCTTCGACATGGAAGGGGTCAACCTCGCCATCACCGACGTCACCACGGGCATGCCGGTCTCCCTGCGCTGTCGCAACGAGACCTCGCTGGCAGATGCAGGCATGGGCGACTACCCCATCTTCCTGCAGGCCGACTGCGACGGCGACGGCGTCGACGAGGAGTGGTGGGCGCCCGCCTTCGACGAGACCGACAACACCGGGCCGGGTCGCGTCACCTGGGGCTTCCCGGACTGCCCCGTGCTGACCGTCTACGACGTCGACGTGCCGCCCGACGGCGTGCAGTGCGACGAGATCCCCGTCGGCGGCGGCCTGGCCGACCTCATGACCCCTGGCGAGGCGCAGGTCATGGACTGCTTCATCGAAGAAGAAGACGGCCTCTGCGGGCTCTACCGCGTCGACATCATCTCCGGTGGCTTCGTCTGGGACCTCTTCGCCAACTGTGACGGCACGGGCACCGAGCAGTTCGAGATCTTCCACGACTGCACCGACGCCTGGGCTGCCTTCACGCCGCTGCCCGAGCTCGCCCTGAGCAACCTCACCATCGACGAGTCCTGCCCCGACTTCCAGGTCCACTTCGACCTCGGCAACATCGGCTGTGCCGACCACGTCGGCGACGTGACCGTGCGGGTCGTGTCGGACTGCGACCCCGCCGACAGCCAGGACTTCCTGGTGCCCGGCCCTGTCACCGCCGGCAGTTCCATGGCCGTCGACCTCGACTTCAGCGCGAGCTGCGCGCCGGCTTCCATCGAGGTCTTCATCGATCCCGACGACGCGATCGTCGAGTGCACCGAGAGCGGCTCCGTCGCCGCGTGCCGCGCCGAGACCGGCGTCGACTCGATCACCGGCACCGCCTGCAACTGCAACGCGATGGTCACCCCCGACGCGGGTGCGGACCAGTTCGCCTGCCCCGGAGAGATGGTCACTCTCGACGGCTCGGCCTCGGTGGTCATGCCCTGTGCCGCACCCGAGTATCGCTGGGTGCGCGTGCGCGACGACATGGTCGTCCGCGACTTCGACCCCGACCCAACCGCGATGGTGCTCTTCGACAACTGCCCGGACGGCGAGGAGTACCGCATCGAGTTCGCGTGCAACGGCGCCCCCTGTGCAGAGACGGCCGTCGTTCGCGTCGACTGCTTCGACCCCATGGCCGACGCCGGCCTGGACCTGGAGGGCTGCTCGGGCGTGCCGCTGACCATCGACGCCAGCGGCTCGACCATCCCCGGCTGCCCGACCCCGGAGTACCGCTTCATCGAGCCCTCGGGCGAGGTCGCTCAGGACTGGTCGACCAACGCCACCCACGAGATCACCTCGCCCGACGCCACCAGTGACGGCGTCTGGGCCGTGGAGGTCCGCTGCACGACGGGTGGTGACTGCAGCGACGCCGACGCGCTCACGGTCACCGTGGCCGTCGTCGGTGTCGACGTCATCGAGGACGAGCGCTTCGCCTGCGAGGCGTCACCGGTCGACTTCACGGCCGCCGACGTCACCCTCGATCTCTCGGGCTGCACGGCCGTGGAGTATCAGTGGCTCATCGGCGGCCTGCCGTTCACCACCTGGTCCCCCACGCCCGACGTCTCCTTCCCGGAGTTCGCCGGCTGTCCCTTCGGCTTCGTCGCGACCTTGCAGGTCCGCTGCACCGACGCCGGTCTCGAAGCCTGCATGAGCAGCGACGACATCACCGTCACCTGCCCTGCCCCCATCCCGCCCCTGCCGATCAATCTCGGCGGCTGCGGAGGTGACGGCGTCCAGCTCGGCTGCGGCGCCTCGGAGGCCGGTGTCACCTACTGGTGGGATCTCGATCTCACCGACGACGCCGACGGCAACGGCGACCCCACCGACGACATGGACGAGACGGGCTGCGACATCACGGCCACGTTCGGCATGGGAGGGATGTTCACCGTCCGTGCCTGGGCGGAAGAGCCGACCGCGGGTTGCCGCGCTGGAGCCGACCTCGAAGTGGAGGTCGTCATCGCGCCACCGCCGGGCGAGGTCACCGACCTCCGCGTGAGCACCATGAGCGGCGACCTCGTCCTGACCTGGGCCGCGCTGGCCGAGGCAGCGGACTACGTCGTCGTTCGCGGCGAGCTGGATCGCAGCCTGCTGATGCCGTTCTCCGACCACGCCGCCGAGGACGCCAGCGGACGGGGCGCGTGTCGGGTCACGGGACTGAGCCTCGTCGATGCCGACGACCTGGGCGACGGCGTCGATCACTACTACCTGGTCGCCGCCCGCAACGCCTGTGACGAGGAGGGCTCCCTCGGCAACCGCTCCGACGGCATGCCACGACCGGCTCGCATGGCCTCCGGCGACTGTCCGTAGCGCTCGGCTTCGCTTTCACGTGATGCGACGCCGAGCCGTCACGCTCTCCGGTCTCGTCGTCCTGCTCGGCCTGCGAGCGGGACAGGCGGCACCACCTCCGGCCCTCGAGGTAGCGCCGATCGAAAGCCCGGCACCGACAGGAAGCCGCTGGCCGGAGCTCGCCCTCGATCCCGAGGGCGGTGCCCTGCTCTCGTGGTTGCAGGTCGACGCCGAGAAGACGGCGAGCCTGCACGTCGCTCGGCATCACCAGGGCGGATGGCAGCCGACCCGCCTGGTCGCCACCGGCTCCGGCTGGTTCGTGAACTGGGCCGACTTCCCCACCCTCGCGGCCTCGACCGAGGGTCGGGTGATCGCGACCTGGCTGGAGAAACTAGGCAAGGGCACCTACGCCTACGGGGTGCAGCACGCCATCGCGCCGAGCGAGGGAGCGTTCACCGCCCGAGGCTTGCTCCACTCGGACCGCTCCGAGACCGAGCACGGCTTCGTGTCGCTCGCTCCTCTCGCCGAGGGGAGAGTCCACGCCAACTGGCTCGACGGACGTCAAGGCGCCGACGGCAAGGGAGGCGCGATGGCCCTCTACTCGGCCGAGCTCGGCCCCGATGGCCAGCGAGGCCCGGAGTCGCTCCTCGACAATCGCGTCTGTGACTGTTGCCAGACCAGCTCGGTGGTCCTCGACGACGGCTCGGTGCTGGTCGCCTATCGCGATCGCGGAGCCCGCGAGCAACGCGACATCGCCGTGGTGCGTGGACGTCGCGGCGAGACGGGCGCCTGGTCCTGGAGCAAGCCCCGGCTCGTGCACGCCGACGGCTGGACCATCGCCGGCTGCCCGGTCAACGGCCCGGCGCTCGCCGTCCACGGCAAGCAGGTCGCCGTCGCATGGTTCACCGCCGGCACCGACGGCAAGCCCCGCGCGCTGGTGGCCCTGTCGCGGGATCGCGGCGAGCGCTTCTCGGCGCCCCGCCGCCTCGACGACGGTCGTCCCTCGGGGCGTCTCGACCTCGTCTTCGCCGACCCCAAGACCCTCGTCGTCACCTGGCTCGAGCTCGGCGAGGAGACCGCGTCATGGAGAGCGCGGACCATCGTGACGAAGGGGCGCCGTCTCGGACCGTCGCTCACCCTCGCCACCGCCGGCGGCCAGCGTGGGGACGGCTTCCTGCGCACTGTCGCCCTGAAGGAGGGCGTGCTGGCGGCGTGGACGGACGCGACCACGGGTCGTGTCGAGACCGCCCTGGTGAAGGTCAGGCGCTAGGTCCCCACATCTCCCGGGAGGGTCTCAGGTCCACAGCTCCCAGCGGACCCAGTCGACCAGGCGCACGACGAGCACCCCAGCCTCGACCAGCGCGATGACGGCGGCCAACCAGGCGAGGGCCCCCTTGAAGGAGACCTTCTTGAGAGCACGGAAGGCGTAGACGACGACGAAGGGGGTGGCCATCAGGAAGGCGCCCAGACCGAGCACCACGATGGACCCTCAACAGCTCAACAGGGGTGTCAGGGCGGCCACCCCGGGGATGGCCGTGTAGACGAGGGCATCGCTCACCCGCGCCTCGGTCCGGAAGTTGAGGAAGGCGGCACCCAGCCCGAGGACCAGGGCGGCCAGCATCATGGTCGTGACGGTCATGACAGCTCTCTCTCCCCTCCGGAGGTCGACGCCTCGTGGACGTCTTCGCGCGAGGCCGCTCGCGGGTCACGGCCCGCTCGACGACGGGCCGTGACGACGAGGGCGACGGCTACAGGAGCGCTCCCTGCCACGCCTCTTCGTTGAAGCCGATGAGGGTGGTCTTGCCCGTTCGGAGACAGGGCGCCCGCAGGTTGCCCGTGCTGCCGAGGAAGGCGTCGAGAACCTCGTCGGTCACGGCACCCTTGGTGCGATGATCGTCGAGCTTCTTTCCCTTGGCGATGATCACGCGGGACGACCCGGCCAGGATCTCGCGCGCCTCGTCCCGACCCAGCTTCTTGCTGGCCGAGACCTTCTCTTTCGGCTCGAGCCCGTTCGCGTCCATGAACTTGGACGCCCTGGTGCAGCTCGTTCAGCCGCTGCGGTGGTAGTACCAGTCGATCTTGCGTGCCATGACGGACCTCTGAAGGGGAACGGAATGGGTGTTCCCCGCCATCATGCCAGGCTCCGTTTCATCGGGGGACCTGGCTCTCCAGCTCGGTGATGAGCGCGGGAAGCGCCGCCGCGTCCGGACGATTCGGCGCGAGCTCGAGCACTCGCCTGAGGGCCTCCACGGCCTCCGCTGGCTGCTCGAGGGCGGCGAGACAGAGCCCCCGTTCGAGATGGCTGTCCGCGTCGTCCGGATGGAGGTCGACGGCGATGTCCAGCTCGGCCAGGGCC
Source organism: Acidobacteriota bacterium (assembly GCA_039029535.1). GTDB lineage: Bacteria > Acidobacteriota > JBCCFW01 > JBCCFW01 > JBCCFW01 > JBCCFW01. The sequence goes on from JBCCFW010000190.1 coordinate 10,769, forward strand.
TCGTCGGGTCGGCCGAGGCGACGCAGCATGGCGCCGAGGTTGTAGCGCGCCTGAGCCGAGTCGGGCGTGAGCGCGACCAGCCCGCGCTGGTTCTCGGCCGCCTCGTCGAGACGACCGGTGAAGACCAGCAGCTCGGTCAGCCGACCGTGGTCTGCCTCGGTCCCACCCAGCGCCGTCATCTTGGCCCTCAAGGCGTCGATGGCCTCGGGGACACGTCGACGCGACAGCAGCACCTCGACGAGATTCTCGTGATGCTGAGGAACCTCCGGCGCCTCCGCGATGGTCTGCCCGATGAGCTCGAGGGCCGGCTCGAGTCGTCCCTCCAGCAGCTCGACGTAGGCCAGGCCGAGACGGATCTCCTGGACCGGAACGAGACCGAAGCGCTCAGCCAGCCCGAGATGACGTCGGGCCGCCGTGACCGCTTCGTGGTGAGACGCCGGCTGCGCCTCGGCCGAGAAGGCCCCGGCCAGCACGGCGGCCCGGGGAGCGGTCGTCCTCTCGATGGCCGCCTCCCCCCGTGCGCGATGCCACTGAACGAAGCCGGAGTGGGCCGCGAAGAGGAACCACGCGGTCCCTGCCAGCGCGAACACCCGACCGGCGTTGGTCCAGTCGCCGCCGGCCTTGAGCGTGAAGGACTGCAGGCGCACCGTCGGCTTCTTCCATAGCTCGACGAGCCGGAGCGCGAGCAGGCCCGAGATGACCCCCAGGGCCACCGACATGAGCAGCGGTGGACCGTCGTAGAGACCGCGGAACGCCAGGGTCACCAAGAGGCAGACGACGAGCAGGCCGATCTCGGCGACCAAGCTCTGGGTGGGTGGCAACTGAGACGCCCCCGGCGCCAGGCCGACGGCGGGTCGCGCCCAGCCCACCGACAGGGCGTCCTTGGGACAGACCGACACGCAGTCCATGCACTTCATGCAGCCGGGGTCGACGACCATCCGGTGCTCGGCGACCTCTCGATGAACGAGCACGTTCGAGGTGCAAGTCGCCGTGCAGTGACCGCAACCTTCGCAAGCGTCGCTGACGACGATGCGCATGGGCGAGATGCGGTCGAGCAGCACGAAGAAACCGCCGTACGGACAGGCGTTGGTGCAGAAGCCCTTGGAACCGAGGAACCACACGGCGAGAAAGCCGCAGGTGATGAAGGTGAGCACGGCCATGACCGGACCGGGGAAGGTGTCCCAGAAGCCGGTCGTCGTCAGGTGGTTGCTGAAGCCGGGAAAGGGTGGCGCCGTGCCGAGGACCACGCGCTTGAAGGTCGGCCACGCGAACATGTAGAGCGCGAGCACGAGCGGCACCCAGACGAGCAGGCGTGTCCGGAACGGTCGCGGCCGCAACCCCAGGCGTCCCAGCATCCAGGCGCTGGCGTCCTGCAGGGCGACGACGTGACAGCCCCAGCCGCAGAAGAAACGTCCGAAGAGAGCGGTGGACAGCAAGGCCACGATGAAGAACACGAAGCCCGCGTTGAGCTCACCGAGCTCGAGCGTGTACATCGACTCCGAGGGCTCGACGGGCGACAAGGTCTCACCGGCCACCAGGAAGTGGGTGACGTGAGCCGCGATGACGACGTGGACGAGCAGCAGCACGATCGCTCGGAGGCGAGCGTTCTTCGAGGGGCGCGGCCGCGTCTTGCCACGTGCTCCCCCGTCGGGTGCCGACACGACCGGCAGCTCCCGTCGCTTCTTCTTCCCACGCCCCACCGCGCTTCTCCCGTGCTCAAGAAAGACGAAAGCACGCCCGGCGGTCACCCGCGGAGCGTGCTTCGTCGAGACGGCAGTCGCCGTCTAACCGTGTTCAGCCGGACTCAGGGGCAGTCGGGCAGGACGCGCTCGGTGCCGTCGCTGCTGCTGCCGACCGGACCGAAGCCCAGGCCACACGCGTTGCTGGCCCGCGCGAGGTAGTGGTAGAGCTCACCGGTCGCCGGCAGGTCGGTGTCGAGCAGGCTCGACACGCCGGAGCCGTCGTGCAGGCACTCGAGGGTGCCGAAGCGCGGGTCGGTGGAGCGGACCACGCCGAAGCTCGGGAGGAGACCGCCCGGAGGATCGGGCTGACCCCAGTCGAGGCGGCTGCCCTCGGCGGTCATGTCGATGCGGAGGTCCTGGACCGCGCCGGGGCGCGCCCAGACGACGCCGCTGGTGTCGTCGCAGTCGAAGCAGACGTTGACGCCGTCACCGTCCGCGTCGGGACCGATGCCCTCGCAGTCGTCGGGACAACCGATGCAGTTCTCGTCCGGATCGCAGGAGCCGTCGTTGTTGCAGGGGCTGGTGGTCGCCGGCACGAGGGTCGGGAAGCCGAGGGAGCCGACGGTGCCGTCACCGAAGGGCCGGAAGAGGCCGAGCCCGCCGTCGCCGTTCTCCGGAGCACCGGGGAAGTCGAAGGCGAAGTTGTAGATGGTGCCCCAGCGGAGCGCGTTCGCGTTCTCGTTGTCGGCGAAGGCTTCGGTCGACCAGGTGAGCATCCCGTCCACCACCTCGGCCGTCCACGGCAGGTTCGTGTAGGGCTCACCGCTGTGGTAGTCGACGCTGTAGAAGAAGAGGTTCGACGGGGTCAGGGAGTCGCCCACCGGGATGGAGAAGGACGCGCCAGAGAGGTGCGAGGTCTGGTTCTGGACGGCGTACTCGTAGTGCCAGGTGCCGTCGCCGTTGTCGGTGACCTTGACCGCGGCGTGGAAGAGACCCGTATCGGGGTCCTCGAAGCTGTGGATGGTGACGTCGGGGTCGTGGTCGGCCCAGGCGAAGAGAGCGGCGCGCTCCCGGACGGTCCGGAAAGCGTCGTCACCGAAGACGAGGTCCATGTCGAAGCCGCCGCGGGTCTCGACGACCTCGACGCGGCGGTAGCTCGAGTTGTTGTTGCCGTTGCCGGCCTCGGCGTCGTCGAGCGTGACGTACTGGCCCTCGACGAAGTAGAGGGCGCCAGCGTTCTCGTTGGGATCGAGGTCGGAGTTCTTGACCGCAAGACGCTTGAAGGCGGCGTCTCCCTCGTCGTCGAACATCGCCGGCGGCCAGTTGTAGACACCCGAGGTCGCGTTGACCTCGAACTTCGGCCCGAGACGGGTCTGGGTGCCGTTGAGGCTCGCGCTGTAGGGATCGGAGCAGTTCACGCCGAGGTGGCTGCCGTCCGGCGGCTCGATGCAGTCGGGGCTGCAGGTGTCGAGGGCGAGCGCGGTGAAGCCGTGCTTCAGCCAGCTCTGGCCGATCTGCATGAATCGCCCGTCCATCATCCGGAAGGCGTGCTGAGCGATGACCGGTTTCTCGGTGGTCGCGTTGAACCACTTCAGCCAGCAAGTGCCGACGTTGCACGAGTCGGTCGCGACCGAGAAGCCCGTGTAGCCATCGGAGGTCTCACCCCAACGGCGGATGTCGTAGAGGTCGCCGACGATCACGTCGGGCGCCTCGCCGGGGTCACACTCGTTGTCACCGCCACCGCCGCCGCC
>JBCCFW010000191.1:0-14153 GCA_039029535.1 Acidobacteriota bacterium
CTGATGTACTGCCTTCCTGCATGCCTCTACATCAGGTAGTATGACTACATTTGTAGTTGGTTTTGCTAGCTTTTCTCGTGGAAATATGCGTTGCCGACCATGACGATCAGCATGGGGACGTGGTGCCGGTGGACGACCCGCGCCCAGGCCTTCAGGAGGCGGGAGAGCACCGACGCCTCAGGAGGCGGGGGAGCAGCGACGACGCCTGATGTAGTGCCAGGCGGTCAGGGCTCCCAGGAGGACGACGGCGACGATGGCGGCCGTCCGCATCGCGACGCGGAAGTGGCCTTCGAGAGCCGAGAAGTCGGCGACGCCCGGTCCGACCGCGGCTCCGGCTCCCACCGCGAGCCCGAGCCCGAGGAGGAGGCCGCAGTAGAGAACGTTCGACAGGCTCGACCAGACGATGACCTGCCGCAGCGGCATCCGGCCCATGCCCGCCAGGGGCAGGAAGAAGGCGCGCAGACCGGGCAGGAAGCGGTTGAGCATGAGCACGCGCCGGCCGTGATCGGCGTGCCAGCGCTCGGCTCGGGCCAGCATCCGCTCGGCCCGAGGGCCGCGGCAGAGCAGGCGGAGGAAGGTGCTGCCGTGGCGGCGGCCGAGGCCGTAGGCGCCGCAGGCACCCAGGCAGGAGCCGAGGATGGCGGCCAGCAGCACGGCGATGGGGTCGACCTTGTCGAGACCGGCCAGGAAGCAACCCAGGAGCATGAACGTGTCGCCCCAGAACGGGGGAAACACGTACTCCAGCATCGCCGAGGTGAAGACGACGGCGATGACGAGCAGGGGGTTGTCGGCCAGGAAGCCGAGGGTGGTCTCGATCATCGTCAGGAGTGGGCCGCAGACACGGCGAAGAGGACGTCAGGGGCCATCATGTCATGGGGCCCCATCGGGGCTGAATCTCCGATTTTTCGGTTGCTCGGGCCGGGAGTGACGTCCCAGCAGGACCGAGGGGGAGGTCCGTCTTGCCGCGGCCCGGGACGGCCGCGAGAATGGGGGAATGAAGCCTCTCCACCATCGTCTCGTCCTCCTCTCCCTTCTCGCCCTGCTCGGGCTGGCCTGCGGCGAGTCCGGCCAGAGCTACGCCGACAACGTGATCGACGCCTCCCGCCGGGGCCAGGCCTCCGGAGCCCGGGGTGACCTGCAGGTCCTGTCGGTGGCGGTGACGACCTACATGACCAACGAGGGAGACCTGCCCGTGGCCGGGGACATTCACCAGCTCGCCGACATCCTGTCGCCGACCTACGTCCGCCACGTCAAGACGAAGGACCCGTGGGGGAACGACTACGACTACTGGTCGCAGGGCTCGGACTTCACGCTGAGCTCGTCCGGTCACGACGGGGAGTGGGACACCGACGACGACGTCGTCATCGAGAACGGCCAGGTCACCTCCTTCCCCAAGAGCCGCGTCGACGGGTGAGCGTGGCACGCAGGCTCGGTCCGTGGCCGGTGCTCCTGCTGCTCGCGGGGCTGTCGGTCTCGTGCGGAGGGGGACCGCCCAGTCAGACGCAGGTCGGGTCCTGGCTCGGGTCCTACTTCGACGCGGTGCAGTCCGGCGATCACGAACGCGTCGCCACCTGGTTCGAGGGCTGCGTGGGCCGCGAGGAGGAGTGCGAGGGCGTGCTCGCGGCCACGGCCGCCTCGGTGAGCGCGCAGCGCGAGCTCGGTGACTACCGCTTCGACGATCCCGAGGGCTTCGGCCTCATCACCGCCTTCGTGCTGGGTCGCGGTGGCTTCTGGCGCATCGTGGAGACGAGGGTGAAGAGCGAGCAGGCCGACGAGGTGCTCGCCTTCGTCGAGGTCAGGACGCACTACACCGCCCACGAGACGGAGAAGCTCCCTCGCGGTGCCCTGGTCGAGTACCTGGTCGAGCCTCTCGGCAAGGTTCAGCGGATCGAGGTCGGCAGCTCCGGACCGGGGGCGCTCCGCGACGAGGTCAAGACCCTCACCATGCAGGCGGCCTTCCGCAAGGGCGTGCGCGGCTGGCGGCTCGCGAGCTTCGTGCCCGTTCGTGAGTCGGTCGTCTACGAGCAGGTGATCTGGCGACCCGAGTGAGCTCCGCCGCGGCACCGGATCCGGTCCGCGTGCGGCGGAGCCTGCTGCGCTGGTTCGGGCGGGAAGGTCGGTCGTTCTTCTGGCGGGATCCGGAGGTCGGTCCGTCGATGACGCCGTTTCAGGTGCTGCTCCTCGAGTTCCTGCTGTGGAAGACCAACGCGGCGCGCTCGGAAGGGGTCATCCGCGGGATCGTGGACGGCTTCCCTGGACCCGAGGCGGTGCTGCGCCGCAGCGTCGCCGAGCTGGAGGAGCTGTTGCAGCCGCTGGGCCTGTTCCGACGGCGGGCGGCCTGCCTCGATCGCTTCTCGCGTCAGCTCGTGGAGGACTTCGACGGCGAGCTGCCCACCGACGCCAGGTCGCTTCAGACGCTCAACGGGATCGGTCAGTACGCGGCTCGGGCGACGGCCTGCCTGCTCGCAGGCTCGCGGCTCATGCCGGTCGATGCCAACACCTCGCGGATCTTCGGTCGACTCTTCGACGAGGAGGGGCCGCCGGTGCGCACCCCCGGCCAGGCCTGGGACGAACGGATGGAGCCCTTCGTCCCGAAGCGTGAGCCCAAGCGCTTCCTCTGGGCGACGATGGACCTGTCGGCCGCGTTCTGCCGGCCGCGCGAGCCGCGCTGTGGGGAGTGTCCGGTGCGGAGGGAGTGTGGGGTGGGGCGGCGGAGCGGTTGAGAGTCGAATCGATCAGTGACGCCGGGTCTGTCCGACGAGCTCGCGCTTCGTGAGCAGCTCCTGCATGCGCTCGCGGATCGCGTCGGCCTCACCCGACTCACGCGTCGCGGCGTCGGCGATGAGCTCCCACCACAGCTCGCCCGCGCGACGTCCGGCGCTCAGGCTCAGCCGAGTGGCCACGGGCTGCTCGGCCTCGTGCGCCGCGTGGCCCATGGCCCAGTCCAGAACGGGTAACGAGGTCTCTGCTCGATACGGATCGTCGATGCGGCTGCGGTAGCTCATGGAGAGACGAGGTCGGGCCAGCTCGTCGCGCAGCTCCGTCGGCAAGAGGCCGAAGGTCAGGCCGTCGCGAGGGACGAGGGACCGCGCCTGCCGCACTCGCTCGATCGCATCCCTCACGTCACCTGGCTCTGACCCGGACAGGTCGAGGGCGACCGGGTAGCGGTGCACGCACCAACCGACGACCAGCTCGGGTCGGACGCCGTCGATGGGATGACGTCCGTGGCTCTCGAGCTCGACGACGTGCTCCGTCTCGTCGGTCACGTCGGCGAGCGCGCGGAGGAAGATGGCGAGCAGCGCGTCGTGCTGGTCATGGGCCGTGGGGTGTCGTGTCAGGAAGTCGTCGGCGAGCTCGGCGGGCAGCGCGGTCCGAGGGAGACGACGGTGGCCGGTCGGTGACGTCTCGTCGGCCGTTGCTGACCGAGCACGACGCAGCGAGTCGAGCCACTCGCGGCCCTCGGTCCTCAGGTCGGTCTCTCGAAGTCTCGTCAACGCGGCGAGCCAGTCGCGGTAGTCGGGACGCCGCGCCTCGAGCGGCACCGGAACCTCACGCCGGGCCCGCGTGGTGCCCTGGCGCAAGGAGCTCAGCAGCACGCGGACGCCGGTCGCGTCCGCCACGAGGTGATGACAGTGGACGTAGATGATGCCGCTGGCATCTGGGCCCCTGTCGACCAGCGCGACGTGCAGGACCGGGCCGTGCTCGAGATCGATGCCGTCGGACAGACGCTCGCGGGCCTCGCTCCGGATCCGGCGTAGCTCTTCGGGGGCCTCGACTCGCGTGGCGTCGATCCGTGAGAACGCCACGCTGGTTCCGAGCTCGCCCAGTGACTGATGCCAGCCGTCGTCCTCTCGGCGGAAGCGCAGGCGCAGCGCGTCGTGGAGTCGGTCGAGATCGAGCGCGGCCGACTCCAGCGCGTCGACGTCGACGCCAGCCGGGGCACGGAGGTAGACGAACATGCCGAAGCGCTGCGGGTCGACGTCTCCCCGAAGTTGGTCATGCTGAATCGCCGGGAGTGGGAGCTCGGCACCGACGAGCGACTCGGTGGTGGAGGCCGCGTGCTCGGGCTCGGGGGCCTGCTCCAAGCTCGCGGCGAGCTCGGCCATCGACTGGTCACCGTCCAGCGTGTCGAGAGGGAGCGTCCGGCCCAGTCGTGACTCCAGCGAGAGCAAGAGCTCGACGCGAAGCAACGAGTCGACGCCGAGTCGGGCGAGGTCCAGCTTGGGGTCGAGCGTCGCGACCTCGCGCTCGACGAGGTCGGCGACGAGCTGCAGGAGCATCGCTTCGGTGCCGGAGCGGGGGGCGGCTGCTCGCCGTGCTGGCTCAGCCGTGCTGCGAAGAGGTGACCAGGACTCGGCGAGGAAGGCATCACGGCAGGCGTGGCGTCGGAGCTTGCCGCTGGTCGTGCGGGGCAGCGTGGCCGGCGGCAGCAGCACGACCTCGTCGAGCGCGACGTCGTGCTCCTCACCGATCGCCGTGCGCACGGCCGCTTCGACCTCGGCCACGTCCAAGCCGCGACGCGCCGTGCGTCGGACCTCGGCGGCGATCACCAGGCGTGGGTCTCCGTCTTCTCCCGTCGCGAACGCAGCGCAGGCATCCGGTTGGAGCGATGGGTGACTGCCCTGAGCGGTGAGCTCGAGGTCCTGTGGGTAGACGTTGCGACCTCGGACGATGAGCAGGTCCTTGAGCCGACCGCTCACGCGCAGCTCGCCGTCACGAAGGAACCCCAGGTCACCGGTGCGGAGCCAGCGACGATCGTCTCCCTCGAGTCGGGCACCGAAGGTGCGGGCGGACTCCTCGTCGCGATTCCAGTAGCCGCTCGCGACGCTCGGTCCACTGACCCAGACCTCGCCGACCGCACCGTCTTCGAGCACCGTCTCGGTCCCGGGATCGACGATGCGCAGGTCGTGGTCGGCGGCGGGAGCACCACAGCTCACGTCGGTTTCGCCATCCGTGGAGTGACGTCGGGCCGACACCAGTAGCGTCGATTCGGCGAGGCCGTAGCTCGGGAAGAACGCGTCGCCGAAGCCATGGGAGGCGAACCGCTCCGTGAACTCACGCAGAGTCTCTTGCCGCACGGTCTCGGAGCCGTTGAAGGAGACCGTCCAGGAGCTCAGGTCGACGCCCTCGAGCTCGACGTCCTTCACCTGCCGCGTGCAGAGCGCGAACGCGCTGTCGGGGCCGCCGCTGATCGTCGCCCGGTGACGAGACACCGCCTGGAGCCAGCGGGCCGGTCGACGGAGGAAGTCCTGCGGGCTCATGAGCACGACCGGGTAGCCGACGGTGAGCGGCTGGAGGATCGAGCCGATGAGACCCATGTCGTGGAAGGGCGGGAGCCAGCTCATGCAGGTCGACGTCTCGTCGAGCCCGTAGGCCGTCGCGATTGCCTCCTGGTTCTGGACGAGGTTGCCGTGGGTGACGGCGACGCCCCGGGGCTCGGAGGTCGAGCCCGAGGTGTACTGGAGGAACGCGAGGCTGTCGGAGCCGAGCTCCGGTCGCTGCCAGTCGTCCGCCAGCGCCAGGTCGACCTCGTCACAGGAGAGCCAGCCGAGGGTTCCCAGGCCCGCCTCGCGGCTCGCGAAGAACCACGCCTGCGAGCGATCGGCGCTGGTCGTGACGATCGTCGAGGGACGGGCGTCGGAGACCAGCGACCGGAAGCGTGCAACCGAGCGGCTGCCGCGCCGGTAGTTGGGTGGGAAGGTGGGGACCGCGACGACACCGGCATGAAGACAGCCGAGGTAGGCGGCGACGAAGTCCAGGCCCGGCGGCACGAGCAGCAGCGCACGGTCGCCGGGCTGGCAAGTCGTGCGCAGGCTCACGGCGATGGCGCGAGCACGACGGCCGAGCTCGCTGGTCGACCAGGAGCGCTCCTCGCGCTCGCCGTCGACCAGCCAGGTGATCGCCGTCCGCTCGCTCTCCGCGTGAGCCTGCACGGCGTCGACGAGGCTGGGGAAGCGGGGCGTCGTCATGACGGACCTCCGATGGTGCTCAGGAGAAGAAGTCCGGCCGCGAGGCCAGCCGCACACGCAGCGACCGCGAGCCAGCCGCGTCGGGGGGAGGTCGTCGTGCCGGTGCGGTCGGGCTCGAGCGGTCCGGTGAAGTGCTCCAGGGCGACCGACCGGAAGATCCGACGACCCGGCTCGACCGGTCGAGGCTTGGCGGGAGGCGCGGGAGGAAGCGGCTCCAGGTCGCGTCGCTCGTGTCCGACGATGCGGCTGTCCTCCATCCGGTAGACGCGATCGACGTGGGCCAGGGTGCTCTCGCGATGCGTCGTCACGAGGCAGGTCACGCCCCGACGTCGCAGGTTGCCGAGCACGATCGCCTCCGTCTCTTCGTCGAGGGCGCTGGTCGCCTCGTCGAGGATGAGGAGACGCGGCGCACGCGCGAGCGCTCGGGCGATGAGCAGGCGTTGGGCCTGACCCGCCGACACCATCCCCTCGTGAACGAAGGTCTGCACGCCCATGGGCCAGGAGGCGATGTCGTCGTCGAGCGCGGCGGCGTGGGCGGCGTCCCAGATCGCATCGAGGTCGGCGACCGCGCCGCCGATGTTGGCGCGCACCACCGCCGGTCGGAGCCGGTCCTCCTGGAGCACCGTGCCGACCTGCGCACGGAAGGACGTCAGGTCGAGCTCGTGGAGCGCGACGCCGTCGTGCTCGATGCGTCCCCCCTGCGCTGGCTCGAAGCCCAGCAGCGCTCGAAGCAGGGTCGACTTGCCGGAGCCAGAGGGACCGACCAGGGCGACGATCTCACCGGGCTCGATGCCGAGGTCGACGTCGGTCAGGCAGTCGGCCTGGGCTTCCGGGTACCGAACGCTCAGGCCACGCACGGCGACGCGACCCTGAAGCTCGTCGAGCCGTCGGCCCTCCTTCGCTTGCTCGGGTGGTGTCTCGAGCAGCGTGCGAGTGCGAGCGAGGACGCTCCTTGCCGTGATGAGGTCCGACAGGCTTCCCGCGACTCGAGCGCTCGACCACGAACCGATGACGAAGGCGACCAGGGAGCCGATGCGCTCTGGCGAGGAGGCGCCGTCACGAGAGCTCAGCGCGAGGAGCCCGGCCAGGGCCAACAGCGGCGTGCTCGTCACGAGGACCTCTTGCACCGCGTCCACGAGACGGCGTCTCTCTTCCTGCCCGAGCTGATCGTCGAAGCTCGCTTGCCAGTGGCCGGCGGCAGCGAGCGAACGACCGCTGGCGTGGAGGTGACGCGTGCCGCCGAGCAGGTCGGACAGGAGCCCGTTGCTCACGAGAGCGTGGGCGTGGACGGCCTCGAGAAGTCGACCGGAGAGGACGCCCAAGCAGGGCAGCACGATCAAGGGGGCGAGCACGAGAATCGCGGCCGGCGTGACGAGGCCGGGCGTGAGCCAAGCGATGGACGCCAGGCCCGTCGGGATGACGAGGGCCATGGTGGTGGCGCCGAGCTGCCGTTCGTCCAGGACGGCTCGCGCTTGTCCGACCGCATCGGTCGCCCGGGCGAAGGTCTTCGTGCTGCGACTCCGGAACAGCCAGGCCGGCAACCGGACGAGGCGATCCCAGGGGAGCAGCTCGGCACGCTCGCTCACGCGACCGAGCAGCCGGGTCACCGCCAGCGAGCGGGGAATGAGGAGGACGAGGCCGCCGAACATCGTCAGGAGCAGGGCCGTGATCGCCAGGGGGGCCGGGCCGGTGACGACCTGTACCGTCGACCAGGTCGCGAGCAGGGCCAGGACCGGAGCGAGCAGGGCCGTGCTCCCGAGGGTGCGCAGGTCCCGACGGCTGTCGCGCAGCCCGGGGCGCAGGAGATCGAGGAGGCCGCATGACCGAGAGGGCAAGGGTGCCTGCACCACGTGGACATCTCGCAGCGCAGCCAAGTCGGCGTCGGTGAGGGGGCGGCCCCCAGCGTTCAGGTGTCGGTAGGTGCCGGCTGTCGGCTCCAGCGCCAGGGCCGTGCCGGCGACGTCGAAGGCGAGCAGCGGTCCGTGGTCGCGTTGCCACCACTTCGCTTCGATGAAGCGGAGACGACGCGCTCGCAGCCCCGTGCGATCGGCCAGCTCACGCAAGCCTTGGGGTCCCTCCCGCCGTGCTGGCGGAAGAAGAGACGCGTCGTCACGAAGCAGGGCGGTGAGGGCCTGGTCGAGCGTGCTCGTCATGCCGTGCGCTGCCGGAGGACGGGACGTCCGTCTTGGAGAAGGAGCACGTCGTCGCAGAGCGCCATCGCGCTGGCGCGGTGACTGATGACGAGGAGGGTGCGACCCCGCTCGCGACAGGTCGCCCGGATGCCTTCTTGAGTCGCGTCGTCGAGGGCATCCATCGCCTCGTCGAGGACGAGGACGTCGGGTGAGCCGGCGAAGGCGCGGGCCAGCTCGAGCCGCTGTCGTTGGCCCGCGCTGAAGTTCAGGCCGGAGGCCTCCACGCGTGCGTCGAGGCCACCCCGAGCGGCGATGAGCGAGTCGAGTCGGGCTTCCCGGAGCACTTGCCAGAGCTGCTCGTCCGTCAGGTTCTCCCGCCAGGCGAGCAGGTTTTCTCGCACGGTGCCAGGGAAGAGGAAGGTCGACGAGTCGAGCCAGGCAACGGTCTCGTGAAGTCCTCCGCTCGGGAGGGGACGGCCACCGACCTCGACCGTCCCCGACCAGGGCTCGTGCAGGCCCACGAGCAGGGCGGCCAGCGTCGACTTGCCGCAGCCGGTCGAACCCGTGATGCCGACTTGACCGCCAGCCGGCACCGAGAGGCTGACCCCTTCGAGCAGCGGCGCACGGTGGCGATCGAAGCCGAACACGAGGTCGCGGGCCACGACGGTTCCGGGCGTGGGGTGCGAGGGAGGCGAGTCGATCGTCGAGAGAGGCGCTGAAGGAACGAGATCGCAGAGCTCGTCCTGGAGCGGCAGGACGTGTCGGAGCTCGTCGAGCTGGTGATGCGCTTCGGGCAGGCCGCTCAGGCCGTGCAGCAGCACCAGGGCGAGACCGAGCCAGGTCACCGCGTCGCCCAGGTCGAGCCGTCCGGGGAGGAGGCCAGCGAGCAGGACGAGGAGGGATGCCGTCAAGACTGTTGCCTGACGCACCAGAAGTCCGGCCATGCTCCGCTCCGCGACTCGCTGCTGGCCGGTGAGCTGGAGCGCGGCCTGGCTGGCCCGGTTCGCGAGAACCTCGCCGTCGTGACCGTTGGTCTTCACGGCGATCATGTTCAGCAGCGAGCGCGCCGACGCGACGAAGCTCGGCGAGCTCTGATGACCCGCCTTGCGAGCGAGGAGGAGCTCGTGACGGGCCATCACGCGCTGGCCTGCCGCTGCCGTCACGAGCACGGTGAGGAGCGCGAGAGTGAGCGGGCCGTCCACGCCGAGGAGCAGGGGTGTCAGCACGAGCAAGCTGACGAGACCCTTCGCCGCGTGACCGACCAGCTCGGACTCGAGCCAGGCGGTGTGCTCGGTGGCACCGACGATTCCCTGGAGGAACGCCGGCACGCGGTAGGCATGAACCGCGGCCGGGAGCCGCAACAGGTGACGGAGGAAGGGAGCCGTCGAAGACTCGATCAGCCGACGACCGAGCCGCACGCGGGTGACGCCGGCGAGCCCACCCGCGATCAGCGTGAGGAGTGTTGCTCCGGCCAGGTGAGTGGGAGAGGCCGTGCTCCCGGCCGCCGCGAGACCCAGCTCCCGCACGGCGCCGGCGGCGCCGAGCACGGCCGCTGCCGCGGCAACCAGCACGAGCCCGACGAGCGGCCATCGAGCGAGCACGCGGCGGGCCGACCGCTGCAGCGGCCGCTCCGGCTGGCCTCGTCGCTCGAAGCCCTCGCCCGGAGTCAGGCGGATCGCGATGCCCGTGTGCTGGACGTCGAACTCAGCTCGTGGGAGCTCGGTGCGACCACAGATCGGGTCGTTGACGATCGCCCGCCGCTCGTCGAGCTCCTCCAACACGACGAAGTGCAGGAAGCGGAGATGGACGATCAGCGGCAGCCCGAGTGACGCCAGGTCATCGGGCTCGCAGCTTCGCACGTCGACGTCGAAGCCGTAGTGCTGCCCGGCTCGGGCGATCTGCGTGGCGGTCGTCCCGTCCCGGCTGGCACCGACGACTCGCCGGACGTCCTCCATTTGCTCCCAGCGTCCGTGGTGGGCGAGCAACATCGCCAGCGAAGCGATCCCACACTCGGTGGGCTGGGCCTGGAGGACGGTGGGAGTCATCGACGGTCGCCGAGCCGGGAGCTCAGTTCTTGTAGGGCGTTCCGCTGTTCGTGTTGCAGAAAGGCTCCTCGCAGACCTTCACGCTGCTCCCCGCCGACACGAGGTCGAGCTCGTTTTCGGTGAGACGGAGGTCGTCGGACACGGCATCCGGCACGACGGTGAGCATCCCGTCGCCGAAGTCGGGCCTCCAGGCCACCGTGCGGCCGAGCCAGTGGAAGGTCTTCCCTTCGTAGACGTCGGCGGCGACGGCGCGCAGGAGCTTGGCGTCACAGTCGAAGCCATGCCGAGACGCCACCACGGGGAAGTCCAGGTCGCGGGTCGCGAGCAGCTCCTCCTGCATGGACTCGGTCGTGTTGAGCTTCTCGAAGAACTCTCTGGCTGCTTGCTTGGACATGATCTCTCCTTCACTTCCCGCCGCAGTCAGTGGGGCAGTCGGGCAGGGTGCAAGGGAACAGTGGACCTCCGCCCGCAGAGACCAGGTCGAGCTCGCTCTCGGTCAGACGGGCGTCGGTCGTTTCGCTGGTGAGCTCGCTGACGAGAACACCGTCCTCGACGTCGGGTCTCCAGGTCACGATGCGCCCGCTCCACTGAATCCGTCGGCCGGCGAATTCCTCCTCCGCGACCTCTCGGAGAGCTTCGGCGGTGCACTCGAAGCCGGCCTCGGAGGCGAGCTCTTGAAAGGTCGTGTCGGTCGACGTGAGCACCGTCTCCTGGAGTGATGGGGTCGTGTTGAGCTTCTCGAAGAACTCTCTTGCTAGCTGATGGGACATGGTTTCTCTCCTCACGGCTTTCCTTGGCCGCCACAACCCGTCGGACAGTCCGGCACCACGCAAGGGAATCCCGCCCCGGCCGACACGAGATCGAGCTCGCTGGCAGTGAGTCGGACATCCGAGCCCTCAGCGACGGGCTGGACGACGAGCGTCCCGTCCTCGACATCGGGTCGCCAGGTCACCGTCCGTCCGAGCCACGCGACGGGACGACCCGCCAGCTCCTCGGCGGCGACCGTGCGGAGCTGATCTTCCGTGCAGTCGAAGCCCTGCTCGGTCGCCAGGGCATGGGCGTTCATCTGTTTCATGTCGAGCAACGCTTGCTGCATCGACGGGGTGGCATTGAGCTTCTCGAAGAACTGTTTCGCTGCTGCGTTGGACATGGTCTCTGCTCCTCACTTGCCTTCGGCGCAGCCGACTGGGCAGTCGGGCATGGTGCAACTTTCCGGGGAGCCGGCCGACACGAGGTCGAGCTCGCTCGCGGTCAGTCGGACGTCGTCTCCCTCCGCGACCGGCTGGAGCACGAGCATCCCGTCCTCGATGTCGGGTCGCCAGGTCACCCGACGACCGAACCAAGCGAGCGGTCGGCCGGCCAGCTCGGTGGCTGCCACCTCACGAAGCTCTTCTGCCGTGCAGTCGAGGCCCGCCTCGGTGGCCATGGCCTGGAGGTTGGGCTGCGCCGTGTCGAGCACGGCCTGCTGCATCGACTCGGTCGTGTTGAGCTTCTCGAAGAACTGTCTGGCTGAGTCCTGGGACATGACGTGCTTCCGTGGCAGTCCCGTCGCCCCGACATGGGGGACGGCGACCGCGTGAGCCGCGACCGAAGTCCCCGCTCGATCCCTAGAGCGCAAACGGGGTGAGGAAGGGCTGAACTTTTTTTCGCGTCGGCCGTTTCGCGCCTCGAATCCGCCTCTGGGAGAGATGGACTCGATCACGCTGACGCTCATCGCGACCTCCCTCTACCTGGGGCTCTCCTGCCTACTCAAGACCCTGGCGCCCTGGCACCTGGCCGGCGTCGTCCGGGGGCTGCTGCCCGTGGGCCCACGGCTCGGGGCAACCCTGGCCGCGCTGGTGATCGGCTGGGAGGCGGCCCTGGCGGTCAGTCTCGTCGTCGTTCCGGCCTTGGCCGTCACGCCGGCCATCGGGACCTTCGCGGTCTTCGTCGTCCTGCTCGGCCATGGCTGGTGGCGGGGGGCCACCGACTGCGGCTGTCACGGGCCGGGCGTGGCGATGCACCCGCTGGTGAGCCTGGTCCTCGACCTCGGCCTACTCGTCTGCCTGCTGCTCATCCGAGCTCAGGTGCCCGCTTGGCCGCTGGCCTGGGGCCTGGCGTCCCTCGTCGTCTTCCTGCTCGTGGTCGTCTTCTGCTGGCTCCAGGCCGATGCGCTGGCTCGAGGCCGAGGGCCCTGGCTCGATCTCTCCGCCGCGCGTCCGGGGCAACTCTTGCCATCGGGCCTGGTCGACGACACGGCCGGTTCGGGGAGGACCCAGCTCGTCGCCCTGCTCGCTCCCGACTGCCCTCTCTGTCAGGCCTGGCTGAAGGTGCTGGCCACCGTGCATCGGCGTGAGGACCTGCCGACGGTGCTCGCGCTACAGGCGCAAAGTCAGACGAGTGAGGACCAGCCCGACTCGCCGGTCCCGATGCGGGCGATCTCGCGCTGGCGCTTCGGTCGCCTGGCGCTCACGACGCCCTCGGCGCTGGTCGTCGTCGACGGTCGAGTGACCGAGCGCTGGCTCAGAACCATGCCCGAGTCGTTCGTGAATCAGCTCCGTTGAGCTCTGAATCCGCTTTGGGGTGTGAGGCGGCGCTCGCCTCGAACGAGGACCCACCCATGCGACGTGTCTTGTTCATCCTGTCCGAGCTCGAAGACGACCACGTGAGCTGGCTCACCGAGGCCGGTCACTCCGAGCGCGTGTCGTCGGGGAAAGTTCTCGTGGAGGAGGGGCGGGACACCGCCAGCCTCTTCATCGTCATCGAGGGCAAGCTCGCGGTGACGGTGGGAGGTGGGGGGACGACCCGGCAGGTTGCGAGCCTGCGCGCCGGCGAGATCGTCGGTGAGCTCTCCTACCTCGACTCGCGTCCGCCCAACGCGACGGTCACTGCCGCGGAGGACAGTCACGTCTTCGTCATCCCCCGCGACCGCCTCGCGCGCAAGCTCGCCTCCGACGATGCCTTCGCCGCCCGCTTCTATCGCGCGCTCGGGGTCTTCCTCGCCGACCGCCTGCGCACGGCCGTCAGCCGCATCGGCGACGCGAGCGGCGGCAGCCTGAGCGATCAGGTGGGAGCCGATGAGGAGATCGATCCCGACCTGCTCGATGGCCTCGACCTGGCCGGCGCCCGTTTCGACGGCTTCCTCCGCAGCCTGGCTGAGAAGTGAGGGCGGGCTCGTGAGCCTTTATCGCAAGAAGGCACTGGAGAAGCTGCAGTCACCCGACCGGGTCGACGAGCTCTTGCAGGTCGTGCATCGCCGCGACTGGATCGTCCTCTCCGTGTTCGGGCTGCTCTTCGTGGCCGCCGTCGCCTGGGGGATCTTCGGACGCATCCCCATCACGGCCGAGGGTCATGCGGTGCTGCTGCGACCGAGCACCGTCCTCGGCTTCCAGTCGCCGGCCGCTGGTCAACTCGTCTCGTGGAAGGTGAACGTCGGCGACCGGGTCGACATCGGTGCTCCTCTGGCGGTGCTCGAGCGACCGGCCCTGGTGCGGGCCCTCGATGAAGCACGTCTCGAGTTGGCTGAGTTGGAATCGCAACACGACCAGCTCGGGCGCTTGAGCTCCACGACGGCCGAGCTCGAACGCACTCATGCCGATGGTCGCCGGTCCTTCTTGATGGAGCAGCTCGAGCTGGAGAGGGAGGAGCTGGAGCGGACGCGTGCCCTGGCCATCGAGGTGCGGGACACGACTCTCGACGTGCTGGCCGAGGAAGAACGCACGACGACGCGTCTTCGGCGTCGGGCCCGGTCGCTCGGCGCCGACCTGCGGGAGCGCGTGCAGGCCTACGTCGAGTTGGAAGAACGAGGCCTGGCCTCCGAGGCGTCATTGGTGGATGCGCGGGAGGCCGCGGTCGCCAACGAGCTGCGGCAGTCCGAGCTCGAGCTTCAGCTCCGGGAGGTCGAGCGACGTCGGCTGCAGGCAGAGCAGGAGCATCGCGCTGTGCTCCGAGACCTCAGCGAGCGACGCTCCGCGATCGCTGACATGGAGCTGCAGCTCCGCGAGCTCGACCTGTCCGAGGCCGAGCTC
>JBCCFW010000192.1:0-14008 GCA_039029535.1 Acidobacteriota bacterium
CTATCAGCGACTATTACTACCCAAGAAGTTTATGATGCTTTCTTAGGCGTCTCTGGACCGGCTTTGGACTGCCTCCACGTCACCTTGCGTGACTCGGGCTCTCAGCCGGCCGCGGTCGCTTCCCGGCCGTCGACTCGTCCCTCGCCATGCATCTGGGCGGGCACTCTTCAGGGGCGATTCGTGAAGGTCCACGAGCATCAAGCCAAGGCGATCTTCGCCCGCAAGGGCATTCCGGTCCCGCGGGGTCACGTCGCGTTCTCCGTCGAGGAGGCCGTGGCGGCCTCCGAGAAGCTCGCCGCCGATGGCGCCGGCGACGTCCGCGTGGTCAAGGCACAGGTCCACGCCGGTGGTCGCGGCAAGGCCGGTGGCGTGAAGGTGCTGAAGTCTGCCGACGAGGTCGGACCCACGGCCGAGAAGCTCCTGGGCATGCGGCTCGTCACTCCGCAGACGGGTGAGGAGGGCGTCGAGGTGCGTCGTCTCCTCGTCGAGGAAGGGCTCGACATCGCGCGCGAGCTCTACGTCGCCGTCACCCTCGACCGCGACGAGGGTCGGCCGGTGGTCATGGCCTCGACCGAGGGCGGTACCGAGATCGAAGAGGTCGCGGCCACCAACCCCGACGCCATCGTGAAGGTGCACGCTCACCCCGTGTTCGGCCTGCCCGACCACGAGGCGCGCCGGCTCGCCTTCGCCCTGGGGCTCGCCGCCGACCGCAAGCAGCTCGGCGCGGCCGTGAAGCTGTTCAAGGCGCTGCACGACATCCACGTCGAAGAAGACGCGTCGATGGTCGAGGTCAACCCGCTCATCGTGACCGGTGACGGTGACCTCATCGCGCTCGATGCCAAGGTCAACATCGACGACAACGCGCTCTACCGTCACCCCGACCTCGCCGAGCTCCGCGACACGGGTGAGGAGGACCCCCTCGAGGTCGAGGCCAGCGAGTCGGACCTCAACTACATCCGTCTCGACGGCAACATCGGCTGCATGGTCAACGGCGCCGGTCTCGCCATGGCGACGATGGACATGATCAAGCTCGCCGGTGGTGAGCCGGCGAACTTCCTCGACGTGGGCGGCTCTGCCTCGGCCGACGGTGTCGCCGACGCCCTGCGCATCCTTCTCAAGGACGAGAACGTCAAGGCGGTGCTCATCAACGTGTTCGGCGGCATCGTTCGCTGCGACCTCGTGGCCGAGGGCGTGGTCGAGGGCGCCAAGCGGGTGGGCGTGAACCTGCCGGTGGTCGTCCGCATCGAGGGCAACCGCGCTGCCGAGGGTCGCAAGGTCCTGGAGAGCGCGCCTTTCGAGCTCATCGTCACCGAGGACATGGAGTCGGCGGCCAAGGCGGCCGTGAAGGCTGCGGGAGGTGCGGCGTGAGCATCCTCGTCGACAAGGACACGCGCGTCGTCGTTCAGGGCCTCACCGGCCGGCAGGGTCAGTACCACGCCGGCTTGATGAAGGAGTACGGCACCCAGGTCGTCGCCGGGACCAGCCCCACCAAGGGCGGCTCCGAGGTCGACGGCGCACCGATCTTCGACACCGTCGCCGACGCCGTCGAGCAGACCGGTGCGAATGCCTCGGCCATCTTCGTGCCGCCGCCGCTGGCGGCCGACGCGATCCTCGAGGCCGCCGCGGCCGGCGTCTCGGTCATCGCCTGCATCACCGAGGGCATCCCCGCCGTCGACATGATGCGGGTCAAGGCGCTGCTCGCCGAGACCGATTCGCGCCTCATCGGCCCCAACTGCCCGGGCGTCATCTCGCCGGGCCGTTGCAAGATCGGCATCATGCCCGGCGACATCCATCGCGAGGGCAACATCGGCGTCATCTCGCGTTCGGGCACGCTGACCTACGAAGCGGTCGACCAGCTCACCACCCTCGGGTTGGGTCAGAGCACCTGCATCGGCATCGGCGGTGACCCCATCATCGGCACGAGCTTCGTCGATGCGCTGGCGCTGTTCGAGGCCGACGACGAGACCGAGGCGGTCATCGTCATCGGCGAGATCGGCGGCCAGGCCGAGCAGCAGGCGGCCGAGTTCATCAAGACGGGCTTCAGCAAGCCCGTCGCCGCCTTCATCGCGGGTCGCACCGCGCCCCCGGGCCGACGCATGGGCCACGCGGGCGCCATCATCGCCGGCGGGAAGGGAACCGCCGACGAGAAGTTCGCCGCCCTCGAGGAGGCCGGCGCTGCCATCGCTTACAGCCCTGCCGAGATCGGCGCCACGCTCAAGTCGGCGCTCGAGTCCCGGTGAAGCGGCAACCTCATCGTTCGTGATCAACTCGGCGTGGCCGTGGCCGCGCCGCCGAGGACTAGACCGTGGCCGTCCAGAGAACCCTGACCATCATCAAGCCCGACGCCGTCGCCAAGGGAGCGGCCGGAGCCATCCTCGCTCGCCTGAACGAGGAGGGCTTCCGCGTGGTCGCCATGAAGCAGCTCCATCTCAGTCAGCGTGAGGCCGAAGGCTTCTACGCCGTGCATCGTGAGCGGCCGTTCTTCGGTGAGCTCACCGAGTTCATGTCGTCCGGCCCGTGCTGTCCCGCCGTGCTCGAGCGGGACGACGCCATCACCAAGCTCCGCGAGGTGATGGGCGCGACCAACCCTGCCGAGGCCGCCGACGGGACGATCCGGAAGCTCTTCGCCGAGGACATCGGCAAGAACGCCATCCACGGCTCGGATGCTCCCGAGACCGCGGCGACCGAGATCGCCTACTTCTTCGCCGGCACCGAGCTCCTCGGCTGAGCGGGATGGTGCATCGCGAAGGGCGTCGGGCCCCGATTCTCGGAGCGGGAGTGATCGTCATCGCTCTCGGTCTCCTGGCCACCACGGCCTGCCGTGCTCCCGAGCCGGCAGCCACCGGCGGAGTGGCCCGCGCCGTCGCGACCGTCCCCGACCTGGAGCGCCTGCCTCCGGGTCGCTGGGCCGACTTCACCGACCTCCCCGGCGTCACGGGCTTCGCCGAGCTCACCGACGCCGGTCGTTCGGAGGTGCTGGAGCGCGCCAACTCGACACGCTGCACCTGCGGCTGTCAGGACCACACGATCAATCACTGCCTGCATCAGCACGCGACCTGTGAAGTGGCCCTGCGGCTGGCCACGGGCTTCGTGGAAGATGCCAGAGCGTTCGAGAAGACCACCACCGCCTCGGAGCCGCCGAGGAAGGATGCTCCCGAGGAGGACGACGCGACCGCTGCGACCGATCCCACGGGAGAGGAGAGCCGACCGTGAAGACCCACAAGACCATTGCCATCCGGAACCTCGCCTTCATCGGACACGGTCAGTGCGGGAAGACGTCCCTGGTCGAGGCCCTGCTCTTCCAGGGCGGCATGGTCGATCGGCTCGGCACGGTGGAAGCAAAGAACGCGACCACCGACTACTGGGACGACGAGCAAGAGCACGGCATGTCGATCCGGCTCTCGCTGGCGCATCGCGTGCAGGGTGACACAAAGCTCAACCTCTTCGATTGTCCGGGAGCCGGCAACTTCCAGCACGAGGCGACGCTGGCTCTCGAGAACGTCGAGGCGGCGGTCGGGGTCGTCGACGCGGTCTCGGGTGTCGAGGTGCAGACGGCCCGGGCCTGGAAGAACGCGGGCGAGGCCGGCACGCCGGCGCGCTTCGTCGTCCTCAACAAGATGGACAAGGAGAACGCCGACTTCGAAGTGGCGCTCGACAAGATCCGGACGGGCCTGGGCCGCGAGTGCGCGCCCATCCAGGTGCCCATCGGCAAGGAAGACGACTTCAAGGGCGTCGTCGATCTCATCACCGGCAAGGCGCACCTCAGCGCGACCGACGGCAGCGGCAAGTCGGAAGAAGCCGATGCCCCGGCCGACGTGGCCGACGCGGTCTCGACCCACCGCGAAGCCCTGATGGAGATGGTCGCCGAGTCCGACGAGGAGCTCATGGAGACCTTCCTCGAGGAGGGCGAGCTCACCGAGGCGCAACTCCGCGAGGGCCTGCTCAAGGCCGTGGCGACCGGCCAGGTCTACCCGGTCTGCTGCGCGAGCGCCACGAAGCTCGTCGGCATCGGCGCGCTCGCGGATGCGCTGGCCGGCGTCGCTCCGGACCCGACCATCCTGGGCGCCCGAAAGTCGGCGGATGGTGAGAGCGAGCGTGAGCTGTCGGTCGACGCGCCGCTGTCGCTGCAGGTGTTCAAGACCTTGGCGGATCCGTTCGCGGGCCGCGTCACGTTGTTCAAGGTGTACTCGGGCGTGCTCTCGGGCGACAACGCCCTGCGCAACACGACCAAGGACACGGACGAGCGTTGCTCGGCACCCTCGGTGTTGCAGGGCAAGGAGCAGTCGAAGGTTTCGGAGCTGCACCCCGGCGACGTGGGCTGCTTCATCAAGCTCAAGGAGACGCTCACCGGCGACACGCTCAGCGACAAGGGCTCGCCCATCGAGTACGGCGTGCCCAAGAAGTCGGACCCGCCGATGTCCTTCTCGATCCGCGCGGCCAACACCGGCGACGAGGAGAAGATCGGCAACGCGCTCGCCAAGATCGCCGAGGAGGACCAGGCCATGGTCTTCCGCTTCGACCCGCAGACCAAGGAGATGGTCCTCTCGGGCATGGGCGAGCGGCACGTCGGCAACATCGCCGAGCGGCTCAAGAACCGCTACAAGGTCGAGGTCGTCCTGGACACTCCGCGTGTTCCGTACAAGGAGACGATCACCAAGCCGGCGTCGGGCTCCTACCGTCACAAGAAGCAGAGTGGTGGCTCGGGTCAGTTCGCCGAGGTCCACATGGAGGTCAAGCCGTTGCCCGGTGAGGGCTACGAGTTCGACACCGGCCGGATCTTCGGCGGCTCGATCAGCCAGAACTTCTTCAGCTCCATCGACAAGGGCATCCGGCAGGTGCTCGAGTCCGGCCCGCTGTGCAACGCCGAGGTGGTCGACGTCCGCTGCGAGGTCTTCGACGGCAAGATGCACCCGGTCGATTCGAAGGACGTCGCCTTCCAGATCGCCGGCCGTCAGCTCATGAGGCAGCTCATTCTCGATGCGAAGCCGCAGATCCTCGAGCCCATCGTCCAGGTGGCGGTGACCGTGCCCGAGGAGTGCATGGGCGACGTCATGGGCGACCTCTCCGGCCGACGTGGCAAGGTCCAGGGCATGGAGGCCGAGGGTGGCAACCAGGTCATCAAGGCCCAGGTCCCGCTCAAGGAGATGCTCACCTACACGGCGACCCTGAAGTCGATCAGTGGCGGCCGCGGTGACTTCACCATGGAGATGGACCACTACGAGCCGGTGCCTTCGAATCTCCAGAAGGAGATCATGGAAGAAGCGGCCAAGCACCGCACGGAGGATGCGGACGCCTGACTCGCGGGTCTTTTCGCCCAGGGCGGTGTCGCTGCGTCGCTCGCCTATTCGGAATAGGCGTCGCTCCTGGCTCCTACCCCTGGACGAAAATCCCTCGCGAGTGAGGTTGCTGTCAGGCTTTCGTCCTGATGCTCCTGACTCGAAGCTGTGGTGCTGAGGTGAGATTGCTGGGCCGGTGCGGTAACGTGCCGGCCCTGTTGCGTTGGAGGGGTGCTGGGATGGAAGAGCTTGTTGAAGAGGTGACGGCTGCGATCCGAAGGTCTGTTCCGGCTCTCGAGAAGAGCTTCGGTGAGGGCGGCATTGCTGGCTGCTGCCTGCTTCTGGACTGCGACATGATCTCGCTGGGGATGGAGAGTGTCTCCCGCAAGTTCATCGACGAGGCGGAAGACAAGTGGATGCTCTTCTCGCCAGTCGAATGGGACACGTCGCCTGGGCCGTGCCATTTCTCTCAGGCTGCTGGTCTGCTCGAAGAGACATGCACGGACGCCGGCTACGAGGATCGGGCACGGGCAGTTGTCGGTGGTCTGGTACGAGCACTCCGGCAAGCCCGCGAGTTGGAGGATGCGCTGCAGCAGGTCTTCTTGCTGATCTACTGCACGGACTCCGGTGGGGTGTGGGATGAGCTCCACCGAGAGGCCGTGTGAGAGCTCAATGGGGACGTTGCGTACCAGCGATGGCTCACAGCTGAGGAAGAGTGGGCTAGCGGCTCGGCCTGACGCACCTGCTCCGTTCCCAAGCTCTCCCTTCCGCCGACATGAGCCGGTCCGCACGGAGTGGCGCAGCGGTCAAGGAGCGCGAAGCGCCCGAAGGCTTGTCCTTGACGGCAAGCCGCGGAGTGCTACGACTGACGGCAGGCGAAAGGGAAGCGCCCGAGGGCCTCGGCTGTCCAGCCAACGAGGCTTACTTCAGCCCCAGGTCGCGCATCTTGTTGAGCAGGGTCTTGTAAGACACGCCCAGCAGCTCGGCGGCCTTGGTCTTGTTACCCTCGCGCTCCTGCAAGGCGTCCTGGATCTTGAGCTCCTCGACCAGCGAAGCCGCGCGGGACGCGACCTCCTGCAAGGGGCCGTCGAAGTCCACGAGGTCGCGGATGCGATCGCGGTTCGGGCCGCTGCGCTCGGCCAACATGAAGTCGTCGGCTTCCAGGGTGGGGGAGTCCGCCAGGATCGCCGCGCGCTCGATGGCGTTCTCCAGCTCGCGGACGTTGCCCGGCCAGTGGTGTGCCTCCAAGCACTCCAGCGCACCGTCGGAGAGCTTCAAGCCCGGGCGACCGAGTTGACGCGAGAACTTCGACAGGAAGTGCGAGGCCAGCAAGGGGATGTCCTCGCGACGTCGCGCCAACGACGGGATCTCCAGCGGGAACACCGACAGCCGGTAGTACAGGTCCTCACGGAAGCGACCGGCCGCCACCTCCTTGGCCAGGTCGCGGTTGGTCGCCGTGACGATGCGGACGTCGACCTCCAAGGTGCGCGTGCCGCCGACTCGCTCGAAGCTCTTCTCCTGCAAGACCCGCAGGAGCTTCGCCTGCACCGACGCCGCGATGTCGCCGATCTCGTCGAGGAAGAGCGTGCCGCCCTCCGCGAGCTCGAAGCGCCCCGCCTTCCGACTGCTCGCTCCGGTATAGGCCCCCTTCTCGTGACCGAAGAGCTCGTTCTCGAGCAGGGTGTCGGGGATGGCCGCACAGTTGATGGCCACGAAGGGCTGGTCGTGTCGCGGCGAGTGATGATGCACCGAGCGCGCGAACAACTCCTTGCCCGTGCCCGACTCGCCCAGCAGGAGCACTGTCGCGTCGGTGGCCGCGACCTTGGACACCTCCTGCAAGGCCGTCTTCAAGAGCTCCGACTCGCCGATGATGGTCGGGCCGCCCACGCGATCGCCCAGCGCCTCGCGGAGGACCTCGTTCTCCCGCTGCAGTCGGTCCTGACGTGCCACTCGCGACACGAGCAGCACGAGGTGGTCGGGATCGACCGGCTTGGCGAGGAAGTCGCAGGCTCCCACCTTCATGGCCTCGACCGCGAGCTCCACCGTGCCGTACGCCGTCATGACGATGACCGGTTGCTCGGGGTCGGCCGCGAGCGCGGCCTGCAACACCGCCAGACCATCGGCCTTGGGGAGACGCAGGTCCGTCAGCACGAGGCTGAAGCGACGCGCCTCCAGCATCTCGATCGCCTGCGCACCGTCGCTGGCCTCCTCGATCTCGTGACCCTCCGCCTCGAGGGTCTTGCGGAGCATGCGCCGCAGGGAGTCCTTGTCTTCGACGATGAGAACCGACACGCACGAGCTCACTGAGACGGCACGACGGACAGAGTCGTGGCCGGCATCATGTCAAACGCGTCGGGGGGCGGGCTCTCGGCCCAATGACCTACCGGCGAGAGCTGAGAGCGGTGAGCTCCTTCTGGGCCGCCGCCTGACGAGCCTGAGCCTCGGCCATGGCCGCCTTGATCTCGTCGCGCGTGCGCGGCCCATCCCTGCCGGCGAGGCTGCGGAGGTAGGGGTTGCTCGCTGCGAGCTGCTCGCGACGGAGCTTCTCGAGCTCGGCCTTCGAGTCGGTGAGCTCCTGGCGGAAGTACGCGACCTCACCGTCGTTGGGATCGAGGTTGGTCGGGGCGTACCAGTTGGCATTCGGCTGGTTCGCCGCAGCGGCCTCGTTGCCGGGGGTCGCCGGCTGGGTGCTCGTCCTCGCGGGCGTTCGCGCCGTGCGGATGGCTCCGCCCCCGCCGCCCGAGACCGTGCTGAAGCCCGAGCCGCGGGAGGCACGCAGTGCCTGGAGGTCGGCCAGGGTGAAGACCTTGCCGCTGGGGAAGGAGGTCTTCGGACGCGCGGTGGTGCCGGCTGGACGCGCGACCTGGCGAGGAGCGGACCCACCTCGGCGAGCCTCGGCGGCACGTTGCGAGCTCTCCGTGCGCTGGGCTCCGATGCGAACGATGGAGGGCGGATCACTCTCGGCGACGGCCGGTCCGGCCAGGGTCGAGACGACCAGGGCGTTGAGCGCGAGCAGCGTCACTGAGGAGCGAGTCATCGAGTTGCCTCCAGCGTGTCGGCTTCACCAGGAGTCAGTGGCGATCTCCTCGGCGAGCACGTGCACCATCGGGAAAGACCAACGCTCCGGCACGCCCGGTTCTTCAGTCAGATCAGCGTCGAACCAAAGCTCCGAGCGGCTGGGTCGTCCGACCGTGCCCTCGAGACGCAGCGCTCCGTGAAGCGACAAGCGACCCGTGCCGGTCAGGTCTCCCGTCAAAGATAGTACGCCCTCGAGGTCGACCCGCAAGGGGAGAAGGGGGCCGCTCTCGTCCCGTTCTGAGGTGGTCCAGGCGGTGATCTCCACGCACTCTCCGGTGACCTCGGAGCGTCGACAGGCACGGGGCCGGCCGGTCGCCGCGACGTCGACCCGGATCGGGACGTCGTCCCTCTCGATGAAGTCGAGATTAAGAAAATTGTCTCCGCCCGCGAGGGACGGTTCTGCGGGTGGAGTGACCGAAACGACACGCCCCCGGCCGGCCGCCGAGACGTCGAGCGACCGCGCGTGCACGAGCACGAGACCTCGCAGGAAGACCCCGGCGGGCCAGCGCACCGGTGGTGTCCTGTTGTCGTGACCACGGTCACGTTCTCGGTCGAGCGGACCGCCATCCGCGGTGTCGAAGACCAGCAGGGCAGGAGGGTGACCATCCAAGCGCCGGAGCCAGCTCGCGAAGCTCCGGGAGGGTCCAACGCCCCCGAGTCGGTAGCCGCCGACGGCTTGGTCGAACACGAAGTGAAGGTGACGACGACTCCGTGAGCGGACCGCTTGCCGCAGGCTCTCCGACGGCGCCGCGCTCCCCGGAAGCGAGCACGACGGAAAGACGAGGGCCGCCCGGCGACCGGTGACGGGATCCACCGGGCCGGTGGGGCGTCGGGCCGAGCTCGCACCGCTCGCGTCCTCCCAGCGGCCTCGGCAGCAGACCCGCCGCCACGGGTCCGCGAGACCCTCACCGCCGACCACGTCGTCCCAGGGCCCACGCCAGCTCGCCGGTCCCGGTCCGCGTCGATCGAGCGGTCGGCCTCGAGCCGTGCTCCAGTCCACGGCCAGCATCGTCTCGTCCGCCTCGCCCTCGACGGTGAGGAGACCCCAGTGGGTCTGGTCCCAGGCGTCGGGACCGAGCGGACCTCGGCAGCGCAGCGTCGACAGTACGGGCCGTGTCGGGAGACGCCCGACGACCGAGCGGTGGCGAGCCTGCACGCCGGCCCGTCTCGCGTCGGTGCCGACCTCGGCGAGGACTTCCACCGTCGCGAGCCCGTGCCGGACCTGCCGATCGTGATCGAGCGGCGGGCGGTAGAGCCGCATCTCGAGCAATCGGGGTGACCGCCAGGCCGCTGCGGGATGACCTACCGCCACCGCCGCGGCGTCCGGAGCGAGGCCTGCCACGAGTCGGGACAGGAGCTCGGCGGCTGTCACGTCATTGCGAGAATCGATGAGGAGGTCCGGGCTCTCGCGACGCCCCCACGCGCTGGCCGACGGCACGTCGCCGTCCCCGAGATCCCAGGGATGGCTTCGGCCCTCCAGCAGGGCATCGTGCGCGGCCGAGACCGTCGCGGACTCGGGACGCTCATCGAGCTCGTGACGCGTGGTCACCTCCGGCGCGAACGGCTGTCCTTCGCGTCGGTTGCGATCGACGGCAGCCAGTGGCGGCAGGTCCGGGTCGTCGGCCCCGGAATTCATCCAGCTGCGCAGGATGACCGCCCCCGCCGTGGCGAGCTCCTCCGCCTGCCGTCGCTCCTGACGATGACGTGCCAGGACTTGCTGTTGGTTGGCGAGCACCAGGAGGACGGCCAGCAGCAGGTGACCGAGCACGAGGGCGAGCAGGGCCGCCGGGAGCGCGCTGCCTCGGTGCGAGTCCGACCTGCTCACGGCAGCTCTCCTTCCGTGAGCAGGTCGACGCGCTGACGACAGCCGAGCCAGTCCTCGCCGGCTGTGCGACCGACGTCGCGCGGGTCGTCACCGAGCTCCACGATCCGACGCCAGGCGGGACCGGCCTCGACGAACAAGGAGCGTGGCACGACGAGCTCGCAGGCTCCGCCAGTCGACACGGTCCGGCTCATGCCCAGCGGGCGGTCGTCTTCGCCCAGGGCGAGGACTCGCAGCGTCGTGACGCGAGCGCAGTCCTCGGCAGGGCCGAGGCTCAAGCGGAGCTCGTCTTCCTCGCGACTCGTGACACGCAGCGTCTGCTGCCACGTGCAGTCGAGGAAGACGGGACCGCCCCGACTGAGCCGAGCCGGGTCGTCGGTGATCCCGTCGTCGGTCAGTCGTGAGGGGAGAGCCTCGTCGGTGGCGGGAGCCCGGACCTGCACGACGAAGAGGCGATGGGCCCAGGTCGAGCCCGTCGGCGGGGAAGGCGGGAGCAGCCGTGGGTTCCGGTCGGACTGCAGGCGGCCGTCCAGGCTCTCGCTCGGGTCGTCGACGAGACCGGTGGCGAGCCCTCGTTGCGTGAGACGGATCTCGCTGACGATTTCGACGCCCGGATCGTCGACGCCGAAGTCGAGCTCGGCCGCTGTCGGTCGTCGCGCAGGCAGTGCCTCCGGGTCCCAGGGCACGAGGCGACGGGCGAGCAGAACCCATCCCCAGCGACCCGGCACCGAGCTCGTGTCCGGCACGACGAAGGGCCGGTCTTCGGGGGCGGTCCATCGCGCGGGCGTGAAGAGCAAGCGACGCGGGTGACCGAGTCGACGATCGATCCACAGCCGGGCCGGCCGTTCGGGTGGCAGCGCGGTGCCGCGGGCGTCGCGAGCCGGTGCGGCCACCGCCGGGATCGCGGGATGGACGTCCGACAAGTGGCGATGGCCGTCGGGGTCGAGCTCGTCGTCGGTCATCCACGCGGCAAGCGTCGGCTGCCGATCGTGTCGGCCGTCGCCGTCCTCGTCCGGCCAGCACGCGTCGGCGTGGCGCAAACGGAGGACGTGGACGGTACCGGGCTCGGCCGGCCCGAGCTCGAGCTCCGCGTGATCGGAGAGCGGCAACCGGTAGCGACCGAGCAGGTTGGTCTCGGCCGGCAGGAAGTCGGCGGGATCCTCGACGCGATGGCCCGGCGGCCCCCAGGTCGTCGGATCACTCTGCACGG
The DNA here is from genome assembly GCA_039029535.1 of Acidobacteriota bacterium. GTDB lineage: Bacteria > Acidobacteriota > JBCCFW01 > JBCCFW01 > JBCCFW01 > JBCCFW01. The sequence goes on from JBCCFW010000192.1 coordinate 11,387, forward strand.
CGGCGAAGACGTAGGTGGCCGCCCCCTCGACGTCCAGCTCCTCGAGCCAGCTCGTCCCGTCCGGGCCGTCCGGCGGCGCGTGGCACGAGGACGGCGCACGCCGCCCCGTCACGGGGAGGGCCAGGGACGGCGGTTGCCAGCGCAAGCGGAGAGCGAGGTCGCGCGCCGCGTGCTCGCCGGTGTCCACGACGGGGACCGGCCAGGCACCATCGACGATCACTCGAGGCCACCCGACGTCGTCTGGATCCAGACCGCTACCGACCAGTCGATCGGCTGGTGCAGGGCGAGCGCGATCGACCAGGCGGAGGGGGCGCATGGTGGCCGAGGGCCCGCCGACCCGACGCACGCTGATGCAAGCGAGCCGGCCATGCGGGTCGGCGTCGAAGTCGTCGTGACGCAGGAGGAGCACGCGACGCGTCGGACCACCCTCGGGCCCGCCGGTGACGATGCCTCGATGAAACGCAAGCCGTTCGCCCGGCCGCACGAGGTCCGCGTCACAGGCCCTCACGTCGACCTCCCAAGTCTCGTTCTCGTCGGCCGGACCCGTCGCGCTCCACTCGACGCGCAGGAAGCCGCACTGGCCCGAGCACGCGTGCAGCTCCGTTGGAGCCGGCGGGCCCGTCGTGCCGAGCACCGGCCGAGCGACGTGCTCGGTCGTCACTGTCAGCGAGCGCGCCATGCTGAGTGGCACGCGGCCGGCGCCCCGGTCGCGACGTAGGGTCAGCTCCACCTGCACGGCGTGGACGCGAGCGCGCAGTCGGCGACGTTCGGGCTCGTCGAGGGAGACCAGCGGATCGGCGAGCTCCTCGAGCGGCCGACCGAGGTGGTCGAGATAGGTGAAGCTCAGCTCGGCGAGATCGCCGAGGACCGGTTGGGCCACGAGGCGTCCGGACCGCGAGAGCCGCAGCCGATGGAGCGTCCACGGTCCGTCGGGCAGCGGGCCGAGCTCCGGAGCGAGTCCGGTGAGCTCGATGCGTTCCTCGTCGTGGACCTGGCCCAGGTCGTCGAGCCAAGCGTCGCGGGGACGCCCGAGGTCGAGCTCGGCCAACACGCGCCCAGGATCGTCGGGACGGTCCCGGCCGACCGCCCAGCCGCGGACCTCGTCGTGACCGACGGTCACCGACCGGTCGCCCGACTCCAACTCGAGCTCACGACCACCAGCGGCGTCGCCCAGGTCGGTGTCGCCCCGAACCAGGAACGCGCGACGCGAGGCGTGCTCGAAGGCTTCGTCGGGGCGCAGGCTCGAGCCGGGCTCGTCGAGAGCGACGAGGAAGCCGGCACGGGCGAGGTCGTGTTCGAGCAGGCGGAGGACGTCGGTCAGCCCTTGCTGCATCTCCGCACGCAGTGCCATCTCGTCCTGACGTCGTGCCAGGCGATCGACGACCTGCAATGAGAAGACGACGACGACACTCGCGACGAGCGTGGCGACGAGCAGCTCGACGAGGGACGTGCCGTGGGAGCGATGGAGTCGCATGGCTGTCCCCTAGCCGAAGAGGTGCTGATGCCAGGTCGCGCGCTCGCGCACTCCCTCGCGCCAGCGCACGGTGACGGCGAGCTGCACGAAGCGCGCGTGCAGCAAGGGCACGTCGTCGACGTCGGGACCGAGCCGATCGAAGCCCCGCACGCTGACGATGAGCCGACCGCCGGGCAGCCCGTCGACGGCCTCGCGCCAGCTCGTGAGGAGCTCGCTCCACTCGGGCGGCAGGTGGTCCGACGGGGGATGGTTCGAGCGCCAGGTCGCCCGGGCGCCAGTGGGGTCGTCCTCGGCAAGGAGCTCGGCGAGCTGCAGCACGTGCAGCCGACGTGCGGTCGCGAGGACCTCGGCTGCCACGGCTTCCGCTTCGTCGAGCTGTCGGGCCGACTCCAGCACGTGCCGGGCGCGGGTCACGCCACCGAGCAGGGCCACCAGGACGATGCCGAGCAGGGCAGTGGCCACCAGGGTCTCGACCAGGCTCGTGCCGGTCGGTCGTCTCTCTCCGTTCTCTCCGTGAGCTCGCATCGCGTCTCCTCCGTGAGGGAGGAGCGCAAGCGCGATGCCAGGCGGCAGCGACGGCACGCATTCGAAGGAGGAACGTCGTCTCGACCGGGCGACGTGGCGATCGCGGTGGTGGTCAACTCACGTGGCGGATCGTCCGAACGTCGTGACGGGCGTCGCGCCGACCTGACGATCCGGGTTGGTATCGGTCTCGTCGATGCGAGATGCTCAGCGTCCTTCCCGCCCCCCACGAGGTCGAGTCATGAGCGACGAGTCATCCCGCCTGATCGAGAGCCGTGTCATCCACCCGGGTCGGACCGTCCGGCTCGAGCTGGAGAAGGTCGAGCTCCCCGGAGGACACGTCACCGAGCTCGAGGTCATCCATCACCCGGGGGCGAGCTGCGTGCTGCCCTTCGTGACCGACGATCGCGTCGTCCTCATCCGTCAGTTTCGCCACGCGGCCGGTGGCTTCTTGTGGGAGGCGCCGGCGGGCAAGCTCGACCCCGGCGAGCATCCGGATCGTTGCGCCGGGCGGGAGCTCGAGGAGGAAACCGGTTACCGCGCCGGACGTCTCGAGCCGCTGGGGCCGATCCTCACCACGCCGGGCTTCACCGACGAGCGCATCCACCTCTACACGGCCCACGACC
>JBCCFW010000193.1:0-13871 GCA_039029535.1 Acidobacteriota bacterium
CGGGCTCGGGGTGGGGAGCCAGCGGGATGGACTCGGGCTCGGGGTGGGGAGCCAGCGGGATGGACTCGGGCTCGGGGTGGGGAGCCAGCGGGATCGACTCGGGCTGCTGCGCCACCGGTGGTGCGGCCTGAGCGGGAGGCGCGGCCTGGGCCGGCGAAGTCGCCTGAGCGGGTGGGGTCGCTTGGGCTGGGGGCAAGCCATCGGCGATGAGTGCCTGGCCATTCCAGGTGCAGACGACCCCACAGGCCGCGCAGCGGGCGCGTGCGCCCGGTGGCGGGAGCTGATGATCCGGTACTTCGACCGCGTTCTGGCACGCCGGACAGATCAGGCGCATGAAATCTCCCCTCCGGACGTGAGTGCGTGTCTCACGGCTCCTCTACCTGCATGCGGCCACGCTAGCACGACCCCCTCACGATTCGCGACCCGGCCCAGGGATGCCGTTCCCGACGCGATACGCCCCGGTGAGCGATCCCCGAACGTGAAGAAGCCCGCCGCGACGAGGTCGGGGCGGGCTTCTCGGCGTGACGCGAGCAGGAGCTAGCTGGAGCAGCCGCCGCTACCGCAGCCACCGCCGGAGTCGCTGCTGTTCGACACCACCGGCAGCTCGACCATCTCGGGCACCTTCACGGTGAGGTTGTCACGCTCGGGCAAGCCGACTTCCTTGCCCGCGGCGAAGATCTGGTGGCGACCCTTGGTCTTGAACCACTCGATCGTGCTGGCCGTCTGGAAGACGTCCTCGACGATCTGACGCCAGCCGATGCCGGTGTTGTAGGCGCAGAAGGACACCTCACCGAGCTGCGTGCCGTAGGGAATGATGCACATCTCGGTGCGGCGGAAGTCGTAGTTGAAGAGGTCCTGGAACCACATGCCGGCGACCAAGAGCATCCGCCAGCGGTAACGCGGGACCTTCGACAGGCCCATCCGGCGGCCGGTGTGGCCGTCGAAGATGCGGAGCATGTCGACGAGGCCGAGGCCCTCGGGAGCCGAGTCGGCCTTGAAGTTCCGGAAGAGCGAGAGGGCCACCTGCGCGACCGTCGCCGACTTGGGCCGGGCGGCGTCGTTGATGGCCTTGAGGTCCTCGAGGAACTGCTCGACGTCGAGCACGTCGCAGAGCGGGACGATCTCCTTGGTGTCCTCGTTGACGAGGAGCATCGTGCCGATGCCGCAGTTGGGGTGGCAGCCGCACTTGAGGTTGCCCCACTCCGCCTGCGAGCCGTTGAGCTGATCGATGAGGTCGGAGAGGGGGCCGGAGGCCGACAGCGGGAACCAGTCGCGGAGGGGCTCGGTGATGCCCATCTCGTCGTGGATCTCGTGAGCCATGTGGCTCAGCGTGTAGCGCTGGGACGCGCGGTCCTCGTCGGTGATGTCCTCGTCGCGACCGGTGAACGACACCGGCTGGAAGCTGATGGCGTTGATCTTGTCGATGTTCTCGGCGGCGAAGCGGATGATCGGGACCACCTGCTCGTTGTTGACGCCGTTGACGATCGTGGTGACGAGGGTGACGTCGATGCCGGCCGCGTGGAGGTTCTCGATGGCGCGGAGCTTGACGTCGAAGAGGTTGCCGACCTTGCGGTGCGAGTTGGCCTCGTTGGTCACGCCGTCGAACTGGAGGTAGGCGAGACGCATGCCGGCGTCGGCGGCCTGACGCGCGAACTCGATGTCCTGCGCGAACTTGATGCCGTTGGTCGCCGCCTGGATGGAGAAGAAGCCCAGCTTGCGCGCGTAGGCCACGGCCTGCATGAAGAAGGGCGACATGGTGGGCTCGCCGCCCGAGAACTGCACGGAGAGCTGACGCTTCGGCTTGATGCTGACGGCGTCGTCGAGGATCTTCTTGATGTCGTCCCAGGTGAGCTCGTGGACGTAGCCAACCTGGTTGGCGTCCATGAAGCAGGGCTCGCACATCATGTTGCAGCGGTTGGTCAGGTCGACGGTGAGCACCGCGCCACGGCCGTAGCGGATGGACGAGGTGCCGTGGTCGTGGAGGTCGTCCTTGACGATGCGGTAGTCGCGGCCCGGGTAGAGGCTCTCGATCTTCCGGAGGAAGTCGACGTCCATCGCCATCTGGTCTTCGAAGTCACCGTGCTTGTCGCAGGTCTTCTCCATCCAGACTTCGCCGTCGCGCTCGACGATGCGCGCCTTGATCTCGCCCGGGTTCTCCTCGACGAGGGAGCGCCAGTCCTTGCGGCCGGCGAGGATCTCGTCACGCACTTCCTTGACGCAGCGAGGACAGAGCGAGTCGGTCTCACGCGGGAAGCCGAGGACCGGGAAGGTGCGCTCGTCGGACTTGATGGACGGTGCAGGAGCCCACTGCGGGTGGAAGCTGCCGGCCGGGAGGGTCTGATTGATCCACTTCACCGCGCCCCAGGTGGCGTTGGCCACGGACGAAAGGCTGGTACCGACCACTTGGGCCAAGCTCATGGTTGCTCCTGTCGACGTGAAGCCGGAGAGAACACGCGCGTTGCATCGCCGCTGGTCGGCTCGCGGACAGGCTTGACGTAACCTGCTGAGCGGCCAGGGCTTAGCTAACCTCTTCCGGACCGGAGGTAGCCGTCAGTTTCGCAAGCCACCCGCAGGCTGTCAAGGATCGGTGAGACGGCCCAGAAGGGGCCTCTCAGCCCGCTGAGCGGGCCGGATGCTATTCCTTGACGAGGGTCGCGATCATCGACTCGGTGAGGTAGTTCGGGTGGTCGATCCACCGCATCACGCCCTTCTTGTCGATGAGCACGATCTGCGGCAGCCCGGTGGCAGCCATCGCGGCGCTGGTCTTGGTTCCGAGGTCGACCGCGCAGGGGTAGTCGATGTCCCACTGGGGGTCTTCGACGAAGAGCTTGGCGGACTCGGTGGTCTGGCCACGGCTGTTGGCGGTCATGCCGATGAGCTGGACCTTGTCGCCGAACTTCGTCTTCCACTCGGCGAAGCCCGGGAGGGCGGCCTTGCAGTGGGGGCACCAGGTCGCGAAGAAGAAGATGATGACGACCTTCCCGCGCAGGCTGGACATGGTGACCTTCGGGTCGTGGATCCAGGTCTCGACGTTGAACTCGGGCGCCGGATCGCCGACGGCCTTCATCCGACCGATGCCCTTCTTGCAGCGCTTCGCGTAGGAGCCTTCGGGGTAGTCGGCCAGGCACTTCGAGAAGAGGGTCTGGGCCTTGGGGCCGTCGAAGTTCCGCGCGATCACCGTGCCCTCGCCATACAGGCACTTGGCGGGGTAGTCGGTCTCGGTCGTGACCTTGGCGCAGTCCTGGTAGGCCTTGATGGCCTCGGCGTCCTGACCGCACATGCGGTGGGCGTTGCCGGCGAGGAAGAGGGCGCGGCTGGCGAGGTCGCCGTCGTCGGCCAGCTCCTTGGCGGCGGCCTTGAACTCGGCGGCGGCCTGGGTGGCGAGGTCGACCTCGGCCTTGGTCTTCGCCGAGCCCTTGAGCTGGGCGATGAGGGGGAGAGCAGACTCGAGCTTGGCGGTGCGGCCGAGCTCGTGCTTCGGGTAGCGGCGGGCGACCTCCTGGAACTGGGCCCGGGCCTGGTCGTACTTGCGCTCCGCGCGGAGGGCACGGCCGACCCAGAACTTCGCCACGACGTCGTTCTCGACCACCTTGTCCGTCAGGAACTCGCGGGCCTTGTCGTGCATGTCCGGGTAGCGCCGCTGCCGCATCAGGGCCTCGAATACCTCCTCGGGCGTCAGGTCACCGGACGCGGCGGCCTTGGCGCCGTGGGCGTGAGTCGCGCTGTTGCCGTGGGCGACGACGGTGGTCGCGCTGGCGAGAAGGGCGAGGATTCCGCAGGCGAGGGTGGGGCGGAGCGGGGCAAGGCGGCTCATGGGGACTCCTGACAATCGACGGACGAGGAGGCTAGCAGGCCGCCGCCTGGCGGCCAAGCGACGGCGAAGACCTGTTCGGCCTCGATCTCGCTGACGGTGGGGCGCGTCGCCGCATTCAGATCTTCGGGCGGCCTCGAGTCGATTCCCGGGCCCGTGATGGCCTCGGTACGGGGCGACGACTACGACTTCTTCTTCGAGGTCTTGGACTTGCTGCTCTTCGAGTCGCTCTTGCTGGAGCCGCTGTCGCTGCTGGAGGAGGAGCTGGACGAGTCCGACTTGCTGCTCGAGTCGTCCGAGGTCTTGGGCTTCTTGCCCTTGAAGTCGGTCTCGTACCAGCCGGTGCCCTTCAGGACGAAACCGGATCTCGACACGAGCTTCTCGAGCTTCCCGTCGCACACCTCGCACTTCCTCTTCGGGCGCGAGTTGATCGACTGGATGTACTCGAAGAGCTGCTCGCAGCTGTCACAGCGGTATTCGTAGAGCGGCATGGCGGTCTCTCTGCGGTCCCCACGTCCCTGGAGACCCGGGCGTCGACGACGCGTCCGGCTGGGGGCCGGCGGATGATGGGAGCGCGCTCGGGCGGTGTCAAGACGTCGTGAGCGGGCCCGCCGAGTCCTCTGGAAGCCCCATGTCCCCCGATTCTTCGGTGGCTCGTAGCCACTCCCGGAGGGACCAGCCGGTGCGTCGCCAGGCGCCGACCACGGCCAGGACCGCCACCGCCAGGACCACCAGCGGGAGCGTCTCCCGTGGTGCATCGGCCGTGCCGAGGGCCTGGGCCGAGAGCAGCAGCAGCTCGGCGAGCAGGCAGCCGGCGCCGAGCAGGGTCAGCTCGGCCTTGCGGAGGAGCAGCCCACCCGCGAGGGCGCCGAGCCCGAGGGCCACCGCGGCGACGCGCGCGCCGACGGGAATGGCAGGCTGCCAGGCGGACAGGAACACTGCTGTCCAGGCCAGCCACGCGCCGACCAACAACCAAGGGCCGGTCCGTCCGGCCTGCCACTGGCTCAAGAGGCTCCATGCGAGGAGCCAGCAAGCACCTGGCAGGAGGAAGGCCAGGGGCCAGAGGCTGACGGGCAAGCCTGCGACGACGGCGAGCAAGCCGCCGGCCGCCACGGTGCACAGCGCCGCGAGCAAGGCGGGCCAGGTCACGCGTCGGAGGGCGCTCACCAGAAGCAGCGCGACGGAAACGCCGACGAGCTGCCAGGCGATCAGTTGGAGCGAGAGCGGTGCGAGGACCGTCGCCACCAGTCCACCCCAGGTGACGAGGAGGGCGAGACGTCGAAGCTCACGAGCCAGGCGCGCGTCGCGCAGCCAGCGGGCGCCGGCCTGGGCGACCACCGCCGAGCCGAGGAGACCGGAGCCGAGCCAGGGGCCGAGCTCGCGGGCGGCCGGCAGGAGCAGCGCCAGGCTGCCGGCGCCGACCAGCAAGGTGGCGGCTGCCGTCTCGGGTCGGCGTGGTCGAGCGGGGTGCAGGAGCTCCCAGGCTCCGAGCAGGGCGAGAAGGGCGAGCCCGGCCGCGGCCACCAGCACGTGCTCGGTGAGAGCGGCCACGAGGACGCCCACGATGGCGAGACCGACGTGGGCGAGCGCCGGCCAGCGGAGCTCGGGTGCCCAGCGGCCCCACGCCCAGGTGACCAGTGCGCTCACCGCCAGCCAGGGCACGAGCAGCTCGGGTCGACCGAGACCCAGGCCGAGCGAGAGCGCGGTGGCGCTCAGCAACCAGGGAAGGACAAGGCGTGCTTCCCGCTGCGGCCGACACAGGGTCGCGGTGAGGAGGCAGGCGAGGCCGAGGCCGGACCAGGCGGCCGGCGCATGACCGAGCGCGAAGACGATGCCGCTGCTCAGGCCGATGACGAGCGCGAGCCCGAGCATCGGAGGCTCCCAGTCTGCGCGACGGGTCCGACCCGGGAGACGGTCGCCCGCCAACAGCAGGCCCAGCGCGACCAGCGCCGCCACCGACGGGAGCACGGGGCCGGGCAGGCCGGCGGCGGCCGCAGCGGCGAGCCCGGACAGGAGCAAGCCGAGGCCGGCAGCAATCGTGAAGTGGAGCCCGCCGCCGAGCGCTCGCTCACCGGCGAGCAAGACGGCGACCAGCGCGGCGATCACGGCGAGGCCGAGCTGGAGCGAGCTGCCCGCGTCCAGGAGCACGGCCCCGAGCCCGAGAAGGGGAGCGGCGGCCAGGCCGAAGTGCAGCGGCGAGCTGCGACCGGTCGTCGCTTGCGAGTCGGCGTCACTCCAGAAGGCGCGTCGCGACTGGGCGTCGATGAGCTGCCAGGTCGCGGCGGGGACCAGCGCCAGCGCGAGGGCGGGGGCACCACCGAAACCGAGGATCACGGCGAGGCCCACGAGACTGGTGCCGAGCACGGCGAGGGCGGCCAGGCCGAGGAAGTCGGGACGACCATCGTCGCGGCGCAGCACGAGCGCGGCCACGGCCGTGAGGAGACTGGCGAGGAGTGGAGAGACGACGTGCTCGACGGTCAGGCCGACGAGGGAGCCGAGCGAGCCGCTCGTCACCACCAGCGCACCGGCGAGCGCGAGAGCGCTCAGCGCCGGGACCTGCGCTCGATGTCGGCGTCCCGCGAGACGGCGGAGACCTGCGGCGGTCGCCAGCGCGAGGCCACCGGTGACGAGCAGCAGACCCAGTGGTCTTGCCACGAACCACGCGAGACCGAGCACGAGCAGCAGGGCTGCGGGAGCACCCAGCGCACGGGCCAGCCGGCGATGGGGCAAGAGCCAGCCGAGGGCCGACACGGCGGCGGCACCGACCAACCCTCCGAGAGCGAGGGCGCGGAGCGACCAGCTCGGCCCGACGAGCGCCGGGAGCTCGGTGAGCGTCGAGAACCTCGGGGCGAGCGAGGCCAGGCCGAGCGCGAGCGTCGCCAGGGCGAGGCTGGACGTGGTCAGGGCGATGGCGAGACGTCGGCCGTCGGTCCGGGGGCGCAGCACGCGGTGCGCGACCGCGGCGGCGGCCGCGAGCACCGGGCTCGCCAGCGGCAGCGCGAGCACGGTCGCGACGCCGGGGAGAAGCATCAAGGCGGCGCGTCCCAGGCGGGCTCGCCAGGGCGTCGCGTCGCTGGTGACGTCCGGGTCGCTCGCGGTCTCGGCGGGAGCCACGAGGTCGATCACGTCGGTCATCTCGACGCGTTCGACCCTCTTCACCCGTGCGGTGGGTGGGGCTGCGACCTCCGCCACCGTGGGCGCGTCCTCCGGGGGAGCTGCCTCGAGCGCGGGCGCAGCCCCGACCGGGGGCTCCGGAGTCGTCGTGTCCTCGGGCTCGGGCGTCGGGAGCGGAGCCGGTGGCTCGACGCTCTCGGCCGGCGGGCTGCTGGCGACGGTGACTCGGCCGCCGAGCGGAGGGCTCGTCTCGGCGTCGGCAGTCGAAGCTCCGGTGTCGGGAACCTGGGGCTCCGGGAGCTCGTCGGGCCGCGGCTCGTCGAGGGCGAGGGCCGGGGAGCGGCGAGGGGCTCGGCGCCAGCGGACGACGACGCGCACGCCCGAAGGCCAGGCGCGTCGTCGTCGCGAGCGGCCCCGGCGCTGGGAGCGGCCGGAGTGAGTCGGCAGTGACGTGTCGGTCTCGACCGAGGCCGGAGTGGGCTCGGGAGCGTCGTCGTCGTGTTCGGGCAGGGCTTCAGGCTTCATCGAGGGCCGAGCGCGAGGCGGCGGAGGTTGCCGGTCGATCCGCCGCTGCGGCATCATCGGACCCGCCACCGCCCAGGGGCTGCCCCCAGCACCCGAAGCTGGCTCGATCTTAGCACGATGAGGCCGAGAGCCCGTGAACCGAGCGGTGCTCCCGTCCGTAGCATCACGAGCCGGAGCGACATGGGGGGGCCGCAACACCGTCCACCCGGCCTCCGGGACGTCACCCGGTTCACTGTTCAGATAGCGGGGTTCACCAGCACATGTGGCAACGATTCAAGCGTGTCATTCGCTCCATTTTCGGCTCGATCATCGGAGCAGGAGAGGATCCTGAGCGCATCCTCAAGCAGAACATCCGGGACATGAACGATCAGGTCCCCGAGATGAACGCTCAAATCGCGATGGTGCGCGCCAACCTGACCCTGCTGGAGAAGGAGTACTCCCGCTACGAGACCGAGCTCACCGATCTCAAGGCCAAGCTCAAGGCTTCGCTGGTCAACGAGCGTGAGGACCTGGCGATGGAGTTCGCCATGCAGCTCGAGTCGGTCAAGCAGCACGCCTCGACCTCGCGTCTCCAGGTCGAGACCGCGAAGAAGGCCTACGACAAGGCCGTCGAGGTGAAGAAGGCCTTCATGCGAGAGAAGGAACGCAAGACCAAGGAGGCGATGAGCGCCCTCCGCGCCGCCCGTCAGGCGAAGTGGCAGTCCCAGGTCGCCGACGTCATGCAGTCCTTCGAGCCTGCCGGCATCGACGCCACCCACGACGAGATGGTCCGCAAGGTCGAGGAGCAAGCCGCCGTCGACTCCGCCCGTCTCGACATGGCCCTCGACAACGTCGACGTCGACTCGCATCGCATCGAGGAGGAGGCGCAGCGCATCAAGGCCTCCGAGTTGGTCGCGCAATTCAAGGTCGAGATGGGCATCGAGGGCGGTAGCGGTGGCGGCGGCGCCAAGACCGCCAAGACCAAGTCCGGCTCGCGCACCATCGGCAAGACGGCGAAGAAGAAAACCAAGGCGTGAGCCGGGAGTACCTGACGAGCCTGCCGGTCTGGGCTTCCGAGCTGGGCCGGCGTTACCTCTCTCGGACGATCTCGCAGTTCGTCCTGTACGGGAACGTGCGGGACTCCTTCGCGCTGCAGCGTGCGAAGGAGGTCACGGACGTCAGCCTTCGCGAGTGGCTCTCCGAGTCGCTCTTCGGTGAGCGTGACCACGTCCTCTTCTATGACCGCTCGGCCGGGCTGTCGTTCGCCAACGCGGCTCAAGGGGAGGACTTCCGTGGTGCGCTCTCGGGCTACGACGCCTTCCACGGCACCGAGCACGAGCGTCACCTCGACCGGGACCCGGCGACCTGCCTCCGGGTCATCGAGTCATACCTCAAGGTGCGCCTGAACCAGGGCCGCTCGCTCGCGCTCATCCTCGACTACGCGGAGTCGATCGCGCCGGCTGGCGAGCTGTCGGGGCTCTCTGCCGAGGACCGCGACGTCGTCGTCACACTGCACCGCTGGGCGCACGATCCTTCGTTCCTCCGCGGTGACGTCACCATCGTGCTCATCGCCGAGAACCTGGCGGAGATCCACCCGACGCTCCTCGCCAGTCCGCAGGTCGCCGCCCTCGAGATCCCGCCGCCGGATCAGGGCTCGCGACTCGCGGCCCTCGAGCGGCTCATGCCGACGAAGGAGCGCAAGAAGCTCTCGAGCCTCGGGCTCGACGCGCTGTCGGAGCTCACTGCCGGCCTGAAGCTCGGTCAGCTCCAGCACCTCGTGGCCGAGGCCCAGCACGACGGCAACCCCATCGACATGTCGTCGCTGGCGGAGCGCAAGAAGGCCCTCATCGAGTCCGAGTGTCACGGCCTGCTCGAGTTCATCGAGTCGAAGAACGATCTTTCGGCAGTGGCCGGGCACGGGGCGGCGAAGGCTCGTCTCAAGCAGGCGGCCGACGCCATCGAGCGGGGCCGCACCGACGTCCTGCCCATGGGCTACCTGTTCAGCGGTCCCGTGGGCACGGGCAAGAGCTATCTCGCCAAGTGCTTCGCCGGCGAGATCGGCGTGCCCTGCGTGCTGCTCAAGAACTTCCGCAGCCAGTGGCAGGGACAGACCGAGGCGAACCTCGAGCGCATCCTCACGGTGCTCAAGGCGCTCTCTCCCGTGCTCGTCGTCATCGACGAGGCCGACGCCTATCTCGGCGACCGCGACAGCAGCGGTGACTCCGGAGTGGGCAGCCGCGTGTTCTCCCGCATCGCCGCGTTCATGGGCGACGTCGAGCTTCGCGGCAAGGTCATCTGGGCCTTGCTCACCTGTCGACCCGACCTGCTGCCCGTCGACCTCAAGCGCCAGGGACGAGCCGAGGAGCACCTCAGCCTCTTCCATCCCGAGACGGACGAGGATCTCGACGAGCTGTACCGGGCGCTCGCGAAGAAGGTCGGCCTCCAGACCAGCGTCAAGAAGCTCACGCCTTGCCTGCCGGACGGGCGGCGCTTCTCGGGTGCCGACATCGAGGCCGGGCTCGTGCGGGTGAAGTTCAAGGCGGCCACCGAGGACCGCGAGCGGGTCACGAAGAAGGACCTGACCGAGATCTTCGCCGACTTCCTGCCGGCCACCGATCCGCTGGCCATCGAGCTCCAGACCCTCGCGGCGGTGCTCGAGTGCACCAGTCGAGCGCTGGTGCCCGAGGAATACCGCGAGGTCAGCAGCTCCGAGCTGGCGTCGCGGCTGATCGAGCTCAAGGCCCTGGTCGACGGTTCCGTCTGACCGGACTGACTGGAAGCTGGAAATGTGGAGGAGCCTGCCATCCCGCTTGCCGGGACTTCGCCGGCTCCTGCGTCGCTGGTGGTACCTCCTCCGGATCTACCTCGAGCGGCCGGCTCCGATGGCCAACCCCACGCGGCACTGGCTGGGGGCGATCTGGCGCAGTGGGCGCAACTACCACCGGGACGTGGCTTCGACCCGGGCGGCCGCGATCGCATACTACGCGCTCGTTTCCATCTTCCCCTTCATCACCTTGTTGGCGGCCGGAGCGAGCCAGGTGGTGGGCGAGCGTCGGGACGAGGTCGTCGCCGAGCTGAGACACCTCCTGCAGGGGATCGATCCGTCGCTTTGGCAGGACCTGCAGGCCTTCGGGGCGCGCTCGGGGGTGGTCTCGATCTTCTCCGGCATCGTTCTCTTCGCGGTGGCGTCGCGGGTGAGCATCGCGACCGAGCGGGCCTTCCGCGACATCTTCCGGGGAGGCCCCGGCGACTCGTCGCGGCTGGTGCATCGGATCTACCGACGGCTGCGCGCCTATCTCATGACCTTGGTTGGGCTGGTGGCCATCGTCGTGCTCTTCGTCGTGCGCGGCCTGCTCGACGCCCTGCGACGTCTCGAGATCCCCGGTCTCGAGCAGCTCTCTCCGGTGCTCGAGCATCCGGTGGTGTCGGCCCGGCTCATCCCGGCCGTGCTGGTCGGGCTCCTGGCCTACTTCCTCTACCGGACCATGGCAGGGGTCTCGGTGGCGCCGCGGCACGCGCTGGTGGGGGCGGGGGTGTTCGTGGCCGGTCACGAGCTGGCGATGACCCTGGCGCAGCTCCTGGCCCGCGAGCTGTCGGGGCGCGACGTCATCTACGGGAGCTTCGTCGGCCTCGTGTCGCTGGTGGTCTGGGTCTACTGGCTGTCGTCCGTCCTGCTCATGGCCGCGGAGCTGGTGGCCGAGCTCAACGGCAACCGAGCGCGGGACGACGAGGAGGAGCCGCTGGGGGAGGGCCGAGGTGGTGAACTTGACAGCCCGCAGGCAGCGGCTAACACTTGAGGTGACATTCCGTCGTCTCGGGGATGGAGCCCTCCCCGAGAGGCGGTCCTACCAACCGCCGTGCAAAGGAGGTGATCCAGATGAATGACAGTACCTTGCGTCCCGCCGTGAGTCCTGCTCGGTTCGGATGGGAGGCGACCACCTCCTAGAAGAATCGACGTCGTGAGAGGACGGGGTTCACCCCCGACCTCGGGAATCGAGAGCCATCGCTGGTCGACGGCAGCACGTTCTCGGGGCTATCCCCTCACGGCGGGATGAAGACTTCGAGGGGCGGGTCGGCATTGCCGGCCCGCCCCTCGTGACGTTTGATGACGTCGATTTCGCTCTGAGCTGAGATCCTCTGACGAAGTGGACATCCCCAACGCGGTGACCGGGGCCGCGTCCCTGACCCGTCTTCCCCTCGAATGGGTGCTCCCGCGCCGGCCTCCGGCCTCGCGCGCCTTCCCCCTCTTGAGCCCCCTCGCCGCCGACCCCGCCGTCGGCGTCACGCTCGACGATCTCGACCCGACCGGCGAGACGTGGATGCCCGTGGTGGGTCCGTTGTCCTGGACCGACTTGGACGACTGGACCGTCGATCCCGTGAGTGGTCATGACTTCGGCCGAGGCGCGAGTCGCCTCGTGCGCGCCCGCCCGGACCTGCCCGACGTGGACCTGCTCGCGTGCTTCAACCGCTGCCGCATGGGTCACGTGCTGCACGCCGCTCAGGTCTCTGCCATCTCGAGCGAGCACCGGCAGGTCCTGTACTGCGAGGCCTTCGCCAAGGTGCCGGTCGACCACTTCAACGAGACGGCTCCGCCCGGCACGGGACCGGCCTGGTCGAACGCCATGGAGGTGGCCCTGCGAGCGACGCGCCTGCTCCACGCCGCCGCCTGGCTGGGGGAGCGAGCGGACGCGTCCTTCGAGACGGCGCTGCTCCTGCACGAGTCCTGGCTGTCGGGCCGCAGCGACTGGCGGGGCCCCTGGACGGGCAACCATCACCTCGTCGAGCTGGCCGGACGCTTCCTGCTCGCGGCCTGCCTGGCGCCCAGTCCGGAGCGCGAGCGCACCGCCGCCCGCACCTGGCGAGGCTTCTGGCGTGAGTTTTCACGACAGATCCGTCCCGACGGGCTGCACTTCGAGTCGAGTACTGGCTATCACTTGCTCGTCATGGACGCCGCCGTGCAGGTCTTCGCGGTCGGCTGGCGACAAGGACGCAAGCTCTCTCAGGCTCACCTCGGTCGTCTGGTCCGTGCCGCGGAGTCCACCGCCGAGCTCACCCGCGACGACGGCTCGGTGGCCGCCCTCGGCGACTCCGACGACGCCGTCTTCTGCGAGCTGCCGGGTCGACCGCGCGGGCCCTTCCTGTCCGACGCTCGCTCGCTCCTGGGCTGTCTCGCGGTAGCCGTGGCCAGCCCGCGTTGTGCCCGACTGGCGGGGGAAGGAGCGTCGGTGTTCGGCCCCGTCGGTGCCCTGTTCGGCGCGGCGGGGCTCGACCGCCTGCGCGAGCTTCGGGAGCGGGAGCCCGAGTCGAGCCCACGTCGACGGACGCTCTTCTGGTGGTCGGGCCTGGGCGTGCTCCGCGAGGGCTCGACCCACGTGACCGTGTCGGCGCTGGGGACCGGTCGAGCGGGCACCGGCGGTCACTCGCATGACGACGCCGGCGGCTTCGAGCTCTGGCGAGGGCGACCCTGGCTCGTCGATTCGGGGACCGGGAGCTACACGGGTGACGTCGGCTTGCGGCAGCTCCTGCGCGGGGTGACGAGTCACTCGGTCGTGCAGGTGGGGGAGCGGGAGACCAGCGTCGGCACGCGCGTCTTCCGACGCAACCATCAGGCCTTGCCGCGGCTCGAGATCGTGGACGACGAGGTCGTTGGCGTGGGCCATCACGGCTTCGCTCAGGGGCCGGGGAAGGTCATGGTCTGGCGACGCCTGCAGCTCACGGCCAGCGGGCTGGTCGTCGAGGACGAGCTCACCGGTCGTGGCGAGCACGAGCTGACCTGGCGCTGGCACTGGGCTCCGGATCTCACCGTGGAGGAGACCGAGACGGGCTGGGGCGTGCGCTCGCCGGGGGGTGAGGAGCTGCGGCTCGAGCTGGGCGCCGTGGAGGGGGCGGTCGAAACGGCCGTTCGAGGCCAGGTCGAGTGGACACGGGCCCCTCGTCAGGGCGAGACAGTCAGTGCCCCCAGTGTCGAGCTGAGGGTCCGGGCGCGCCTGCCCGCGCGGCTCTCGACCCTCCTGACCTGGTGAGGCCGGGGCGGCGCCCCGGTTCTCCCGTCAGCCGAGCTGCTCGGTTGATCGGACATCGTCGCAGGCTCGATTGGCGAGAGCCTCGCTGCATCTCCATGCTGATCGTTCAAAGAAGAACGCTGCTCTTTCGTAGCGCGCTCCATGGAGGTGAGTCATGTCGTTGAATGGACGTTTCCTTCTTCCTGCCCTCGTCGTCGCCCTCGTCGCGACGTCGACTCCGGCGGTCGCTCAGATCGACACCGGCACCTTCCTCGGCCGCCAGGCCGGGACCGAGAACTACTGGTCCTGGATCCCGTCCGGCAGTCAGGTCCGCCACGTCTACGTCGATCTCAATAGCTATGACGGCTCCAAGCCGGTCGACCTGGAGGACCAGGGCGAGATCCACGCCTCGTTCACCGGCTTCGCGGCCTGGGTCTCCC
>JBCCFW010000194.1:0-13851 GCA_039029535.1 Acidobacteriota bacterium
AGAACACCGCGCACTCGGCGCTGACGCGCCTCGCGAGAACACCACGCACTCAGCGCTGACGCGCCTCGCGAGAACGCCGCGCACTCGGCGCTGACGCGCCTCGCGAGAACACCGCGCACTCGGCGCTGACGCGCCTCGCGGGAACACCACGCACTCGGCGCTGACGCACCTCGCGAGAACACCACGCACTCGGCGCTGACTCGCCTCGCGGGGACACCACGCACCTCGGCGCTGGCGCACCTCGCCCCGGGACCGCTCACTCGGCCCGAGCATGAATCGCCATGTCGAACATCTTCATGACATGGTCACTCGATACAATCTCAAAAGAGATTAATTACTTGATTCCCAGCCCTACCGGAGCGAGACGCAAGAGCAGCGTGAGCGAATCGACTCGCGCCTCCAACCGGACGCACTCAGCGCCCGCCTCTCGTTCTCCGGAGGGAGTCGTTGCTCGTTCTCCGCACTGCGCTCCCGGTCTGTCTCGCGCTGGCCGGCTTCCTGCTCACCCCCTCCACCTCCCTCGCCCAGACCGGCAGCGTCGCCGGCCAGGTCATCCACGAGGACGGCTCACCCGCCGACTTCATGACGGTCTTCCTCGAAGCCGAAGATGGAAGCTGGCATCAGGAGGACATCTCCGACGAGGACGGACGCTTCCTCTTCCGCCCGGTCCCCGTCGGTCAGTACCGGCTCCGCGCCTACCACCCGGGCTTCGTCTCGCCCACCCTCACCGAGATTCGGGTCAGCACCGACCGCCGCCTCGAGTACGAGCTGAGGCTGACCTCGGCCACGACGGAAGAGGAGGTTCTCGTGAGCGTCCGGGAAGACGACTTCGTGAACTTCCGGGACACGCTGACCGAAGCCACCCTCGACGCCGACTTCCTCGAGAAGCTCCCTCTCACCAGCCGCCGCATCGAGGACGTCATCGCCCTCTTCCCCGGCGTCACGCGGACGGGCTCGTCGGACTCCGGTGAGATCAGCGTGGCTGGTGGCAGGAACGACCAGCTCGGCATCCGCGTGAACGGGCTCCCCGCCAACGACCCCGTCAACGGTGGCTCCCTGCTCAACGTGGCCTCGAATGCCATCGGCTCGGTGCGGCTCATCTCCGGGGGCTTCCAGGCCGAGCACGGCGAGCAGTCCACCGGCATCGCCGAGATCACCCTGAAGGGCGGCTCGAACACGGTGACCATCGACTACTCGCTCGACTTGCGCGACTCGCGTATCGGAGCCGGTAGCCAGAGCGCCCTCGATGACGTGGCCGAACGCTGGAACGACGCTCTCCTCGGTCGCGACAGCCTCCTCGGCTCACGACTCGCCGAAGGCTTCGCCCTGCTCGGCATCGACCCCTTGTCGACTCGAGACGACGACCAGAACCCGGTCCCCCGTCGACTGATCCGCCAGTCACTGAGCAGCGGTGGGCCCATCGTGCGCGACCGACTCTTCTATCACCTCACCGTGCAGTCGGAGGGGCTCGACCTGGGCAGCCCCTTCCAGGACGGCATCGAGAACCGAGACACCCTCCTGGCCAACGCCCGCGTCGACTGGAAGCCGAACCAGAGCCACCGACTCGAGCTCACCGCCAACCTCGACAACCGCGAGAGCCGCGGCTTCACCGGGTTCAACGGTCTCGGCGGGGTCGTCAGCGCGCCGGAGACCGACAACGACACCCGCTCGAGCACGGTGCAGTTCCAGCTCGAGCACCTCCGTCTCTGGGAGAACGGCAGCTTCCTCGAGTCACGGCTCGGCCTCACCCGCAACTATCGGGTGAGCCGCCCCACGGACGCCCGGACGCCGGTGAGCACGCAGTACTCCATCGCCATTCCACCGGGCAACCTCCTCAGCTACAACCTGGGGAGCAGCAGCCGAAACGAGGACGAGAGCATCCGAGAGCTCCGTCTCGAGAGCGACTACAGCCGAGTCCTGGGACCCAAGGGTCGACACGACTTCAAGACGGGCATCAGCGTGAGCCGCATCGATGCCTCGCTCTACCGCGAGCGGTCCACCTTCGTGACGGACTCCCGCATCGCCGACGACCGCAACGTGACCGGCCCTCCCGGCGACTTCATCGGAATCATCAACACCTTCGGAGACCCGGTTCGTCGGGGCAGCCATGCCTGGCGTGGCGCGTTCTACGTCCAGGACCGCTGGCGGGCCAGCGACAAGCTCACCATCGAGGCCGGCGTGAGGTTCGACTACCAGGACTTCGTCGGCGAGCTCTTCATCGCACCGCGCTTCGGCTTCGCCCTCGATCCCATCGGCGACCGCAAGACACGGGTGTTCGGTCACTGGGGCCTCTTCTACGACAACCTCTTCCTCGACTCCCTCACCTGGGAAGCCAACCCGCCCCAGCTCGTGAGCAACATGCTCTTCGGCGAGCAGCAGCAGGAGCGACGCTTCGACGAGGTCTCGATCTTCGATCTCCACCGCGAGGCTCAGGCGACCACGCGTCGTCAAGCCGCGGCCCCGGAGACCGTGGCCTACTCGGTCCCGTTGTTCCGCGATCGCAACGTCTTCGACGAACGCTCGACCGCACCGACCAACCGGAGCTGGGCGATCGGCATCGAGCGTCGCTTGCCTGGCAAGACCCGCCTGCAGGTCACCTACTCCGAGGCCAAGCGCACGCATCAGGTCACTCAGGGCATCGTGCCGCGCGCCCAGCAAGAGCTTGCGGGCCTGCCTCAGCTCCGAGACATCGTCCGCAGCACCAACGGTGAGGGCGGCTATCGTCAGTGGACGGTGGAGCTGCAGCGCCCCTTCTCGGACCGAGCGCGTGCCTACCTGTCGTACACCCAGGCTCGTTCGTTCGGCCCCCTGCTCCCGGACAGCTCACGGCTCGACCCGACCGATCTCGCCTCCGAGGTCGGCGTGCTGGGCAACGACCGACCGCATCAGGTCAAGCTTCAGGGCACCTTCTTCCTCACCAAGCGGCTCTCGGCCTCGGCGGTCTTCAACTGGCAGAGCGGCACGCCCATCACGGCGCAGTTCACCGACTCGGAGGGCCGCAACCGTCGCCCCTACGGCCGCAACACCTTCCGCCTGCCATCGACGCGACAGCTCGACCTGGCCCTCCAGCAGCGCTTCGGTGAGCCGGACGACCGGGTCCGCATGCGAGGTGAGCTCCGCATCGTCAACGCCCTGGACACGCTCAACGTCTTCGCCGGCATCGGACGCTTCGAGCTACCGACCGGCGTGTCGGATCCCGCCAACGCCCGGCCCCTGCGCCCCACGCTGCTCACGACCGGCATCGACGTGCCTCGCTCGCTGGAGCTGGGATTCTCGATCTCTTTCTGAGAGCCCACGACCGTCACGCGGGCTCAGGGCTTGGTCGGCGTCGGCTCCGAAGGACAGGGCTTGCCACTGCCTTCCATGAGGCGGTGGTAGCGACCGGGTGCCAGGCCTTCGTGCAGCTCGCAGGTCCCCGAGGGCCAGTGGACTTCCGCGCTGCCCTTGCCATCAGGCTGGCCGATGAGGAGACGGGTGTCGCTGGCCGAGAAGCAGGAGCCGCCCGTGCGACGCAGGACCAGGCGCTCGCCCTTCGCAGCACGCCAACGCAGCCAGGCCGCGGGTGCGCCCGGAGCCGACTTGGTGGACACGAGCTCGAGGCCCACCCAGCTCGCCGGTGAGTGCGCGATGTCGTTGCGCAGGATGCGCACGGGACCGCCGTTCGCCGTGACCACGAGGTCCAGGTCGCCGTCACCGTCCAGGTCGCCGCCCGCCAGGCCACGCGAGACTCTCTTGTCCGAAGCCGCCGGCAACCACGCGGCGCGCGCATCCACGAGCCGCGGCGAAGCACCACCCACGTTCTCGAAGAGCTGGTCCTCCATGGCCCAGACCTGGTCGGGGCGCACGTCCTTGATCTCCGGGATGACGTGGCCGTTGGCCGAGAAGAGATCGAGGTCACCATCGAGGTCGAAGTCCCCCATGAGCGTCCCGAAGCCCAGCGCCATGAGCGAGCCCTTCGCCAGGCCCGAGGCATGCGCGTGGTCGCGGAAGCGAGGCACTCCCCGACGGACCCCAGCGCTCAAGAGGATGTTGTTCTCCTCCAGGTCGAGGTTGGTCACCGTGAGGTCCGGCCAGCCGTTGCCGTCCAGGTCACCCACGTCGATGCCCATGCCCGCCTGAGCCTTGCCCTCTTCCGAGAGCGACGTGCCCGCTCGCTGACCGATCTCGCGGAAGCGACCGCCCGCCTGGCCCATGAGCAGGTGGTTCGGCGTCTCGTCGTTGGCCACCGCCAGGTCGACGAGACCGTCCAGGTCGATGTCGGCGGCCACGACGCCCAGTCCCTTGCCCGGCGTGACCTCCGCGATGCCCGCGGCCTTGGTGACGTCGACGAAGCCACCCCGGCCGTCTCCCTGAAAGAGCCGGTCCGGCTCGGCCTCGTAGGCGCTGGGCGGGCAGTACGACGCGAAGCCCTCCACCTCACCACCGCAGGTGCGCTCCTCCGCGGCTGTCCACTTCACGTAGTGCGCCGCGTAGAGGTCGAGGTCGCCGTCCCCGTCGTGGTCGAGGAAGACGCAAGAGCTGCTCCAGCCCTCGTCGGGGAGGTCTCCGGCTGCCGGTGCCTCCTCGAGCGTCTTGCCGTTGGCGAGGAGCAGGCGACCGGCGGGGAGTCCCGTCACGTGGACGTCCGGGTCGCCGTCGCCGTCGACGTCACCCACGCAGGCTCCGAGAGCCGTGAGGCCGGCCAGCTTCGGCGCCGAGGCTGCCGTGTAAGTCAGCCCGTCACCCGCGTGCAGGTAGAGCCGATGGCGGGGGGCGACCTTCGGAGTGACTCCGGGCGCGGTCCCCGAGTCGAGGAGGAGGAGGTCGAGGTCGCCGTCGCTCTCGAGGTCGAGGAGCGCAGCGCCGGCTCCGAAGGTCTCGGGGTAGTAGTGCTTCGCGCTCCAGGCCGCCTGATGCTCGAACTCGACGCCCGCCGACACGGTGACGTCCACGAACCACGGTCGTTCCCGTGGCGTGGCGGCTGGGGCAGCCGTGAGAAGGAGGAAGACCAGGGGCCAGGTCATCTCACACCATGGCGCGCGAGACCCCGATCGTCCAGCGAGTTGCATCCCATCAACGACGAAGGGCGTCCGCCTGAGCCCAAGCCCCTACGAACGCCACTCCGCCGGCAGAGATTTCGTGTCCTGGCGCGGCGAGAGGAGCGACGCCTACATGAGTAGGCGAGCGACGAACAACAAGGCCAGGGCACGAAAGATCGCCGGCCCTACTTACCGAGCTCCTCGAGGTAGAGCTTCGCCAATTCATGAACTTGGTCGCCGACCTTCTTCCCGCTCGGGTCGAGCTTGAGGCAGGTCTGGAGCTGGTCGCGCGCCTCGGCGTCCTTGCCGCCCGAGAGCAGGAGCGACTCGCCAGCGAGGAAGCGAATCATCGGGTCGCGCGGGTCGAGCTCGGCGGCGCGAACGAAGGACGCGGCAGCCTGCGGCCGGAAGTCGGAGTCCTCACGAGCGAGCTTGCCGAAGAGCACGCCGAGGTTGAAGTGCGCGGTGGCGTCGTTGGGGTTCTCGTCGACCGTGCGCTTGAACCACTTGGTGGCGTTGCCGGTGTCACCCTGCTGGAAGTAGGCATCACCGATGTTGTTGTAGAAGCTCGCCTTGTTCTCGGGCTTGGCCCGCAGCGCCTTCTTGTACGTCTTGATGCCGTCGGCGTACTGACCCGCGGCGACCTGCGCCTGGCCCAGGTTCGAGAGGGCCTCGACGAAGGTGTCGTCGAGCTCGACGGCCGTCCTCAGGGCCTTCACGCCCTCGGCGGGGCGACCGAGCCCGGTGAGCACCTGGCCACGGAGGAAGTGGGCGCGCGCGTTCTCGGGATCGAGCTCGAGGAGCTTGGCCGTGCTGCCGTCAGCTTCGGCCCACTCTTCGAGGGTCACGAGGGCCAGCGAGAGGTTGTACCAGTTGTCGGGATCGCCCGGCGCCTTGACGGTCGCCTTGCGGTACTTCTTGGCGGCCTTCTTCGGATCCTGCTGGGCGAAAGCGTCGCCTGCAGAGGCGATGAGAAGCCCTCCGATCAGGGCGGCGATCACGAGTCGAGGAGTCCACATGTCCTTGCTCTCCAGAGAGTTCGCGGATGATAGCATGGCCCTTGGACGCTCCTCGGCGGGCGTTCATTCACTCTCCCGCGAGCCCCTCCGCGCCGACCCGTGACCCAGACTACTCGCCACCTGGAGCGCTTCTTCGCCGACGACGGCACCCTGGCGCGAACCCACCCCGGCTTCGAGCCCCGTGAGGGTCAGGTCGAGCTCGCCCGCGCCGTCCTCAACACGCTCCAACACGGCGGCCACCTCGTCGCCGAGGCGGGCACCGGTACCGGCAAGACACTGGCTTACCTCGTTCCGGCCATCCTCCGTGGCCAGCGAGTCATCGTCTCGACCGGCACCCGCAACCTCCAGGACCAGCTCGCCGACAAGGACCTCCCCTTCCTCTCCGAGGACTGCCGGATGCCCGTCTCGGCCTGCGTCCTCAAGGGCCGCGACAACTACCTCTGCCGTCACCGCTTCGCGCACTTCAACCAGGCCCCCACCCTGCCCGACCCGGCCGAGCGGCGTGCCTGGCCCGAGGTCGTCCGCTTCGCCGAGGAGACCCTCACCGGCGACCGCGCCGAGCTGGTCGGCCTCCCGGAGAACCCGACCTTCTGGCCCGAGGTCAGCGCGAAGGAGAGCACCTGCCTCGGGCGACGCTGCCCGGAGTTCGACGACTGCCACCTCCAGGAGCTGCGACGTCAGGCGCGCGAGTCCCAGCTCGTCATCGTCAACCACCACCTCTTCCTGGCCGACGCTGCCCTTCGCGAGGGGGCCTTCGGTTCCATCCTCCCCGACGCCGCCCTGGCGGTCTTCGACGAGGCCCACCGGCTCGAGGACGCGGCGACCTCGTTCTTCGCCCGCAGCATCTCGAACTGGCGTCTTCGCGAGCTGGCCGACGACTCGGTGCGCGAGCTGGGCCGCACCGACATCGACCTGCCCATCCTCGGTCAGCGCGCCCGCGAGCTCGCCGAGGCCGCCGCGGCCCTCCCCGAGGCGTGGTCTCAGCAGCGGGGTCGCCAGGTCCTGCCGGCGCGTCTCAAGGGTGCTCAAGAAGACGCCATCCGGCGGGTGAGGGTCGGCTCGGCCCGACTCGGTGAGCTCCTGTCGGACAACGTCGAGCACTCGGCCACGGCCGAGGCGCTGGCCCGACGCAGCGAGCAGGTCGTCTCCGACCTCGAGTTCCTCGAGGCGCGGGGCGACAGCTCCTGGGTCTACTGGTCGGAGACCCGGGGTCGCGGCCTCATCCTCTCGGCCACGCCGGTCGACGTGTCCTCCTTGCTCTGGGAGCGCGTGTTCTCCCGGCTCAAGGCCTCGGTCCTCTGCTCGGCCACCCTGGCCATCGACGGCTCGATGAACCACGTCCGCTCGCGGCTCGGCCTCGATGCCGAGACCGCACGCGCCGTCGCGGCGGCCTCCGCCGGTGACGAGCACGACGGGCCCGGCCCCGGCAGCCGCGAGGAGGAGGACGAACTCGTCGTCCAGTACGGCGCAGTCGAAGAGGACGAGCCCGGACCGCCCCCCGAGCACGAGCACGCCGGCTGGGAGGAGCCCTTCGTCGAAGAGCTCATCGTCTCCTCGCCCTTCGACCACGCGAGCCAGGGCCTGCTCTACCTGCCGCCG
Source organism: Acidobacteriota bacterium (assembly GCA_039029535.1). GTDB lineage: Bacteria > Acidobacteriota > JBCCFW01 > JBCCFW01 > JBCCFW01 > JBCCFW01. The sequence continues at coordinate 7,637 of JBCCFW010000194.1, forward strand.
CGGATGCCCGAGCCCCGGAGCAACGACTTCGCCGTCGCTTGTGCAGAGCACGCGAAGGAGCTGGTCGAGGCGTCGCGGGGACGCGCCTTCTTGCTCTTCACCTCCCACGGCAACCTGCGGCTCGTGCACGAGATGCTCCGGGACGATCTCGACTACCCCCTGCACGTGCAGGGTGAGGCGCCCCGTGGCGAGCTGCTGCGACGCTTTCAGGAGGAGGCCGGCTCCGTGCTCATGGCGACGGCGTCGTTCTGGGAAGGCGTCGACGTGCCGGGCGAGGCGCTCTCGCTGGTGGTCATCGACAAGCTGCCGTTCGCCGTGCCGTCGGACCCCATCGTCGCGGCACGCTGCCGCCTCATCGAAGAAGCCGGCGGCTCCGCCTTCGGCGAGCTCTCGCTCCCCACCGCCGTGCTCACGCTCAAGCAGGGGGCTGGGCGGCTACTCCGGTCCCGCTCCGACCGCGGCGTCGTCGCGCTGCTCGACCCCCGGCTCACTGGCAGCCGCTACGGACGGACCTTCCTCGCCAACCTGCCGCCCTTCCGGCACGTCCGCGATCTCGACGAGGTCCGTCGCTTCTTCGCGGACGAGACCGTCGACGACGAGTGGAGCGACAGCCTGGAGCCCGAAGACGGGCCTGAGGACGACGACATCGACTTCTGAGCCCGTTCGGACCCTGGGGGCTCAACTCCCCCCGGGGGCGGCCGATAGCTGGGATGGGTCGGCGGGAGTCACTGCCCCACTCCGAGTCCGCCTTCAAGCTCACGTCGACCCGCTTTTTTCCTCCCCTCCGTGACCGCCCTCGCGGTCGCCTGCCGGACCGGACGGGAGCGCCGCTCGCGCCCGCTGGATGTCGCGGACCTCGGCCGGGAGCTGGAGCAGCACCCTCAAGTCGCTCCGAGAGGCCGCCGCCACGCGGAAAGCCTGGAGGACCTCCGGGGACTGGAGCGTCTCCAGCGAGCTCAGGCGAAGGCTCACGCCCTCCTCTCCGTCCTCGAGCCGCCAGCCCTCTTCCTGGCTGACCAGGGTCTCGATCTCGCGCCTCAGGGGGTTCTCGGCCGACGGCAGCCTGGCGCCCTCGTAGAGCAGATCGCCCTCCGAGCTCACTCGGACGTGAAGACGACGGCCCGCCGGGGCGTCTGCGAGACAAAGACGGGTGAGCCTCCCCACGACTTCGGCTGCTTGGGTCATTTTTCTACTCCCGCTTGCGGGGGTCCTGGTGGGGGCGCTAACGTCAAGGTGAGACAGCCATTTCGGCCCATCGCTCGCTCGGAGGTCTCCGGTGAAGACTGCCCGCTGCATCCTGTCATTGTCCTTCCTGCTGGTCGTCGGCTCGGCGCACGGCCAGGGCTCCTTCACCGAGCATGCCCAGAACCTGGGTCACGCCGTCGGCGGCGACACCACCTCGGGCAGCCCCGTCGGGGGCTACCGGGACGTCCGCTGGGGTGAGGACAAGAAGGCCGTCCACGAGAAGGTCGAGGGTCTCCTCGACAGCGGCCACCGCCTGGTCAAGATCGGCAAGACCGCCGGCTTCAACAGCGGCACGGCCTACTTCTTCGACACCGAGACTGGGCTCCACCTCGTCGAGATCACCCTCGCTCAGCTCCACGAGAAGACCATCGACCACGTCGGTGACTTCAAGGACTTGAGAGCACTCCTTCAGGAGAAGTACGGCGAGCCCAAGTACGAGACGGCCCGCTGGAGCGACCGCACCTATGAAGGCGACCCCGAGCGTCACGGCGACGCGGTGAAGGCCGGTCACCTGAAGATGTTCTGCCGCTGGAACAAGCCGGGCACTCGCATCACCCTCGAGTGCTTCCAGGAGGGCGGCATCATCCGCAACCGTCTCCAGTACGAGAGCCTCTGGCACCTCAAGGCCGGCATCCGCCGCAGCACGACCGGCAAGAAGGTCACCACCAAGGAAGTCGCCAAGAAGCTCGACGATCTATAGCCCGCACCATCCATGAGTCTCCTGCTGCGTGACCGGATCCGCTGCCTGCGAAGGGTGTACTCGCCCCTCGAATCCTCAACGCACGCTGCAAGTGCGCCTCCGGTCCTCGGGGCTACGTTCACCCTTCTCGGCTAGCGTCTCCGGCCACTCGCGACGAAGACTCATGAATGGTCCGGGCTTGGCCGTCTCGACTACAGAGTAGCTAGTTGGACGAGGCCGTCTCATCCGAGGCGGCCTCTTTCGTTTCGACCCAGCCGTCGTCGTCATCGTCGCGGCTGCGCTCGTCGAGACGACGGAGGAGATCCCGCAGGTCGTGGTAGCCACCCCAGGTGAACCACACCACGACCCCGATGGCGACGACGATCTCCATCCCGAGCTTGATCTCCCAGAAGCGGATCCAGGCCGGGTCCCATCGGCTCCAGTCCCCGTCGACCACCGGTCGCGTGAGGAAGTAGAGGGTGCCGACGATGAAGACGAGGACCCAACCGATGGTCCAGATCTGGGTCCCCACGTAGAGAGCGCGGTCCCTCTTGCTGAACTCGTCGGTGATCGCGAGCCAGCGCCAGAAGCCCTTCGCCTCGACCTCCCCTTCCACCTTGTCTTCGGCGAGGGCGTGCTCGCCACGGCGGAGCAGGCGATCGAGGTCGAAGAGCTGCGCTCCCCGAGCCCGAGCGGCCACCGAGCCGATGATGTAGAGGCCGGAGCAGATCCACATCGCGTGACCCCAGAGCTCCTGACCGTTGGGCAGGTCGGACTCGACCACCTTCGCCCAGGCCAGGGCCCGCTCGGCGCCGAGCCAGTCGAGGAGGCCCCAGAAGGCGACCCCGGTCTCGGAGAACGCCCGCTTGGTCTGCTCGAGCAGGAAGCCGCCCAGCGCGAGCGACACGCCTGAGACGCCGGCCAGCCAGGCGCCCCATCGATGACCCCAGCGCGTGTAGAGACCGCCGATGACGACCGCGCCCGACCAGCCCGCGAAGATGGCACCGGTCAGCGCGAAGAACAGCAGGATGGCCTGGCTCTGCTTGTAGAACAGGCTGAAGACGAAGATGAAGATCGCCACGCCGACGATGGACAAGCGCAGCGTCTTCACGTGCTGCTCGGGCTTCATCGGACGTCGTCGCAGGGGCAGCAGGACGTCCTGCACGAAGATGCTCCCCCACGAGTGCAGGTAGGTGTTGTGGGTGGAGACGAAGGCGGCGAGCATGAGCGCGGCGAAGGCCCCCATCAGGCCCGGTGGGAGCAGCTCGGCCAGCACCAGAGGTGCCCGCATTTGACCCTGAACCGCCGTGTTCTCGATCGCACCGAGTCGAGCGGCGATGCGCTCCTGCACCTCGGTGAAGCTCTCGTGGTGCATGACGGTGAAGACGAGGATGGGGACCAGCGTGACGAACAGGGCGAAGGACAGCGCTCGCCACGACCCGAGCACGCCCCCCATCTTCGCCTCGTGGGCGTTGCGCGCCGAGCTGTTGTAGGCCTGGGTCCCCTGCCACGACATCATCGCGTAAATCAGGCCGATGACCCCGATGACGTAGTACTTGACGTTGAAGTCTTCGACGTAGCCCGTGTCGAAGGGATTGATCTTCGAGTGTCCCTTCGGGACCTCGGAGAGCACCTCCACCGCGTTGCCCCAGCCGACCACGCTCAGCAGGTAGAGGGCGACCACCAGGAAGACGACGTTGGCCATCGCTCCCTGAATGAAGTCGGTGATGAGCACCGACACCTGTCCCCCGCTCAGCACGAAGTAGCAGGCCAGCCCGAGGAGCGAGGCCATGACCAAGGGGAAGGTGGGGATGCCGAGCAGGGTGTCGGGGAGACCGACGAAGTGGATGAAGAAGCGGGCGCCGACGGCGGGGAAGATCCCCATGTTGATGATGCCGGCGAGGAAGGCCACCGAGCCGGCGAAGATCCGGAAGCGACGCCCGTAGCGACGCTCGAGGAACTCAGAGAGCGTGAGCGATCGCGTCTGGCGGAAGCGATAGATGACCCAGCCGGTCATCGTCATGACCATGACCACGAGGCTGGTCGACAGGCCCCACCAGGCTTGCGCGAAACCCGCCTGGTAACCGCCCTCCATCATCGCGACGATGGAGATGGCGCCGATGCCCGCGATGCCGCCCGAGACCGCCAGCAGGTAACGACCGGCGCTGCGTCCCGCCGCCAGGAAGTCGGCCACGCCCCGAACGCGGCTCCTGGCCAGGCTCAGCGGTGCCACGATGACGATCAGGGCCGCCAGCAGGAGGGCCCAGTCGACGAGCGCGAAGTTCAAGGAGCGGCGTCGCCGGTCGGTTCGTCGGTCGTGTAGTTGCGCACGACCAGCTCGGTGATGGGTGCGCGCGAGCTCGCCTTCGAGTTGATGTTGCGACGCGCCATGACCACGCGCTGGTCGTGACCCGCGTAGGCGTTGCGCACCCACTCCGAGTCGGAGTTGGAGAGCATGACCTTCACGCCCTTGCGGTCGAGGTCGGAGAAGAGCGCCGCCAGGCACTCCTGCTCTTCCAGGCCGAAGCCGTCGGCCGAGTAGTCGGTGAAGGCCGAGGTCGCCGAGAGCGGCACGTAGGGCGGGTCGAAGTAGACGAAGTCACCGGGCTCGGCGCGCTCGAGCACCTGATCGAAGGGCTCGGCGCGCAGGGTGACGTCGGACAGGGCCGCGGAGCAGGCCACGAGGTGGCGCTCGGCCGGGAGGTGAGGGCCCTTGCTCTGCCGACCGCAGGGGACGTTGAAGGCCCCGCGGCGATTGACCCGGTAGAGACCGTTGAAGCCGGCCTTGTTCAAGTAGATGAAGATGGCCGCGCGGTCGAGAGGATCGAGGTCGAGACGTTCGTTGTAGCGGTCGCGGACCGCGTAGTACGCCTCCTTGTCGTGCTCGCGCCCGAGCTTCTCCAGCGCCGCGGTCAGCTCGACCGGGCGCTCCTGGACCATCCGGAAAGTGGAGATGAGGTCCGCGTTGGCGTCGGAGAGATGGACCGGCCCTCGCAGGCTCTCGGCGGTGGCCAGGCTGAAGAAGCAGGCGCCGCCTCCCAGGAAGGGCTCGTGGTAGGCGCCCGAGAGGGGAAGATCCGGCAGGAGGGGCGCGAACTGCTCGAGGAGCTGCGCCTTCCCGCCGGCCCACTTCAGGAAGGGCCGGGCTTCTTGCATTTCACTGACCGCTGACACGGCCTCTACCTTACGTCAACCGGCCTCCCGGCCCCAAGCGCCCGGCCAGGGCTGCGAGCCGGCGGCCGATCCGAGCAACCTCCGACGGCCTTGCGGCATCCAAGGTTGGAGTGGTCGTTCCCCGGTCACGAGCACGCGCCCGCGGCTCTCCATTTCCCACCGCCAGGACCCGTCCCGTGAAAGCTTCCGACCTGTTCGTGCGCTGTCTCGAGGCCGAGGGCGTGACCCACGTCTTCGGCATCCCCGGCGAGGAGAACCTCGACTTCCTCGAGTCGCTCCGAGAGTCCTCCATCGAGCTGGTGCTCACCCGTCACGAGCAAGCAGCCGGATTCATGGCGGCGACCCACGGGCGGCTCACCGGTCGCGCCGGGGTCTGCCTGTCGACCCTCGGACCGGGCGCCACGAACTTCGTGACCTCGGCCGCCTTCGCTCAGCTCGGGGCCATGCCCATGATGATGATCACGGGTCAGAAGCCGGTGAAGCACAGCAAGCAGGGGCAGTTCCAGATCGTCGACGTCGTGGACATGATGCGCCCCATCACCAAGACGACCCATCAGGTGGTCGGCGCCGACAACATCCCCTCGCGAGTGCGCGAGGCCTTCCGCCTGGCGGAAGAGGAGCGCCCCGGCGCGGTCCATCTCGAGCTGCCCGAGGACGTCGCGGCCGAGGACGCCACGACCTCTCCCCTCGCACCGAGCCGCACCCGACGGCCGCTGGTCGAGCCAAAGGCCATCGACTACGCAGTCGGCCTGCTGCGTGGTGCGACCCGCCCCGTCGTCGTGGTCGGTGCGGGCGCCAACCGCAAGCTCACCGCCAAGATGCTCCGGGCCTTCGTCGAGAAGCAGGGGCTCCCCTTCGTCACCACCCAGATGGGCAAGGGCGTCCTCGACGAGGACCACCCGCTCTGCCTCGGCACGGCCGCCCTGTCTTCCGGTGACTTCGTGCACCGCGCCCTGGAGAGCGCCGACCTCATCATCAACGTCGGTCACGACGCGGATGGCACGGCCATCAGCTTCCTGGCCCAGGTGGCCAGAGTTGGGAATTGCTCCCCATTCTCGGCCCACCAGTCCGGGACGGAGGCGTCTGTGGCGAGGGGCCTGTCCCGCACGAAACGGAC
>JBCCFW010000195.1:0-13819 GCA_039029535.1 Acidobacteriota bacterium
AGGCGAGTCTTCCGAAAAGCGAGGCCGCGCGCCAAACAGAACAAGCGCTTCGCGCCGCTCTGAGCTTCCACCCTCGGCTCACAAGGCCACGCCAGCTTCCGTCTGCTCAAGAAGCTTCCGAGGTCGCTCTCGGAGTGCTGCCGGGCACCGGTGGCACGCAGCGTCTCATCCGCCTCCTCGGCAAGGCGCGCGCCCTCGAGCTCATGACCGCCGGGACGACCTTCGGTCCCGCGGAGGCCAAGGAGCAGGGCCTGCTCAGCGAGGTCTTCGAGCAGGAGGACGAGTCCGCCTTCATGGACGCCGTGCTCGAGCGCGCGGCCGAGTTCGCCAGCCCCAAGCGCGCCGCCTTCGCGGTGGGCGCCATCAAGCGAGCCTGTCAGAGCGGCGCGGAGATGGGGCTCGAGCAGGGCCTCGCCCTCGAGCGCGAGCTGCAGGCCCGACTCTTCGCCAGCGCCGACGCCAAGGAAGGCCTGGCCGCCCACCTCGAACGCCGCGACGCCGACTTCGCCGGCCAGTGATCCTCGGAGAACGCTCATGACCACCGATGCCGAGCTCGTGCTCGTCGAGCGGGACGGCCCCCTCGCCGTCCTCACCGTCAACCGACCGGAGAAGCGCAACGCCTTGAACCTCGCGCTCGTGAAGCGGCTGTCGGCCGTGCTCACCGAGCTCGAGGACGATGCCGACCTCCGCTGCGTGCTGCTGACCGGCGCGGGCGAGAAGGCCTTCGTCGCCGGCGCCGACATCGCCGAGCTCCGTGAGCGCGGCGCCGAGGAGTCGCTGGCCGGGATCAACGCCTCGCTGTTCCGACAGGTGGAAGAGTTCCGCTGGCCGGTCATCGCCGCCATCCGCGGCTGGACCCTCGGCGGCGGCATGGAGCTGGCCATGGCCTGTGACGTCCGCATCGCCGCGGAGTCCGCTCGCTTCGGTCAGCCCGAGCTCAACCTCGGCATCCTGCCGGCCGCCGGTGGCATGCACCGTCTGCCCGCGCTGGTCGGCATGGGCGTGGCCAAGGACCTGGTCCTCACCGGTCGCATCGTCGACGCGCAAGAAGCGCTGCGCATGGGCCTGGTCAGCCGGGTCGTCGCGGACGACGCGCTCATCGACGAAGCCCGCTCGGCGGCCGAAGCCGCCGCCGGGATGGCGCCGATGGCGTCGCGCCTGGCGAAGGGGATCATGAACTCGCTGTACCGGGTGCGCCCCGACACGGCGTTCCAGATGGAAACCGCGGCTCAGGCCATCCTGTTCGAGTCACAGGAGAAGAAGGACCGGATGACCGCCTTCCTCGAGAAGAAGACCAAGAAGGAGAAGAAGTGATGTCGGCCGACAATCTCCGCGTCGCCACCGTCCTCGGAGCCGGCACCATGGGTGCGGGCATCGCCCAGGTCTGTGCCCAGGCCGGCCTCGCCACGCGTCTCTACGACATCGAAGACGCTTACGTCGAGAAGGGCCAGGCCCGCATCCTCGGCATGCTCGACAAGGGCGTGGCCAAGGGCAAGGTCACCCAGGAGCAGCGGGACGCCACCGTCGACCTGCTCACGACCACGAGCGATCTCGACGGCGCGCTCGACGAGGACGTCGACGTGGTCATCGAGGCGGTGCCCGAGCGACTCGAGCTCAAGCAGCAGCTCTTCACCAGCATCGGAGAGAGGGTGACGACCGACTGCCTCGTCGCGTCCAACACCTCGTCGCTGCCCATCACGACGCTGGCCGAGAGCTGTGCGCTGCCCGAGCGTTTCATCGGCCTGCACTTCTTCAATCCCGTCCCGCTGATGAAGCTGCTCGAGATCGTCGTGGGCGAGAAGACCTCCGACGCAACGGTCACGCTGGCGCGGGCCTTCGGCGAGCGTCTCGGCAAGGACCCCATCGTCGTGCGGGACGCGCCGGGCTTCGCGTCGTCACGCCTGGGCATCGCCCTGGGTCTCGAGGCGATGCGGATGGTCGAGGAAGAGGTCGCCTCGGCCGAGGACATCGACAAGGCGATGAAGCTCGGCTACCGCCACCCCATGGGTCCGCTGGAGCTCACCGACCTGGTCGGGCTCGACGTCCGACTCGACATCGCCGACCACCTCGCCCGCGAGCTGTCCGACGAGCGCTTCAAGGCGCCGCAGCTCCTCCGCGACATGGTGGAGCGTGGCGACCTGGGCAAGAAGTCCGGCGAGGGCTTCTACAACTGGGCGGAAGGGAAGGCAGAGCCGAAGTAGGCAACAAGCGTCAGGCGTCTCCCAGACCGGCCTGCTCGAGCGCCTCACCGAGGGAGGCCTCGAGCCCGCTCTCCCTACCGACACGTTGGAGGTAGTCGAGATCGAGACGCCCGCCCTGCTCCTTCAGGACTCCCAAGACATCGCGCCACTGGCGATCCGAGCCTCCAGCTCGGCGATGCCAGTCGAGCTTCCTCAGGACGATGTTCTCCGGCGCCGTCATCCAGGCACGAAGCTCGGGCTGATCGGAGATCAGCACCTCTCGACGCCTCCGGAGCTGCTCCTGATCCAAGAGCCCGGCGCCGCTGACGAACACGTCGATCTCGTGACCCGTGTCGTGGTGCAAGACATTGAACGACGCCCGTCGCCGCAGCGCCAGACGGGCGGCTTCCTCTGGCACGTAGACCTCGTCACCGAGCACGGCCAGCAACTCGTTGAGCCCGCCGGCATCCAGCTCCACCAAGAGGTCGATGTCCATCGTGGTGCGTGGCTCACCGAAGTAGGAGCTCGCTACGGACCCGCCAAGAGCGTAGGGCGCGCCGACCTGTTCCAAGGCGTCGACGATCAGCGACAGGGCGCGGATGGGCTCGGGGTGGTCGACCACGCTCAGCCGAGCGCCTCGCGCGCCTTCAGCTGCTCGAAGAGCTCAGGCGGCAGTCTCATCTCGGCCAGCTTGAGCTGAAGCTCCCGCTCACTGGCCTCCGGATGACGCTCCTTGAGCCCAGCGAGCGCGATCCGCTGGCTGGCCAGGCAGAGCTCGGACACGAGCTGGAGCTTTCTCCACCCCGGCATCGCCCGGTACCGCGCGAACTGGAGCTCTTCGATCTCTCGGCTCGTGTCGGGTGATTGCGTTCGATAAGCGCTCACGGTTGCTCTCCGACGACAGTTTACCGTCGAACGGAGACGACGCGATCCCTGCTCCGTCACCTGACCGAGCCGGTCGCCCCGACCTCCGGCTCATCCAGTACGATCCGGCTCCTTGGACGCACTCGTCTCCCGGAGCCTCCCCGTGCGCATCATCGACTGTCACGTCCACGTTCAGCCCTGGACCCAGCTCAAGCCCGAGGTCCGCAAGGTCATGGCCTCGCGTCGCAAGGACATGGACGCGATCGAGACCTACATCGAGAAGCCGGACAAGTTCATCGAGAGCCTCGACCGGGACGGCATCGCGCGAGTCGGCCTCATCAACTACCCCAGCCCCGACCTCATGGGCTTCGACCACAGCGTCAACGAGTACTGCTCCGCCTATCGCGACCGGTACCCCGACCGCATCATCGCCTTCGGCGGTCTCCACCCCCGCATCGGGCCCGACCCCGAGGCCGAGGTCGTCCGCCTGCTCGACGACCTGAAGCTCGACGGCATCAAGGTCCACCCGCCTCACCAGCTCGCCCACGCCAACGACTACCTCAACGGCAACGAGCGGCTCCGCCTCCTCTACGAGGGCTGTCAGTCACGGGGCGTGCCGATCATGGTCCACACCGGCACGTCGGTCTTCCCCGGCGCCCGCGGCAAGTACGGCGACCCGATGGACCTCGACGACGTCGCCGTCGACTTCCCCGACCTCAAGATCCTCATGGCCCACGGGGGCCGACCACTCTGGATGGACACCGCCTTCCATCTCGTGCGACGTCACCGCAACATGCACATCGACCTGTCGGGCATCCCGCCGAGGCTGCTGCTGACCTATTTCCCGCGGCTCGAGGCCATCGCCGACAAGTGCCTCTTCGGCACCGACTGGCCCTCGCCGGGCGTGCGTCGGATCATGGAGAACGTCGAGGCCTTCCTCGAGCTCCCGATGTCCGACGACGCCAAGCAGCGCATCCTCGCCGGCACCTGCGACGAGATCTTCCCCCCGCGTTGATCGAGCTGCGCCCGCCCATCTCCGAGAGGGACGGGCGCGTGGGGTCTACTCGCCCGAGAAGCGACGACCCGAGACACGCACGCCGCCGGTGTCGACGCGGTCGCGGGCGGAGAGCGTCCGCACCCCGCTTCGGCTCGTGCCGTCGCCCGTGCGGATGTCACCGGGCTCGACCTCGTGGTCGGTGCAGGCACGTGGGTCGCGACCGGTGCCCGGGAAGGTCGGATCGCCGGCGAGCCCGCCTCCCCCGTGAATGACCGGGTAGCGATGGATGGCACCGACGTCGCTGCGCAGGCGGCCCCCCATGTAGCCGAGCACCCAGGGTCCCCAGAACTCGAGCTCGTCGATCTCGGCGAGCATCTCCTGAGGGAAGCGCACGCGCACCTCGAACTCGAGCATGTCGTAGAAGACCTCGGGTGCCGCCACGCCATCGACGAAGCGATCGGGCACGTCGGCTCCGAACACGTGCAGGTGACGACCGTCGATGACCACGTCGGCATCGGCGAGGAGCGCGCCCGCCGTGGGCGTCACGTCGTCGAGTGGGTTGTCGTGATGATGCGGCTCCGACACCCACAAGATCTCGGTGCCCTCGGGGAAGGCCATGTAAAGCTCGGGGTCACGCAGGACGCCACCGATGGTGGGGTTGCGCGCCCAGGCCGCCAGCTCGACCTCGACGTCGCCGCAGTCGGTGAAGCTGTCTCCGTGCACGGCGCCCTCGACCTCGAGCAGGTCCATGTAGGCCAGGGGCGCCCGCAGGACGCAGGCCTCACCGAGCCCGAAGGGCTGCGTCCACTCGCTCAAGTACACCGGGAAGTCGCCGTCGTAGATCGTGGCGTGCAGGCGGTTGGCCATGCCCGGGAAGCAGGGGAAGTGGAGACCGCAGGCCATCTCGAAGACCGAACGCTCGGCGCTGACGATCGAGCCATCGCCGATGAGCTCCGCCGGCTCGACCGGGAAGAGATCGATGGGATCGGTCGGGTTCTCGCGAGTGACCACCACCCGTAGCTCGTCCACGGGCTCGTAGCCGTTGCGCTCGACGACGAGTTGCATGGGGACCCAGTCTCCCGCCAGCGCCGCGTTGATCTGGTCTTCGAAGTGCGCCGTCGGGAAGGGCGGGACGTTCTCGAGGATGATGGCGCAGGACTCCGAGGTGGAGTCCCACGCGATCTCGCGCTCCGCCGTGCCGCCGCCCCAGTCCGTCTGGTAGGTCTCGGTGACCATGGCGTAGGCGTGAACGGTCGCGAGGATTCCGTAGTCGCCTCCCTCGTCGGGGAGCTCGACCTCGACCTCCGCCCGACCCGCCCAGGCGACGTCCTCGTCGGCACCGGGGCTGTAGCCGTCGTCGAGCTCGACCAAGGTCTGCCAGGTCGCTTCGAGCGGACCGAGATCGATGATGTTCGACGGGTCGTGGCAGTCACCCTCCGGCGGCGTCTCGTGGAAGCGCACGAGGCGTGCCTCGAAGTCGACGGTCACTCGCGTGTCGTCGGTGTAGAAGGCCGACGGGCTGCGCCAGGGGTCGCCGTAGTTGGTGACACCCATCGTGAAGCTGACCTCGTCTCCCCTTTGCATGATCGGTCGCACGGGAAGAAGGCTGGTCAGCATCTGGGGGTTCGGGGTGTCGGGTGGCGTCGGAGGGGTCGGGGGAAGCTGGCAAGAACGGACCGGGCTCGGACCGGGTGAGACCGAGACCAGCGCCGCCAGGGCGATCAGGGCAAGGGACAGGTGACGTGGGTTCACTTCTTGGCTCCTGGGTTTCTCGAGAACGTCAGCGGGAGCGTGAGGGGTCACGGGGAGCTCGAAGGGCGCGGAGGAACGGGCAAGCGATCGGAGCGTCCAACACGATCCGCGCTCGGCCTGCTGAACGAGTCGTCGGATCGACTGCGGCCTGCTCGTGCTGGACGAGGCGGTGAGCAACACGAAAAGTGGCCCGCGCGGGGCGCCTCTTCCCCGCGCGGGCCGATGCGTCGGTCACCGGCAAGCGGTCACCGTCGGCTCGCCTCATGCCGAACGGTGCGGTCCTCGCCGAGGAGATGACCACGCACGCCGAGAGTGCGACTGCCGGGACGGACCTCGCCCGTTCCCGTGCGGATGTCGCCAGGCGCGACTTCGTGCTCCTCGCAACCACGGCTGGACAGGCCGCCGAGGCCGGGGAATACCGTGTCGCCACCGTGCCGGATGGGAAGGCTGAACTCGTCTCCGACGTCGCTGTAGAGCTTGCGATCGAGGTAACCGACCACCCAGGGTCCGAAGAAGTCGAACGAGTCCAACTCGGCCAGCAGCGCCTGAGGAATGCGGATCCGGACCTCGACCTCGAGCAGGTCGTCGAACTTGGTCGGCGTGACCCAGGCTCCCCGATGGAAGCGATGCTCGAGCTCGGGCGCATGGACGAAGAGCTCCGAGCCCTCGATGAACACGTCGGCGTCGGCGTAGAGCTCGTGCTCGGGATGCTCGTGACTGTCCATCGGGTTGTCGTGATGATGCGGACGCGAGACGTCGAGGATCTCGACGCCTTCGGGGAAGCCCAGCCACATGTCGAGGTCGCGCCACCGCGACCCGATGGTCGGGTTGCGGCCGTAGGCACGGACGTACATCTCGACGTCGCCGCAATCGGTCAGCTCGCCGGCGGCGTTCAGCGCGCCCGAGACCTCGAGGACCTCGAGATGGGCCGCCGGTGCACGAGCAACGCAGGCCTCGCCGATGCCGTGCTGATACGTGGCCTGACTCCGCCAGACCGGGAAGTCGCCATCGTAAATGGTGACGTGGAGACGGTTGGCCATGCCGACGAAGCACGGGTAGTGCAGGCCGCAGGCCATGTCGATGGCCGCCGAGTCACCGTGCAGCACCACCCCACCGTCGACGAGCTGGTTGGGCTCGATGGGGAAGAGATCGATGGGATCGGTGACGTTCTCGCGCTCGACGACGACTCGGAGCTCGTCCGTCGGCTCGTAGCCGTTGCGATCGACGACGACCTGCGTGTGAACCCAGTCACCCGCAGCACCGGCATTGACCTGCCGGGAGAAGCGCGCGCTCGGGAGCATGACGGGATCGTCCGCCCCCGTGATGAGCACGCAGGTCTGAGCCTCGTTCTCGTAGTGGATGTCGCGGGACACGGCCGAACGATTGGGGATGAGCTCGACCGCATGGGCGCGAGAGACGAGCCGGGCCTGAATCCCGTAGGAGGCCCCGGTGTCCTCGGGCACGGTCAGCGTCGCGGTGACCACCGCCGCTGCCGGTCCGTCTGCATAGGGACTGTAGGCATCGTCGAGAGTGAGCGTGCGAGTCCACTCGGCCGGAACGGGCCCGAGGTCGGTCACGTTCGACGGGTCGAAGCAGTCGCCTTCCGGAGGCGGGACCGCGAAGCGGACCAGCCGCGGCTGGAAGTCGTGCTCGATCCGGGTGTTGTCGGCACGGAAAGGCGGTGATCGCCAAGCCTCACCGAAGTTCGTCGTCGCGAGGAAGAAGGTGACGGTCTCGCCCTCGCGCACGATGGTGCGATCGGGCAGGACCGTGGAGATCAACTGAGGATTGGGATCGGGCGGGGTGGGCGGCTCCGCGCAGGCCAGGGTGTCGGGACTGGGAAGTGTTGCGAGAAGAGCCCCGAGGGACACGACGAGCCCAGCGGCTCGTCGAATGGAAGCGTTACTCAGGCTTCGCTCAGACACGTTCATGGGGGGAACCTCCGAACGGGTCGGTGCGGTAATGCGCCAACTCGGGTTGAAGGACCTTCGTCACGTCGACCACGACCTTCAAGGCCACGCTCCTCAGTCGGACCCTCAGGGCTCGCTTTAGTGAACGAAGGGCTGGCGAGCCCGCTCCCGAGCCGCTCTCAGTCTCGGATCGAGACGCCCTCAGGACAGGTCGGCGACCAGCTCGTGCAGGCTCTCGAGCCGCAGGTCGGCGTCGTCCAGGCCCGGATCGGGATGGCTCGGACACGGCACTGCGATGGCATGACAGCCAGCGGCCAACGCAGCCGTCAGGCCGGTCGTCGAGTCCTCGACGGCGAGACAATCCTTCGCGTCGACGTCCAGCGCCGCCGCGGCCGCGAGGTAGACATCGGGCGATGGCTTGCCCCGCCCCGGTGCGACGTCGTCATGGCCAGAACGCCATGTCGGAACGAGCTCACGTAGGCTCGCCGCATGCAGCGCGGCCTCGATCAGCCGCCGAGGCGACGAGGACGCGACCGCCCGCGGCACCGACCGACGCTCGAGCAGCTCGAGCAGCTCGCGCACCCCGGGGAGCACGACGGGCGGTGACTCCTCGAAGAGCCCGAGCAAGATCTCGGTGCGCTCCTCAGCCAGCTCTCGCGGCGAGGCATCGAGACGGTAGCGACGGCACATCTCGGTCCAGAACGGCTCTTCGGCCCAACCGATGAACTCGCTGAACTCGTCCTCCCCCATCGAAGCCCCGCGACGTTCCATGACGACGAGCTGCGCCTGAAGATGAAGGGGCTCGGAGTCGACGAGCGTCCCGTCGAGATCGAAGAGCACGGCGGCCGGAGGTCGCAGCCGATCCGGCAAGCGCGTGCTCACCTGGACGCCGTCACCGACCAACCCTCGGGAGCGAGAGCGTCCAGGAGCTGCAACAGGCTCTCATCCTCGCGACGACCGGACGTGTCGATGGTGAGGTCGGCTCGCCGGTAAAGCGGCTCGCGTCGGGCGAGGAGCTCGCGCAGCTCCCCCATCGCGTCCTCGCGCCCGGCCATCGGGCGGCGATCGCCCTGACCCAGCACGCGCTCCCAGTGGTCTTCGGGCTCGGCGCGGAGCCAGGCGGTCGTGAAGCGGCGGCGCACCGATGACCAGGCCTGGTCGTCATGAACGATACCGCCCGGCAAGGCGACCACGCACTCTTGTCCCTCGCGGACGAGAGAGTCGAGGGTCTCTTGAGTGAGACGGCGGTAGTGCGCTTCACCGTGCAGCGAGAAGATCTCGGTGAGCGTCATCCCCGCCCGTGCCTCGATGCGATCGTCGAGCTCGACGAAGGGCAAGCCGAGACGTCGACCGAGCGCCTGCCCCAGCCGGCTCTTGCCGGCGCCCCGCAGCCCAAGGAGCGCGACACCGCGTCGGGCCCCGTCGCCGACGAGGTCCTCGAGAGCGGCGAGACAGTCGCGCAGCTCTTCTTCGCTGCGTCCGCGGAGCATCCTCTCGATGGAGCGCCGCGTCGGTGAGGGTGTCGCCTCGTCGATCAGCTCGACCGGCTGCATCCCGAAGGCACCGGCCACCCGTGCCAGGCGGCTCAGGGCGATGTTGGCCTCCCCCGCCTCGAGCTGCGCGAAGAAGCGAGGGCTCAGGTCGCTGCGCGCTGCCGCCTCCTTCACGGTCCAGCCCCGCTCCTGCCGCAAGCGCCGCACGCGCTCGGCCAAGGGCTTGAGCCAGGTCTCCCTTCCGTCTTTCTTCACCGTCGACACGATTGCAAGATATTGCAGCCAAGCGGTCACGTCAACGCACTATCTTGCAAGTCGGGCCGAGACCGGGCATGCTCTCGGTCATGGCAGAGACAGCGACGACGCAAGAACCGATCGTGTTCGAGACTCATCCCGACCGGTACCGCCACTGGCAGCTCTCGGTGGACGGACCCGTCGCGACGTTGAAGATGAACGTCCAGGAGGACGGGGGGCTTCGGCCGGGCTACGAGCTCAAGCTGAACTCCTACGACCTCGGCGTCGACATCGAGCTCGCCGACGCGGTCCAGCGCCTGCGCTTCGAGCATCCCGAGGTGTCGGCCGTGCTGGTGACCAGCGCCCAAGACGGCGTGTTCTCCGCCGGCGCCAACATCTTCATGCTCGGCAGCTCCACCCACGCCTTCAAGGTGAACTTCTGCAAGTTCACCAACGAGACACGGCTCGGTCTCGAGGACTCCACGGAGAACTCGGGCCAGACCTACATCGCCGGTCTCAACGGCGTGGCTTCGGGTGGTGGTTACGAGCTCCCGCTGGCCTGCAAGGAGATGTACCTCGTCGACGACCGCCGTTCGGCCGTCGCCCTGCCCGAGGTCCCTTACCTCGGCGTGCTGCCCGGAACCGGCGGTCTCACCCGCGTGGTCGACAAGCGCCTGGTTCGCAAGGACCTGGCCGACGTCTTCTGCACCCTGGCCGAGGGCATCAAGGGCAAGCGCGCGGTGCAGTGGGGTCTCGTCGACGGCGTGTTCCCGTCGTCGAAGTTCGTCGAGAAGGTCGACGAGCGCGTGCGCGAGGTGGCCGGTGACGGTCACGCCGACCGCAAGGGCATCACCCTCGCCCCGGTCACGCCCGAAGAGGGCGAGGGCGGCTTCGCCTACCGTCACGTCACCCTCGATTGGGGCCCGGTCGACCGCGCTGCCGAGCTCACCATCAACCTGCCCGACTCCCTGCCTGAGCTGCCCGCCGATGGCGCGGCCGAGCTCGGTGCGGACTGGTGGCCGCTGCGCGCCTTCCGCGAGCTCGACGACGCCCTCCTCCGCCTGCGCTTCAACCACCCCGACATCGGCCTCGTGCTGCTGAGAGCCCGCGGCTCCGCCGAGGTGGCGCGCCAGCTCGACTCCCAGCTCGCCGACTCGCGCGCGAACGACTGGTTCGTCGACGCCGTGGTGCACAACATCAAGCGCGTGCTCAAGCGTCTCGACGTGACGGCCAAGAGCTTCTTCGCCGTGGCCGACGAGGGCTCCTGCTTCACCGGCACCCTCCTCGAGCTGGCGCTGGCGTCCGACCGCACGTTCGTGCTCGAGGCCGACGGCGTCGCGCTTCAAACCACCGCGACCAACGACGGCTTCTATCCCATGGGCAACGGCCTCACCCGAATGGCGACCCGCTTCCTCGCCAACCCCGAGCACGCTCAAACCTTGCTCGCCCGCGAGGAGCCCGTGCCGGCCGACGAGACCGAAGATGAAGGGCTCGCCACCCTCGCGATGGACGACATCGACTGGGACGACGAGCTGCGCCTGGCCATCGAGGAGCGGGTCAGCCTCTCGCCCGACTCCCTCACGGGTCTCGAAGCAAACCTCCGCTTCGCGGGCCCCGAGACCCTGGAGACCAAGATCTTCGGCCGACTGTCGGCCTGGCAGAACTGGATCTTCCAGCGCCCCAACGCGGTCGGCAAGGGCGGCGCCCTCACCCTGTACGGCCGTCCCGAGAGCCCCGAGTTCGACTACAACCGCACGTGATGATTCGTCCTCAACTGCCTTCTACACTTGGAGCCCGTCCATGAGCCTCTCCGACGAGAAGATCCCCAACAACGTCGACCTCGCGAGCAATCGCAAGCTCCAGAAGGCGCTCGAAGCCTGGCAGCCCAACTTCATCGACTGGTGGATGGAGATGGGCCCCGAGGGTTTCCAGCAGGACGACATCTATCTCCGGACTGCGGTCTCCGTCGACGCCAAGGGATGGGCTCACTTCGACTACGTGAAGATGCCCGACTACCGCTGGGGAATCTTCCTCGCACAGCCGACTCAGGACCGCAAGATCCACTTCGGCGACAACCTCGGCAAGGACGCCTGGCAGTCGGTCCCCGGTGAGTTCCGCAAGGAGCTTCGACGCATCATCGTGACCCAGGGCGACACCGAGCCGGCCTCGGTCGAGCAGCAGCGCCTGCTCGGTCACTGCGCGCCCAGCCTCTACGACCTGCGCAACCTGTTCCAGGTCAACGTCGAGGAAGGCCGTCACCTCTGGGCGATGGTCCACCTCCTCCACGAGTACTTCGGTCGCGATGGTCGTGAAGAAGCCGAGGAGATGCTCCAGCGTCGCTCGGGCCACGAGGACTCGCCACGCATCCTCGGTGCCTTCAACAAGCCCATCGAGGACTGGCTCGCCTTCTTCTGCTTCACCATGTTCACCGACCGCGACGGCAAGTACCAGCTCGCCTCGCTGGCCGAGAGCGGCTTCGACCCCCTCGCCCGCGCGACCAAGTTCATGCTCACCGAGGAGGCGCATCACCTCTTCGTCGGCGAGAAGGGTGTCGGCCGCGTGGTTCAGCGGACGGCGGACCTGATGAAGGCCGACCCCAACGAGGACGTGCGGGCCGGCGGCGGCATCCCGTTCGACATCATTCAGAAGTACATCAACGAGTGGTACTCGGCCTCGCTCGACCTCTTCGGCAGCGAGGACTCGAGCAACGCGGCCAGCTACTTCGCGTCGGGGCTCAAGGGGCGCTACCAGGAGGGCTCGGACAAGAAGTGGCCCGACCACGTCGCGCTCGAGGACCACTACGTCTACCAGGCCCCCGACGAGGGAGGCTCCGTCACCGATCGCGAGATCCCGCTTCGCCGGGCGATGAACCTCGTCCTCCGCGACAGCTACCGCGAGGATTGCGAGCGGGCCCTGAACATCTGGAACAAGAGCCTGGAAGCCGCCGGGGTCTCGCAGCGTCTGTCGCTGCCCTCCGAGCGCTTCAACCGCGACATCGGCGTCTTCGCCCACATGCCCTTCTCGCCGGACGGACAGCTCGTCGGCTCCGAAGAGCACGCCAAGCGCAAGAACGAGTGGCTTCCGACGGCGGAGGACTACGCCTACGTCAAGCAGCAGATGGTCGCCTGTCATCGCCCGGGCCAGTACGCCAACTGGATCGCGCCGCCCCCCAAGGGCGTCAACGGTCAGCCCATCGACTTCGAGTACGTCAAGTTCTGCCGGGCGTGATCGCGCCCTGACTCTCGGCGTCCGGACCCTTCCCCCAGGGTTCGGGCGCCGTTTCCTTTGAGATGGAGAATCACGTCATGACCAAGCTGCTGCGCAGTCACGTCGGCGGAAACTGGCACGAGGGAACGGGCAAGCGCTCCTCCCTCTTCGACCCCACCACCGAGGACGTCCTCGCCGAGTCCTCCACCGAGGGGCTCGACTTCGGCGCTGCCGTCGACTTCGCTCGTCGCGAGGGCGGCCCGGCCCTGCGAGGCATGACCTTCCACCAGCGTGGCGAGATGTTGCAGGCCATGGCCTCGGCTCTTCACGAGTACCGCGACGAGCTCCTCGACCTCGCGCGGCAGAACGGCGGCAACACCCGCGGCGACGCCAAGTTCGACGTCGACGGCGCCACCGGCACGCTCTCCGCCTACGCCAAGATCGCCAGCGGCCTCGACGAGGGCACGAGCTTCTTCGCCGACGGCGAGCCGCTGCGCCTGGCGCGCAGCCCCCGCTTCGTCGGTCGTCACCTCCTGCGCCCCCTCCATGGCGTGGCCATCCACGTGAACGCCTTCAACTTCCCCGCTTGGGGCTTCGCCGAGAAGGCCGCGGTGGCCCTGCTGGCGGGCATGCCCGTCATCACCAAGCCGGCAACGAGCACCGCGCTCCTGGCCGAGCGGATGATCGAGATCCTCGTCGAGGGCAAGGTCCTCCCGGCTGGCGCGCTCTCCTTCATCGCGGGCTCCGTCGGCGACCTCCTTTCCCATGCCGGACCGCAAGACGTCGTCGCCTTCACGGGCTCGGCCAACACGGCCTACCGGATCCGCTCGCAGGAGAACCTGCTGCGTCAGTCGGTGCGGGTGAACGTCGAGGCCGACTCGCTCAACGCGGCCGTCCTCGCCCCCGACGTCGAGTCGGGCACCGACACCTTCGACCTCTTCCTCCGCGAGGTCGCCCGTGACGTCACTCAGAAGGCCGGTCAGAAGTGCACGGCCATCCGTCGCGTGCTCATCCCCGAGTCGATGATCGAGGAGGCCCGCGAGGCCCTCGGCGAGGAGATCGCCCGCACGAAGGTCGGCAACCCGGCCTTGCGCGAGGTGCGGATGGGCCCGTTGGCGACCAAGGGGCAGCTCGAAGACGTGCAGGCCGGCATCGACAAGCTGCTCGAGCAGTCCGAGCTCG
>JBCCFW010000196.1:0-13691 GCA_039029535.1 Acidobacteriota bacterium
CGGATGGCGACCAAGACGAAAGCTCTCGACGGTGACTCTCTCGACTGGTCCGTCCCAAGGGCGAGCGTCCGGATCAAAGCCAGGCGCCTTCTCGTCCTCCGCGTGCGCCCCGCACCAGAACGTTCCGCCCTCGACGAGCACCCGATCATCAGTTGGAACTGGAGGCTCTCCGGGTCTACGTCTCGAGCATCCTCGCCGGCCCAGCTCCGAGATGCCCGCGGGGGATCGTGCCACTAGACGTTAGAGACGGGGAGCCGAGGCGTTCCGGTAGCGAAACAGCCGGCAGGGACCTACCCACACACGTCCCTCCCAGCCGTGCTAGCCGAAATGGGAAGAGGGGAGCCCCCGTCGTCGCGTCTTCCCGGGCTCACGAGGCGGCCGCCTCACGTTGACCAAGGACGGCCTGGCCGCACGTCCTCGAGCGCGTACGCCTCCGCAACCCGCGCCTCCATGACCTGCGCCGAACCGCGGCCACCAGGATGGTCCGTCGGGGCGTCGACCTGGACGTGGTTCGCCGCATCCTTGGCCACGCGACACTCACGATGACGCAGAGGTACGTCGGCGCCGTGGAGTCCGACCTGCGGGCCGGCGTCGAGGTCTTGGACGCCAAGAAACCACGGGTTTCGAAGACCCCAAGTCCAGCTAGGGGCAGGGACGGTCAAGAGCAGTGACCGCAAACCGTCCGCAACGGCTGTTTCGCCGGGTCCGTTCCGCGCTCATCGAGCTGCCGCAAGCCCCTGAATTCAAGGGCGTTCCGCGTGGCGCGCCCACCAGGACTCGAACCTGGGACCCTCGGATTAGAAGTCCGATGCTCTATCCAGCTGAGCTATGGGCGCGGGGAGAGGGAGGAGAGACTAGCACCTCGGCGCCCGGGGCGCAGGTGGGTCGGCAGCCCCTCGCGAGCCCAGGCCTGAGCCCCTGAATCCACCGTGCTCCTACGGCCCTTACCCTCCCAAGGACCCGTACCGACCAGTGCGCGACTAACCCCCTTCGCTCGTCATCAGGAACCAACTGAACGAGTGTTTAAGGCACACCCCTCCCACGCCACGGAGGAACGAGCTCCGCGGAGAGCGACGGGCATGACTCGCCTCAGAGTCACGGCGCATGGGCATCATGAATGGCGGCTCCGGCAGGACTCGAACCTGCGACCCCCGACTTAACAGGCCGGTGCTCTACCAGCTGAGCTACGAAGCCGTGGCAGGGTCGCGAGGATTCGAACCCCGTCCGTCGGTGTTGGAAACCGAGTCCGCTCCCAGGCGGACGACCCTCCAAGGAGGGACGGGATGCGAGACGCGGATTGCAGGCTGCAAGTCCGCGAGCTCCCTCCAATTCCCTCCGAGCGAATTGAAGCACCCGCGCTGCGAACGTGCAACCATCAACCAGCAGCGGCAGTCCAAGCCCCGCACCCAGCGAAGCCCAGCTCAGGAGACGACGTGAGCACCGACTCTCCCAACAACCGTCTCTGTAAGCTCACGGACGTCATCGACGCCGTCCGCCGAGAAGAGCTGGGTTGCTACCACCTCGATGGGCGACCCAAGGCGAGCGCGGACCGAGTCGACTTCGACGTCTACTGGAAGAACGTCCCCGAGTCTCCGGACCTCGAAGACGAGGTGTACGTCGGCGAGCCTTCACCCATCGACGACGACGTACCCGACGACGACCTCGACCTGGCTCTCCAACCAAATGTCGTGAGAGCCAAGGGTTGGTGGCTCGCCTTCAGCGGCGAGCTCTTCGAGGACGTGATCGCTCAAGCGCTCCGTCAGAAGCCGTCGGCCACCAATGCCGAGCTGCTGCGCGCGCTGAACCACTACTCCGCTCGCGACACCTACCTCCCGCTCGAGCCGTGACGCACCCTCCCCTCTTGACGCCAAGCCGCTGAGGGCGACATTCCATCCATCCAGGCTTGCGCGGAGGGACCCTTGCGCCGACACGACGCGACGAACGAAGACTGCGGCCGTTCGTGGCCCTGGCGGGTTCTCGGCCTCGTGGTCGCCCTGACGACCGCCTCCCCCCTCCTCGCTGGCCTCCCCGCCCCGCCGGTCGAGGAGTGGACCCGGACCACGGCCACGCCGGTGGCCACCCCGGTCGTCGAGGTCGACCCCTTCAGCGGTCCCATCCTGTACGTGCTCACTCTCGACGGCCGCGCTTACAGCTTCCGAGGCAATGGCGACGTCCGTGGAGGTCACGCCCTCGTCGACGGCGTCCGTCCCTTGCTCGCCATCGCTGTCGTGGATGGAACCCAGCAACGTCTGCTGCTGGCCACCGACACCGAGCTCATCGTTCGGCACGTCACGAACGGACCAGCCCCTCTTCGCCATCCGTGGCCCAGCGAGCTCTCCGGAGGTCAGGCCAACCTCGGCGTCGTCGACCTCGACGGTGACGGCCTCGCCGAGGTCCACGTCGGTGACGTGGTCCTCAGTGCCGACGGCAGCGGCGGTTGGAGCGGTGGCACCTCCACCTCTCTTCCCCTCCATTGCAACGCCGTCGACCTCCTCCCCGCCGAGCCTGGGCAAGAGCTGGCTTGCGGGACCGGCGTGTTCGCTGCCGACGGTCGCCTGCTCTGGTCCACCGGGCTCGACAACGGCTCCACCGCGCTCGGTGACCTCGACGGTGACGACACTCCCGAGCTCGTGGTGACCGCTCTCCGCTCCGGCGGTTCGGGCGTCGAGCTCCACGTCTTCGATGCCCTCGGGACCCCACGCATCTCGCCCCTCGTGCTGAGCACGAGCGCTACGAGCTGGATCGACGCCCCCGCCCTCGTCGATCTCGACTCCGACACCCGACCCGAGCTGCTCGTCAGCACTCCCGATGATGTTCAGGCTCACGACTGGGAGGGAGGTGAGCTCGTCTCCCTCTGGTCCGTGCCGGTCGAGACCAACTTCGCGGTCCGGCCCGGTCTCACCGCGTTCGACTTCGACGGCGACGAGAGCGCCGAGGTCATCGTCACCGACGCGAGCACGTGGCGCATCCTCGATGGGCTCAGCGGGGACGCGCTGCACGAAGCAGACTTCCTCGGCGCACCGGGTCGCCTCCGACCGGTGGTGACCAACCTCGACGACGACGCTGCGGCCGAGATCGTCCTGTGCAGCACGGAGGGTCTCGTCGTTCACGAAATCCCCGGATCGATCGAGCCCCGCACGCAGTGGAACCAACACGACTACCACGGCTGCAACGTCGAGGACGATCTCGTCATCCCCACGCTCGAAACACCACCCTGGCAGACACACCGCACTTGGGGAGCACAGGTCGAGCCGAACGACTGCGAGTCCTGCCGGCTGCGGGGCGTGCGTCTCCCGCCCGAGGTCGTCGGCTGTCGAGACGAGGAGAGCGTCATCGACGGCACGACCCTGCGCCTGGATGGCTGCCCCGAGCCAGCATCCCTCTCGTGGATCGTCGAAGGCATGGAGGTCTCGACCGATCCGATCCTTCGCTTCACCGCGTCGGTCGACGTCGACGTCGAGGTCGTGCTCAGCTGTCCATCGCTCCCGGGCTGCGAGGCTCGAACCACGACCCGACTCCTGGTGGACGAGCCACCGACCTTCGAGGCAGTCGGAACGGCGGCCCTCTGCCCGGAGGTCGTGAGGGTCTCGTGGACACCCGCGCTCTGGCATCGTGGTGAGGCCGGCACCTACTCCCTCTACCGGAGCACGGTGAGCTGTGAGGACGCCCTCGCCAACCCACCGCTGGTGAGCGGTCTCAGCTCCGTCGGCTGGAGGGACCGCGACGTCGTCACCGAAACGACGTACTACTACGTGCTCGAAGCCGAGAGCGCATTGCGTCCGAACGCGTGCGACACGCGGGGACCGGGCGGTGGTCTCGTCGGCCAACGATGCCTGCCCCCCGTGACGGTCCCCGTCATCGAGCTGCCCGAAACGCTCGAGCCCGTCCTGCGTGTCCGGAAGTCAGGGGACAGGACGGTGGTGAGCTGGGACGACGCGCGTCCGCTCGCGGCGGAAGAGACCTTCGTGCTGCGCGAGTCCGAGGGACCGACGGGGCCCGCGCTCCAGGCCAACTTCCCGAGAGCCACGCTCCGTAGCCACTCGATCCGAAACGACGACTCTCCTTCGTTCGCGTGCTACACCGTGCACGTCGCCGGTCGCTGTGGACACCTGTCTCCACGCGCAGCCGGTAGCACCTGCGAAGAGGTTCTCTGGAGCACCGTCCCGAGCCGCGACGTCTGCCCATCGCACCGAGGCGCGAGCTGGCTGCTCACCGCCGAGACCTACGAAGACGCCTTCGGCTGCGCCTCGCCGTACACCCCGCTGCCTCCGATCCCGGCGCCGGACCAACGCCTCTTCCTGTCGGCGAGCTCCGACCACTGCTACTCGGCCTGCCTCCAACGCGAGGCCGACGAGCTCGTCCTCCACGAAGCACCCGGGCGCTCCCTGACCGGACAGTCTCTCGTGGGCTGGGTGCTCATCGACGACTTCAGCACGCCCGTGCGCGTCGTCGATCATCGGTCGCGCTGCGGCGAGTCACCCTAACGACGTATCGGGCACGAACACCACCTCACGCGACAGGGCGAGCAGCGGCTCGTCTCCACGAAGCGCGAACGCGGGCCAGCGCCATCCGCGTCCGCCGTCGAGCTGCAGGGTCTCGAGCACGGCACCGAGCGTGCTCGGGGCACGCAGCTCGCCGACAACGGGCGCGTCCGGCGCCTCCATCAGCCACTCGATGAGCCGACTCGAGAGACGGAGAGCCTCATCCGGAGCGAGACTGTCCCCGCAGTCGAGACGCTCGCGAAGGAACGGAAGCATCTCGTCCAGTCGCTCGGTCCGAAACGGCGCCGAGGCTCGCCAGCAGTCGGCCAGCACGCGACGCGTGGCCGGGACGAGCGCTGCCTGCGGCGGGACCCGCCCCCGACGCTCGTGCAGTCCGTTCCAGACCTCTCGCGAGAACACCAGCACGCCGTGCTCTCGAATCGAGTCCGGTGGCGTGTACTCCTCTCGCCCCCACTCGTCGTCTTCATCGAGCAGCGGACGTGACCACAGCACGTGATCGCCGAGCCGAGACACGTGGACGTAGCCACCGGGCTCACAGCCATCGTGACCGCACTCTTCGCACGGAAAGACCTGGATGGGGTTCTCCGCCCACTCGGTCCATTCCAAGGACGTCGTGAGCACGACGCCGGCGCAGGTCACCTTCGTCCAGTGCGGGTTCCGCTGACCCGAGCTCGAGAAGTCGGGGCTCCAGCTCGTGTACTCCAGGTCGTGACAGGTGAGCACGCCTTCACTCCTCCCTCGATCTCGCCCGCATCAGGCGATGCACCGATTGAATCCCCTGCTCCATCTTCCGGCGCGCTGACGTATTGGCCGAGTGGACCCGCATGAGCGGCGGCTCGAAGCCACGGTTCGCCACGGCCTCCTCGATCCACAGCACGACGTCGTAGCCGGTCCCTCGTTCATCGTTAGCCCGGATCATTCGTGAGTCTTCTACTGCGTGGCCAGATCCGCTGCCTGCGAAAGGCGTACTCGTCCCTCGGTCCTCGACGCACCGTCGAAGTGCGCCTCCGGTCCTCGCGCCTACGTTCGCCCTTCTCGCCTAGCGTCTCCGGCCACTCGCGACGAACACTCACGAATGATCCGGGCTTGGTCGTGATCGAGACTGATCTCTTCGACCTCGCCCGACTCGAGCAAGCGGATCGCTTCCTCCGGCCAGCGGACCCCCACCCAACCCGCGGGCGTCGGACGCTCGTCGTCCAGGTAGACCTTCATGCCGCCTCCTCCCATCGCTCGTGGCTACTGGACCTCCTCGGTCACCTGCGCCACTCCAGTGCCCTGACGCCGAGATTCACGTGCAGCCTCGACGCGCCTCGTCGCCCCTGGCTTCGTTCTCCTCCACTCGCGAATCCTCACGTATCTTCAGACACGCTCCGGTTCACTCGGTCGTCGGGCCTCTCCAGGGACTACGATCCATCGTCGATCCAAAGCACGGAACCTCGGCGACAGAGCACCAGCATGCACTCCCTCGACACCACTCACTCGGCGACACCGCCGTCTCCTCGCCTGCTCGAGGGGCGTCGCGTGCTGGTCGTCGAGGACGACGGGCGGATCCGCCAGGAGGTCGTCGAGGCTCTCCGGGGAGCCGGCGCCACCGTCGAGGCCTGCGCCACCCACGTCGAGGCAGGGCAGGCACTGACCACGCCCCGCGACCTCGTCATCCTCGACCTCGGGCTCCCCGACGGCGACGGGCTCCAGCTCTGCCGGCGTCTTCGCGACGATGGACGCGCCGATCCGGTCATCGTCATCACCGCTCGCGATGCGCTGGAGAAGCGCGTGGAAGGGCTCGACGCCGGCGCCGACGACTACCTCACCAAGCCCTTCCACCTCGCCGAGCTCCTCGCCCGGGTCCGCACCGTCCTCCGTCGCGTGAGCACCGCCTCCCGAGACACCGCAGCACCGAGCCGCAAGGTCCTCCGCGCGGGTCATCTCGAGCTCGACGCCGAGGCGCGCTCGGTGCGCAAGCACGGTCAGCCCGTCTCGCTCACCCCCCGCGAGTTCGACTTGCTGGCCTTCTTCATGAAGCACCCACGCCGCGCGTGGACTCGCGCCGCCCTGCTCAACGCCGTGTGGGATCGCGACGACGCCGACGACACCCGCACGGTCGACCTCCACGTCCGTCGCCTGCGCGCCAAGGTCGAGGACGAGCCCGGTGACCCCACCTTCATCGTCACGATCTGGGGCGTGGGCTACTCCCTGCAGGAGCCCGAATGAGCTCCGACGCACGTCTCCCCTGGCTTCAGAGGATGCAGGTCCGGCTCTTCCTCGCCCTGGCCTGCACCTTCGTGGTGGCCTCGCTGCTCACCCGCTTCGTCGCCGACCGCGTCGAAGCCCTCGCCTGGAACGACGCCCGCTACCTGCCCGGCGTGCTCTGCCCCGACGGGCTCGAGCACTGGGACGAAAAGACCGCGTACTTCGCCGATACCGGCCTCTTCGATCCCGATTCGCCGGAGCCACCCCCGGAAGACCTCCTCGCCCCCCTCATCGAGCAGTACACCTACCCGATGGTGGTCGATGCCGACGGGATCGTCGTCGCCCACCACGACGCTTCCACCGAGAGCTTCGATTACTGGGAACACGGTGACGAGCAGTGCGTGCACCTCGTCGAGCACGGCGAGGAAGGCGAGCTCTGGCGGGGCTTCTCCGCACCGCTGGCCGATGGTCGGCATCGACTGGTCCTCGTCGACCTGCTCGCCTGGTCGCCCGAGGAACACTTGCCGAATCCCCCATCGCTCCATGACCTCGCGGTGCTCTCGAACCCGGAGTCGACGCCGTCAGAGCGCATGGAGAGCGGCGGGCGACTCTCGGCGGCGGCGACCGTGCTCGCCGTGGTCGCGCTGGTCCTGCTCGTCGCCTGGCTCCTCGCCCGCTGGCTGACGCGACCGGTCGTCCGGCTCGCCGAGCAGGCCTGCCAGCCCGTGACCGAGGACGGCCGCATCGAGCAGCCCTTCACCGGTGCCGGCTGGGGCGAGGTCCGCCTGCTCGGTGATCGTCTCGACGACCTGCGCGAGCGCGTGAACGGTCTCGTCGACGACCTCCAGCGTGCCGACTCCAACCGACGGGCGTGGATCGCCCAGGTCGCCCACGACCTGCGCACGCCGCTGACCGCGCTCAGCGCCTGCCTCGATCGACTCTCCGCCGACGTCGCCACGCGTCCTGAAGCCGACGACCTGCGCGACACGGTGGGGACCGCGCGGCTCGACCTCGATCGCGTCGTGGTCATGACCGAGGATCTCTTCGAGATCGCGCGTCTCGAGCATGCGGGCGACCTGCATCGCGAGAGCATCCTCCCCTCCGAGCTCATCCGTCGGACGGTCCGCTCGCTCGAGCCCCTCGCCGAGGAGCAGGGACGACGCTTGCAGTTCGAGGTGTCCGTCGAGCTGCCATCGTTCTCCGCCGACGGTGGTCGACTCACGCGTGCGCTCGAAAACCTGATTCGCAACGCCCTCCGGTTCGCCCGGGACGAGGTCACGGTGAGCGCGCGGGAATCTGGTCCGAGCGAGCTGCTCTTCGAGGTCACCGACGACGGTCCCGGTCTCGCACAGGGCAGCGTGAGCACGCTCTCGGAGCTCGAAGCCTCACCCCGCAGCGACGACTCCACCGGGCTCGGTCTCAAGGTCGTGCAGGTGGTGGCAGAGGTGCACGGCGGTCGCGCCGGCATCGAGAACGAGCCCGAGGGCGGTGCACGGGCCTGGATCGCGCTGCCCGTGCTCGACGACACGAGCTTCGAGGCGCTGTGAACGTCGCGTGATCGGTTGCGGTTCCGCTTTTTTTCGAACCGAAACAGAGCCGATACATCTGGACCCCATGTTCTGAGCAAGGCATCTCGCCGCTCGGGATTCGGAGTCCTCGGATGTTTCGAAGTTGTATCCATCTCGTCGTGCTCGTCGGCCTCGCTGCGCCCGCTCTCGCTCAGCAGCCGAACACGACCTTGCTGCCGTCGGCGCTCGTCGATCGCTTCACCGCGCCCCCCGTCGACGTGCCGGCTCTTCTCGCCGAGGACGACAAACGCGTCGAGCCGGGTCCCCTCCGCGTGGCAGCACCGCACGAGCTCGACGTGACCCCGCTCTCCGCCGGCACCTGGGAAGACCTGCCCTCCGGTCACCTCGTCTGGCGCTACGTGCTCGAGTCACCCGGCGCCCTGTGGATGGTCCTCGGCCTCGATCGCTTCACGCTGCCCGACGGCGCGCGCCTCACCCTCCTCGACCGCGCCGGCAACAAGCTCGTGACCTACACGGCTGCCGATGAGAAGCCGCACGGTCAGCTCTGGACGCTCCCGTACGAGACCGATCGCTTCGAGCTGCGCCTGCTCCTGCCGGGAACGACCGACCCCAGCGAAGTCGACCTTCACCTCACGCGGCTGACCCATGGCTACCGCCCGGTCGGTTCCGTCGGCACGGGCATCCACAGCCACGGCGTCGGTGGCTCGGGCGACTGCAACATCGACGTGGCCTGTCCCGAGGCCGACCTCTGGCAGGACCAGACCCGTGGCATCGTGCTCATCCTCGTGGGCGGAGGTGAGGTCTGCTCGGGCTCGCTGGTGAACAACACCTCCAACGACTGTCGCAACCTCATGCTCAGCGCCGAGCACTGCTTCTCGCCGGCCGACGCCGCGACCACGAGCCTGCAGTTCCACTACCGGCGTCCCGACTGCGGCGCGGGCGACCCCGGCCCGGCCCAGCTCGCCGGTGGTGGCGCGAACTTCCTCGCCACCTACGCACCGTCGGACTTCTACCTCATCGAGATGATCGACGAGATCCCGGTCGAGTTCGACGTGCACTACAACGGCTGGTCACGCTCGACCGACCCGGGCACCGAGTCCACCGGCATCCACCACCCCGACCTCGACACGATGAAGTGGTCGTTCAACGCCGACACCCTCGTCGACGACGGCACCCACTGGCGCGTGACCGAGTGGGAGGAAGGCACGACCGAGCCCGGCTCGTCCGGCTCCGCGCTCTTCGATCAGAACCAGCGCATCGTCGGTCAGCTCACCGGCGGGCTCGCGAGCTGCTTCGCGACCGACGAGTACGACATCTACGGCAAGATCTCGACCTCATGGGACGGCGGCGGCGCGGCGGACTCCCGTCTCTCCGATCACCTCGACGCGGCCGGCACGGGCGCCGAGACCGTCGACGGGATCGACGCCGCGGCCTGTCGCACTCCCGCCGCGCGCCTGCGCTACCAGGCTCACGCCATCGACGACAGCATGGGCAACGGTGACGGCATCGTCGATCCCGACGAGACCTTCCTGGTCCTCATCGACGTCGAGAACCGCGGCAGCTTGGACGCCAGCTCCGTCGTCGGCACGCTCACGACGATGACTCCCGAGGTCGAGGTCGTCGCTCCCGACGGAACCTGGCCCGACATCGTCAGCGAGACCGGCGCGCGCTCGGACGATCCGCACTTCCTCGTCCGCACGACCCCCGACTTCGTCTGTGGCTCCCTCATCGAGTTCGGCCTGGAGCTGAACGCCACCGAGGCGGAGGGCCCGGTCACCAACGGCTTCGACCAGGAGAGCGGCACGCTCGTCGTCACCGTGCGCGACCTCGACGACCTCGAGTCCGGCATCGGCGGCTGGACGACCGAGTCCCTGCAAGGCGGCGGCGCCTGGGAGCTGAGCACCGCCGACAGCTCCAGCCCGATGACGAGCTGGTTCGTGCCCGATCAGGACGCAACCAACGACCAGGTCCTCGTCATGCCCGCCCTCACCGACATCATCGCGGGCCAGCTCTTGGTCTTCAGCCATCGCGTCGCCAGTGAAGGCGGCTGGGACGGCGGTGCGCTCGAGTACAGCGCCGACGGCGGCGGCTGGAACGACGCCAACGCCCTCATCCTCACCGGTGGCTACAACGGCGCGCTCGACGACGGCCCCCTCGGTGGTCGGCCCGCGTGGACCGGCACCATCGCGTGGAGTGACGTCGAGGTCGACCTCACGAGCCTCGTCGGCTCGTCGGTCCAATTCCGCTGGCGCTTCTCCTCCGACGGCTCGGTGCCCGCCGAAGGCTGGTACGTCGACGACATCCGTCGTGAGCAGCGCAGCTTCGAATGTGATCAGGACCCGCCTCCCGGCGAGGTCTCCGACCCCCGTGGCGGTGGTTCTCCGTTCCGGATCGCCAAGATCCCCATCGGCTACGAGCTGAGTTGGTCGGAGCCTCCCGCTGGCGGCCTCGTGTCTTCCTACCGTCTTTACCGCACGCCTCTCGCTTCACCGGCTGCACCGGCTTGCGAGGTCGATCTCGGCAGCGGGCTCTCCTTCCCACTGGCCGTCCTCAGCGACGACTCCGCCTTCCTGGTGGTGGCCGTGGGTGCGGGTGGCCTGGAAGGCCCGACCGGTCGCACTTCAGCAGGCACGGATCGCTCCGGTGCGGTGGCCCCCTGCCCTTGAGGAGTCCTTCCTCCGACTCGAGCTCACCCGCCTGAGTGAGCTCGGGTCAGCCCGGATGGTTGTTCGGGCTAGGTCCCGGGGGCGATGGAGGCGTCGTCCCCCGGGACCATCTCTGCCAGCGCTTGCTGAGCGAGGCGGATGGCCGAGTCGACTTCCAGTGCACGGCCCGCCCGAAGGGCTTCCTCGAGCTCCTCCTCACCCAGCCCCTCACGGCAGCTCGTCGTCGTCTCCTCGATCCAGCGACCTTCGAGACCATCGGCAGGCGAGCTGGCTGACGAGCGCAGGGCAGCGGCAGCTCCGAGCAAGCGACCCGCCAGCGACCAACCGGAACGACGGCTGGTCAGTCGAGCGACCGACTCCAGGGCCGTCGCCACGAGACCGACCGGCAGTCGCTTGACGACCTTCAGCACGCCCACGAGCTCTCCGGCCGCGACCACCTCGTCGCCGCGTGCGTGACTGCCGGCCAGGATGAGCCGGGCCACGCAGGCCATCGGCAGGCTCCCGAGTCGCTGCAGCAGCACGAGCGCACGACGGCACTCCTGCCGGGTGGCGATCGCGTCACCGGCCACGGCCGCGAGGAGACCCAGGTTGAGATGGTTGTTGGCCTGCTCGGGGATCTTGTGGAGGGCCTTGTTGAGCTCGAGAGCCTGGGTGAACAGCGAACGCGCGGTCTCGATGTCACCGGTCTCGAGCGCGATGAGACCGAGGTTGTTGAGCTGGCCGGCGACGGCCTCGTCGTCGCCAATCTGACGGGCGAGACCGAGAGCCTCCTGGTAAGCCTGACTCGCGCTGTTGGCGTCGGCCGCCTCCAGGCGGAGGTTGCCGAGGATGTTGAGGGACGCCAGGAGCTGCGCGACGTCGCCGCTCGGACGACTGCGCGCGAGCTGCTCCTCGGCCAGGGCGTGCGCCGTGCTGAGGTCGCCCATGCGGGCATGCGTGACCGCCAGCCAGCCGTTGGCGGTGGCCAGCAGGCGCTGGTCCTCCTTGGCATCCACGAGGTCGAGCCCGCGGTGCAGGGCGCTGCGACAACCGGCGTGATCGCCTTGATGCCCGGCGAGCTGTGCCAGGCAGAGGAGCGCCCGACCTCGCAGGCGAGGCTCGACGCTCTCGCCGGCCCGCCCCAGGGCAGCCTCGAGGCGCTCGCGTCCTTCGCGAGTGAGACCGAAGCGCTGCCAGGTGAGCGTCAGCCCGACGAGGAGCTCGAGCACGGCCGCCGGATCAGCGGGATGCTCGTCGGAGCCGAGCGCCTCGCGGAAGTTGTCGAGCTCGGCGAGGTTGCGACGCCAGGCGCTGGGAGCACCCGGACCATGCGGGATCGTCCGCGACGCCATCTCGGTGTAGTGCTGGCGATGCCGCTCGCGGAAGGTCTCCACCTCACCGGCCCGCTCCAGTCGAGTGCGGGCGTGCTGACGCGTCGGTCGCAGCAGTCGGTAGCGCGCCTCGCCACCCTCGCGCTCGACGGTGACGACCGACTTGTCGACGAGACGAGAGAGCGCATCGAGCACGTCGATGTCGTCGAGCTGGTCGTCCGAGCAGGTCTCTTCGGCGGCCTCGAGCGTCCAGCCGCCGGCGAAGATGGAAAGACGCCGATAGAGGAGCTGCTCCTCGGGCTCGAGGAGGTCGTGACTCCAGTCGAGCGCGACCTCCAAGGTCTGCTGACGAACCGCGGTGCCCTGCCCCTTGCTCTTGAGCAGACGCAGGCCACCGCGGAGACGTCCGGCCAGGTCACGGAGCGACAGGGCCCGCGTGCGCGACGCCGCCAGCTCGAGAGCGAGCGGGAGACCGTCGAGCATCGTGCAGATCTCACGCAGGGGCTCGACGTCGCTGGCGTCGACCTGGAAGCCCGGGTGGATCGAGCGCGCTCGATCGACGAACAGCTGAACCGAGGGTGACGCGAGGAAGTCGTCGAGCCGCGTGGCGGACTCAGAGGGCGTCGCCAGCGGGGGCAGCGAGTGGACGACCTCACCCGGCAGCGCGAGCGGCTCGAGCGTGGTGATCAACAGCTTCTGCTCTGGACACTCGCGAAGGATGGTCTCCACCAGCGGCCGACAGGCGGTCAGGAGGTGCTCGCAACCGTCGAGCACGAGCACCTGCCCTCGACCGGGCAGGGCGTCGAGGATGACTCGCTCCATCGATTGACCCGGCGCCTCACGCAAGCCGAGGGCCATGCCGACCCGGGCGGCCACGAGCCCGGGCTCCGACACCGTCGCCAGGTCGACGAAGCAGGCGCTCGGACCACCACCCTCGTGGAGACGCTCGGCGACCCGAACCGCCAGCCGGGTCTTCCCCGAGCCGGGCATGCCCGCGACCGTCACGAGTCGCTGGTCACGACACGCGGCGACCAGGGCGTCGAGCTCCTTCTCGCGTCCGACGAAGCTGGTGAGATAGCGCGGCAGGTCCACCGAGACCGGCGGCTGGCTCACCTGACCGCTGGGCTGACTCGCCGGCGCCGGCGTCGGATCGAGCAGGCCCGCGATGCTGAGCCCCGGACGCTCCGCCGTCGGGCCGGCCATCGACGCGGACAGGATCTCCAGCGCCCGGCGCACCTCGCCCGCGCTGCGTGGACGTCGCGAGCGGTCCTTCGCCAGGCAGGCCTTGAGGAGACCGAGCACTCCCGGCGGAAGCTCCGGCGGCAGGAGCCCCCAGTCGGGCTCCTTGCGCAGCACGTTGACCAGGGTCTCCGAGACGGTCGCCGCGCTGAAGATCTTCTTCCCCGAGAGCATCTCCATGAAGACGACGCCGAGGGCCCAGAGGTCGGTCGTCTCGTCGAGGTCGTCGGAACGAGCCTGCTCGGGGCTCATGTA
>JBCCFW010000197.1:0-13667 GCA_039029535.1 Acidobacteriota bacterium
ACGCCTCACCCTACTCGATGATTTTCGGCCAACCAGTCCCAAATTTTCAATCAAATCCGGTTTTTCCAAAAACTATTCTGATAAAAGTTCTTTCTCTAGTGCTTTAACCATCCAGTTATGCCAAATTCTGCGTTAATACATACGAAAGGGTACTTAATTTAGCGAGCGGTGCACTTATTGACTTTTAATCTAAGTAATATCATGCACTTAATCGTCGAGGTTTGATTTAATGCGTTTTGCATGGGTTACGACTAGGCTTTAGTGTGGACTTTCACAATTTAAATTAAAAGGGAGTTTAATTACGATGCTTAAGTATATTCATAGTTTTCTGTTTTCGAATAAAAGCCATCGAGTACGTGTGAAGTCGCCAATTGAATTTAAATTAGGTGCTTATGTAACATTCTTCGTGGTTTCATCTATTGTATTTTCCGGTTCTACCTTAGCAAAAACGGTTTGTAGTACTGAAGTAGTAGAGGAAAAAGGCACCCCTACTCTCAGTTCTGAATTGATTGATGCAATGCATGAAGCAATTAGCACTAACACTTTTGACCTTAACGAACCTTATACTTTGATAAGCAAGAAACATTTCTGTACGGGTGTCGGAAAGTCCAATAAAGGAACCGAAAGTGCTTTCGAAGCCTTTAACAGAGTCCCAAATCCTGATCCAGCACCGAAAGAAGGTGATAAGAAAACAGTCAAACAGACTAGAGCTGATGGAACCAGGGAGTGGACTTACACTTATTTGAATGGAGTTTGGGTATTGACCGAAGCGCTTCGCTCAGCGCGTCAACTGGAGGCTGATCCGCCGCACGCCACGACCGTAGCGGGCACGGCTCGCCTCGCGATCGGAGTGAGCGATGACGCGGTTGACCGCCACGTGGACCTGTCGGTCTGCGGGCGTGACGCCCGGGCGGGCACGACGTCCTCGCTTGCCCAGCTCGAAGAGGAGACCCGAGAGCGGAGTCGCGAGTCGCAGCCGGTGAACGGCGTCCGACTCGGCGGACGTCGGGAACTCGACCACGAGCTCCTGATTCGCGGCCTCGAAGGCCAACCAAGGACGCGGTAGCTCGGCCAACTCGTGACTCATCAAGAACTCGACGGCCTCCCACACGTCGGGAAGGTCGTCACTGAAGGCCTGCATCTCCAGTCGACCCTTGCCACCGAGAAGCTGCACTTCGGCACAGTGCTCTCGTCGCTTGGGAGGACCGCCACCGTGTCCGTTGTTGCTCCGCGAGTCTCCGAGATTGAAGAGCCAGCCCTCCTGCTCGTCACCGAGATCGAGCTCGACGCGGAGACGCCCGCCTTCGAGCGACGGATCGAGCGTCAGCCCCATCACGACCTCGCTCCAGCCGTCTCGGTTGCGATCGGCGATGAGCTGGTGGAACGAGAGCACCTTCCGCCAGCGCCGGCTCCGACACGAAGGGGCGAGGCTCGGCCCGTCCTCGCCGTGCAGCACGATGACGCACGGCTCGAGCGGCGCGGTCGGCTGGACCGGTGCCTCCGTCTCGGCGACGAGCGCGACCGGAGCGAGCGCAGTGAGCAGCAGACCGATGAGGTTCATGCCCAGAGCATGACAGCTCGCTCGCTGACCATCGGTCAGGGTCGTTCGTCGACGACGAGGGCGCCCGCCTCGATGCGGAGCTCGATGACGGGATCGTCCGGCACGAGCTGATAGAAGAGCAGCGCAGGGAAGCCGGCCCCGAAGACGTCGTCGGGATCGGTGAACGGCAGGGCCGACACCGGGAACGATGCAGCGGGCGAGCCCGGCAGGTCCGCCGCGACGGACGACCGCAC
The DNA here is from genome assembly GCA_039029535.1 of Acidobacteriota bacterium. Classification (GTDB taxonomy): domain Bacteria; phylum Acidobacteriota; class JBCCFW01; order JBCCFW01; family JBCCFW01; genus JBCCFW01. The sequence goes on from JBCCFW010000197.1 coordinate 1,795, forward strand.
GACCTGACGCTCGGTCACCGCCAGCGGACCGATGTAGTCCCGGGCGATGACGACGTTGTCGACGTAGGAATGCTGGTCGTAGGGCGAGGGCGCGGTCCCACCGTGGTAGACGTTCAGCCAGATCTCCTCGATGCGCAGCGTCGGCACGTCACGGAAGCGGATGTCGGTCTTCTCGAAGGCGAGGCGTCCGTCGACCCACGCACGCAGCACGCCGTCCGGGACGCCGGGCGTGTTCATCCGGCAGTACTGCTCGATGCAGTACCAGCGGTTGCGCTCGAGCAAGCCACGGTAGTCCTCCTGCCACAGCCAGTTGTCCCCGTAGGTCGTCGCCTGATCAGCGTGATAGCAGTAGAAGCCGGTGGGCGTGTGATGCTCGAGGGGATTGTCGTCGGGCACGATCACCTGGAACAGACCGCGGGCCGACCAGCCGTTGGTCCCGTCGGCGCGACGACCACCCCAGCCGGCGGTTCCGTAGCGACCCGCGATGCCCGGGAGCTTCCCGCCGTCGGCGACGCGCCAGTCGTCGGCGAGACGCAAGTAGTAGCGGAAGTAGATCTCTTCGGGCTCACTGCCGATCTCGGTCGGAAAGACGTAGCGGACGTTGAGCCCGGTGTTGCCGGCCTCGGGGATGCGATTGCGCAACGCCCGACCGAGCAGCGGCTCGAAGCCCAGCGTCGGATCGGAGTCGACCGTGTCGACGTTGCCCCCGACCGTGCTCCAGTCCGCGTCCCAGGTCGCGGACTCGAACGACGCCGAGAAGATGACGTCCGGGTGAGCGTCGATGCCCTCGTCGTTCGGGTAACCCTGCGCAAGGCCTCGAACGGGATCGCTGGGCGGAAGGTCGTGCCCGTGCGAGCAGCGGAAGACCCCGAGCTCGCTCGAGCTGCCGCCGAACTGCGGTGGGAAGGTGAAGATCCTCAGCCGTGCGCTCTCGATCACCGTGCCCGGCGCGAGGTCGGAGAGGTCGAAGCGCATGAGGATGACGGCGTCGTTGTCGACGCGGAGGCTGTCGCTGGCCCCTTGAGCCCGATAGGTCGACGGCGAGAGATGGGTGTCGGCCACCGGCGCCCGGTTCGTCGTCATGCCGCTGATGCGGAGCTCGAGGGAGGGATGCTCGGTCGGCTCCACGTGCTCGCGGCTCCGGAAGTTGAGCGTGCCCGGACCGGAGATCTTGCGGAGAAGCAATCCCTGGTTGCGGTGAGCCCCGTCGACCCAGCTCGCGACGAGACCGGTGACGTCCCACTCGATGAAGCGACCGGTGTCGTCGTCGACGACCGTGGCCACCGCGTGGGCCCGATCACCCTGCGGCACGTCGTCGGCGTCGTGCCAATCACCCAAGAAGTTGGTCCAGGGCAGCAGCGCGCCACGGTTGTAGAAATCCCGGGTCGCGCCATCGTCGAGACCGTCGGTCCCCTCGGCCCACTGCCAGGGCTGCGACCACGCCGCCGCCGGCAGCGTGAGGGAAAGGAGTGCCAGCAGCGCTCCACGCATGGGGAGGCTCATCGTCGACCGTGCGCTTTCTCGGACTCGGGCCAGTTCCTCTTGCCAGGAGATTAGGCCAAGCCCTCCGTGGGGACCACGCCTCTTCGGGCGCGCTCGGGCGCGCGATCGACAAGTGTTCGAGTCCGAGATTTCGTCCCCTCGTTCGTGCCGAGACGCCTCGCGGGGAAGTGACCGCACTCGATGGACACCCTCCGTTGGCAGCACTAGCGTTGATTCAGAAAAACATTGGTGCCGAGACGGGCGAGGAACGGGATGCACCGGGATCCGGGGCCATGAGTCATTCAACGAGACTGAACGACGCGAGTGAGTCGCCGGGCCTAGCGAACGAGGAGACCGTGTCCACCCTGCGTCAGCTCACCCTGATGGCCGTCTCGATCGCGGCGATCGCCATCTTGTTCTACGCGATCTCCGCGGCCTTGCTCGACGTGCGCAGTCCCCTGCTCCACGCCCTGCTCGGCCTCGGCTCGGTGGGGCTGACCACGCTGCTGACCCTCCTCCTTTCACGCTCGGTCGGCGCTCCGCTCCGTCAAGCCACCACCCACGAGCCTCTCCGCGCCGAGACGGCGCGTCCTGCCCTGCTGCCGGCGTCGTCCACCGAAACCAACGTGGACGCGCTCCGTCGCAACGGTCAGCTCCTGGCCGACTTCAGCGCCGAGATCCGCTCGCCGCTCAACGGCATCGCCGGGATGACTCAGCTCCTCGCCGGCAGCGACCTCGGCCCACTGCAACGTGAACAGTTGCAAGACATCCGCGTGTCGTCGGAGGTCATCCTCGACGCGCTGACCAACCTCCTCGAGCACTGCCGACTCGAGGTCGGTGAGCTCGAGCCCGAGCTGGCCACCGTCAATCTCGACGAGCTCCTCGAAGACGTCCTCGACAAGGTCTCGTCGAGCTCACGCGGCACGGGAGTGGAGATCGTGCACGCGGGAGTGCCCTCGCAGCTCCGCACGGTCGTGCTCGATCCGGTGCTCGTCCGTCGGGTCGTCACCGGCCTGCTCGACGGCTTCACGCGGCTGACCACGGCCGACCAGATCCTCCTCCTGGTCAACGGCACGACCGACGCGTCCGGCAGCTCCGAGCTCGAGGTGACCGTGCGTGACGCCGACGCGCGCGTCGACCTGCGTCGGCTCCGCTCCGTCCTCGGCAGCACGACGACCGGCAGCGAGACACGCGAGCGTGGCATCGCCGGCTCCGGCCTGATGTTGGCCCGTGAGCTGGTCCCCTTCCTCGGCGGCTCCATCGAGGTCACCGAGGACGAGAAGATCGACGGTCACGGGCTGATCTTCCGACTGCCCGTCACCTTCCCGGAAGCCGACACGGCCCCGGACGTCCCCGCGAAGCTGCAAGGCACGCGAGTCCTGGTCGTCGACGAAGACGAGCTCGGCCGCGAGATGCTCGCGCGGCGCATCAGCGCCTGGGGGCTCGAAGCACGGGCCGCCTCTCCTGGCGATGACGCCCTGACCGCCTTGCGTCATCCGGCGTCCGACGACGAACGCTGGGATGTCGTCGTCGTCAGCGAGGGCCTCGACGACGAGGATTGGGACGACGTGCTCTCCATGGCCACGGCGGGTGACGCCGGCGACATCCGCGTCGTCGCCCTGCGAGCGACCCAACTCGCCCCACCGACGACCAGCCGCATCGCCGCCTCGGTCGGCCGCCCCGTCCGGCGGCGTCCGCTCTTCGAGGCGCTCACGACGGCGGTCACGGGACCCCCGCGAGGGGCCGAGGCTCACGAAGTTCCGTCACCTTCTCCGGGGCTCCGGGTTCTCCTGGCGGAGGACGACCTCATCTGTCAGCGGGTGGCCGCAGGCTTGCTCGGCAAGCTCGGCTGCGAGGTCGACGTGGCGTCGACTGGGGCCGAGGCGGTGGACTCCTGGGCGCGTTCGAGGTACGACTGCGTCTTCATGGACTGTCAAATGCCGGACATGGACGGGCTCGCGGCCGCCACCGAGATCCGCCGTCGCGAAGAAGGCGACGCCGGGCTCTCCGGTGAGCGCACGCCGATCATCGCGCTCACCGCCCTCGCACTTCCCGACGATCAGGAGAAGTGTCTCGAGGCGGGCATGGACGGCTACGTCAGCAAGCCGGTCACGCCAGCGTCCCTGCGTGATGCCCTGGAGCGCTTCGCGCCCGCGACGGGCACGCTCACCGAGGGACCGAGCCCCTCGAGCTGATGAACGACCTGGTGGCGCCGCCTCGCCGAAGGGTCGCCCAGGTCCTGGACTCTCGCTACCGACTCGTTCGGATCCTCGGCGAGGGCGGCATGGGACGGGTCTTCCTCGCGGAGGACCTGCTGGTCCCCGACAGCCTCGTGGCGGTGAAGACCCTCTCGTCCTCGATGCTGGGTCCAGCCGCGCTGGAGGGGCTGCGACGCGAGTTCTTGGTCATGGCGCGGCTGCGTCACCCCTGCCTCGCCCGAGTCCACGACTTCGGTCTCGATCCGGAGACCGGCGAGCATTACGTGACGATGGAGCATGTCTCCGGAGACACCCTCGCCGACCTGCTCGAACGCAAGGGTCCCCTCGACGAGGCGAGAGTCTTCGACACGCTCGTGTCGCTGTGCCGGACGATGCACTTCGTGCATGGCCGCGGCATCCTTCACCGCGACCTCAAGCCCGCCAACCTCATGAGCGCCGACGGTCGGCTGATGGTCCTCGACTTCGGGCTGGCGGATCCCGACAGCGTGTCCGACTCCACGCTCTCGGGAACGGTGGAGTACCTCGCGCCGGAGACCCTGCATCAGCGTGGCGATCGACGCAGCGACGTCTTCTCGGCCGGAGCCGCCGCCTACGAGCTCTTGACCGGCCGCACCCTGCTCGGTGATCTCGCCACCAACGAGCGGCTCATCCTGTTGAGCGACACGGACGCCTTCGAGAGTCGACGACAGCAGGCGCTCGAAGCCGTGAGCTCCGAAGGCCTGCGGCGCGTGATCGGCACCATGACGGCGCACGATCCCGACGAGCGTCCGGCGAGCTTCGCCAGCGTCTTGCTGGCGCTCAACTCGGCGCTGGGTCGACAGGAGTCCCTCGAAGACGCCGAGACGCGTCAGCACCTCGTCACCGGAGCGGCTTGCGTCGGTCGAGACGACGAGCTCACGGCCCTCGCTGCTCTCTCCGAAGAGCCCGACGCCACCACCCGGCTCACGCTCGTTCGCGGCCCCATCGGCATCGGCAAGACCCGCGTGCTGCGTGAGCTCGTCCAGCGACTCCAGGTGCGCGGCGCTCGCACCCTGGAGACCACCTGCCGCGAGGCTCCTCACTCTCCCTTCGAGGTCGCGCAGAAGCTGACCGCCGAGGCCTTGCTGTCGACCCCCGACGAGCTCGTCCGGAGCCATGGCTCCGAGCTGGTCAAGCTCCTGCCGGATCACCCTCGGCTCGCCGGCACCACGCCCGCCCCGCGACGAGATGGTCCGACGGAGCGGGGCGTCCTCATCGAGAGTCTCAGCTCGTTCCTTCTCGAGCACGCACGCGCCTTCACCAGCAGCACGTCGATCCACGTCGACGGCCTGCACTGGGCCGACGAGGAGAGCCTCGCCGTTCTCGGCGAGCTCCTCTTCAAGCAACGCGACGAGGAGCAGCGCGTGCCGTCGCTCCGGCTCTACGCCTCGGCGGCCGACAACACGGACTGGATCCACGACCAGCGCGAACGAGACCGCCTGCACGAGATCCCGCTGCCGCCGCTCTCGGAAGAGCAGACCGTCACCTACCTCGAAGCCGTGTTCGGCCGAGGCAGCCTGCTCTCGTCACTTCGTGAAGCGGTGCCCGAGCTGCACCGACGTGTCGGCGGCAACCCCCTCATGCTCCAGGAGTCCGTCCGCGTCCTCATCGACTCGGGCGCCGTGCGCTCCGGCCCCGAGGGCTGGTCGCTCGAGATCGACCTCGCCCGCCTGCCGGCCGTCGAGGATCCCAGCGGGCTCATGCAGGCCAAGATCGCCGCGCTCGATCTCGACGAGCAGGGACGAGCGGCACTCGAGCTCATCGCCGTCCTGGGGCGCGAGGTCGAGGAGTCCGAGCTCTCCTTGATCCTTCCCGGTCACTCGTCGGTGACGGCGACGAGCTTCCTCACCATGTTGGAGGCCAAGGACGTCGTGCTCGCGGTGCGCAGCGGTCAGACCACGCGCTACCGCATCTCGACCGAGCAGCTCCGTCTCCGCATCCTCGAGGAGATGACCGAGACGAGCGCCACGCATCGGCACGTCGCCCAGCGTCTGGAGCAGCTCGTCGAGGACGAGGACAAGGCCGACGCCGAGACCCTCGCCCGCCACTTCGACCAGGGTGGCGACGTCGACAAGGCTCGCCACTGGCTGGGGCGGGCGGCGAGCAGCGCCCAGGTCGTCCATGCCAACGGCAGAGCCGTCGAGCACCTGAACCGCTTGCTCACCCTGCTGCCCGACGACGACAGCGAGCGTCTCTCCCTGCTGCTGCAGCGCGGTCGGCTCGGCGAGGTGCTGGGGCGTTGGGACGCCGCGGCCGCCGACCTCGACGGCGCGCTGGAGCTGGCGCGCGAGCGCGACGACCGCTCGGTCCAGGCGCAGGTCGCCGCCGAGCTGGGGCTGCTCGCACAACACCGGGGCGACTACGACGAGGCGGTACGACAGCTCACCGAGGCCGAGCGACTCTTCGGCGATCTCGACGATCGTGAAGGTCTTGCCCGGACCCTGGGCAAGCTCGGCGCGATGGCCCTGCAGCGAGGTCAGCGCGAGGACGCCGAGAAGCATCACCAGCGTGAGCTCGAGCTCGCCGAGGGGCTCGGCTCCCCAGCGCTCATCGCCGCCGCTCTCGGCAAGCTCGGCAACATCTACCTCACCACCGGACGCGACGAGGAAGCCCTCACGCGTTACCGGCGTCAGCTCATCCTCGCCGAGAAGGGTGGCGACCTCCGGGGCCTGGCCAACGCCCTGGGCAACCTCGCCATCATCCATCGTCGACTCGGTCGCTACGACAAGGCCGTGCGCTGCCACGAGCGCAAGCTCGAGGTCTCGCGACGCATCGGCGACAAGCAGGGCCTCGGCATCACCATGGGCAACCTCGGCGTGGTGCAGTCGCTCCGCGGTCGCCCTGCCGAAGCCCTCGACGCCCTGACGCGACAGCTCGACATCGGGATCGAGATCGGAGACCGCCGGGCCGAGGCCACCGCGCTCGGGACCCTCGGCGACGTGCACCGCCAGCTCGGTGACCTGAGCTCGTCCGAGAAGTCCTTCGGTCGTGCGCTCGAGCTCTGCCGCGAGCTGGAGCTCAAGTACTACCTGGGCTTCTACACCTACCGCATGGCGGAGCTGCTTGCCGACGCCGATCGAGCCGACGAGTCTCTCGCGCTCTGCGAGGAGGCGATCCGGCTCGGCGAGGAGGTCGACGACCCCGAGACGGTCTTCCCGGCGCGCTGCCTCCACGCTCGACTGCGTCATCAGCAGTCACCCGAACAGCAAGCGGCTGCCCTCGCCGACCTGCGCACGCTGCTGGCCGGCACGGACGACGAGGAAGCCCAGGCGCTCGCGCACTCGACGCTGTTCGAGCTCAGCGGCGACGTCGAGCAAGGTCGCAGTGCCCTCGCGCTCTACGACGACCTCCGTCAACGCAGCCCGAACGCCGAGCATGCATCCGCTTTCAAGCGTCTGCGCAAGGCGCTCGGTGACGACGTGCCCGAAGCGGGCCGACGCGTCGGAGTGAGCGAGCACTACGTCGGCGAGCTGCTCGACGTGAGCCGTCAGCTCAGTCAGAGCGCCACCTCGAAGGGACTGCTCGCCAAGATCGTCGACCTCTGTCTCGACTTCGTCCGCGCGGACCGCGGGATGTTGCTCTTGCCGGAAGGTGAGGAGTTCACCGTTCGCGTGGCGCACGGCCCCGGTGGTGACGACCTTCCCGAGGAGCAACGTCGTCTCTCGCGGACGCTGGTCAACTCGGTGCTCGAGAGCCACGAGCCCGTCTTCGCGCCCCGCATCGCCGAAGAAGACGAGCTCGCCCGCGCCGAGAGCGTCCAGGCCCTCGACCTGCGTTCAGCGACCTGTCTCCCGCTGCTCGCGCCCGAAGAAGACCGTGCCGGCGTCACCGGTCGTCGTCGCCTGCTCGGCCTGCTCTACCTGGACGGTCAGAGCCAGGTCGACGAGGAGCGCTTCCGCGGCGACGACCTCGAGTACCTCCGTTCGCTGGCCGACCACGCCGCCATCGCGCTGTGGAACTCGCGCATCTACTCGCAGCTCGAGCAGCGCGTCGCCGAGAAGACCGCCGAGCTCGAAGAGAAGGTCGCCGCGCTGGCGGAGACGAACGATCGGCTCGAGCAGGAGATCGAAGCTCGAGCACTGGTCGAGGAGGCGCTCATCGAGGCCAAGCTCGGAGCCGAGCAGGCCAGCAAGGCGAAGAGCGAGTTCCTCGCCAACATGAGTCACGAGATCCGCACTCCGATGAACGCGGTCATCGGCATGACGAGCCTCTTGCTCGACATGGAAATGAGTCGTCAGCAGCGGGAGTACGTCCAGACCGTGCGCTCGAGCGGCGACACGTTGCTCACGCTCATCAACGACATCCTCGACTTCTCGCGCATCGAGTCGGGCAAGCTCGAGCTCGAGAACCGCCCCTTCCACCTGCGCGACTGCATGGAAGAGGCCCTCGATCTCGTGGCGACCAAGGCTGGCGAGAAGGGCCTCGACCTCGGCTGTCACGTCGAGGCACGGGTCCCGCGCTGGGTCGTCGGTGACGTCACGCGACTCCGCCAGGTCTTCGTCAACCTGGTGAGCAACGCCGTGAAGTTCACCGAGGAGGGCGAGGTCTTCGTCTCGGTCTCGGCCTCGCCCATCGCCACCGACGCCACCGAGATCCGCCGGAGCTGGGAGCTATCGTTCGAGGTGCGCGACACCGGCATCGGCATCCCCACCGATCGCAAGAACCGACTCTTCGAGTCGTTCAGCCAGGTCGACTCGTCGACCACCCGGATTTACGGCGGCACCGGGCTGGGGCTGGCCATCTGCAAGCGTCTCGTCGAGACGATGAAGGGCAACATCGAGGTCGAGAGCCGGGTCGGCAAGGGCTCGATCTTCCGCTTCAACGTGCCCTTCCAGGAAGCCGACGAGCCTGCCCGGGCCCACGAGCGCGGGCTCGTCCCCGAGCTGGAAGGCCGACGCGTGCTGGTGGTCGACGACAACGCCAGCAGCCTGTCGCTGCTCTCGGCGCTGGTCCGCGACTGGGGTCTCCGTCCTCGCAACAGCGTGTCGCTGGTCGAGGCCCGAAAGCTCCTCCACGAGGGTGGTCCATTCGAGGCCGTCCTCGTCGACGGTGCCATGCCCGACTTCCGTCCCGAGCAGCTCGTCGCCGACCTCGGCGCCAGCGCCGGCCAGCGACGTCATGCGGTCATCGCGACGCTGCCGCTGGGCCGCCAGGAGCCCGGGTTCAAGGAAGCCGGCGTCCACGCGGTCCTGAGCAAGCCCATCAAGCCACGGCTACTCCACGAGGCCCTGCTCACCGCCTTCCACGACGACGTGCAGCTCGACGCACCCGGCGCCACGACGACCGGCCCACAGGTGCGCACCACCCCTCTTCGGATCCTGCTGGCCGAGGACAACCTCGCCGGCCAGGTCGTCGCGCTCGCGCTGCTGGAGCGGCTCGGTCACCAGGCGGAGGTCGTGCTCACCGGCAAGGAAGTGCTCGCGGCGCTCGAGAAGAACGCCTACGACCTGATCTTCCTCGACCTGCACATGCCCGAGATGGACGGCCTCGAGTGCTGCCGAAAGATCCACGAGATCTTCCCGCCCGAGAAGCGTCCGCGCATCGTGGCGCTCACGGCCTCGGCGATGGAGGAAGACCGGCGAGCCTGCCTGGACGCGGGCATGGACGACTACGTCGCCAAGCCGATCGAGCGGAAGGCTCTCGCCCGCGTGCTGGCCGAGGTCGAGCCGCGGGTGCTGGCCGGCGAGGATCAGGGCGAGCCACCCATCGACGCCGAGACCATCGTGAACCTCGACGACGGAGGCTTGCTCGAAGAGCTCATCGAGCTGTTCCTCGCCAAGGCTCCCGACAGCATCGGCCAAATGCGAGCCGCGACGCTCGCCCGTGACGGGACCAAGCTCGCCTGGGCCTCGCACCAGTTCGCCGGCACCTGTCTCTACCTCGGCCTCAAGCCCCTGGCCGCCCTGTGCGAGAAGCTCGAGATCGCCGGCAAGAAGGAGGAGCTCGGCAACATCGACGAGATCTTCCGACAGTTCGAGAACGAGTGTCAGCGGGCTCAGCAGGCGCTCAAGCAGCTCCGTCGAGACTGAGCCTCCTGCCCGGAGGCTTCGATCACTCGCCAGCGGGACCGCTCCCGTGGTCTGATGCCTCATGAGCTCGCGTGAACGACCGCTGCTCGCGGCCGCCTGGTGGGGCGTCCTCGGTTTCTTGGCGCTCATCGTCAAGGCGCTGTGGATGCTCACGCCCATCGCCCTCGCCGCGTTCCGCTCGGAGAGCATGGGCGCGCTGCACTGGGTCCTGGCGGCGGCCTGGATCGTCTTCATGATCTACAGCGAGGGCTACCGCGGCTTTCATCAGGCCTTCTCGCCCCGTCTCGCTGCCCGTGCGCTGCACCTCGCGCATCACCCTCGACCGCTGCACGTGGCCCTCGCCCCCGCCTACGTCATGGGGCTGATGCACGCGACGCGGAAACGCCTCATCGTGTCCTGGTGCTTGCTCCTCGGCATCGTGGCCCTGGTGATAGGCGTCCGCATGCTCTCCCAGCCCTGGCGAGGCATCGTCGATGCGGGCGTGGTGCTCGGACTCACGGTCGGCGGCATCTCGGTGGTCTACCACTTCCATCGTCAGCTCGGCGGCGCCGAATCGCCCAAGGATCCGGACGTGCCCGAGCCAGCCTAGTCCGGGCTCGTCAGCGCTCCGGGAACGGCCGGGCCAGACGGAAGCCGACGGCCGCGAAGCGGCTGCCCGGCTCGATGGCGAAGCGTCCCGCCAGGCGACAGTAGGCCTCGTTGCTGTTCCACGAGCCGCCCCGCACGAGCCGGAGCTCGTCCTCACGCTCGTCGTCGACGTCGACGCTCACCAGCTCGTCGGCGGGACCCTCACGACGGTAGGCGTTGAGACACCAGTCGCGCACGTTGCCGGCCATGCCCCGCACGCCCCAGGGGCTCTCGTCGGAGGGCCGCTCCGAGACGGAGGCCTGCTGCGGTCGACCGGCGTGGCTCTGGAGCATGACCGTCCACGAGGGCTCGAGGTGATCGCCCCAGGGGAAGCAACGTCCGTCGACTCCACGGGCCGCCTTCTCCCACTCGAGGTCGTGCAACAAGCGCCACGGTCGCCCCGTCCGCTCGGAGGCCCAGCGTGCGTGCGCCGCCGCCGCGTGCCAGTCGACCTGCACGACCGGCTCGTCCAGCCGCCAGGTCGGGCCGTCGGACGCCGCCGGCAGGATGAAGCGACCGCAGTCGTCTCGGTCGAGGGCGACCTTCGTCGCGTGACCGACCACCGCCGCGATCTCCTGGGGAGCATGAGCCAGTGCCTCGTCCCCACGGCCACGTCGGACGAGCTCATCGAGGAACGCGAGGTGCTGCTCGTGGGTCACCGGATGTCGACGCACGACGAAGCCGTCGATCCAGCACCGACGTCGAGCGAGGCCATCGGGGGCCAACGGGTCGCCACCGATCCACGTCCAGCCGGCCGGGACGTGAACCTCGTCGTCGGCGATCTCTCCCAGCGGAGGGAGCTTCACCGGGTGGGGCTCGTCGTCACCGGGACGCGTGCTGGTCCAGTGCTCACCCCTCTCCACCTGCACGAGCTGCCAGGTGTCCTCGTGACCGGGGAGGCGGAGACGCAACGCATGGCTCCCTCGCGGCAGCGGAACCTCGTGCAGCGGAGTCTCACCCAGCTCGCGTCCCGGTCCACGCAGCAGGCGTCGACGGTGCAGGACGTGGACGTGCAGGGTCACCCGGGCTCCGGGTGGATCGCTCACCAACGTCAACGCACCTTCGGCATCGAGCCAGCGCTGGTGCTGCGCGGAGGCCTGGGCCTTCAGCAAGGCCTCCTGCCTCGCGGCCTCCTCGGCATCGCGTCGGGACTCGGCCTCGAGCAAGCGCGTGCGATGGTGATCGGCCAGGCGGTCCCGCGCTTCGTCGAGATCGGGCGCGAGGCTGAGCGCCGAGCGCAGGAGCTGGAGCTGCTCGACCTCTGCCGTGGCCAGGGCGAGCTCGAGCTCGCGCGCCTGATCTTCCTTCTCCCAGCCGGCCTGCTTGCGGGACGCCGGCTCGTGCGGCGCCACGCTTCCCAGCAGCTCCCTCGCCTCCTCGCGAAGCTGCGCGACGCGACGGGCTCGATCGTCGAGGAGCGGTCGTCGTGCATCCGCTTCTTCGACGAGCTCGAGGGCTTGCTCTCGCTTGCGCGCACCGTCGAGCCAGGCGGTGATCT
>JBCCFW010000198.1:0-13664 GCA_039029535.1 Acidobacteriota bacterium
CCGCTGGTGCCGTATCTCGTCATGGAGCACGTCGACGGTCTCGCGTTGACGACCCATGCCGCCCGTCGACAGCTCGACCTGACGGCGCGGCTCGAGCTGCTCGCGAAGATCGCCGACGCCGTGCAGCACGCCCACGATCGTGGCGTGATTCACCGCGACCTCAAGCCGTCCAACGTCCTGGTGGGTGAGGACGGACAGCCGCGGGTCATCGACTTCGGCGTCGCGCGGGGGACCGACCAGGACCTCACGCGCTACACGATGTCGGCGCAGATCGTCGGCACGCTCTCGTACATGAGCCCTGAGCAGGTCTCGGGCACGCCCGGCCGCATCGGCCCGGCCACCGACGTGTACGCCCTCGGTGTCCTGGCGCATCAACTCCTGACCGACAGCTTGCCGCTGGAGCTGGCGGGGCTGTCGCTCCCGGCGGCCATCCAGGCGGTGCAACAGTCCGACCCCGTGCCCCTGGGCCGCACGCACCCGGAGCTTGCCGGCGACGTCGAGGCGATCGTGGCCAAGTCGCTCGAGAAGGAGCCCGAGCGACGCTATGCCTCGGCGGCCGAGCTCGCGGCCGACCTGCGACGCACGCTGGCGAGCGAGCCGATCCTCGCGCGACCGCCCAGCGCCATCTATCGGATGGGTCGCTTCGTCCGGCGTCACCGGACGCTCACGCTGCTGGCGACCGCCCTGGCCGTCGCGCTGACCCTGGGCACGGTGGTGAGCAGCCTGCTCGCCGTCCGTGCCCGTCGGTCGGCCGACGAGGCCCGGCACTCCGCCGATCGGGCTCATCTCGCTGCCGCCCTGGGTGCCGTTCGGTCCGGAGAGGTCGCGCAGGTCCGCGCGCACCTGCGCGCCGTGCCGGAGGAGCGACGAGGCTGGGCCTGGCGCCACGTCGAGGCCCGGTCCGACGACGCCATCGCGCGGCTGAGCACGGGCCTCGTCGGCGAGCTGCAGGTGACTCCCCGAAGCGACGGTGCGCTCGTCGCCTGGGCTTATCGTGAGGAGCTCGTGGTCGTGGAAGGGACCGACGAGCTCCGGGAGGTCGCGCGTCATCGCGGCGACATCATCGGTGTCGGCGAGGGAGGACGCACTCTCCTCGAGCTGCGGGACGGCGTGCTGCTCGAGCGCGATCCCCTCGAGCTCGACGCCGAGGCGCGCGTGCTCGGACCGGCGATCTACGGCTGGATTCTCCCGGGAGGACGTCGACTCGTCCTGGAGCCCGGGCGGTTTCGCGTGCTGTACGGGCAGGGTGGCGAGGTCGAGGAGGTGCCGGCGCCGGCATCGGACGACATCGACTGGTCGACCATGCAACCGAGCCCGCACCGGCGCTGGTTGACCTTCACGGCGAACGGGATCCATCAGGTGATGAGCCTGTCGCCGCTCCGGCCCCCCCGGGCGATCGGAGCGGGCGTCGCGGACCGGGGTGTCTTCACCGAGGATGGGGCTCGGTTCCTGTCCTGGTCGTCCCGGACGATCCGCTGTCACGAGACCGGGAGCTGGCGGCCCTGCTCTTGGGATCCACTGGAGGTCGAGGTCTCGGGACGCGTCGGCGATCTCGAGGCGGACGCCAGGTCGCGTCGCTTCGTCTTCGTCGACTGGTCCGGGACCACGTCGATTCACGATCTCGACACGGGTGCTCCGGTGACCCAGGTCGACTTCCGATCGGGACAGACCGTGAGCCTCCTGTCCGGGGCTGGTCTCTTGGTCCTGAAAGATCGAGACGGCGACCTGAAGTTCCACGAGCTCAGCGATGGTCGACCGAGTGGCGAGTCCTTCGTGGGCCACGCCGCGAGGGTCCACGATCTCCGCGAGCTCGGCGACGGTCGACTCGTCACCCTCGACGACGACGGCGAGCTGCGCGTGTTCCCGCCGCCCCGGTCGGTGGGGCCGCGTCGTCTCGTCGGGCACGAGGCCTTCGTCTATGCCGTCGACGTGGCGTTCGACTCGCGCAGCCTGGTCTCCGCGGCCTGGGACAGGACCGTGCGGAGCTGGGATGCGTGGACCGGGCAGGGGCGAGTGATCGCCAAGCCGGGCTCCCTGGTCGTCAGCGACGTGAGCTTCGGGCCGGACCAGCGGGTGTTCCTGGCGGCGGGGGTCTTCGGGGTCTCCGTGCACGACGTCGTGTCGGGCGAGCGGCGTGCAGCCCTGACGGGTCGCCCCTGCGTCGGTGCGGTCTTCTCACCCGACGGCGATCGGATCTACGTGCGGACGAAGGCCGGCAAGGCGCTCGAGCTCTGGGATGCGGGGCTCACGCGGCGCGAGTGGATTCTCCCGCGCTCCCCCTGGGGCAAGGTCAGGCCTCTTCCCGACGGCGAGCACTTCCACGCCGTCCACGTCGACGACGCTGGGACCTACGGCACCGGCCTGTTCAAGGTCGACGACGGCTCGGTGGTCTGGGAGCGTCGCACGCCGGAAGGGTGGGCTTCCAACCTGGCGCTGCATCCCGACGGGCGGCTCGTTGCCGAGGCGTCGTCGGAAGGGACCGTGGTCCTGCGGGAGACGAGAACGGGGGAGCTCGTTCATCACCTCGAGGTGCCCGGGGGCCACGTGCATGCGGTCGTCTTTCACCCCGGCGGCGACCTGCTCGCCACCGGCTCGGAGGACGGCACGGTGCAGCTCTGGGATCCGCAGGCGGGCGTCCCGCTGGCCCGCCTGAGCGAGCACGAGCTCTATGTCCACGACCTGGCCTTCTCCCCGGACGGCAGCTTCCTCGTGTCGGCGTCGGGAGACGGGACGCTTCACGTGCACGACACGGTCTCCCGGGCGCGACGCTTCCACGACGCCCGCTGAGCCGCTCTCAGACCCCCGGCACTTTTTTCGTGGCCGATGTCCGCTTCTCGGCCGGTCTCTCGCTTTCGGGATCAAGACACCCGAATGACTCGGACCCGCCGCTGCCGGGCCGACCGCACGCTCCCCGTCGGAGCCGAGAGAAAACCGATGACCGTCTTGCCTGCAACCTCCCTCCGCCAACTCTTCCTGGCCACCTTGCTCGCGATCGGAGTCGCCACCCTCGCCGACGCGGCGAGCTACTCGATCACCTCCCTCGACGACTCGGGACCGGGCACGCTCCGAGAGGCCCTGAGCCAGGCCAATGCAGCGCCCGGCCCCCACGTCATCGACTTCGCCGTGCCGGGGGTGGTCGAGCTCCAGTCGGCGCTGCCGGACCTCCTCGTCTCGCTCACCCTCAACGGCCACGTCGAGGGCACGACGCTCCGTCGCGTCGGACCCGATCAGCACCCGGTCCTCCACCTGCCCGACATGTCGTCTCGAGAGGTCGTCCTGCGCGATCTCACGTTGACTGGAGGGGACCACCAGGAGGCCGGTGGGCTCTGGGCGGTGGACGGTTCGCTCCGGCTCGAGCGCTGCCTCCTCCATGGCAACCGTGGCTTCGTGGCCGGTGCGCTGCACGTGGAGGGCGTGAGCTTGACGCTCGTGGACTGTGAGCTGTCTGGCAACGACAGCGAGCTCAATGGCGGGGCCATCGTCAACGAGGGCTCGGCCGAGATCACCGGCTGCCGTGTCGTCGACAACACCGCGCAAGTCAATGGTCGGTTTGGGAGCACCTACGGCGGAATCCACTTCCTGAGGACCTCCTTCGAGCTTCGAGACAGCCTGGTTGCCGGCAATGCAGGCGGCACCGTGGGAGGGCTCGTCGCAGTGTTCAGCAACGGTGAGCTGGTGAACGTCACCCTCAGCGGCAACGCCGCCCTGGACTCGGGCGGCTTCAGGGTGGGCGGACTCCGTGAGTACGCTTCGCAGCTCGTGATGGCCCACTGCACCGTGGCCGAGAACACGTCGACCTGGCACGGTGGGCTGTACCTGGAGCAGGGCTCGCACGGGCTCATCAACACCATCGTCGCCGACAACGAGCCCACCAACATGGCCGTCGTGTCGGGGGCTGGCTTCTCCTTCAACGAGAGCAACCTGGTCGAGAGCTGCTCGGGCTCCTGCCCGTCCTGGGCCTGGAGTGCCGACCCCGGGCTTCACGCTCTCTCCGTCTGTGGCGACACCTGGGTTCACGAGCTCTCGGCCGACTCCATCGCGCGCGGTGCTGCCCTGACCGTCGTGGACGGCAACCCCTTCGACACGCCGTCGACGGATCAATGTGGCCGCGTGCGCGACGCTTCGCCCGACCTGGGCGCCGCCGAGCGCCAGACCTGTGACTCCCATGACTTCGACGGCCTGCCGGCGGGGACCGTGCTCGACGGTCAGTACTTCAACCTGACCATCACCGGGACGACGCCTCCCATGATCTTCGACACGGGAGCCGTGACCTGTGCGGATGCCGACCTCGCCACGCCGGGTGAGGGGCCGGGCAATGACGTCGCCCGCGATGGCGTGGTCATCCTCTCCGAGGAGTGGTCGGACTGCGCTCCAGACGATGCCCGCGACGGTGGTCTCCTGAGCTTCGACTTCCCGACTCCTCGTGAGGTCGCGTGGGTGGGCCTACTCGACATCGACGAGGAGGGCAGCGTCGTGCGGGCCTACGACGCGACCGGGGGCCTGCTCGCCTCGGTCGACGTGCCGGCGCAAGCCGACAACGGCTGGCAGGCGGTGATGCTCGACGTCGAGGACTGCGTGACCGTCGAGGTCGAGCTGCACGGCTCGGGTGCGGTCACCGACTTGACCTGCGCGCCCGCGCTTCGCCGGGGTCGGATCGACGACCTGCGGGGGCAGCGTGGTTCGGGCAGCGTCTTGCGCGACCGTCGCGGCAGTCGCCGGTAGGCCACGCCGGCTCGCTCCGGCAGGCCGGTTTTCTCGCGGCAGGCTCACGCGACGCGCGTGGACCTGCCGCGTTTCGTCTTGAACAGGGCCCCCAAGAAAGTGGCGGCTCGATGTCCGCTTGTCGGCCGGTCTCTCGCTTCCGGGATCAGGACCACCTGAACGAGTCGCACCCGGACCACCGGGTCGACGCCACGCTCCACGTCGGAGCCGGAGACCACCGATGAACGTCCTGTCCGCTTCCTTCCTTCGCCTCCTTGCTCTTGCAGAGCTCGTCCGTCCGGCCCGAGCCCACTTCGCTGCTCTCTTCTCGCTCTGTCTCTTCCTGGCCCTTCCCTCCTCGGCGACTCTGGGAGCCTCTCTCGACGAGGAGATTCTCGCCTCGGTGCTGGAGGAGCCGGCACTCTCGGTGAACCATCACGTGCCGGTCTGGGAGCAGGTCGCCGAGCTGCGCGACGACCGTGTCCCGGACGGCGAGTACGAGTACTTCGGCAGGAGCGTGGCGGTGGACGGAGACATGGTCGCCGTCGGCGCACCGGGTCGAGGCGAGCTCGGTGAGGTCAGTCTCTTCTCACGGCACGCAGGTGGGACCGTGGGGTGGGGTCGCACCGCGATCCTCGACTACCCCGAGGACTGGCAGAGGGCGTCCTTCGGAGCCTCGGTGAGCCTCGATGGTTCCACCCTCGCCGTCGGCGCTCCAGAGGCAGGCCCCGTGCCCTACGCTGGCCAGGTGCTCGTTTACGAGAGGGTCACCTACTTCTGGAGGCTGATCCGGACGCTGCAGGCGCCCGGTGGTCAGGTGATGTTCCAGCAATTCGGGACCAGCGTGAGCCTGGACGGGGATCATCTCGTCGTCGGCACCTGGAATGACGAGACGGGAGCGCCAGGTCAGGCCCACATCTTCGAGCGGGACGCGGGCGGAACGAACAACTGGGGGCACGTCACGGCGCTGGTCTCGTCCACGAGCACCGGCAGGGATGAGTTCGGTTACTCCGTCGCCGTTCATGGCGACACCGCCGTGGTGGGCGCGCACCGCCAGAGCGAGGTTCATGTCTTTGGACGAGACGTCGGTGGCGTGGGGAACTGGGGTGAGGTCGCCGTCCTCACGGGCACCGGTCACTTCGGCTTCTCCGTCTCGATCCACGACGACGTGCTGGTGAGCCGGAGCTCCGGCAGGGCGCACGTCTACCGTCTCGCCGGGACGGGTGCCTGGGAGCTCCTGAAGTCGCTCTCCGTTCCCGGCTTCAAGGATCTTTCGGTCCGCGACGGCGTGCTCGTGGTCGGGCATGGCGGGGCCTCGACGATGGCCCACGTGTTCGCGCGTCATGCCGGCGGCATCGACAACTGGGGGCTGGTGGAGGCGTTGATGACTCCGGCCTCGGGTTCCTCGGCGGCGGGAGTCAGCGTGGCGACGGATGGCGGCCTGCTCGTCGTGGGAGATCTCGGGGGTGGTGAGGGGGAGAGGGGCATCGCGATGCTGTTCGAGAGCGGCGACTCCGACGCCGACGGCATCCATGACGACGAGGATGCGTGCCCCCCCGGCGTGCCCGACGTCGACACGGATGCCGACACTCTTCCCGATTGCCACGACGTGGCTGACCTCGGACCGGTGGAGGACGCCGTGGACGCCATCGAGGTGAAGCTGGATCTCCTCGAGCTCGACCTCGGACCGGTCGAGGAAGCGGTGGCTGCGGTGGAGGCCAAGCTCGACGATGGGACCTCCTTCGTGAGCGATGCCGAGCTGAGCGCGCAGGTCACGGTGCTGGCCGACATCGTGAGCAGCCGAGCAGACCAGGAGAGCGTCGATGCGCTGGAGGCGAAGGCTGATGCGCTGGAAGTGAAGCTCGACGAGAGCCTGGACGTCGCCGCGAGCAGCCGTGCAGACCAGGAGAGCGTCGATGCGCTGGAGGCGAAGGCCGATGCGCTGGAGGTGAAGCTCGACGAGAGTCTCGACGTGGCCGTGAGCTCACGAGCGAGTCAGGCCAGCGTGGATGAGCTGACCGGACGATTCGACGTGGAGGTCGCCCGGCTCGACGATCGTCTCGCCGTGCTTCAGGAGAGCGTCGACGTGCTGGAAGCCAAGCTCGACGTCCTGCCCTGCGAGATGCTGCTCCTGTTCCGTCAGGATGTTCCCGGTGCTCCGCCGCTGCCTCCGCATCATCCCTGTCTCGGAGCGGGTTGCGACGCGGCCGGCTTCGAGGGGATGGGAGCAGGGGAGGTCATGAACGACCAGGTCGCTGGCATGACGATCTCCGGCAGCTCCGACGTGTTGGCCTTCCACTCCGGTGCGCCGAGCTGTGGCGACGACGACCTCCGCACGCCGGGCGACGGCCCCGGCAACCTCGTGCCCCAGCGCAACGTGCTGGTCCTGGCCGAGGACGGCTCGTGCCAGCCCGACGATGCCCAGGACGGTGGGGTGCTCGCCATCGACTTCGACGAGCCACGAGGTGTCGGCTTCGTGGGCCTGCTCGACATCGACGAGAACGGTGGCGAGATCCGGACCTACGACGCTGACGGCCGCTTGCAGTTGGCGGTGCCCATCCCGGCAGCCGGTGACGGGAGCTGGCAGTCGGTCGACGTCGGCGCCTGCCAGGTGTCGCGGCTCGAGCTCGAGCTGGTCGGCAGCGGCGCGCTCACTCAGGTTGGCTGCGCCGAGTGCGAGCGCCGGTCGCGCCTGGGCGACGGCTCCGGACGAGAGCGGTAGCGAGCCCTCGACCCGGGCTCCCGTACCTGGGCCGAGTCGTTTCGCTGCGCCCGAGAAGGCTGCGGGCAGCCTTCTCGGGCTTTTTTCGTCGAATGGGACTTGCTTCCGACGATTCGACCACCGTCTCGCACATTGAGCCGCGACAGGAGAGGCGCCGGGGCCTCGGAGGGGTAGGGCAGGAGACGCGAGATGAACCGAGCGAGCCTCACGGCGCTCATGTTGATGACCTTGACGACCACCGCGGTCCGCGCGGAGCTCATCGCTCACTACTCTTTCGAGGGAAACACGAACGACGTCAGCGGCAACGGCAACAATCCCACGGCCGGTACGGTCACCGGCTATGTCGCCGGCCATCGCGGGATGGGGGCCACGTTCAACGGCTCCAGCGATTTCCTCGACCTCCCGATCGACATCAGCCCCGGCGTGATGGCCGAGGTGACCATGGGGGGATGGGTCCGCAGTGACGTGACCAGCGGGAACCGGGCCCTCCTGTCGGCCGACGACAGCAGCCCGGCCAACTTCGATCGGACGGTCGGGATGGACACGCGGCCGAGCAACCGCTACTCCGCCTTCATCGGAGGCGGTGGGGCCGGCGTGCTGCAGGACTCCGAGCCCGTTTCCACGACGGAGTTCACCTTCGTCGCCGTCCGCTATGACGGGACGACCGTGACGCTCTTCGTCGACGACCGCATGGTGAGCACGAGCGACAACACCGACGGCGATCCGACGCATCACCCGACCACCTGGATCGGAAAGAACCCGAACCACGACGTGTTCTTCGATGGCGTCATCGACGAGGTGTTCCTCTACGACGAGGCGCTCACCGATGCGGAGGTCGAGGCCATCCGTCTCGGCTTCGTCGTCTCGAACACGGACTGGACCCTGAGCACCGTCACGCACCCGGGAGGCGTGGGAGGTGACTGGCTGCCTCCCTACGATCCCGTTCCGGCCGTGGGAACCTTCACGCTCGGCACCGTCAGCCCGCCGACCGGCGGCGCCGTCACCGAGCTCAACACGGCGGCGGGCGTCTTCGGCGGCGGCTGCCAGGCCCTCGGCGCGGTGAGTGGCGTTCGCTACTACCGCCAGACGTTCGAGTTGGGCTCGACCACCGGTTTCGCGGCGCGGATCCGCATCGCGGTCGACAACTCGCTCCGTTTCTTCCTGAACGGACAGGAGATCGGCCGCGAGCAGAGCATCACTGGCGACAACTGGACTGCACCGTACCCCGAGCTGACCATTCAGCCCGACGGCAGCATCACCGACATCGTTTGCTTCGATGAGACCTTCGACTTCACCACCGGCTGGATCGCCGGTACGAACGAGGTCATCGTCGCCACGCGCAACCTCGACGGCACCGACCAGGGCGGCTTCGCCTTCCGGATGGACTTCGAGGGGGTCGATCTCGGCGCCTGCTGCGAGGACGACGGCAGCTGCACCGACGGCCTCGAGGCCGATTGCGATGGGGACTTCGAGGGCGAGGGGACGACCTGCGCCGGGACGACCTGCCCTCAGCCCGGCGCCTGCTGCATGGCCGACGGGACCTGCACCTTCGTGTTGGCAGCCGACTGCGCCGGTGACTTCGCGGGCGAGGGCGTGAGCTGCATGACGGCGGACTGCCCGCAGCCCGGTGCCTGCTGCCTGGCCGACGGGAGCTGCACGGACGGCCTCGAAGACGACTGTGCCGGCGTCTTCCAGGGCGACGGGACCGAGTGTGCGATGACCTCTTGCCCACAGCCGGGCGCCTGCTGCATGGCGGACGGGAGCTGCACCTTCGGTCTGCCGACCGCCTGCACGGGCATCTTCCAGGGTGCGGGCGTGAGCTGCGTGGCGGCCGACTGCCCCCAGCCGGGTGCCTGCTGCTTGCCGGACGGCTCCTGCACCTTCGTGCTCGAGGCGGCGTGCTCGGGAGTCTTCCAGGGTGAGGGCGTGAGCTGCGTGGCGGCCGACTGTCCGGCGCCGGGCGCGTGCTGCCTGCCCGACGGCTCGTGCTCCTTCGGATTCGAGTCGAGCTGCACGGCCGGTGTCTTCCAGGGCGAAGGCGTGAGCTGCGTGGCGGCCGACTGTCCTCAGCCGGGCGCCTGCTGCTTCGACGACGGCACGTGCAGCGAGCTTCTCGAGAGCGACTGCACCGCGATGGAGGGCACCTTCCAGGGCGAGGGCAGCGACTGCGCGACGGCCGGCTGCCCGGAGGCGGGCTCCTGCTGCTTCGCGGACGGGGCCTGCGAGCTGCTCACCGAGACAGCTTGTGGCGACGCCGGCGGCGAGTTCGGCGGGACGGGCACGAGCTGCGACCCGAACCCCTGTCCGCAGCCGGGTGCCTGCTGCCTGCCGGACGGCACCTGCCTGGACATCTTCGAGGTCGACTGCCTGGAGGCCGGTGGGATCTGGTCGGGTCCCTCGCGGACCTGCGACGACGGCATCGACTGCGAGAACGTCGTCCCGGTGCCGCCCTGGGCGAAGACCACGCTCATGGTTGCCCTCGTGCTGATGGGAGCGGTGCTGGCGCGCCGAAGGATCGCGTAGCGCAGGGCATCCGCTCCTCCCGAAAGGCCGGCCTTGCCGGCTCGATCGGGACGGGGCTCGGGCGGCTTCCCCGGTGCGCCCGAGCCCTGTCCCGGTCCTCTCTCCCAGCGTGCGCTGGGAAATCGTTCCGACGATTCGTCGCCGTCTTGCACATTGGATCTATAGGGGAGAGGACGGCGGCTCATCACGGGCCGTCGACTCGTCACCCGAGACGATCCGTCCCTGGACCACGAGACCGTGGCCAGGGCACGGCTGCGCCTGCGCAGCGATCTCGGTGAGGAGCCTCCCCGACCGGGGACATCAAGTGATCGAGACGAGGCGCGTGCACTTCGCGGCCCTCCTGCTCCTGCTCCTGGCCACCAGTGCCAGGGCGGAGTTGGTGGGCTTCTACACTTTCGAGGGCAACACCGACGATGTCAGTGGCAACGGCAACGATCCGACCGCCGGTGCCGTCACCGGCTACGTGGTCGGTCATCGGGGGATGGGCGCCCAGTTCGACGGCATCGACGACTTCCTCCAGCTCCCGATCGACATCAGCCCCGGCGTGATGGCCGAGGTGACCATGGGGGGGTGGGTCCGCAGTGACGTGACCAGCGGGAACCGGGCCCTCCTGTCGGCCGACGACAACAGCCCGGCCAACTTCGACCGGACGGTCGGGATGGACACGCGACCGAGCAACCGCTACTCCGCGTTCCTCGGAGGCGGTGGGGCGGGCGTGCTGCAGGACACCGAGCCCGTGTCCACGACGGACTTCACCTTCGTCGCCGTCCGCTACGACGGGACGACGGTGACGCTCTTCGTCGACGATCGGATGGTGGACGCGAGCGACAACACCGATGGTGACCCGACACATCACCCGACCACCTGGATCGGCAAGAACCCGAACCACGACCTGTTCTTCGACGGGGTCATCGACGAGGTCTTCATTTACGACGAGGCGCTCACCGATGCGGAGGTCGAGGCCATCCGGCTCGGCGTCGTCGTCTCGACCACCGACTGGACCCTGAGCACCGTGACGGATCCCGCGAACTCGGACGCCACGTGGCCGCCGCCCTACGATCCGATCCCGGCGGTGGGCACCTTCACCCTGGGAACGGTCAGCCCGCCGACCGGCGGCGCCGTCGCTCAGCTCGTCGCGGCCGCAGACGCCTTCGACGGTGGCTGTCAGGCCCTCGCCGCGCTCAACGACATCCGCTACTACCGCCACACCTTCGAGCTGGACACGGCCACGGGGCTCCAGGCGCGGATCCGCATCGCGGTCGACAACTCGCTGCGCCTCTTCCTGAACGGTCAGGAGATCGGTCGCGAGGTCAGCGGGGGGAGCTGGGACCCGCCGTACCCCGAGCTCACCATCGAGCCCGACGGCAGCATCACCAACGTTCAGCTCTTCGATGAGACCTTCGACTTCA
This sequence comes from Acidobacteriota bacterium, assembly GCA_039029535.1. GTDB lineage: Bacteria > Acidobacteriota > JBCCFW01 > JBCCFW01 > JBCCFW01 > JBCCFW01. Next base: position 11,356 of record JBCCFW010000198.1, read on the forward strand.
CGACCGGCTGGAACGTGGGGGTCAACGAGGTCATCGTGGCGGTGCGCAACACCGAGGACACCGACCGGGGGGGCTTCGCGTTCCGCATGGACTTCGACGACGTCCTGGGCGCCTGCTGCGAGGACGACGGCTCGTGCACCGACGACGTCGTCGAGGCCGACTGCGATGGCTCGTTCGAGGGAGAGGGAACGACCTGCGCTGGGACGACCTGCCCGCAGCCCGGTGCGTGCTGCATGGACGATGGGAGCTGCACCTCCGTCCTCGAGGCCGACTGCACCGGTGACTTCGCGGGCGAAGGCGTGAGCTGCGTTGCGGCCGACTGCCCGCAGCCGGGCGCCTGCTGCCTGGCCGACGGGAGCTGCACGGACGGCTTCGAAGACGACTGCGCCGGCGTCTTCCAGGGTGAAGACACCGAGTGCGCGATGACTTCCTGCCCGCAGCCTGGCGCCTGCTGCATGGCTGACGGCTCGTGCACCTTCGGCCTGCCGGCCGCCTGCGCGGGCGTCTTCCAGGGCGCGGGCGTGAGCTGCGCGGCGGCCGACTGTCCCCAGCCGGGTGCCTGCTGCATGCCGGACGGCACCTGCACCTTCGTGCTCGCGGCGGCCTGCTCGGGAGACTTCCAGGGCGAGGGCGTGAGCTGTGCGGCGGCCGACTGCCCGGCACCCGGCGCCTGCTGCCTGCCCGACGGCTCGTGCAGCTTCGGTCTCGAGTCGAGCTGCACGGCTGGTGACTTCGCGGGCGAAGGCGTGAGCTGCGCGGCGGCCGAGTGCCCGCAGCCGGGGGCTTGTTGCTTCGACGACGGCACGTGTAGCGACCTCATCGAAGACGACTGCCTCGCGATGGAAGGCACCTTCGAGGGCGAGGGCAGCGACTGCGCGACGGCGGACTGTCCGGAGGCGGGCTCCTGCTGCTTCCCCGACGGCACCTGCGAGCAGCTCACCGAAGAGGCGTGCGGCGTGGCCGAGGGCGTCTTCGGCGGGGTCGGAACGAGCTGCGACCCGAACCCCTGCTCGCAACCGGGTGCGTGCTGCCTGCCGGACGGGAGCTGCCTGGACATCTTCGAGGTCGACTGCCTGGAGGCCGGCGGGATCTGGTCGGGTCCCTCGCGGACCTGCGACGACGGCATCGACTGCACGAACATCGTCCCGGTGCCGCCCTGGGCGAAGACCACGCTCATGGTCGTCCTCGTGTTGATGGGAGCGGTGCTCGCGCGCCGAAGGATCGCCTAGCACGAAACATCGGCTCGTCTCGAAAGACCGGCCCTGCCGGTTCGGTCGGGACGGGGCGCGGGCGGCTCCCCGGTGCGCCCGAGCCCTGTCCCGGCTTCTCTCGTGTCGAGCTGTCAGGTTTTTCTGGGAGTGGGGTTGAGGACTGAGTAGCGAGCGAGGACAGGGGGCCTGCTCGTTCTCACCCGATGACGGCTCGTCTTCAGCGGCGAGCCGACCACTCCAAGAGGAACGACACCCATGAACCGTCCGCATCACCGCTCCTTCTCCCTGCTCCTCGGCCTGGCTCTATCGGCCGTCCTCGCTCTTCCCGCCCTGGCCGTCACGCCCAGCCATGTCTTCGATGGCGCTGCACTCTCGGCTCCCACTCCCTCGGCCGACTGCACTGACAAGCCCGTCACCCAGATCGATGCGCTCGACGCTCTCATCCAGGGACACGTCGAGCGCGGCACGCTCTCGGCGAGCCAGGGCGACGCGCTCCGCTTCGCGCTCCGCTCGGCGCGTCAGTCGATCTTCGACTGCGACCTGGGTCGCGCGACCGACTGGATGATCCGGTTCAACCGTCTCATCGAGCAGCTCTACGGCATGGGCGTGCTCACCCGCGACGAGGCCGGTCGCATTGCCAATGAGGCGACCCACGTCATCGCCTTGCTCGGCGAGTGCGACTGCACCGCCGGTGCCTCCGCCGGCTCCCTCGAAGAGCCCGTCCTCCGCACGCACTCGGCGTCTGACGATTGCGACGACAAGCCGGTCGACCTCCTCGACGACCTCCGGGCCCTCGTCGACGCCTACGAGGCGCGCGGCATCATCGGCAGCGCCGACGCCGACGTCCTCCGTGGCTACCTTCGTCAGGCGCGGCAGGGGCTCTTCGACTGCAACCGTCAGGTGGTGACCAAGTCACTCGTCTACTACAACCGCACCATCGACGCGCTCTACCAGGCCGGAACGCTCACCCGGACGCAGGCCGGCGAGCTCACCGCCGCGTCGTCCCAGGTCCTGGTGCTCATTCGCTCCTGCACCTGCTGACCCCGACCGTCGCGGGTCGGGTGGGGGAGGCCCGACCCGCGGCGCTCGTCCGCGTGA
>JBCCFW010000199.1:0-13550 GCA_039029535.1 Acidobacteriota bacterium
ACAAGAAAAAAGCGGCGAGCCACCAGCTCTCGAGCTGGCAGCTCGCCGCAAGCAAGACCCGTTCCCATCCCGAACACGGAAGTTAAGCCTCTCAGCGCCGATGGTACTGCGTGGGTGACCGCGTGGAAGAGTAGGACGTCGCCGGGTCTTGCTTGCGGCGAGCTGCCAGCTCGAGAGCTGGTGGCTCGCCGCTTTTTTCTTGTCCGCAGCCGGGAGCTTCCGGTCGGCGGACGCTGCGATCGAGAGTAGATACCATGCGGATGACTCGTCTCCTCGCCATCGCCGCCACGTGCGGGCTGCTGTCGTTGACCCTGGGCTGCGGCGGAGGCACGGACGTCGCGCCGGCCAACCCGTCGGTGGAAGGCAGTGGTAGCTCCTCGATCTCCCTCGACGGAATGGTCACCGGTACGAGCCCGCTCGTGTCGACGGTCGTCACCGTGCCCACCGGCACGCCGGCCAACGTCATGATGACCGAGCAGGTCACCTTCACCGGCAGCCCCCCGGTGGCCAACCTGAGCCGAAGCAACGTGGTTGCGGCGGGCGGCATGGCGCCGCAGGCGCGTCTCCTGGACGGCACGATGCTGCTGCAGGCCACCGACTACAACGTCGACGCTGCCATCGGACGCCTCGTGGCCGTCGAGCCCGGTCCGATCATGGACGGCACGGTCGTCGAGGTGGACTACTTCTTCGCCGAGGTCCTGCAGACGCTCACCATCAGCGTGGCGGTGCCGGCTGGTGACACGCTCGAGATCATCGTCTACAACGTCCCCGAGGTGATTCCTCCGGGCACCGTGGTGGAGCAGAGCGGCTTGAGCGCTCCCTCGCGTGAGGACGGCATGGCCTTCCAGGTGAGGTACGGCATCGACCAGCCGGAGATCGTCGGCTCCGACAGCCTCCTCATCGACCTCAACTGCGATCCCGACGCTCCGATGATGGAATGCCTGGGCGTGAACCGGCTGACGTTCACGACCGACTTCAGCAACCTCGTGGACCCCTGCTCGATGGGGTCGGTGCAGGCGACCGTCGAGTCCGAGACCCGACCAGGTCGTCGCTTCTTCCTCGAGGCCGACTTCGACGACCCGGTCTGCCCCTGAGCTCCTGACCGGTCCCCTCGAGGACCGGCTCCCGATCACGAGGCCCTGCGAGCATGCTCGCGGGGCCTCGTCGCGTCTGGGCCCAGAGCTGAGGCGAGCGCCGGAGAGCCGACGACTCGCACGGGACCGCGGCAACGGGACCGCGGCAAGCTGGTGGTCCCCAGCCAGGGCCGATCAGGTGGTGGCGACGATGTAGGCGATGAAGCCTTCGGCCTGCTCGACGTTCTTCACGCGGCGGAAGATGCCGTTGCCGTCGCCGTCCTCGTCGAAGCCCTCCCAGTAGAACTCGACGTCCTCGAAGCCCGCCTCGAGGAGGCAGTCGCGGATCTCGGGAACGGTCCAGAAGCGCCACTGGTAGGAGAAGGCGCGATGGAGCTTGCTACCGTCACGGAAGTGGAAGTGGATGTGACAGCGCATGGCGTGGTTGATCGGGTTGAACTTGGCCTGCTCCCAGACGAACGTGAAGCCGTCCTTCTTCGTCTTCTCCTCGCTGGTGTCCATGGCCTCGGTGCCGCCGAAGATGTCCATGACAAAAAGCCCGCCCGAGCGCAGGCCCGCGCGCGCCGCCGAGTAGTACGCCACCAGGTCGCGACGCTCGGTGAAGCAGAAGTAGGAGAAGTTGAGCGCCAGGGTGAGGTCGACCTTCGGGACCTTGGCGTCGAGCACGTTGCCTTCGACGAGGGTCACGCGCTTGGCCGCCTTGCCGAGGGGGGAGAGATTGTGCTCCCGACCCCAGTCCAGGGTGTCCCCGTCGAGGTCGACGCCGAACGCCCGCCGGTCCTTCCCTCCGGCGACCCACTCGCAGGCGAGCAGGGCCGTGCCGCAGAAGTCCTCGCGGATGTCGAGCAACGGACGATCCGGCTGGTGACGCCGGAACATCCTCCGCGCGAAGCGCAGGTCGGCCTCGGGGCACTGGACCGCCTTCTCGTAGAGGCGATGCCGATCGACCGTGTCCGCGGTCTTGGGGTGCTTGTTCTTGCGCTTCTTGTTCTTGGACGGCACGGGATGCTCGGCGAGGGGGGAGGAGACGCCGATCATCGACTCGCGACTCGACGGAATCAAGCCTCGTGTCGCGCCTGAACCGGCCGTGGCTCGAGAAGATGGGCGATGAGGAGGCACCGCCGCCTCGGGTGACCGCGCGTCCGGCGGCGGTCAGGCTGGACTCTCAGCGGCGGCGCTGAGACGAGCGTTGCTGACCCAGGCCCGCGTTCGGTTGCTGCTGGGTCGGCGCGGGCGCTCCGGGAGGGCGCTCGATGCCGGGGTAGCCGGGCACGGGGATCTCCGGCTGGTCCGGCGTGTTGTGCGTCGCGGCGGTTCGATTGCTGCTGCGGACGAGGTCCAGCACCTCGAAGGTCCACTCGTTGTAGGCGGTCTCGGCCGAGAAGCCCTCGCCCCAGCTCGCGATGGAGATCTCTTCGCTCTGGCTGGACACGCCCCGGATGGCCTGCGTCCGAGGTCCGCGGTTCCGACGGTTGAGACGGCTGCCGGAGCGGCCGCTGGTCGTGGCCTGTCCCACTCCGCGATTCGCCGGGTTCTGCGGCCCGATGAGCTTCCACTCGCCGGTCCCCTCGATCAGCTCCCCGTCCTGGTCGTAGCGAGCCGTCATCGGGTCGGCCCACACGCGACGCAGGCTCGGCTTGGGCAGCTTGGTGAGGTCCTCGAGCTTGGTGGGGAGCGCGTTGGTCCGGGCTCGGTGCTCGTCGAGCGCCGACTGGTAGCGGCTGCCGCGGTAGACGAGCTCGCGCTCGAGCTCGCGCCGCACGATGAAGCTCCACTGCTGGCTGGCAGCCGCCATGAAGATGCCCATGATGGCCACGCCGAACATCAGCGCGGCCAGGCTGGCTCCCCGAGCGCTCCGACGTCGGGCCACGACTCGCGGCGAGCGCGTCCGCGACCGCCCCGCGACCGCAGGGGCGGCGACGGGGCGGTTCGAGCGGAGCGGGCCGGAGGTGGGCGACGACATGAGCGAGTCCGGAGCCGTGGCGCGGGGCTACAGCGTGATGGAGGTGGTCTCGGTCGAGCTCAGGTTCTGGCAGTCGTCGACGGTCACGCGGATCGTGTAGCTGCCCGCCGAGGCGTAGGTGTGCATCGCGATGTTGGTCGTGCCGGCGAGGTTCTGCGGAGCCGTGCCGTCACCCCAGTCGACCTCCCAGTCCGAGATCTGGTTGTCACGGCAGGCCGGAGCCTCCGAGCAACCGATGTCGAGGGTGACCTGGAGACCGCCGCCGGTCGCGTTGGCGCTGCGGATGCACGCCATCGGCGGGGCGTTGCCCGAGGCCTGCTCGACGTTGAGCGAGAGGGTGTTGGAGGTGCTCACTCCCGAGAAAGCGCGGAAGGTCACCTCGTTGCCGACTTGCGCACCGTCGGCGGTGAGCACGTTGCGGGCCCGGCCCCCGTTGTCGGTGTTCACCGTTTCGAACTCGAAGGTGCCCGGCCCGTTGGTCACCTCGAAGAACACGCCCACGCCGGTCTGCGGCACGTTCGAGTCCTCGTCGAAGAGGGTCGCGGTGATGATCGCCTGGAAGTCGCCGCTGACCAGGTCGCGCGAGCCGTCGACGAAGTCGAAGCGGAGCAGGATCTCGGTGCCCTCGGGGGCGGCCGGCGTGCCGCTCGTGCAAGCGAGGGCCAGCAGGGCTGCGCCGACCGTGGCGGCGGCCAGGATGCTTCGTTGGATGATGCGTCTCATGTCGTTGACTCTCCGTGCTTGCTGAACCGCCGTCTCGCGGCGTCGGCGTCCCGGTGGGGGGCCGCCGGTCGTTTCACCACTCGCTGTAAACCGTGCCGTCGAGGGCCTTCTGACTGGAGCTGCTCCGGACGTCGATCAGGCCACCCTCGCCGCTGAGCCCCTCGGGCTCGTCATCGGCGAGCTGGCTGCCCCAGATCTCCTCCCAGTCCTGCTCCTCGGTGATCGGATCGATGGGGACCGCCCGGATGTAGCCGGCCTGGACCAGCTGGTCGAGGTCCTGCGGGTAGGCGCCCTTGTCGGTGAAGTACTGGTCGATCGTGCTGCGCAGGATCCAGAGGTCGTGTCGGAGCACGGCCTCTCGAGCCTTGCGCGACGAGTGAACGAACGAGGGGAGGGCCATCGTCGCCACGATGCCGACCAGCGTCACGACGATCAGCATCTCGACGAGCGTGTAGCCCGCGAGAGCTCCTCGTCGACGTTTCGCGTTCGATGCTGTCTCCATGAGTGACCTCCTCACCAATCTCTGTAGAACGAACCGTCGAGCGCCTGCCAATCGCTGGCGGACCGGACGTCGAAGACGTTCTCGCGGTCCCAGCTGATGTTGCCGTCGGGGTCGTCGGTCGACGAACGCAGGTTCCAGCCGAAGTCGTCGTGGTCCCGGTCGTCGACGTTGGTCGGATCCCGCGGGATCCGACGGAGAAACTTGAGCTCGTACTTCGGGACGCTCGTCTCCACCCCCTCCACCAGCACCTCGAGCTCCTTGGGCCAGCAGGTTCGGTTGGGGTCGTCCTCGATCTTGATGGTGACCGCTGGCGTTGCCCGCGCACCGGCCTGCTGATTCTGATTCGAGCGACCCGGCTGGACGACCGAGCCCAGGCAGGCCTCGTGGTAGGCGTCGAGGCCGAGCCGGATCTCACGCAGGGCGCGCCGGAGCTCGATCTCGACTTGACGTCGACGCGCCACCGCGGCCACGGGGAGGGCCGCTCCGGCGAGGATGCCCAGCACCAGGCTCGTCACGATGAGCTCGACGAAGGTGGTGCCCCGCGCGCCGGCTTCATCCCGACGCAGCAGCGGGCCGCCCCAGCCGGAACGCGTCCGGCGCGACCGTCGCTTCACCACTGCTCGTACCGAGTGAGGCCGTCGAGGGCCAGGTAGAAGGACGACGAGTACACCTGGTAGACATCGTCACCACCCCAGGTCGTGGTGTCCCAGTCGTCGTCGTAGGCGCGGGCCTTCCAACCCGAGACGTCCCACTCGTCGTCGTGTTCGTTGAAGGGATCCTTCGGGATGCGAGGGAGATAGATCTTGGTCTGGATCTGAATCTCGTCGTCGTCGTCATCGAAGGAGTCGTCGAACGCGCTCCGCGGACCCGTCGGCTGGCTCTGAGCCGCCGGCTGCTTCGCGCCCGGTCCGGTGTACTCCCATTCCTGGGTGAGGACCTCGAGGTCTTCGGGGTAGGGCTGGTCGTCGTCGGCGACGATGTAGCCGTTCTTCCAGTCCTCGTGATAGGCGTCGATGGCGTTGCGGATCTGACTGAGGGCCCGCTTGAGCTGGGCCTCCTGCGTTCGGCGGTGCGCGTGCATGGCGGTCGGCAAGGCAACGGTGCCGAGGATCGCCATGATCACGACGCACATCATGAGCTCGATGTAGGTCAGGCCACGTGCGTCCGTGAGGACCTTCGCCCACGCCGTTCCCCGGCGCTGGGGAAGGTCTCGGCTCACGGCGAGACCTGCACCTGGAGCTCGCTCGCCTGGACCTGCAGCGCGTCGCGAGTTCGATCGGAGAAGCTCACGCGATCGAAGCGGAGGCGCAGCGGCCCAGGAGCGGTCGGCCGGAGCTGAATCACCGCGAGGCTGCCCTCGCCGGTCGGTGCCTCGCCGGTGCCCATGAGCGAGTGCCCGACGATGATGCGTCCGGATTGCTCGTTGTGAATGAACACGCTCGGGCTACCGGAGCGCGAGAAGAAGCTGCCCTCGGTCACGCTCTCGACGTCCACCCGGCTCGAGTCGACGAGCAAGTGGTAGGGCGCGTTCTTGAGCGCGTGACCGTTGGCGTCGACGCGCACCTCGACGGTGAAGGGCTGACCGACGCGGGCGATGGTCGGGCCTTGCAAGGAGAGCTGGACCGGGCCGCCGGGCTCGGCGGGCTCGAACGAGAGACTGGAGCCCTCGCCAGAGCTCGGAGCAGGGCTCGGTGCCGGCGCGGGCGTCGAGGAGGGAGCTGGCCCCGGCATCGGGCTGCCGCTGCTGCTGCCGGCGCTCGGGGCACCCGAGCTGCGGCTCACCGGGGGCGCACCGGTCGGACGTCGCGGGAGCTGGAGGGTGTTGCCACCGCCGCTGCCGCCGCTTTCCTGGTTGGCCTGACGCGCCGCGTCGACCGCGCCGAGGTCGGGCACGATCATGCTGCCGCGGTCACGCAAGGTGCCGCCAGGAGCGAGAGCCTGGAAGAGCTCTTCCTTCGGCTTCTCGTTGGGCTTGGCGAAGGGGCTGCCGCCCACGCCGTCCTGGGACTGACCGCGCAGTCGCGTCTGACGCTCGGTGCCCACGTGAAGGGCGCCGAGGTCGGTGGCGGCGATGTCCGGGATGCGGATGATGTGCGGCGTGACCGTGAGGATGATCTCGGTCTCGGTTCCCTGCTTCGACTGCGAGCCGAAGATGCGACGCAGCAGCGGCACCTCGGTCAGGCCCGGCACGCCGGAGTGCGAGTAGAGGTCGTTCTCCTGGAACAAGCCGGCGAGCAGGTTGGTCTCGCCGTCGCGCAGGCGGATGACCGTCTCGATCTCACGGGTGCCGATGGTCGGCTGCCCGCCGGTGTTGGTCGCGCCGACCGAGGAGATCTCGGCCTGCATCTTGAGAGTGATCTCGCGGTTGTGGTGGACGCGCGGCTCCAGGGTGATCTGGATGCCGACGTTCTGGTACGTGAAGCTCGTGACCGGCACGACGTTGCCGCCGCTGGTCGTGCTCGTGTTGAAGGTCGTGTTCGGAATCGGGACCTGGTCACCGATGTGGAGGTTGACCTTCTCGCCGTCGGTCACGCGGGCCGAGGGCCGCGACAGGACGCGGGTGTCCGAGTCGCTGCGGATGAGGCTCATGGTCACCGACGGCAGCGGGCTCAGGATGTAGGAGCCGAGCTGACGGAGGCGGCGCAGGTTGTTGAGCCGGACCTGGGTGTCGTCGAAGGCGATGCCCGTGCGGATGCCCGACTCGCCGCCGGAGAGCAGGTCGATGCCGAAGGTGCGCATCTTCGAGCGGTTGACCTCGAGGATCTCCATGTCGATGACGAGCTCGGCCTTGGCCTTGTCGTTGCGCTCGATGATCTTGCCGGCGATGGCGATGCGGTCCTGCGTGTCACGGATGGTGATCGCGTTGAGGGTCTCGTTGACCGCGCTCTTGCGGACGTCCACCACGCCGCGGAGCATGGCGTTGACGTCCTTCACCTCGGCGTTGGAGAGGTAGAAGGTCCGGATGACCTGGTCCTCGTACTCACGTCGCTTGGTTTGGTTGTCGTCGTAGATGAGCAGGGTGTGCTCGTCGATGACCTTGTAAGCGAGAGCCTGCTGGAGCATCAGCAGCTCGAGAGCCTGCTCGAGGCTCACGTTGTCGGTACGGAAGCTGATCTTCTCTTCCTTGCGCACCGCCTCGTCGAAGATGACCGTGATGTTGGCGACGTCCTGGATGACCCGGAAGACGTCCTCGAGCGTGGTGTCCTCCATGTCCCAGATGATCGGGATGTTGGAGTTCGGGTCGAGCTTGGGGATGGCGCCGGAGGCGGCGTTGGCCTCGCGCTTGGCCCGCTCGAGGGCGAGGGCCTCGTCGTCGAGGGCCAGACGTTGTTCCCGCCAGAGCTGGAGGGCCTTCTCCAGCTCGACGTAGGCGTACTGATGCGAGGGGTTGAGCGCGACCGTCTGCTGGAGCTCGCCGATCGCGGCCTCGAGGTTGCCGGTGTAGAGGAGCTGCTTGGCCAGCTCGAAGTGCTGGTAGGACGCCCGCTCGGTCGCGTTGCGCAGCGAGTTCCGGTAGTCCTGGTTGGCCGGCTTGAGATCGACGGCCTTCCGGAAGTGGACCACGGCCCAGTCCCAGTTGCCCTCGGCTGCCGCCGCTTGACCGAGCCGGAAGGCTTTCTTGGCCGGTCGGGCGGCTTGCGCGGGAGGTGCCGTCAGCAAGGAGACGATCGCCAGCAGCGACAGCACGGCGGTGCAGCGCTGCCAAGCCGGACGGCGAGAGGTGAGACGACGACGGCGGGGCGCCTGCGGGGTGAGAGTGCTCGGCATGCTCATGTCAGCGGTCATTTCCTTGGTGGGCACGAGTCGGGTCTCGGAGTCGGTCGTCATCGCCGGCCGCGGTTGCGGGTGCGGTTGTTGGTGCGGCCTTCGGACCGGTCACGGCTGGGGCGGTCACCGCCGGCGACGGCGCGGGCGGAGGCCAGGGAGGCGTTCGCGTCGCGCTGCAGCGGTACCAGCTCGACGTCGTCGGCGAACAGGGGGTCGGTGTAGCTCACGACGAGCTGGAGCTGTCCGACCCGCTCGATCTTGAATTCGTCCTCGAGCACCTGGCCCTTGCGTGCGTAGACGAAGCTGGCCTCGGTGCTCTCCTCTTCGCCGCTCGAGGTGGCGGTGAGGATGGCGACAGCGTCGTCACGGGGGCCGATGAGCCCGACGTAGCGATGCGCAAACACGGGCGGCTCGGGCGGCGGCGGTGCCTTCGGCGGCGGGGGCGGAGGAGGCGGTTCGTTGGCCCTCTCCTGAGCACGCAGTGCGGCGAGGCGCTGACGCTCCAGCTCGGCCTCGCGTTCGCGACGCCGTCGCTCTTCCTCGGCCTTCCGGCGTCGCTCTTCTTCCTCACGACGCTTGCGGGCGGCCTCCTCCGCGGCCTTGCGAGCAGCCTCTTCCTCGGCGAGACGACGGGCCCGGTCCTCCGGGGACTCGCCGTAGTCGAAGAGATCGCGCTTCGGTCGCTCGAAGAGCTCGCCGGCGTTGACGCCCGGCGTGGCGTTGGCGAGCGTGGGGAGCTGGTCGGCGCTCACTGGAGGGGGCTGGGCCTCGTCGTCACCGCCGAGCAGGCTGCCACCGAAGGCGCCGCGCGACACCTGGTACGACAGGCCGCCGATCAGCACGACGACCAGGCCGGCGAGGACCATCCACAGCTGACGTTGGCTCATGGCACGAAGGCTCCGGCCCGACGCAGCAGGGGGACCTGCAGGCGGTCGCGGGAGAACAGGGGGTCGGTGAAGCTCACCACGAGCTGCAGCGCGCTCACTCTCTCGATCCGAAACTGGTTCTCGAAGACCTGGCCCCGCTGCACGTAGCGGAAGGCGAGGCCGTCGCGGTCGCGGCTGCCGTCGGCGAGGATCGCGACCGGGTTCTCGCGGGGCCCGATCAGCCCGACGTACTCGTGTCCGAACGCCGGCGGCGTCGGTGCCGGCGGAGCGGCCGTCACCACGACGATCGGCTCCGGTCGCGGCGTCGGCGCGACGACGGGAAGATGCGGCAGCCGAAGCGTGCAGCGGACGTCGTGAGTTCGCGTGGTGATCGTCATCGCCTCTCGGATGGTCTGGATGCGTTCCTGGCGCGCGGCTCGCTCTGCCGGAGGCTCTTCGTAGTCGAAGAGGTCGGTCCGACCTCGGTCGAAGTGCTCGTCCGCGAGGGGCCCGGGGCGCAGGGCACGGACTTCGGGGAGTCCATCGAGCCCGGTCACCACCGACGGCCGGTCACGACCGCGCTCGGCGTCGGTCGACGGAACGAGGGCGCGTTGTCCCCCGACGAGGCTCACCGTCAGCCCGCCGACCAGCGCTCCCACCAGGGCCCAGAGGGGTCGTTCACGCATCGTGATCAGCTCCGGCGGCGGTGGTTGGGTGGGGCGAAGTAGGAGGCGATCTTGAGCTGGAGAACCAGGTCCTGATCCTGCGCGGCACCCTTCTCTTCGTGGAGGGTGACCTGCTCGACGATCAGGAAGTTCTCGGACTCTTCGAGGTCCGCGATGAAGGCGCGCATTTTTTCATAGTTCCCCTCGAACGAGAACGAGACGCTGAAGCGGATGAGCTCGCCCTCGCGGACCTCGTCGTTGGTGAGCGAGAACTTGCCGATCTTCACCTTGTGCTTGCGCTCGAAGAGACGCAGCTCGCGGAGGATCCGCGCCATCCGGGCCTCCTTGCTCGAGAGCAGCGAGGAGACGTCTTCGAGATCGCTCTCCACGCAGGCCAGCTTCGACGCGGCCTTCTCGAGCTGCTCGAGCTCGGACACCTTCGCGGACAGGCGCTCGCGTTGGGTGGAGAGGATGACCTCGCTGTCGCCGGAGGCGGCGACCAGCTTGCGCACGACGAGCACGTGCAGCAGCACGTTCACGGCGACGACCGCCCCGAGGAAGATCGAGAGACCTCGCCAGCGGCGGAGGATGCGTTGCGTCAGGCTCGACCTAGCCACGGCGGCTCCTCCTTCCGCGTCGTCGCGGCTCGCTGGACTCGGGTCGCTTCTCGCCACACCACGGGTCGTACTCGAGCTCGAGCGGGATCTCCCACACGGTGCCGTCTTCGTCCTTGCCCTCGCTCTTCGGGTACACCCCGGAGAAGCAGGCCGAGGCCTCGAGGTCGTCGATGAACTGGAGGTAGAAGTCCTGCTCGGGAGTGGCGATCTCCAGCGAGAGGTCGACGCTCTCCTCAGACACCCGGGTCCGGATCGAGCGCATCTTCACCTTCCAGGGGAGGGTCTCCTGAAGCCGGCGGAGCAGCAGCGACCACGACAGGGCTCGCTGACCGAGCACCTCGTTGGCCGCCGCGACGCGCTCGCCGAGCTCGTCCTGGTCGACCTGACGCAGTCGCTTGCGTAGGTCGTCGGCGCGCTCGCTCACCGCGATGCGCTGGGCTTCCAGGCGGCTGCGCTCGGCCGAGACCTCTCGGGCCTCCGAGCGGGTCGACCAGAGCAGCACGCCGTTCCAGGCGGTGAGCGCCACCGCCGCCACGCCCAGCACCAGCAGGAGCAGGAAGTGCGGCGTCCGGTTGACCAGGGGACGCGTGGCGAGGTTCAGGTCGACTCTCATGCCGCACCTCGCACGCTGCGCCCCAGCGAGCGCGTGGCCAGCAGCGCCGGCGCGGCGATGATGTCCTTGACCTCCACGGGCAGGCCCTGCGCGGGGAGCTGCGGGAGGGGGCGGGCCGGGAGCAGCTCGGGCATGTCGAGGGTGGTGCGCAGGGTCTCGTCCATGTCCGCCCAGCCGGGACCGGCGACCTGGAGGTAGAGCGGCGAGAGCCCCTGGCCGGCCAGCTTGCGTCGGTAGTACTCGACGGTCGGGACGAGCTCACCCGAGACGAACCAGTCGCGCTCGGCGCCGTGCCGCTCGGCCTCGGGCAGCGGCTTGCAGCGGAAGAAGATGGGCTCCTGACCATCGGTGATGAGGATGCTGAACCAGCCGGAGCCGACCGACAGGAGGAACTGGTCCTGCGCTCCCGTCGTCTCGGGGAGGGCTTCGGCGAGGACCAGGCTGCGCAGGGTGACCATGCCGATGGGCAGGCCGGCGGAGGCGAAGAGCTCTTCGTACTGCGAGAGGATGCGACGGCGAATGACCACCGTCAGCAAGGACTGCCGTCCCCCCTTCGCGGGGAAGGCCTGCCAGGCCGTGGCGGCTTCCTCGACCGGGTAGGGCAGCGACTTCTTGAGCCGCCAGGCGACCATGTCCTGGACTTCGGACTCCTTACGAGGCACGCGGTCGACGGTGAGGATGGCCACCCGCGCCACGACGTCGGGAAGACAGAGGGCCGTCGCGATGCCGGAGGGCGCCACGCGCGAGCGAGCGGTCTTGACCAGGGGCACGAGGCGCTCGAGACCGGGGAGGTTGTCCTCGACCGGCGAGAGCTGAACCGTGCCGGCGGGCACCTCGGCGTGGAAGTAGGCGGAGAGAGGCTCGTCCACGCTTCGACCGCTGCGCACGACGGTCAAGGACTCGTCGGTCAGCTCGACCGCCACCGAGGGGCGGGCCGGTCGGAAGAGGCGGGAGACGAGGGGGAGGCCCTCGAGGGTCTGCCGGAAGCTCATCGGATGAAGGTCACCTTGTTGATTTCGCGCAAGGTCGTGCGACCCAAGCACATCTTGATGATGGCGGACTCACGGAGGGTGTGCATGCCGGCCTCGCGGGCCGCGGCTCGGATGCGGCTGGCCGCTTCACGCGCGAGGATGAGCTCGCGGATGTCGTCGTTGACCTCGAGCAGCTCGGTGATGGACTCACGACCACGGAAGCCGGTCCCGTGGCACTCGAGGCAGCCCTTGCCCTCGAAGAGCTGGGCGTCGCGGATGGCGGTGGGATCGAGCCCCGAATCGAGGAGCAGCTCCTGCGAGTACTCGACGGGCTCCTTGCAGGAGTCGCAGATCGTGCGGACCAGACGTTGCGCGAGGATGCAGTTGAGCGCCGAGACGAAGTTGTAGAGCTCGACGTTCATGTTGAGGAAGCGGCCGAGCACGTCGATGACGTTGTTGGCGTGGACCGTGGTGAACACGAGGTGACCGGTCAACGCCGACTGCACCGCGATCTGGGCGGTCTCCTCGTCGCGGATCTCGCCGACCATGACCTTGTCGGGGTCGTGGCGGAGGATGGAGCGCAAGCCCTTGGAGAAGGTGAGGCCCTTCTTGTCGTTGACCGGGATCTGCGTGATGCCCTCGAGGATGTACTCGACCGGGTCCTCGATCGTGATGATCTTGTCTTCGTCGCTCTTGATCTCGGAGAGCGCAGCATAGAGCGAGGTCGTCTTGCCCGAGCCGGTCGGTCCGGTCACCAGGACCATCCCGTAGGGCTCGTGGATGTAGCGGCGGAAGCGCACGAGGGTCGGCTCGTCCCAGCCGAGGATCCCCAGGCTCAGGTCCTTGAAGGACTCGTTGGCCGACTCCTTGTCGAGGATGCGGATGACCGAGTCTTCGCCGTGGGCGGTCGGGATGATCGAGACGCGGAAGTCGATCGCGCGGCCCTTGACCTTGAGCTTGAAGCGCCCGTCCTGCGGGATGCGCTTCTCGGCGATGTCGAGCTCGCTCATGATCTTGATGCGCGACAGCACCATCGAGTGGAACTTCTTGTCGATGGGCTCCATCGCCTGGTATAGCACGCCGTCGATGCGGTACTTGACCAGGACCTCGTGCTCACGCGTCTCGATGTGGATGTCCGAGGTGCGTCGCTGGAGGGCGTTGAAGATGATCGAGTCGACCAGCTTGATGATCGGCGAGGCGTCGGAGGTGAGTCGCTCGACCGACAGGGCCTCCTCGTCCTCTTCGTCCTCCTGGATGACCTGGAGACGGAAGCCCTCGGTGGCTTCCTCCAGCACGCGCTGACTGCTCTCGCTCTTCTTGAGGAGGTCTTGGATGGCCGAGTGGGTGCCGACGGCGATGCGCACCGAGGTGCCGATCTGCATCTCCAGCTCGTCGATCATCAAGACGTCGGTCGGGTCCGAGACGACCACGGTCAGGTAGTCACCGCTCTTCTTCAGCGGCACGAAGTCGTAGCGGTACATGAGCTCGACCGGGATGGTGCTGAAGAGCTCGTGGTCGACCTCGTGCTCGCGGAGGTCCACGTACTTGTACGAGAGCTTGTCCGCCAGGGGCTTGGCCCGACGGGACGTCTTGGGGCAAAAGATGCCCCTCTGGAAATTGCTCTTGCCTGCCGCCATTATTCATGGGATGGCCAACTTTCGAGGGATGAAGCCGATGTTCAAGTGGAATTCCGCCACGCCCTGGACCGAAATGCAGCTCTCACCGGATCTCTTTGTCGACTCGGATGGGACCCCGAGAAGCTTTGCAC
>JBCCFW010000200.1:0-13512 GCA_039029535.1 Acidobacteriota bacterium
GGTCGTGAGGGGCCGCCGCTGAGCCGCCCCACTCCGGTCGACGCTACACTTCGGTAGACGACGGAGCTGCACGCTGCGGCGAGGTCGTGAGGGAGGATCGACCGTGTTGTACCTGGCGCTCGCGTGCCTGCAGGGCCGCCCCCAGCAAGACGCCTGGAGCGAGCTGTGGGAGCTGGAGCCCGACGGGATTCAGCTCACCCCGGGCAACGTCCCGACCGACGGCTTCGAGGAGCTCGTCGCCGGCTCGGGTCGACCGGTTCGCTTCCACCACGGCTTTGCCTGGCGTCAGCGTCGGCGGCGCCCCTGGCCGCGTCCCGGCCGAGCGCTGACGAAGCCCCATCCTGATTGGTCGGTCCATCCGCCTTCGCGACACGAGTGGACCTCGCTCGACGACGTGCTGAGCGCCGCGCTCACGGCCGGGCTGATCCTCGAGACCATGCCGCCGGCATGCTGGCTCGGCGAAGGCGACGAGCTCGTCGCGGCCCTGAACGCCGGCGTGCCCCTGGCGGTGGACGTCGCCCACCTCTTCCTTCAACTCGAAGCAGGCAAGCTCACTCGCTCCGTGCTGCATCGCGTGCTCGACTCCGACGCCATCGCCGAGGTCCACGTCAGCCAGAACGACGGTCGCGGCGATCTTCACGAGCCCCTGCAAGCCGACGCGTTCGGACTGGGCTGGGCGCGTGAGCGGCTCGCCGCCGGAACGCCGGTGATCCTCGAGAGCTACTTCCACCGCATCGACACGGACGAGCGCCGACGTCAGCTCGAGCTCCTGCGAGGTGACGCATGAGAGGGCTCTGCAGACGCAAGCGGCTTCATGGAGCCACCTCTGCCGACCTGCGAGAGATGTACTACGAGTGGTACTTCCGCCGGCTCGCCTGGAAGTGCTTCGAGCTCGACGAGCGTGCTCAGTCCGCGCTCCTGGTCGTGGCTCAGTACTGGGACGACGAGGCCAACGACGCCGTCCATCTCGCGACGTACCTCTACGACGACCCTGATCCGAGCTGGCGCAACGTGCCCGACTCACCCGGTGACGGCGACCCGCCCTGGATGGACGAAGGCCCCGACATCGTCCGCGAGGCGGAGTTCCAGCTCGGGCCCTTCACCGTGGACGAGAACAACTCGCCGGTCTACTCCTTCTTCGAGGACGACAACCACAGCCAGATCGTCGCCTTCGCTTCCCACGCACCCGAGGGCTTCACCCAGGAGAGCCCCGAGGGGCAGGCCTATCGGCCGCTCGCCATCGCTCGCCGCAGCCCGAGCTGGCACGCCCGCGTCGGGAAGGCTCCGATCGCCGAGCTCGTCGATCTCGAGATCGTCGGCAAGCTCGACCGGCCTCACGACGAGGATCAGTGGCTGGTCGGCGACTTCGAGTGCGACCCGGCGGAGGCCTGGCCCCCCCGGCCGCCGCATCCCGACCTCGATGACGCCCTGGTGCGGTGGCGCGCGCCCCTGGAGACCGCTGGGTACCTCCCCCCCGAGGGTGACGAACGAGAGCCTCTCTCCAACGACGAGGTCCTGGACGGGATCGAGGCCGGCGAGGCGCCTGCGCTGCTCCGAAGGGCCTTGGCTCTCATCGACGGACCGCCGCGCTCCCCTGGAGCCGAAAGCGAGCTCGAGAGACTCACGCGCTGGGTGAGCCACTACCTCGTCCAACACCTCCCGAGGACACCGTGATCGCGACGCTCCGACTCCACGGATGGAGCTCGCGCGACCTCCGCGAGCACGCTCGTCTCTGGTACTTCGAGCCGGCCGCCCACGCCGTGCTGGCAGCCGAGCCGAAGCTCCAGTGCTGCTGGCTCGTCGTCCGCCGGGAGACCGAGGCTGACGGTCGGCCCCGTGTTCCGCACCGTCTCGTCCCGTCGACCGGCACCGAGTGGCCACCACCCGATGGCGGTGCTCACGACACCATCGTGAGGCGCACTCACTTCGCGCAGTTCGGCGCCGAGGACGTCGACCTCGACTCACGCCGAGGCGCCGTCGTGGCCTTCTCCTCGACCTGTCCGGAACCCGATGCGACGACACCGCGGGACGACCTCGCCGGCTGGACTCCGGTTGCACGAGTCGAGCGCACGCCGGCGTGGACCCCCGGCCTCGCGCACGAGCCTCGCTCTCGAGTGCTGGCGAGCCTCCGCCACCCGGACCTCGAAGATGCCTGGTCGCTCGTCGACGAGCTCCCTCCCGTCCGCCAGGACCTGCTGTCCTCACGGCTCACGCCGGAGCAACGACAGGAGCTGAGACAGCTCAACGAGCTTCACGTCCGCGAGGTCCTCGCGGTCGAGCCCCTCCTCGCGCTCGTCCGCCGGCACCTGGACGGCGAGACCATCGACGAGAAGGAGCTGGCGCCCGTGCGACGCGTGGCAGAGCTCCTCGACGCTCGGCGCTGAGTCGGAGCTCGACCACGACCTACGGGTAGAAGACCGCTCCCTCCGTCGGCAGCGGCCCCACCGACTCGCGATGCATCGTGTGGGGATCGAAGTCCTTCACCCAGCCGTGCAGGTCGAGGACGTGCGTCCGCACCCGACCCGCGTCCGGTGCCGGTAGCGCCGCCACGTCGAAGCCGAGCAGCACCTCTTCACCCGGTCGCAGCACGAGCACGTCGCGATCGGTGGTCGCGAGCTCGGTCCGCACGTCGCCGTCACCGGTGCGTTCGCCGTCCTGCTCGACCCAATCCGAGGCACCGACCAAGCCCTCACGCGGGAAGCTGCGCCAGCGGTTCTGCGGGCCCTGGACCTCACCGGGAATCCCCAGCCAGCGCTTCTCGGCGCGGATGAGCGGTGCGACCCGACGCCGCTCGGCCGGCAGCACGCGCGCCTGCTCGTAAAACACCGCCTGGTCGTAGGACACCTGCAGGTTCGTCTCGAGCCGGAGCCGCTGAGGGCCCGACAGGCCGAGCGCCTTCAAGTCGATGAGCAGGTCCTTGTGGAAGCCGGCCGGCACGCCGGCGTCGACTGCCAACTCCTCCCAGCGCTCCCCCTTCAGCACCGACAGCCGAGGCGGCTGCGGACCGACCCCGGCCTGGCTCGCCGAGAACAGGTTGGTGCTGTTGGAGAAGTTGAGCGAGCCCGCCAGGCGCAGCAGGCCGGCGGTCTCGGCGAGGTCGAGCTCGAGCACGAAGGGCTCCGCCAGGCCGAGCCAGCGGGTCGCCGTCACCCAGCCCGTGACCTCGCGATCCTCGGCCGCGAGCTCGGCGGTGACGTCGCGTCCATCCAGCCGGGCCGCGCGCACCGGCACGCCGGAGCGGACCTCCCAGGCCTGGAGCGCCGGCGGCGGCACGAGCAGGCGGACGCCCTCGTCGACGAGCAGCTCCGTGCCGGCGTCGTGCTCCCAGGCCGACAGCGCAGCGCGGTCGGCCAACAGGCTCTCGTTGAGGAACTCCGAGATGGCCAGGTTCCAGACCCCGTCGATGGGCTGCACGACGCCCGGCCGCAGCCGGTAGTGCTCCTGGGCGTCACCGGCCCAGTGACGACCGGGGCCGATCCACAGGCCCAGCGGCGCCGTGGAGAAGCAGTCGCTGAGGAAGTCGAAGCGCTCGCCGCCCCAGCCGTAGACCATCGGGCACGACGACGGCTGACGGTCGAGCTCGGTGACCGTCTTCGGCTCGCAGGTGTCGTCTCCGAGCTCCGCCTGGCCGATGCCGGAGGGCCAGGTGATCGAGATGCCGTCCCAGCGGGGCCGGTCGCCGAAGGCGAAGGGCTCGGGCAGCACCGAGTGCGATCCACCGCCGACGCTGGCCCGTCGCTCGCGGTACTGCCGGAGGCTCCCCGAGACAACGTCGAGCTTGGCGCCGAGGCCCTGGGGGTTGCTGCGCTCCTCGCGACCGACCATGTCGAAGGACACCGTGCAGCCAGCGCCCTTGCTGCCCCGCCACCAGGTCGGCGCGCCATGGGTCGCGTCGCGACCGAGCAGGTCGAGGGCACCGTCACCGTCGAGGTCGACCGGCAGCGCCGCTGCGGCCGACCGACCCGCCAGTGAGACGCGTCGCACCGGCCAGCCCGACGCGTCGAGGGCCATCACTCCGCCGACGGGTCCGTCGAGAGGATCACCCGTCAGCCAGCTCGCCTCCGCGAAGCCATCGCGGTCGAGGTCGACGGCGCGGAGGCTTCCCTCCCCCGCCGCCCAGCCGTCGAGAGTGAAGGGCCCCTGGAAGCTCGGCTCGCCCGGCTTCGAGGCGTTGACGAAGACGAGGACGTCGTCCTTCTCGGCCACGACGAGGTCGAGGTCGGCGTCGAAGTCGAGGTCGACGAGCTGGGGCTCGGAGCCGCCACCGAGCCATCCCTGCCCGGTGAGGGCGAGGAAGCTCTTGCCCTGGAAGGTCTTGGATCGATCGTTGTGGAAGACCATCCAGCCGGTGGGCTGACGGGCGAGGACGTCGATGGCGTTGTCCCCGTCGAGGTCCGACCAGACCAGCCAGGGCCCCGTGAGGGGCGTCAGGCCGACGTCGCCGGCCACGTCGGTGAAGGAGGCCGCGCCGTCGTTGCGCCAGGCCCGGCCCGGTCCCGAAACGACCAGGTCGAGGTCGCCCTCGTGGTCGAAGTCGACGACGCTCGCCGCGGCGGCCGCCCGCGAGTCGACCGAGCGTCCGGCGGCGAAGCTCGCGTCGCCCTGGTTCTCGAAGTAGAGGAGACCGAGCCCACCGGCCGCGACGAGGTCGAGGTCACCGTCGCCGTCGAAGTCACCGAGGGGAGCCGAGAGCGCCGAGCCACGACCGAGGGCGGTGCCCTCTCCGATGCCCGCGTCGCTGACTCGGTGCCAGGTCAGGGCCGGCGTGTCGGCGCTCGTCCAGCTCGCGATCAGCTCCGCCTTCCCGTCGCCGTCGAGGTCGCCAGCCGACAGGCCGGCGCTGGCGTCGTCGGCCGTCGCGCCGGCGACCTGGCCGGCGGCCACCGGCTCGGCCCAGGTGAGAGCGACGGGCACGACAGGCTCGGGGCGAGTTGGCTCGAACGGCCAGGCGCGCGCCAGCGGTCCCCGGGTGAGGTAGTTCTGCTGGACCGCCGGCTTGCCTTTCATGATCTCCTGGTGCCGGTGGAGTAGGGCCTCGCCCTCGTCCTGCCGGGCGGTGTCGTCGGAGTCGACCAACAGACGCGCCAGCTTGTAGTTGGCCTCCGAGAAGCGGGGGTCGCGCTCGAGGGCCTTCCGGAAGGACGACTCGGCCAGCGCGACGAGCTCGGCCGCGCGGGGCTCGTCGTCGATCTCGACCTCGTAGGCCAGCTCACGGGCGCTGCGGCCGAGCTGGTACCAGCCGTGGGCGTCGTCCGGAGCCAGCTCGGTCACCCGCCGTGCCGCCGCCATGGCCCCCTCGAACTCGCGGAGCTGCTCACCGAGGACGTAGGCCAGCACGTAGTGGGATCGCGCCTCGTCCCCCGCCAGCTCCACGACACGCCGCGCCGACGCGGCCGCTCGCTTCGGAGACTCGGGGTCGAGGACGTCGTTCAAGTCGGCCAGCGCGAGGTCGAAGAGCGCGGGCACCCAGTCCTCGCGCAACTTCAGCGCGGCGTCGAAGTGCCCGCGGGCCGCTCCGTAGTCGAAGCGCTCGAGCTGGATGACACCAAGGTTCAGGTGCGAAATCGCCTCTTCGCTCGGTGGTCCGCTCGAGGACGTCGGACCGCCGTCAGTCGGCGGATCGGTCGACGGACCGCCGCCGTTGCACGAGGCGAGGAGAACGGCGAGAGGCAGGGCCAGGAGGAGACGACGCGCTGGGCGGGAGGAAGTCATCGAGTTATCTTCCCGAGGCTCCCCTGACGGAGTCAACGCGAGGTCCGAGAGCACAGCCATGCCCGAAGTCGTCATGTACTCCACCGCCTGGTGCCCCTACTGCCGAGCAGCCAAGAGCCTGCTCCAAGGAAAGGGCGTCGACTTCGAAGAGATCGACCTCGACCGCGAGCCGGCCCGACGCGGCGAAATGGAGGAGCGGTCCGGCCGCTTCACCGTCCCGCAGGTCTTCATCGACGGGACGCCGCACGGCGGTTTCGACGATCTCAACGCCCTCGACCGCAAGGGTGAGCTGGACGCGCTGCTCGGCTTGACCGAGAACTGACACGTTCCGGGGAGGCTTCTCCCCGGAACGTGCTCGAGGCCGGTTCGAGAGCTCCTTGAAGCGTGGACGCTGCCAGGGCCCCGTGCTAGCCTCGCGGCAGCGGACTTCCGTCCTCAAATCTCAGTCTCAAGCGTCACGGGGAAGCTCTTGCTCGACTGGCTGTCTCATTACTGGCTCGTGCTCTGCATCTTCACTCTCGCGGGCTTCATCCTCGGCTACTGGTGGCAGTGGCAGGAGCTGGCCGATCTCTACCGGAGACTGAAGGACGAGCTCGAGGCGCGACTGCCCGACACCCTCGGCGATGCCCTCGCCCGCGGCCGTGAGGCCCTCCGTCCACCCGACGAAGAGCTCACCGCCGCTCAGCGAGAGCTGGCCGCCAAGTCGGGCGAGGTCGCGGAGCTGGAACGCCGCCTCGTCGACGACTCCACGACCCTCTCCGAGGGCAACCTCGAGGCCGAGACCGCCCGCCAGGGCGCCCGTGCCGAGGACGAGCGGATCGGCGACCTCGAGCAGCAGCTCTCGGCACTCGAGGCCTCCCTGGAAGACACCGAGGATCGTCTCGACTCCGGCCAGGCCGGGCTCGACGACAAGAACCGCCTCCTCCACGACCTGGAGAAGCAGACCGCGTCGGCCGAGGCCGACCGCGACGAGCAGCAGAGCGCGGCAGCCTCGTTGGCCGCGCAGCTCGCGGCCCTGCAAGGCCGGCTCGCCGAAGCCAACCGCGCCCTGGCCGGTGCTCGGGAGCGCGCCGACGAGCGCAAGAGCGGTCAGGCCGAGGGCGACCGCCGCCTCACCTCGCTGAAGGACGCCATCGCCGAGGCCGAGCAGGCCTCCGCCGAAGCCCGCAGCGGCGCCGAGAGCGGTCGCGGCCGACTCGCCGAGCTGGTGGGCCGACTCGACGACTCGCAGAAGGCGGGAGCCCGCTTCGCCGGCCTCCAGGCCTCGCGCAAGAGTCTCGAAGACCGCGAGGCCGACGCCCGCCGCGCGCTGGCCTCGACCCAGGCCGAGCTCGAGGAGCTGGAGCAGGACCTCGAAGACTGCGCTCGGGAGGACTCCGAAGAGACCGAGCGTCTCGGCGTGGCCCAGGCCGCGCTGCCCGAGCTCCGCAAGCTGGTCCGCGAGACCAGCACCCGCGCCCGGGAGCTCGCGGCCCGCAAGCGCTCCGCCGACGGCGAGCTGCGCGACCGCGACCGCAAGCGTCAGGCCCGCGAGGCCGAGCTCGGCACCCAGGGTGGTGAGCTGAGCCGAGCACAGGCCACCGTGGACGAGCTCGAGCAGGAGCTCGCCCGCACCCGCAACCAGGCCGACGAAGCGGCCAAGTCCGCGACCAACCTGGCCAAGGAAGCCGAGAAGGCCTCACGCCGGGCCGAGGAGAAGGGTGCCAAGCGCACGGCCGCGGCCATGTCGGCCAAGGAGGTCCTCGAGGCCATCGGCACCGCCGAGCGTCGCGGCGCCGACCTCCGCGCCGAGCTGGCTTCGGGCGAGGGCCGCACCAAGGAGCTCGCCGCCAACCTCCGCACGGCGAAGGCCGCCGTCGACCGGCTCCGCAAGGACCAGCGCTCCACCTCGGCCGACGCCGATGCGCTGCGTCGGCAGATGGGCGACCTCGAGGACACTCTCGGCGAGTCCGAGGAGATGCTGGTCGTCCGCGAGAAGGAGATCAGCGGCAAGGAGAAGCTCTACGAGAAGCTGGAGGACCAGCTCGACAAGCGGCACGCCGAGGTCACCGACCTCGAGTCCGAGCTCGAGATCGCCCGCAAGCGTCTCCGCGAGAAGAACGAGCAGCTCCAGCGGCTCCAGCGTCGTCTCAACATCGTCCGCGACACCGTCGAGCACGGGTAGGAGGGGCAAGTGAAAGACCTCATACGGCTCATCGGGTGCCTGGCAATCGTCGTCGGTGCCGGCTGGACCGCCTCGCGGTACAAGGTCGGCCCCGCCCAGAAAGAGGCCGCTGCCGAAGCGGTCATGAAGGTCGTGCCCACCGCCCAGCACGTGGACTCGAAGGGCCAGCGGAAGTCGGGCGTCGCCGTCGAGGCGGACGGCAAGCACCGCACTCTCCGCATCAGCGGTGAGGTCACCAGCGAGGAGGAGCGCGCCGCCGCCTCCCGCGCGGTGCTGAACGACGTCCGCGGCGTCCTCGCCATCTCCAACGACCTCGAGGTCGTGAGCATCGACCGCAAGCTCGTCTCGCGGCTGAAAGCCTTGCAGGGCTCGCAAGCCACGCCGGGCGCCTTCGACTACGAGGTCGACGGCAACACGGTGATCCTCAAGGGCTGGGTCCCCGAGGACGAGGCCGACGTGCGTGAGAGCCTCGAGGCGCTGGTCGCCCAGATGCCCGGCGTGCGCGAGGTCATCAACGACATGGAGCTCGGCCCGCCCGAAGAGCGGGAGCGCGAGGCCCTCCGGCGCATCTACGAGATCCTCCGGCTCGGCAACATCTACTTCGACTTCAACAAGGCGACCATCCGGTCGGAGAGCTTGCCCTCCCTGGCCAAGATCGCCGCCGTGCTGCTCGAGCCCGACACCGCCAGCCTCGACCTGGTCATCGAGGGCCACACCGACAGCGTGGCGAGCAAGCGCTACAACCAGGGCCTGTCCGAGCGTCGCGCCGCCGCGGTCAAGGCCGCGCTCATCGAGAATGGCGTGGCGGCCTCGCGCCTGACCACGATCGGCTACGGCGAGACCCGCCCCGTGGCCAACAACGCCACTCCCGAGGGTCGCGCCGAGAACCGTCGCATCGAGTTCCGGCTCGCCTCCGACGCGGGGACGCCGTGATGATGCTCAGCCTCGCCCCCGCCCTGCTCGTCTTCGACCTCTACCGGCTCTCGTTCTTCATCGTCTTGCTGGTGCTGGCTGCCGTCGGCTACCTCATCGGCAAGCGCTGGGCCGAGCGTCGCTACGCCGCCGGTGAAATGCAGGTGAGCTTCGCCAACCTCCGGTCACGGCTCATCCACGACGCCCCCTCCCTCCGCGAGTTCGAGAAGCAGGTCGAGGAGTCGACCCGCGCCCTCGCCAAGGCGACCGACTCCCTCGGCGCCCTCCGCACCGACCTCGCGACCACCACCGACCGCGGTCACGACCTCGAGCGACAGCTCGCCGAGGTCGGCTCCAAGCTCCGTCTCAAGAACCAGGAGCTCGACTCCCTCCGCAAGGCCGCCGACGAGCGCGGCCGGATGAAGCGCGAGCTCGAGAAGCGCATCGCCGCCGCCGATCAGGGCCTGTCGCAACGCCAGGGTCAGCTCGACGGCATCAAGGGCGACATGGCCAACCGCGACCTCCAGGTCGTCGAGCTCGAGCGTCGCATCGCTACTGCCGAACGCCAGCAGGGCGGCAAGCGCTCCGAGGTCGATGAGCTCCGTCGTCAGGTCGATGACGCCACCCGCAAGGCCGAGGAGGCCGAGGCCGAGCTGGCGCGACTCGAGGTCGAGTCCCAGGGCTACCTCGACGCCCTCGAGCAGGCGCGCAGCGAGATCGTCCCCGCCGAGTCCACCGTTCGTCAGGCCGAGCGTGAGCGCGTCGCGGCCGAACGGGCGCTGACCGAGGTCGAGCGAGAGCTCAAGGACGCACAGCGTCG
Source organism: Acidobacteriota bacterium (assembly GCA_039029535.1). Taxonomy (GTDB): domain Bacteria; phylum Acidobacteriota; class JBCCFW01; order JBCCFW01; family JBCCFW01; genus JBCCFW01. The sequence goes on from JBCCFW010000200.1 coordinate 9,609, forward strand.
CCTCGACGGTCTGGGCGGTGAGGGCACGCACCTCAGCTCCGACGAGCTCGATCGTCAAGAACAGGCTCTCTCCGAGCTCGAGCGCAAGGTGGCCGACGACGAAGACCGTCTCGCCGACCTCGAGAACGCGCTCCGCAAGGCTCGCCGTGACCGCGACCGCAAGCGCGCCCAGCTCGACCGCAAGCGTCGTCAGCGTGAGGAGCGTGGCGGCGAGCAGTCCCAGCTCGCCGAGCAGCTCGAAGCGTCGCAGGCCGAGGTCGGCGATCTCGAGCAGGAGACGACCGGCCAAGACGAGCGTCTCGCTCAGCTCGCTCTCGACGAGGACGCGCTCACGCAGCGTGGTGCCGACACCGAGTCGCAGCTCGGTCAGCTCGGAGACGAGGCTCGCCAGCTCCGCGATCAGATCGAGGCGGCGCGCGAAGAGCGTCAGGCTGCCGACCAGCGGGCCGACGAGGCCAAGAGCGAGCTCGACGACCTCCGTCGTCAGCTCCAGGCCGACGACCAGCGCCTGTCGGAGGCCAGCGCCGAGGACACGGCCAACCGCAAGAAGCTCGCCTCCCTGGAGCGGGCCAACGAGAAGGCCGCCGCCGCGGTCGCCAAGATCCGCGGTGACATCGAGTCCAAGGAAGGCGACCTGACCAAGATGGAGGGCCGTCAGCCCGAGCTCAAGGCCAAGGCCGACGAGTCCAAGCGTCAGGCCGCGCGGCTGCGCAAGGAGCACGAGGACCGCTCGCAGCACGGCAAGGACCGCGACAAGCGGCTGGTCGAGATCCACGAGCGGGAGGTCTTCCTCGACGACATCATCCGCGAGCTCAAGCGCAAGATCGACGACGCGGACCGTCAGGCCAAGCGGCTTCGCGCCGAGGTCGCCGAAACCCATCGCGACCACGACAAGAAGTCCTCGCAGACCGCGTCGCTCGGCAGCCTCATGGGTGTCATCAGCGACGCCGTCGAGAGCGAGACCGCCGACCAGGCGCGACCTCGACGGGCCGCCGCCAAGGCGGAGCCCGCTCCCGAGCCTGAGCCGGAACCGGACGACGAGCCGTCGGTCGATCTCGACGATGAGCTGGAGACCACGCCGACGCCGACCCGTCGGGTCACTCGCAAGGTCACCCGGAAGACGACGAAGACCTCGTCCAAGAAGACCTCGAAGAAGCGAGCGCGTCGGAAGTGACCACCGCGGTCATCGCCGAGGAAGAGCGGGCCTGGCGACGCGAGGTGCTCTCGTTCCTGGCCTCCCGCTACTCGCGGGCGTCTCGGCGACTCCGCGACCAGCAGTGGGAGTCCTTCCGCTCCTTCGCCCAGCTCTGGCTCGAGACCTATGCCTGGCGCGAGGAGGACGGCGAGAAGGCCTACCTCGGTCTCTCCGAGGAGCAGCGTCGGAGCCGCTTCGAGCGCTTCCGCAAGCAGGCCGAGTCCTGGGACGTCACCCTCGAGTTCCCGGTCGACGAGAACGAGCGGCGCGGGGGCGAGCGCGCCAAGTGGCGTCGTGAGTTCGCCGACCAGCGTCAGCGCATGCAGGAGCGCGAGGAGCGTGAGGCCTCGCACTGGGAGGCCGTCGGCAAGGTGCTCGAGGGCCAGCAGGCCCACCGCCGGGTCCCGGCGCACCTCATCGAGTGCTTCCGGGTCCTCGACCTCCCCACCTCGGCCACCCTGGCCGAGGCCCGACAGCGCTACCGCGAGCTGGCTCGCAAGCTCCACCCCGACGTCTCCGGCCGTCGCGAGGACATGGTCGAGCTCAACGAGGCCTGGGAAAAGATCGTCGAGTTCCTCCTGAGCTGAGCGTTCTCTCGCTCAGGCCCGGTTCATTGGACGGGGTCTCGCTCCCCAGCTCGACATCGGTCGGACGGATTCCTATCGTTCTTCCAAACGAAGGAGCTCTCGTCATGCGCGTCGTCCTCGGCTCGTGCCTTCTCTCCCTGGTCGTCTCGGTCACCGCGTCGGCTCAGTCGTCGGACACCGATCGTTCGTCGTCCGAACGCCGGTGGCGACCGACAGCCCCCGCCCGTCGCGCCCTCTCGGTGCCGGCCGACGGGGACGTCCGCGCGGCGACTCGCGCCGAGGACCGAGGGACCCGCGCCGAGCGCTCCGACACCCGTCGGGTCCCAACCCGCCGACCCGGTGCGCGAGCCGGTGGCGTCTCCGATCGCCGACTGCACGGCTCCGAGGCCGACCCCTGCATCGAGGCCGGCGCCCTCTACGCGTCGACCTTCAACCGGCTCTGGAGCATCGACCCGATCACCCTGGAGGCGAGCTCGCTCGGGCCGCTCCCCGGCGACAGCTTCGACATCGCCATCGCCGACACGGGCGTGCTGCACGCCGCGGGCAGCGGCGGAGGTCTGCTCTGGGAGGTGGATGCGTGCGACTTCCTCTTCACGGCGCTCGGGACGTTGCCCAGCTCACCCAACTCGCTCGGCCCGGACGTGGGGGGCAACCTCCTCGGCGCGGGCTCCGCCGGTCTCGTCACGATCACGCCCGAGCCCTTCGGCACCACGGCGCCCCTCCCCACCGTCGGATGGTGTGGGCAGCCCTCGGGAGACGTGGCCCGGAACCCCTGCGACGGGAGGCTGCACGTGACCTTCATCGAGTGCGGCCTCTGTCCCGGGGGCGACGCCCTGGCCGAGCTCGATCCGCTCACGGGCACCGCCAGCAACCTGGTCTGCCTGACCACGAGCAGCGGAGCACCGCTGCCGGAGGTCTTCGGGCTGGTTTGGGACGAGAACGGCACGCTCTGGGGGGGCCAGTCCGTCAGCGGTCGCCTCCTCCGCATCGACCCGGCGACCGGCGTGGCCGAGGTGCTGACGGTCACCGGCGGACTCCCTGGCGTGACCGGCCTGGCCTACCTGCCGGCGGAGGGTGGCTGCTGCCCCTTCGAGCTGGACTTCTCGGAGCTCGCGTCCGGGGACACCGCGACCGGTGAGCCCTGGCCGGGCGTGACCGTCGGCGGCAGCGCCGAGGTCGTCGCCGTCGACACGGGCTCGCCCACCTGCGACGACGAGGATCTCCTCACGCCGGGTGTCGGACCCGGAAACACGGAGGCCCGTGGCATCGCCCTCGTCCTGCAGGAGGAGTCCAGCTCCTGCCGTCCGGACGACGAGCGGGACGGCGGCCTCATCACCTTCGACTTCGCCGATCCGGTGGAGATCGGCTGGCTCGGTCTTCTCGACATCGACGAGCCGGGCGGCACGGTGACGGTCGTCGACTCCGAGGGCTCGACCGAGCTCCCGATCCCCGCCCAGGACGACAACGGCTGGCAACGGCTCGACGTCGCTCGCGACGGCGTGGTCCGGCTCGAGCTGCGGCTCGTCGGGAGCGGTGGGCTGACCGAGATCCGCTGCGCTCCCTGAGAGCGAGCCGGAAGACGCGGAGCCGCCGAGCGGGAGCGGCCGATCACCCGGAATTGACACCTGCGGACCTCGCCAGCCAAGATCCGTCCTGGCTCCCTCTCCGTCTTCGCGACCGAGAGGGACCGAGGGCGAGTGGTTCCGGTGGCCGCGGGGGCGGTGACCGGATGGAAGAAGGTGTCCCCTTGAGAGCCTCGAGAGTCGAGTCAGGCCGCCTGCGCCAGTTCTTCGTGGCGGTCCTGTCGGCCGCCCTCCTCGTCACGTCCCTCGCCTGCGGCGACGACGACAACGGCGGTGGCACGCCCGCGCTCGGCAGCGCCAGCATCGAGTGCAGCCTGGCCGTCGGCACCATCGCCGCCCGCTCCCAGGCCCAGGTCCCCGTCACGGCCACCGTCACCCGTGACGGCGTGGCGGTCGGCGGCGCCCAGGTTCTCTTCGTCGCCAGCCGCGGCCTCGTCACCCCATTCAACGCGGTGACCGCCCTGGACGGTCGAGCGACGGCTTTCTTCCAGGCGCCGGACACCGCCGGGACCGTGCTCATCGACACCACCGTGCTCGAC
>JBCCFW010000201.1:0-13132 GCA_039029535.1 Acidobacteriota bacterium
GTTCAAGGCCGCCAAGAACGAGGTCGAGGTCGCCGGCATTCGCACTTGTCACGTCCGCGACGGCGCCGCGCTCGTCCGCTTCTTCCACTGGCTCGAGAAGCAGGTCGCCGCCGGCGCGGAGATCAGCGAGATCGGCGCGGCCGATCAGCTCGAACAGTTCCGTAGCGAGGGCGAGCACTTCCAAGGGCTCTCGTTCCCGAGCATCTCGGCCTTCGCCAGCCACGGCGCCCTGCCGCACTACCGGCCGCTGCCCGACGAGGAAGGCCATCGCGTCATCGACGGGAGCTCGCTCTACCTCCTCGACTCGGGTGCGCAGTACCTCGACGGCACCACCGACGTCACCCGCACCGTGTGCTTCGGCGAGCCGACGGCCGAGCAGGTCGCGCGCTTCACCGAGGTGCTGCGTGGTCACGTCGCTCTGGCGCGGGTGACCTTCCCGCGTCGCACCGACGGCAAGCAGCTCGACGTGCTCGCCCGGCTCCCGCTCTGGGAGACCGGCCACGACTACGGTCACGGCACGGGTCACGGCGTCGGCGCCTACCTCAACGTGCACGAGGGACCGCAGGGCATCAGCCCGAAGTCCCGCGACATCGCGCTCCAGCCGGGGATGGTGCTGTCGAACGAGCCCGGGTACTACCTCGAGGGTGACTTCGGCATCCGCACCGAGAACCTGGTCATCGTGGAGACCCGCGACGACCACGGTCAGGACGGCAACGACTTCCTCGGCTTCGAGACGGTGACCCTCGCTCCCATCGACCGGAAGCTCATCGACGTCGACGCGCTCCTGCCGGGCGAGCGCGCGTGGCTCGACGCGTATCACGCCGACGTCCGAGCGAAGCTCTCGCCGCTGCTGAACGACGAGGTCCGCACTTGGCTCGAGGCGGCGACCGAGCCCCTGTAGTCGTCGGTCGGTCCAGGCCATGAGCGAGCGTCTCGCCTTCGTCACCGGAGGCACGGGCTTCGTCGGCGCGGCGGTCATCCGCGCGCTGTGCGCGGAGGGCACGCGGGTGCGCGCGCTCGTGCGTCCGGGCTCGGACCGCAGCAACCTCGCCGAGCTCGACGTCGAGCTGGTCGAGGGCGACCTGTCGTCCCGGGAGGCCCTGCTCGCGGGGATGACCGGCTGCGACGAGGTCCATCACTGCGCGGCGCTCTACGCCTTCTGGTCGGCAGACCCCGCCGAGTTCATCGAGAGCAACGTCGAGGGCACGCGACGCATCATTCAGGAGGCCGTCGAGGCGAAGGTGTCCCGCTTCGTGCACTGCAGCTCGGTCGCGACGGTCGCCCCCATCCGGGGGAAGGCGGCGACCGAGGACTCGCAGGCCGACCCCGACAAGGCGCCCGGCCCCTACAAGCGGAGCAAGATCCTCTCCGAGCACGAGGCCTTGCGCCTGGCTGGCGAGGGCGCGCCGGTGGTGGTGGTCAATCCAGCGGCTCCGGTCGGTCCCGGCGACATCAAGCCCACGCCCACCGGCCAGATGGTCCTCGACTTCCTCGAGGGTCGGATGCCCGCCTTCGTCGACACGAGCCTCAACGTCGTGGACGTGGACGACGTCGCGCGCGGTCACCTGCTCGCCGCGCGGAAGGGTCGGGTCGGCGAACGCTACATCCTCGGGGGCGAGAACCTGACTCTCGAAGAGATCCTCGGGCTGCTCGCCGAAGCCAGCGGTCGCAAGGCGCCGACCTTGTGCCTTCCGCACTGGGTCCCGGAGATGGTCGCGCGTTTCTCCGAAGCCTGGGCCAAGGTGTCGGGCCGACCGCCCCGCGTCGCCTTGGAGTCGGCGCGGCTCGCCCGTCACCACATGCGCTTCGACGACACCAAGGCCCGCGAGGAGCTCGGGCACTCCTCCCGCCCGGCCCGCGAGGCCCTGACGCGGGCGGTGGAGTGGTTCACGCGTGATGTCGGCTGAAGCGCCCCACGAGCCGATGGAGAAGAGAGGCATGCTGCACGTCCTCGGAGCGATCGCCCTGCTCGTCCTCGGCTGGGCGACCCTCCTCTTCTTCGCGCAGCGTCAGCTTCTCTTTCCTGCCCCCCCAGCCCCCGTGGCTCCCCCGCCTCTACCGACCGACGCCGAGCGCGTCGAGCTCGGACCCGACGCGGTCGAGGCCTTCTACTTTCCACCCCGCGGAACGACGCCCGGCCCCGTCGTCGTCTACACCCACGGCAACGGCGAGCTCATCGACTACTCGGTCCGCGAGGTCGAGGACCGACGACAGCGAGGGCTCGGGCTGCTCCTCGTCGAGTACCCGGGCTACGGTCGCTCGGGCGGACGACCGAGTGAGGCGAGCATCACGACGACCATGCTCGCGGCCCACGACTTCCTGACCCAGCGTCCCGAGGTCGACGCCGCGCGCATCGTCGCCCACGGACGCTCGCTCGGCGGCGGCGCCGCCTGCGTGCTCTCGCGTCACCGGCCGCTGGCCGCGCTCGTGCTCGAGTCGACCTTCACCAGCGTGCGGGCCTTCGCCCCTCAGTTCGGGATGCCGGGCTTCCTCGTCCGTGATCCCTTCGACAACCTCGGGGCAGTGAAGGTCTTCGACGGACCGATCCTCCTGATCCACGGTGACCATGACGAGGTCATCCCACCCTCGCACGCCACCGAGCTCGCCGACGCCATCGGCGGCGAGGTGCAGTGGCTGCCCTGTGGTCACAACGACTGTCCGCCACCGTGGTCGAGGATCGAGACCTTCCTGTCCGAGCACGACTTGCTCTGACGAAAAAAAGCCGCCCGACCGGCCCCGGACGATGCCGGGGCAGGCCGGACGACGTGCTCCCTCCCGCGCTCCCACGCACGCGACCGGCCTCGGTCTCCCGTGGGGGTTGCTCGGGGATCGGGAGCACCAGGGTCTCCCCCCTGTCATCCATTGCTGGCACGCGCTAGAGCTGCGAGCAGCTCGCTGGTGCGTGCCGACCTCGATCTTCGGCAGGACACCCTCGCCGACGACCAGGTTCACCGTGCCGACCCTCTCAGCCAGCTCGGCGTAAGCCTCCAACTCCTTCAAACGCTGAAGGACCGGATGGTCCGCCATGACCTGCGCCGTCTGGGCCAGCGAGCGCGTGGCGGCCGCCTCCTCACGTCGGGTGATGACGTTGGCCTCGGCCTCCTTGCGCGCCTCGATGACCCGGTTGAGCAACTCACGCATCTCGCCGGGAAGGACCAGGTCCTTCACGACGACACGCTCGACCACGAGACCGACCGCCTCGGCCCGGGCTCGGACCTCGGCGAGCAGCCCCTCGGTCAGCGCGACGCGATCGGCGAGCAGCTCGTCCAGGGACCGCGAGGTCACCGCCTCGCGGGCGGCGACCTGCACGGCCAGGTAGAGCACCTCGTCCGCATCCTGCGCCGTGCCCACGAGACGCCGGGCGTCGGCCACGTGGTACTCGGCCGCCAGGTTGAGCCGCAGGCTCACGCGGTCGGAGGTCATGACCTCCTGGGCGTTCACCTTGAGCTGACGCTGACGCAGGTCGACGGTCGTGTAGCGCACGTCGTTCTCGACTCGCCACGCGGCGTGACGACCCGGACCGAGCTCGGCGTCGACGACCCCATCGACGAGACGCAAGGCCACCGCACCCTGGGGCACGGTCGTCTCCACGTAGTCGGTGGACGGGACGAGACGCACGAGCTCACGCGCCAGCGGCGCCGTCTCGACGCCCGAGACGTCGACGATCTCCACGTCGATCGCCTTCTCCACGTGGACGTGACCGTTCACGCGCCGACGGCTCGTCGCCACGGTCCAGATCGCGTGCTCGCCGTGACCCAGCCACAGCACCGGCACCCCGGCCCGACGCACGAGCGCTCGCTCGGTGCGACCGAGACGCACGACCTGAACGTCACCGTGCGCGACCAGCGCCAGCTCGTCCGGCCGCAGCCGTGCGAGGAGCACGTCGGTGTCGTGGTGGGTCACCGTCAGCGGACCCGGCCAACGCCAGAGCCGATGGACGCCCTCACCGAGGTACCGCACCGGTCGACTCCGTCGCGTGACGAGGACGCGCTCGCCCGGCGCGACCTCGATTCGCTTGCTGAGAATCATGACTCTCTCCTTCCTATCCGAAGCAACTCGCCCATGGAAGAGGTGCCGGCCGCTCCCGCTTCGCGGTCACCGTCCCTCCGTCGTCTCTCGCCGCGTCCGCGGTGACGGGTCGTCGCTCCGATGGACCCGTCCACGAGCGACACGTCGCTGGTGAACGAATTGATCGAAGCGAGGACGTCGTCCCGGTGACGGGAACGAGGAGACGACCGGTTCGGCGAACCGGTCACGGCCGACACCTTGGTGTGGATGAGGGGATTCGAACCCCCGACCGACAGGTCTTCAGCCTGTTGCTCTACCTGCTGAGCTACGTCCGCGTTCTCGAATCTCTCGAGTTGCCTCGTGGCACTTGCCCGACCTTCACGCGCTCGATCGACGACCAAGCCCAGCCCGCAGCGACACCTGGAAGCTCCAGGCGCACCGGGAGGGCTGCCACGCCGAGCGCAGCCGAGCAAAGTCTTCTTCTGTTTGGTTTGGAGTGAACGGATGTGGTGAATGACGACGAAACGGACGGGTGCACGAGGCCCGCCTCCGCAGGGCTCATGCCGACTCCCTCCGCCGGCACGAGAACCCGTCACGTCGACACGGGACTCGTCTGACCCCCGTCACTCAGGTGAGCGACGGGGGGCTAGGACGCGAAAAGGGCCGGTCCCTTGCGGTTCCGGCCCTTCCGACGAGTGCAGCTTCGAGGCTGCGTGCTGAGTGACTCAGCGGGTCATCGGAGGACCGTCCCTTCCACGCCGGCGTCGGTGCCCCTGGGGGATCCGAGGCCGTCCAAGAGGGAGATCGCATTCGCGTCGGCAGGGCAGACCATCGCCTGGTGCCAGGGCGTGCTCGCCTTGGCCGCCGGACGGGCTGGACTGTCGTGTCTCGGGAACATGGGACCTCCTCTCGGAGCAAGAGACGGGAATGTAAGACAGGCACGCAATGAGGTCAAGCCCACACTTTGATTTCGATGACATTGCGAGCCTTCACGGGGCATTGCGGCACGCAAGCCAGCCCTCTCGCAGGCGCTGCCCGAACAAACACGAGGCCCCGAACTGTTGTTCGAACAGCTCGGGGCCCCAAGACTCGTCTCACCCGGGGTGAGACGACGGCACGTTCACTCGCAGTTCATCGGGTCGGTCGCCTCGAGGACGAGCTGGACCCAGCCGTCATTGCCGCCGACCTTCTCGCTCTGGCCATCACCATTGACGACCCACGCGTAGTGGTTGTTCCACGCATGGGGGTCGAACACGCCGGTGAGATCGGCCGTCTGCGACACGTGATGCGTGCTGGCGCCCGGATTGCCGACGTCGCGGAAGTCGATGTCGGTGAGTCCCTGCATGATGTGGCTGGGCACGCCCGAAGCGGGGGTCCAATCGGGCCTTCCGGCCATCATCCGGAAGATGACCAGGGGATCGAGCTCGACTGCCGTCTCCCAGATCGGCGTCGCCTCTGCCGTCGCCATGCGCTCGTCCGTCGGATGGAGCGGCAGCTCGAGGTGCACCATCTCGAGACCCGGAAGGAGCTCGCCGGAGACCGGATCGAGCGGCGACGCCAGGGTGTTGGGCGCCGGACCCGTGTCGTTGGAGGGAATGAGCAGGTGGAGCACCGCCCCGTGAACGAGGTCGTCGCCCGCGATCCGGAAGCGCCGCGGCACCACGTGACGGAGGGAGCTGAACCCGAAGATCTCGGTCCCTCCGCTCGCGAAGAGCAGGCCGAGCTGGTAAGCCCGAATCGTGTGTGAGGTGTTGGGCCTCAACTGCTCGGTCGGCGTCCAGCCAGAGACGAACAACGGGACGCATTCGAGCGCCGAGTTGGGAACCGCCGGCTCGAAGGTCAAGTTGGTCGGCGGCGGCAAGGAGATGACGGTGGGGGCCGGCTGGCCGGTGGGGCTCGCCACCCGACGCTCGCTTCCCAGCGGCGTGGAAGTCACGGTCATCCAGGCAGGACCATGGCCAGCGAGGGTCTCGAGCTCCTGGCGGCTGAATGACGGTGACCCGCTACCGAAGACGGTCTCCTCACGATAGCGACGCGGATTGCCGGCTGGATCGGTGGCATCGGAAGAGGGGTCGTAGATCCAGCCCCTCTCGTGAATCGTCGCGAAGGCAGGGTCCCCGATGCCCATCCGGACCACGAGGCCGGCATTGGCGATGTCCGCCTGATCCTCGGCCAGGTCCCAGTCGGCGGCATGGGTACCGACCGTGAAGTTCGTCATCGAGAAGGTTCGGCCCACCACCGGGGCCGTGCCGAAGTCGAACTCGTGCAGGAACTGAGCGAGCCACCCGCCTCCCGAGGGGCTGAACTGTGACACGAACGCATTGATCGTCTCGTCCGGATTGTCCCCCCCCACGGTAGTACCTCGCACGCCAGCGTGATTGAGGCCTTCGAACCCCGTGATCGGCGAGACGGACATGGTGGTCGTGCTGGCGGGCGTGAACCCATTGATCTCGCGACGCGCTTCCTTCTGGAAGAGACCGCGGAGAGCCGCTCCCTCCATGGGTCGGACTGCCGGATCCTCGGGAGCATTCGGAGGCGTGAAGGTCGAGCCCGTGTCGAAGGGTTGATCCTCGTGGAACCCGGACGGTAACGAGAGGGTGTTGTCACTGCCCTCGGGCAGGGCGTGGCAATGCGCGCAGGCGGGGTCGACGCCGGGGTTCGCTGGCACGATGTGAAACAGCTTCATGCCGCGCAGGGCCCCCGAGCCCTGTGTCGGATCGTTGTAGCCCGCCGGCGTTTGGCTCGGGTTCAGCTTTCCCGAGAACTCTCTCGTCTTGAGCTGCTTGGGGTTCGGCGGATAGTGAATGGAGTTGATGAACTCCTCGAAGACCGCGATCTCGTCATCGTCGAGGATGCGGTCACGGCCGAGGAGCCCCACGAACGCGCCGTTGAAATCCTGGAAGGTGTTCCGGTCGCCACGCCAGTGGTACGGCGCGTTGGTCACCAGCCGTTGGCTGGTGGTCGTGAGAGGCTGACCCGTGACGGGATCCGTCGGAGTCAAGTCACCGATCGGAGCGACCTCATGGTTCAGGAGCCCCTGGAGCGACTGGGTCACCATGTAGCGTTTCGGCGCGCCGAAGCGCAGCTCGTTGTTGAGATTGGGAGGTCCGACGTCGGTCGTGACCACGGTGAGGAGCTGCTCGGGGACGCAGGATGCTCCGGCAAAGGCATCACCGGCATCCATCGCGGTGACGTCCCCGTCACAGTCACAGTCACCGACCTCGGACACCTCGATGACGGTGTCCCCATCACAGTCGACACCATTGAGGCAGGTCTCTCCTGCCGTGACGTCGACGTCGGCGACACCATCGCAGTTGCAGTCACCCACCTCGACCGGATCGATGATGGTGTTCCCGTTGCAATCGAGCCCCTTGACGCCAGGAAGGCCACCACTGAGGTCCCAGGCCAAGCCGTCGGTCCGACCGTCGACGTGGCAGCTCGCACAGGAGTCGAAGCCGTTGCCGGAGAGCCGGGCGCTGTACAAGAACTCTCGGCCTTCCTTGACGTAGTCCGGCGTCGGGTCGTGGAGGTCCCAGGGCCACTCGAGATGGGGCATCGTCGGACCGTTGGGATTGAAGACCGTGATCGAGTTGGACACGCGATTGAGGATGATGAGACGGTCGGGCTGACCGGACTCCCCTTCCTGCAGGGCGAGACCACGAGGACCGGCCATCGGGCTGGGCTCGGGCACGACATCGAAGCTCTCGACCAGCCAATCGTCAGTGTTGGCCCCAGTCAGCGTGACGCGTCCGATTCGGTCGCTCCCGAAAGCCGCGATGAGCACCTGTTTCTCGCCACTCGCGCTCTCGTGAACGATGATGTCGGTGGGCTGCACCAGAGCCCGACTGCGATCGACCGGCATCTCGGCCCCACTGACGAACATCGCATTGAGATCGCGGGACAGGACCGTGGGAGTCGGCGAGCAGGGGTCGGGGATGACGTAGAGGAAGCTCTCGACGAAACCGGTGCTGAGGAGCGAAACGGCGTGCTCACCGTGCACGCCGGCCTCGCGGTTCAGCGCCCTGGCACCCACCACGTAGAGCGTGCCTGCATCGTCGAAGGCCATGTTCCAGTTGGTGGTCCCGAGACCACCACGGATGCGGGAGTCAGCACGGCGGCTGAAGGGCGAGGGACCGCCGAGGAGCGACTTGGAGGTCTGCGACCAGAGGTCGGCGTCGTAGCGGAAGCCACGCACGGTGTCCTCGCTCTGGTGTGAGCCGCCCAGGTGTCCCAGCACGAAGAGCCGATCACAGGTCGGGTCCGGGCTCGTGTCGAGAGTCCAGGGCTGCTTGAGGGCGAAGGTGTCGATCCGGAAGTCCCCGAAGACGTCATCGGGGGTCAGCCCGTCGCCATTGATGTCGTCCATGGCGTCGATGTCGCCGTCGAGGTCGACATCGTTGGTGGCCGTCGGAACGAAGCGGCGGAAGCGCTCGGCTCCTCCCGGAAGAGTGCACATCGGGTCGACCTCGGGGTGACAGCCCGGGACGAGGTTCTCGTAGTCACCCTCCACGGTGGCCAGGGTCACCGGATCGTAGATGCCGAGCGTGTCCAGGGTCATGTGGGTGACCACGAGCACGGTCATCGGCAGGCCCGTCCCCGGCGCTCCCACGTCCACTTCGGTCATGTCGAGCGGCTCGTCCATGACCTCGATGGTCTTGAAGTCGAACATCCGGAGCTCGTCGACGCTCTTGGGGTCCTTGGGATCGGCGGCGGTCCAGACCAACTGGCCGGTGGTGATCGAGTCCCCGAGGAAATTCGCCACGTGGAAGCGCCCAAGAGTCTGCGACCAGCGCACCGAGACGGGCTCGAGCCCGGTCGGGATGCGCATCTCGAACTGCCCCTGGATGGCCATTCCCTGGGTGGCACCGTAGATCTCGAGCGAGTTGTCCGGCGTGTTCACGACGAGCAGGAAGTCCTGCTCCTCACCGGTCTTGGTGTCCTGAAGAGTGATGAGCTCGAGCGGATGGACCTGAGGACTCTCGACGTTGTAGTAGTCAGTCCGGCCTTGCGCCCAGGCCGGGGCGGCCGGCGTGAGGGAAACCAGGAGCGCGAGGGCCCCCAGTGCCCCCACTCGGAGCTCGCGAGTGAGGTGCGCGCGAACCGTTCGACGTGCTGGCTTGCGGTGGAACATGGGCCTCCCGAGAAAGTCGTGGCCGACCCGTGACACGGCCGGCCGGGTGACCGACCGAGTTCCTGGAACTGGCCGGCTACTCTCGACAACGGGGCTGCGAGCCCAGTGCGCAGGCAAATCGCCGAGCTCGTCCCGATCCGCCGCGGTCGCCACTCCCCCGGGAGGACCTGACGACTCCCACGTCAGGCAATCCGGTGACCTAGCGGACGCTGACCGCACGGCCGTGGAGAGCGGTGGGACTCACTTCCCTGGCCTGACGGGGCACGGGGGCATGGAGCGCGCCAGTGGCGTTGCCGTGACCTCACGACGACCGCGCGACTCAGCACGGCCCTGGAGGGCCGGGGGATTCACTTCCCCGGCCCGACGGGGCGTGGGGGCATGGAGCGCGCCAAGGGCGCGCGCCGGCCCCCACACCTGAAACTAAAACGCGGCCGAGCGTCGCGTGCGCGGGTACGGGATGACGTCGCGGATGTTGGCCATCCCCGTCACGTACTGGAGGCAGCGGTCGAGCCCCAGCCCGAAGCCCGCGTGGGGCGTCGTGCCGTAGCGGCGGAGATCCCGGTACCACCAGTAGTTCTCGATGGGCAGGCCGGTCTCGCCGATCCGCTCGTCGAGGACGTCGAGACGCTCCTCACGCTGGCTCCCTCCGATGATCTCGCCGATCCCCGGGGCCAGCACGTCCATCGCGGCGACCGTCTTCTGGTCGTCGTTGAGACGCATGTAGAAGGCCTTGATCTCCTTCGGATAGTTCATGACCACCACCGGCCGGCCGACGTGCTCCTCGGTGAGCCAGCGTTCGTGCTCGGACTGGAGGTCGGTCCCCCACTCCACCGGGAACTCGAACGTCTTGCCCGAGTCCTGCAAGGCCTTCACGGCGTCGCCGTACTCCATCCGCTCGAAGCTCGCCTCGACGAAGCGCTCGAGGCGCTCCACCGCGGTCTTCTCGATGCGCTCGGCGAAGAACGCCATGTCGTCGCCGCGGGTGTCGAGGACCTCCCGGAAGATCGACTTGAGCATGGCCTCGGCCAGGTCGGCGTCGTCGGAGAGATCGGCGAAGCTGATCTCCGGCTCGACCATCCAGAACTCGGCCAGGTGACGCGAGGTGTTCGAGTTCTCCGCCCGGAACGTCGGGCCAAACGTGTAGACCTTGCTCAGCGCCTGGCAGAAGCCCTCGACGTTGAGCTGACCCGACACGGTGAGGAAGGCCTCCTTGCCGAAGAAGTCCTGCTCGAAGTCGGGTGACCCCTCCGGCGTGAGCGGCGTGTTGACCAGGTCCAGGGTCGAGACCCGGAACATCTCCCCCGCCCCCTCGCAGTCGGAGGCGGTGATGATCGGGGTCTGCACCCAGTAGAAGCCGTTCTCGTGGAAGAAGCGGTGAATCGCCTGGGAGAGGGCGTGCCGAACCCGCGCCACCGCCCCGAAGGTGTTGGTGCGGGTGCGCAGGTGCGCGACCTCCCGAAGGTACTCGAAGCCGTGACGCTTCGCGGCAATCGGGTAGGTGTCGGGGTCCTCGACCCAGCCGACGACCTCGATGCTCTCCGCCCGGATCTCGACCGACTGCCCCTTGCCCTTGGACTCGACCAGCTCGCCGGTGACCGACACCGAGCAGCCCGGGCCGATCTTGAGCACCACGTCCTCGTAATTGGCCAGGTCCTTCGGAGCGACGACCTGCAAGTTGTCGAAGCAGGAGCCGTCGTTGACCTGAACGAAGCTCAGGCCCGCCTTGGAGTCGCGGCGGGTGCGCACCCAACCGCGAATCGTGACGCTGGAGCCGACGCTCGGGGAACCGCTGAGAACCGAAGAGATGCTGACCGTGGACATGACGTGAATCCTCCGAAGTCGGGGAGGGTATCAGCGCCGTGCTCGGACGAGGTGCATCCCTGCGCGCGAGCACGACATGCTGGCCTGATGTCGCACCTGCTCCCCCTCGCCTGTGGTCTCGCGGCCGGCCTCGTCGCCGGCCTGCTCGGCGTGGGTGGCGGTCTCATCCTCGTGCCGGCGATGGTCTTCCTGCTCGACGTGCCCCTCAAGCGGGCAGTCGGCACCTCCCTGGCGGCCGTCATCGCCATCGCGGCCGTGGCCGTGGTCGCCGAGCAGGTCGCCGCTCCCGAGAACCTGCGCTGGGAGTGGGCCGGCTGGCTCACGCTCGGCGCCATCCCGGGCTCCTTCGTCGGCGCCAAGCTGGTCGCCCGTCTCCCCACCCGTCAACTCGGCCTGGCCCTCACGGTCGTGCTGGTGCTCGCCGCCGTGAAGATCAGCGGGTTGCTCCCCGGCCTCGACGCCGTCCGACTCCCGCTGTCGGGTCCCCTCCCTCACGTCGCGGCGGGGTTCGTCGCCGGGATCATCTCCGCCCTGTTCGGCATCGGAGGCGGGCTGCTCGCGGTACCCCTGCTGGCGCTCTTCCACCCGGAGTGGCGCTTTCACGCCTGCCGGGCGACGTCGCTGATCATGATCGTGCCGACCGCGCTCGCGGGGGCACTGTTCCACCGCAAGCTCGAGCAGCTCGACCGCGCGCTAGCAGCTCGCCTGGTACCGGGCGCCCTGGCCGGAAGCGTGGCGGGAGTGGTGATCGCCCAGTACAGCCCAGCGAATGTCCTGAAGCTGCTGTTCGCGATCTTCCTCCTGGCCTCCGCCTTCCGCCTCGGCCGCCGAAGCCTGGGCGCCAGTTGATCGAGCGATGAGCTCGTTGAGACGAGCTTCCATCTCGACCAGCGCCTGGGACTCGAGCTGACGGACTCGCTCCTTGGAGAGTCCGAGCTCGGCGGCCAACGACGACAAGGTGCGCCGTTCGCCACCGAGCCCAAATCCGAACCGGCCCTCCAACACGTGGCGGTGGCGAGGCGTCAGGCTGTCGAGAGCCCGACGCACGAGATCGCAGCGCTCTGCCTCGAGCAAGTTCTCGTCCTGACAGGGCTCCTCCTGGCCCAGCCGGGCGTCCGCCTCCGCATCCCCGCCCTCGGGCAAGAGGTCCCCGAGGCTCAGCTCGCGGGGGAGCGGAAGGTCGGTGCGCTCGAGACGGGAACGGGGCACTCGCACCGTTCTCGCCTGCATGTTCACCGCCTCCGAGAGTGCCCTCCGCACCCACCAACTCGCATAGGTCATGAAACGGAAGCCGCGCGACGCGTCGTAGCGTCCCACTGCTTCGAGAAGTCCTCGACAGGCTTCACCCATCAGGTCCTCGGCTGACAGCCCGCGATGGCGGAATGCCAGCACTGCCCGGATGAGCAGCGCGAAGTGAGCCTCCAACAACCTGCGCGTGGCCTCGGCATCACCATCCGCCGCCGCAGCCACGAGTGCGATCTCCTCGTCTCGGTCAATGCGACGTCCCCTCTCGAACGTCCCCGAGTACGCACCCAACAACGAAGCCCTGCGTCCCTTGCGGTTGTCTCTGCTGGCCACGTTTCGACCTCCCGCCGCGGGCACTTGCCCGTCGGCCCATTGGAGCGTCCGACCCAATTCGGCCTCGCGTCCTCGGCGGCTCCGGACCGGTTCCCCAGCGCGCCACCCGCCTCGTCAGCTCCGGCGCCCCCCGGCGCCACGGTCGCTCTGAAGGGAGATTAATGCCGCAGCAGCATGAATGTCAATGCAGCATTGCTTTCTGGACAACAAAATGCCGAGACCGCATCCGAAACTGGGAAATTCGGAGCTCTAGAGGCGCATTTTCGTTGATTGCTTTAGCAGCAAGAAGCGCTTCAGCCGAGCTCCCAGGGCGTGCGGTCGGTCACTTCCGACGCACGACGACCAGCTCGCCATGGCGGGAGTGCGTCTCCCCTCGCTCTCGTCCCGCCGCGAGGTCGGGCCACCCTCCTCGCCGACGTGCCAGCAGCTCCGCCAGGCCCCGCACCGGTCGGTCCTCCGCTGCCTTCCGGGCGAGGTCGGCCGGGAAGGCCCCCGAGAGCACCAGCCGCCGTCGCGCACGGGTCAACGCCACGTAGAGCAAGCGCGCTCGCTCCGCCGCATCGGTGCGGGCCTGCTGCCGCCGGGCCACCGCCA
>JBCCFW010000202.1:0-13074 GCA_039029535.1 Acidobacteriota bacterium
CAGGGCGTTGACCACCGAGACGCCGACGCCGTGCAGGCCACCCGAGACCTTGTAGGCCTCGTTGCTGAACTTGCCGCCGGCGTGAAGAGTGGTGAGCACGACCTCGGCGGCCGGCTTGCCCTCCGTCTCGTGAATGTCGATGGGGATGCCACGCCCGTCATCGAGGACCGAGACCGAGCCGTCCTCGTGGATGGTCACCTCGGTGCGAGTGGCGTGACCGGCCTGCGCCTCGTCGACGGCGTTGTCGACGATCTCGTAGACCATGTGGTGGAGACCCTGGGCCGCCGTCGACCCGATGTACATCGCCGGCCGGTGACGGACCGCGTCGAGGCCCTCGAGGACCTCGATGCTCTCGGCGGTGTACTCGGTGGTGACCTGATCGGCCGGGGCGCTGCCGTCGAGGGTGGCGCCGCAGTGAGGGCAGCGCGTCTCCTCCAGGGGGAGCATCGCCTCACAGCCGGGGCACTTCTGGAGGTTGGGCTCGGCTTCCATGCTTCGGTCTCCGGGGCGAGGCTCCGCCCTGCTCCCCGATGACGCCGTCGGACGGACGCGACCGGAGCTGGGGGAACCGATCTCGGCGGGGGTTCCGTCCGCTCCTCGCGGGAGGGCTGGACCCGCGACGAGTGGGGGTCCCGACAGCTCACGACGTCCGGGGAAGCAACCTTTATTATATGCGAACCGTCACGCTTCGGTGAGAGAACCTGACCTCACCTCGTAAAAAATCGCGTCCTCGGGCCGTTTCGGGAACAAGTCGCGCTTCGAGGAGGTCAACACGGCCTGACCCTGCCCCCCCACCCGCTCGAGGAAGGTCCGCAGCCGCGTCGGGTCGATCTCGGTGTCGACATCATCCACCAGCAAAAGGGGCGGTTCGCCACGCTTTTCTTGGAAGATCTCGACCTTGGCGACCTTGAGCGCGAGGAGGGCGTTTCGCTGCTGACCGGATGACGCGAAGCGGCGCAGGTCCCGGCCCGAGGTCTCGAGCCGGAGGTCGTCGCGGTGGGGTCCGACGAGGGCCGCACCCGAGGCCAGCTCGCGCTCGAGCTGGGCGTCGGTGAGCTCGTGCAGGGCCTGCCGGACCTCCGCGGGATCGAGGTCCTCACCGGCGTCGTGGGCGGCGCTCAGGCTCTCGTGTCGGGACACGACGTCCTGCAAGCCGATGCGGAGGGGCTCGCTGTCGGGCAGGAAGCGGGGACCAACGGTCTCGAGAGCCTGGCGCAGGCGACGCACGTAGCCGCGTCGGGCCAGCACGAGACCGGCCCCGTCGTCGACGAGACGCTCGTTCCAGGCCAGCAGCTCACGACGGGCCTCGGGACCCGGCTGAGAGCCACAGCGACGCAGCAGGGCGTTCTTCTGACGCAAGGTCCGACGGTGGGAGGCGAGGAGCTGCAGGTACCCGTCGTGGATGCCGAGCAGCCCGCGATCGAGGAAGTCGCGACGGTCCTGGGGTGAGCCCCGCACGACCGCGGCGTGAGCGGAGGTGATGGCCACCACCGAAAACTGACCGACGTACTCCGAGAGCGGCACCTCGACGCCGCCGAGCCAGGTCTCCCGTCGACCCCCCTGGTGCTGCACCGCGAGCTGCACCCGGCGGCCGTCGTCCTCTTCCAGCTCACCGCGGACGTGGAAGGTGTCGGTGCCGTGACGCGAGATCTCCGCCGCCTTCGCCCGTCGGAAGGAGCGGGTCGACGAGAGCACGCCGATGGCCTCGAGGAAGCTGGTCTTGCCCTGGCCGTTGTCGCCGAGCAAGACGGTCGTGCTCGGCGCGAGCGCGACCTCGTCGTCATCGAGGTTGCGGAAGCTGCCGTGAGCGACCTGACGGAGCCTCACGAGGGTCGGACCGGGATCAGGACAGGCGCATCGGCATGATGACGTAGCGATGCTCGAGCTCGGTCTCGCCACCGGGCACGAACAGGGCCTGGGTCGAGGAGTCCTTGAGGTGGATCTCGATCATCTCGTCGGGCACCGCCTGGAGGAACTGGCGGATGTACTCGTAGTTGAGCCCGATCTTGGCCTCGCCGCCGGTGATCTCGGCCGGGAGATCCTCGCTGGCCTCACCCATGTTCGGGTTGGTGGTCGAGACGCTGAGGTTCCCGTCGGAGAGACCCAGCGCCACCATCCGCGCCGTGTCGTTGGTGAGCACGGCCACGCGGGTGATGACGGCGTCGAAGGCCTCCCGAGACACCTTCGCGATGACCTGGTTGTCGTCGGGCAGCACGCGCTCGTAGCGGGGGAAGGCCCCCTCGAGCAAGCGGGCGTAGAGAGTCCGTCGGCCGGCCCGGAAGAAGACGTGGTTGTCCTGAGCCGTGAGCTCGAGCTCTTCGTTCTCGTCCTGGACCTTGAAGCGGAGGAGCTCCTGAAGCGCCTTTCGCGGCACGAGGACGCTCATCTCCTCTTCGAGCTCGGGAGAGGCGTAGGCACGGTTCACGTAGGCGAGGCGATGGCCGTCAGTGGCGACCAGGGTGACCGAGTCCTTGGTGATCTTGAGCAGGGCACCGTTGATCGAGAAGCGGGTGTTCTCGGTGGTGACCGCGAAGATCACCCGCGACAGCATCTGGTGGAAGGAGGACAGCGGGAGCTTGACGGTGACGCCGTCTTCCGGGAACGCGGGCTGCGCCGGGAAGTCACCCTCGGGCAGGCCGACGACGCGACCGTTGAAGGAGCCGGACTTCACCGCCACCCAGTCGTTGCTCTTGGACTCGAGATGGACGGCATCGCCATCGAGGGCACGCACGACGTCGTGGAGCTTGCGGGCAGGGACGGCCGCGGCGCCTTGTCCCTCCACCTCGGCTGCGCAGCGAGTGCGAAGACCGACCTCCAAGTCGGTGGCCAGGAGCTCGAGGCCATCGCCATCGGTGCGCACGAGCATGTGCGACAGGATGGGGATGGTCGACTTGCTCTCCACCACTCCCTGAGTGAGGCTGAGCTCTTCGTGGAGAGCTGCTCGGGCAACGCTGAACTTCATCACTTGGCTCCTGCTGTCCGCAGCCTCAATCCTACCCTTGCAATCCCTCTCGGAGAGATTGGATCTAGTCGTTGCAGTAGGTCCTGTGGATCGGTGGAAGAGAGGGACAGGTCCCGCGGGATGAAGGACTTGCGTCGTGGATGCTCCGGCGGATGACCGAGGGGTCCGCTGCGGATGGATCTCGGACCCTCGAATTCATCCACCGACATCCACAGCCATCCACCGTTCTTCATGCACTGCCTTCGGATTCTTCGACGGGCTGAGATCGCGAATTTTCTCAAGGAGACGGCCTCTCAGGCCCGATCGCGAAATTGGACCGAGTGCGCTTCGGAGAGGGACTCTGGGCCCGAGAACGGGACGCAGGGAGGCCCTCTCGGCACGATGGCAGGGGGCCTGGAAGCTGGCGGTCCGGACCCCGCAGGAGGACCGAGACAGAGCTAGTGGATCTCGTCCATGAAGCGGTTCAACAGGACGTTGAACTCGTCGGACTTGGAGGCCTCGGCCGAGATCTTGTTCACGGAGTGGATGACCGTGGAGTGGTGCTTGCCGCCGAAGCGCTTGCCGATCTCGGGGTAGCTCGACTTGGTCATCTTCTTCGCCAGGTACATCGCGACCTGACGGGGGAAGGAGACCGCGCGGGCGTTGTTCTTGGCCTTCAGCTCCGAGACCGTCACGTTGTAGTAGTGGGCCACGTAGCGCTGGATGGCCTCGACGGTGACCGGCTTGCTGTCGTCGGGGAAGATGCCGCGAGTGGCTTCCTTGGCCAGCTCGAGGTCGGGATCTCGACCGCGGAGAGAGGCGAGGGCCTCGATCCGGTTCAGGCAGCCTTCCAGCTCGCGGATGTTGGTCCGGACGCGGGAGGCGATGAACAAGGCGACGTCGTCGGGGAGGACGGCGTTCTCCATCTCGGCCTTACGGCGGAGGATGGCGAGCTTGGTCTCCAGGTCGGGTGCCTGGAGGTCCGCGATGAGGCCACACTCGAAGCGGGAACGCAGCCGCTCCTCCAAGGTGGCGATCTCGCGGGGAGCGCAGTCGCTGGTGAGGACGATCTGCTTCCGGTCCTCGTAGAGCGAGCGGAAGGTGTGGAAGAACTCTTCCTGGGTCGCTTCCTTGCCCTCGAGGAACTGGATGTCGTCGACGAGGAGGCAGTCGATGTTGCGGTAGCGCACCCGGAAGTCGTGCTGACGCTTCCAGCGGATGGCGTTGATCATCTCGCACATGAAGCGCTCGGCCGAGATGTAGGCCATCCGGAGGTAGTCACCCCGCGGACTGCGACGGCTCATCAGCGCGCGACCGATGGCCTGCATCAGGTGGGTCTTGCCGAGACCCACGCCCCCGTAGAGGTAGAGCGGGTTGTAGCTCTTGCCGGGGGCGTCGGCGACCGCGCGGGCCGCCGCGTGAGCGAACTGGTTGCAGGAGCCGACGACGAAGGTCTCGAAGGTGTAGCGCTCGTCGAGCTTCGGCATCTCGGGAGCGACGTCGTCCCCGAGCTCGGCGAAGGCCTCGGGCTGAGGGACCTCGCGAGCCTCACTGGGCTCGACGCCCTCACCGGGCAGGACGAAGGAGATGCGACGCGGCGAGCCGAGGACCTCGGCGACGACCTCTTCCAGGGTGCCGGTGTAGTGGCGCTCCATCCACTCTCTGAAGAGAGAGTTCGGGACCTCCACGTGGAGCTCGGATTCGGTCAGGCTCCGCAGCTTGGTCGGCTCGAACCAGTCCCGGTAGGACTTGGGGCCGATCCGGCGGGCCAACCGCTTCGATACCGAAGTCCACGAGTCCGGCAATTCAGCCCCCGGCGGCAAGTGAAGGATGCACAGGCCTTCAACAGCTTGTGGAAGGAGAGAGAGATGATTCGGGGCGAATCAACCCGCTCTCCCGGGACGAAAAATCGGCCACCGTGGGCCGATCGCGATGCCTGTTCGAGGTGTTGGTGGTGCCGTTCTCGGCACGCCCCATCCAGGCCTTCCCTGCTGACTGTCCTGCCGTGAAGACGGGAGCATAGCACCCTCCGACCACCAGGATCAACGCTCGATGTGAGCGAGTCAAAAATGGATGAGTCGAGTCTCTAAATCATTCATTTCATTGAGCTTGCATCGTACCATCACGCAACGTAACGGTGTTGTCCGAGCTTCGTGCGTGGCCCCTCGACTCGGTCCTCGCTTCCGCCCGTCGGGACCCGGTTCCGGGCACCGGTCAACCAGGCCCATGGGCGGGCTCGGCGGGCCTCAGACCCAGCGAACGCCTGAATCTGCCGTGTCCTCGTGCTTCCACAAGGGGACAGATTCCTTGACGCGATCCATCGCCAGTCGACAGGCCTGGAAGGCCTCCCATCGATGAGCGGCGCCACAGGCCACGATCACGCTGGTCTCGCCCACCTCGAGCCGTCCGATCCGGTGGGCGATGGCCAGCCGCGTGCCGGGCCAGCGCTCCTCGACCTCGACCCGGATCCGGGTCATCTCGGGCACGGCCATCTCCGGATAGGCCTGGTAGTCGATGGCGGTCACCGCGTCGCCCTTGGAGTGATTCCGCACGGTGCCCTCGAAGGTGAGGATGGCGCCGTGACCGGGCCCACGCACCCAGTTGGTGAGAGCGACCGGATCGAGGACGTCCTCGGTCAGCAGCACGCGCTCGGGCGGCGGCTCGTCCGGCTCACTCGGGTCATCCGACCCCACGTCGCCCCCGGAGACCGGCGGGAAGAAGGCGAGCTCGTCGCCGTCGGCCAGGGGCTCCTCGGGCTCGCAGTGCTCGTGATTGCGAGCACAGAGCACGGGAGCGGCCTCGGGCAGGCCGTCCAGCGCATCGCTGCGAAGGAGAGCGAGGACGGCCGCGACGTCGGACCCGTCGGGGAGCTCGAGCTCGTTCTCCCGCCAGCCCGCTCGCTCGGCGAGGGAGGCGAAGAGACGAACGCGGACCTTCACGGGCTGACGTCCGGGATCAGTCGCCGAGCTGTCTCAGCCAGCTCGCCAGCGTCCGGACGCCCGTGCCGGTGGCCCCGGTCGAGCAGTAGGCCTGATCCGAGTGGATCCAGGCGCTGCCGGCGATGTCGAGATGCGCCCAGGGCAGCTCGTCGGGGACCCAGGCGTCGATGAAGAGGGCCGCGGAGGTGGCGCCGGCGAAGCGCTCACCGAGGTTCTTGACGTCGGCGACGTCGCTCTTCACGTGGGACTTGTAGTCCTCGAACATCGGCAGGGGCCAGGCCCGCTCGCCCGTCTCCGCGGCCGCGGCCATGAGGGCGTCGCGGAGCTCGTCGTGGTGGGTGAACACCGCCGTGGCCTGACCGAGCGCCATGGCGGCGGCACCGGTGAGGGTCGCGAGGTCGACGAGGACGTCGGGCTCGATGTCGAGGGCGTAGTGGATGGCATCGACCAGGGTCAGCCGCCCCTCAGCGTCGGTGTTGTGGATCTCGATGGTGCGACCCGACATCGACGTGATGATGTCGCCGGGCTTGTAGGCACCACCGGACGGCATGTTGTCGCAGGCAGCGATGAAGCCGTGGACCTCGTGGCGGATGCCGAGGTCAGGGAGGCACTCGAACAGGCCGAGGACGGCCGCCGAGCCGCACATGTCGAACTTCATGTCCTGCATGCCGGCGCCGGGCTTGATCGAGATGCCGCCGGAATCGAAGGTCAGGCCCTTGCCGACGACCCCGACCGTCTTGCCCTTGCGGCCCTTGCCGGCCGACGGCGTGTAGGTGAGGTGGATGAAGCGGGGCTCGAGCTCGGAGCCCTGGGCGACCGCCAGGAAGGCGCCCATCTTCTTCTTCTTGATGTCGGCCAGAGTCAGCACCTTGCAGGTGATGCCGTTCTCGGCGTGCTCCTTGGCGATGGCCTGGGCCCGCTTGGCCATGGCGACTGGAGTGAGGACGTTGCTCGGCTCGTTGCCGAGATCGCGGGCGACGTGGTTGCCCCGGGCGACGGCGCGTCGGAAGGCGACCTCGGCCTTGGCGCCGGTGCGCGCTTCATCGGACAGGGCGAGCGTGACGTTGCGCGTCGGCGGCGTCTTCTTGCCATTGCCGTCGTCGGACTTGTGGGTGTCGAAGCTGTAGTCGGCGAGGAAGAGACCCTCGGCCATCGACGCGGCGGCCTCGACGTCGGAGTCGGGCGGCACGACGGTCGCGTTGGTCACCCCGTGCTCGGCGAGACGACCGAGAAGGACGCCGCCAGCGCGACGCGCCTGTTCGGAAAGAGGGTGAACGCCGCGCTTGCCGAGCCCCACGAAGAGGATGCGGTCGGCTTCGACGCCGTCGGGGGCCGGGGCGGAGCGAACCTTGCCCTCCTCACCCGAGAAGGCGTTCTTGGAGAGGATCGCGCGGAGGTCGCGGGCCACGGTCGGCTTGATCTCTCCGGCGGCTTCGGCCTCGCCTTCGAACACGGTCACGACGAGAACGTCCGCCTTGATGGACGCGGCATCCGAGCCGCCGAGCTTCAGCTTCACGGCCTCTGTCTCCTGATTCCCGGGATGGGGACCGCGCATGCTATCAGAAACCCCGTGGCCGAGAGGAAGGCGGGAGGGGGTGGGCGGACCCCCTCCCGAGCACGCTTGGCGGTCGTCGCAGGCCGCTGCCATGATGGCCCGATGAGCTCCTGGGAACCGATCACCTGGCGGGGCGATCACCTCCGCCTCCTCGATCAACGGCGTCTCCCCACCGAGGAGACCGACGTTCTCTGCCGCGATGCGTCGGAGACGGCGACCGCCATCACCGACATGGTCGTCCGCGGGGCCCCCGCGATCGGCGTCACGGCGGCCTACGGGCTGGTCCTGGCCGCCAAGACGCGGGCCGCCGAGGGAGGCGACGGCGCAGCCCTCCGCGAGCGACTCCAACCCGATCGTCGAGAACTTCTCGACTCTCGTCCCACCGCCGTGAACCTGCGCTGGGCGCTGGATCGTCTCGACCTGATCCTCGAGGAGCGGGCCGCCGACTCGGCCTCGGAGGCCGCCGCGGCCCTGGAATCGGCCGCCGTGGCTCTTCACGAGGACGACATCGCCGCCAACCGCGCCATCGGGCGCCACGGCGCGACCGTCGTCCCGGACGAGGCTCGGCTCCTGACCCACTGCAATGCGGGCGCCCTGGCGACGGCCGGCTACGGCACGGCGCTCGGCGTGGTCCGCGGAGCGGTCGAGGCAGGAAAGAAGGTGGCCGTGCTCGCCGACGAGACCCGGCCCTTCCTCCAGGGTGCTCGACTGACGGCCTGGGAGCTGATGAAGGACGACATCCCCGTCACCGTCATCGCCGACGTCGCGGCGGCGAGCCTCATGCGGGCCGGCGAGGTCGACCTCGTGGTGGTCGGCGCCGATCGCATCGCCGCCAACGGCGACGTCGCGAACAAGGTCGGGACCTACCCTGTCGCGGTGCTCGCCCGAGAGCACGGCATCCCCTTCTACGTGGCCGCTCCCCTCTCGACCATCGATCCGACCATGCCCGACGGCGACGGCATCCCCATCGAGGAGCGGGGGCCCGAGGAGGTCCGCGAGTGCTTCGGCGTGCCGGTCACCCCCGAGGGAGCGGCCGTGCGGAACCCCGCCTTCGACGTGACCCCCTCCGCCCTGGTGAAGGCCATCATCACCGACGTCGGGATCCTCGAGCCGCCGTTCACCGAGAGCATCGCGCGGGCCTTCGCCGACGGTGATTGAGCCCTGGCAGCCCGGTCCGGTCCTCGGGATCGAGACCTCCTGTGACGAGACGGCGGTCGCGGTGTTCGACCCGCGCCGCCGCGCGGACGGAGACACCGGCGTCCTCTCCGACGTGCTGTCCTCCCAAGTGGCCTTGCACGCGCCCCACGGTGGCGTCGTTCCCGAGGTCGCCTCGCGCGCTCACCTCGCGGCGCTCCCCTCTCTCTTCGACGAGGCGCTTCAGCGCTCCGGTCTCGGTCTCGACGAGCTGGCGGGGCTCGCGGTCACCTGCGGACCCGGTCTCGTCGGCGCCTTGCTCGTCGGCGTCTCGCACGCCAAGTCGCTGGCCCTGGCGACTGGCCTCCCGCTGGTCGGCGTCCACCACCTCGACGGTCACGTCCGGGCGGCCTTCCTCGAGCACGAAGAACCGGAAGACGACTACCTCGCCCTGGTCGTGAGCGGCGGTCACTCCAGCCTGTTCCGCGTGGAACGAGGGGGTCCGGGCGTGAGGCACCACCGCTGCCTGGCCAAGACCCTCGATGACGCGGTGGGCGAGGCCTACGACAAGGTGGGAAAGATGATGGGCCTGCGCTATCCGTCGGGGCCGATCATCGATCGCGCGGTCGCCGGTCACGACGGGCCGTTCGTGCCCTTCCCCAAGGCCCGCATCAAGGCAGGCCGGCGCGGGATGGACAAGGGGCGGCTCGACCACCGCGCGTTCTCCTTCTCTGGAGTGAAGACCTCCGTGCGTCAGCACCTTCGCCAGCACGAGATCGCGCCGCTTCAGTCGGACGAGTCCCTGAAGGACCGCCCCGATCTCCTCGCGATCCTCGCGGGCTTTCAGGAGACCGCCGTGGCCATGCTCGTGGAGCCGACAGTGAAGATCCTCCGGGAAGAAGGCCTCCACGACCTGGTCGTCGTGGGAGGCGTGTCCGCCAACTCCCGCCTGCGCGCGCGCTTCCGCGAGGAGGAGCGTCGTCGCGGCTTCCGGCTGCTCCTGCCCTCGCCGCGCTGGTCCACCGACAACGCCGCGATGATCGCGGCCGCCGGCGCGCTCGCCCTCGAGTCGGGTCGACGCGACGGGCTCGAGCTCGCGGCCGATCCAGCGCTGGTGCTGGGGGTGGCGTCGTGAGCAGGCGGGCGTTCGGTCTCGTCCCCGCCCTGTTCGGGCTCGTGCTCTCGTTGGCTCCGATCACGACGAGCGCCGAGCGCGACGCGATCGCGCCGGCTTCCGACGATGAGCTCGCCTGGCTGTCCCGTCGGCTCGGGCCGCGTCTCCGCGAGGCGCTGGCCGACGAGTGCTTGAGCAACGCACGGGTCGGTCTCGTCGTGCGCGAGCTCGAGACGGGCGCCGCGCTCTTCCATCACCGCGGTGACGAGCTCCTCGTGCCGGCGAGCAACATGAAGCTGCTCACGGCGGGCGCGTTGCTGAGCCTGGCGGGACCGGAAGTCACCCTCATCACCCAGGTCCGCGCCGACCGCGCGCCCGACGGCAAGGGTGCGGTGGGTCGGATCTACCTCGTGGGTGGCGGGGACCCGAGCTTCAACATCGAGGCGCTCTACCTGGCGGCGCGCGCGGTCGCGGCGGCGGGGGTGCGTCGGGTCGAGCAGGTCGTCGCCGACGACTCGATGTTCGCCGGGCCGGACCGACCGACGAGCTGGCCGGCTCGTCTCCACCCTCACTGGTACGGCGCCCCTTCGTCAGCCCTCTGCGCCGGCTTCAACGTGGTCGCCGTCCACGCCCAGGCGCCGCGCGACGGCGGCCCGACCCGTGTCTGGCTCGACCCCTTCCCCGAGCACTTCCAGCTCGTCGACGAGCTGCGTGTTGGCAAGGGAGCCCTCAGCGTCACGAGCGAGCGGCTCGACGGCGCCTCGCGGGCGCAGCGGGTCACCGTGCGGGGCCGGATCCGGGCCGGTCGCTCCGAGCGCGTCCTCCGGGCCGTGGAGCAGCCGGCCCTCTTCGCTGCCGCCGGCCTGACCGAGTCACTTCGTCGAGTAGGAATCGAAGTCGAAAAGAAACCGACTTTAGGACGAGACGTGGGTGAGAGCGTCGTCTTGCACTCTCATGTGAGCCGACCGCTGGCCCAGGTCGTCACCGACATGAACAAGCACTCGAGCAACGTCTTCGCCGAGACCCTCCTTCGCTGGTTGGGTGGTCGGGCGGAGGGCTTCCCCGGAACGCGGGAGAAGGGCGTGAGGGTCCTCGAGCGCTTCCTCGTCGAGACGAGTGGGAGCTGCACGGGCTGCGTGGTGGCCGACGGCTCGGGTCTCTCGTCCGACTCCCGGCTGACGGCCCAGGCGCTCACCGACCTCCTGCTCGCCCTGAGCCGGGACCGCCAGGTCTGGCCGGAGCTCCTCACGGGCCTCCCGGTGGGGGGCGTCGACGGCACCCTGCGCCGACGGCTCGACGAGCCGGGTCGAGCACGGCAGGTGCGGGCCAAGACCGGTCGCCTGGCCAAGGTCGTGTCGCTGTCGGGAGTGGCGCCGGTGGCGCCCGAGCAAGAGGCGGTGTTCGCCCTCCTGGTCAACGACTATCATTGCCCGACCTGGAAGGTTCAGGACGCCGTCGACGACCTCGTGGCTGCCCTCATCGCGGACGCTCCGCGGGCGAAGGAGCCGAGCAAGAGGCTCGAGTCCCTGACGGCGCGAGGAGGCAGCGGTGGGCCAAGCACCAGCGGATCCGGCGGCTGAGGCCGCCGAGCGAGAAGCCAGCGAGCGAGCGAGCGCGTCCGTCGCGCGCTGGGTCGGCCGTCCCCTCGGCAGCCTGCTCGCCTTCTTCGGCCTGGCCGCCGGCTTCGGCGCCCTGATCGCCGGCTCCTTCCACTGGGCGATCGTCGGCCTCACCGTCGGTTGCTGGGGCCTCGCCATGCGCGCCGTGGGCAGGCAGGCCCGACGCGATGGGATGCTCGCCGGCAACGCCGGCTGAGTCCCTCGTCCCTGCTCTCACCCGTCTCCGCGAGAGCTGGGGCTTCATTTCGAATGCTGTACGAAATGATCCTCGGCCCGCTCGGGCTCAGTCGGTCGATCCCGCCGCCAGCGTCAGCGTGAGGATCCCCTCGATGAGCGCGCGGAGCTCGTCGACGTCCCGGGCCGTCTCCTTGAAGCCCCGCACGGCCACCGCGAGGACGCGGGCGACGTGCTCGGTGGTCAGGCCCCGGCGGCTCAGCCCGTCCTTCTCCGGCTCGAGGATGTCGACGAGCAGGACCTCGAAATCGCGGTACATCGTCGTCACGACCTCACGGGCGAAGCCGTGGGTGCAGTCGGAGAGCTCCTCGTAGCCCGCGGCGTGGTGGAGTAGCTCGAAGGGCCGCACGGTCCAGGTGTCGAAGGCGAGGTGGAGGGCGTCGCGGGTGGTGTCGGTGCCCGCCAACCCCTCGCGGATCTCCGCCAGCGCCGTGGCTGCGAACTCCTCCAGCACCGCCTTGAAGATCTCCTCCTTGTTCGGGAACACGAGGTAGAGCGCCGGGCGGGACATCCCGGCCGCCTCGGCGAGGTCGCCCATGGTGACCCGGCGGAAGCCATGACGCGTGAAGGCCTCCCGCGCCCCCTCGAGGACCCGATCCCGCTTGTCCTGATCCGAAGTTGGCTTGACCACTTGACATTCCTTGTCCGAGTGTCAAAATACGTTCTGACACATCGTGACACATTGTCAGAACGAAGACAATCGGAGGCTCAGATGAAGTGGACGGCCCAGGACATTCCCGACCAGACCGGCCGCACGGCCCTCGTCACCGGCTCGAACAGCGGCATCGGCTACGAGACCGCTCGGGCCCTCGCCCAGGCCGGCGCGCACGTGGTCATGGCCTGCCGCAGCCCCGAGCGGGCCGAGGCCGCAGCCGAGCGGATCCGAGCCGAGGGCCCGGCCGGCCGGGTCGAGGTCGCCCAGCTCGACCTGAGCAGCCTCGCGTCGGTGCAGCGCTTCTCCGAGAGCTTCCTCGCCGCCAACGACCGGCTCGACCTGCTCATCGCCAACGCGGGCGTCATGATGCCGCCGGAGCGTCGGGAGACGAGCGACGGTCACGAGCTGCAGATCGGCACCAACCACCTCGGCCACTTCGCGCTGGTGGGTCGCCTGCTGCCCGCGCTGCTGTCGACTGCGGGCTCGCGCGTGGTGGTGGTGGCCAGCGCCGCGCACCGCTGGGGCTCGATGGACTTCGACGACCTCTCCTGGAGGAAGCGCTCCTACCGACGGATGCCGTCCTACGGACAGAGCAAGCTGGCCAACCTGCTCTTCGTCAAGGAGCTGCAGCGGCGGCTCGAGGAGGCGGGGGCGAGCACGCTGGTCACCGCGGCGCATCCCGGCTGGACCTCGACGGAGCTCCAGCGCGACACGGCGTTGTTCCGCTGGCTCAACCCCTTCCTCGCCATGACTGCGGACCAGGGCGCGCTCCCGACGCTGCGTGCGGCCGTGGCTCCGGATGCCGAGGGCGCCGACTACTACGGACCCGACGGCTGGATGGAGATGCGGGGCTGGCCGGTGAAGGTCGGTCGGTCGAAAGAGG
>JBCCFW010000203.1:0-13052 GCA_039029535.1 Acidobacteriota bacterium
AACTGAACTTCTTCACTATATGTACTGCCCAATTTTTTGAGCAATGTCTAACAAATCTTCGTCCACCCACTAGCCATCTTGGAGGTTCACAGCAACCTTTCGGCCGGCGAGGAGACCATCCTCGCCCGCGTCGGTGAGGGCATCGTGTCGACCATCGGCTCGTCGGAGAGCTACAAGGTCGTGCTCGCCAACCCCGACAGCATCTCGAAGAACGTGCTCGACAAGGGCCTGGACTCCGGCACGGCCTTCCAGATCCAGTCCATCGACATCGCCGACGTGGACGTCGGCGCCAACGTCGGTGCCAAGCTCCAGGAGGAGCAGGCCGAGGCCAACAAGGTCATCGCCCAGGCCGAGGCCGAGAGCCGTCGCGCCATGGCGGTGGCGGCCGAGCAGGAGAACAAGGCGGCGGTCGAAGAGATGCGCGCCAAGGTCATCGAGGCGGAGGCGGAGGTCCCGCGCGCCATCTCGGAGGCGTTCCGCTCCGGCCACTTGGGCATCATGGACTACTACCGGATGAACAACATCAAGGCCGACACGACCATGCGCGAGTCGCTGGGTCGGCCCGAGGACGATGACCAGCCCGTCAGCTGAGGCCCTCGATTGGGCCCGGCTCTCGCTGATCGCTCATTCGGACCATCCGCTCGCGTGCCCGTTCTCCGACGAGACGGTGGCGTCGATCCTCGAAGGGCTCGACCTGCCGTCTCAGCCGGAGGTGCTCGAGGTCGGCTGCGGTCGCGGCGAGTGGTTGCTCCGCTTGCTGCGGCTGCACCCCGAGGCCGTCGTCACCGGCATCGATCGCTCCGAGGCGGCTCTCGCGGTCGCACGCGAGGCGGTGGGCCGGCTGGGCTTCTCGGCGGCGGCGTGCTTCGAGATCGCCGACGCTGCCCAGGCGGTGAACGGGCGCGAGGGTCGCTTCGACTTGGTCATTTGTGCAGGTTCCACCCATGCCCTCGGCGGGCTGGACGACTGCCTGACCGCGCTCGTTCCGCTGCTGCGGCCGGGCGGTGACCTGCTGCTGGCCGACGGCATCTGGGAGCGTGAGCCCAGCACGGAGGCGCTCAACGGGCTCGGCTGCGGGGCCGGCGCGCACCGCCCCTTGAGCGAGCTGGTGGAGACCGTGCGGGATCGCGGGCTCTCGATTCAGCGCGTGCTCACCAGCGACCTGCGCGAATGGGACGACTACGAGTCGAGCTGGCTCGGCTCCCTCGAAGACCACCTCCGCGAGCACCCCGACGATCCGGACGCCGACGGCATCCGCTCCCTGATCGACAGTCATCGCGTCGGTTACTTCGGCGGCTACCGCGGCGTGCTCGGCTTCACGGCCGTCATCGCACGAGCACCGGGACGGCGTCGCTCATGAGCCGCAGTCGTCTCACCCGCCTGCTCGAAGACGGCGCGAGCAAGGGCCGCCTGTTGAGCGACCGTCGACGCTTCGTGCGTCGGCTTCTCCTGGCGGAAGTGCTGGCCGCGCCACCCGCGGTGCGCGATGAAACGGGCGAGGAAAGCCCCCTCGACCCACCATCGCGGCGGGGCTGACGAGTCATGGACTTCGGCGACATCGTCAAGATCATCGTCTTCCTCTTCTGGATCTTCTCCATGTTCCGGAAGGGGGACCGCGGGCAGCCCGCCCCGACGCCCCCTCTCCCGCAGCCGGAGCCGCCGCCGCTGCCGGAGCCCCAGCAGCCCACGAGGACCGAGCCGGCTGCAGACGCCGAGCCCTTCGGCCTCGGTCCCTTTGCCGATCCGCCTGCACCACCGCCAACGCCGAAGCCTCAACCCATCCCCCAGCTCCGGCCGGCGCAGCATCACGGGGAGCCCGATCTCCTGCTCCGCCTCCACGAACGACCCGAGCGCGAGTGGCTCGAAGACGCCGCCCGCCACTCGGTCGCCGAGAACGACCACGTCGCGCAGGAGCTCATCAACCGCATCCTCGACCAGCGCGAGAGCGCTCACGACGGTCCGGCACTGACCGGTCTCGATCGGTGGCTGGGTGAGCTGCGCGAGCAGGCCAGCTCGGGCCTGCGCTCGAGCGGTCGTCATCTCGACGAGCGGCGGCCCGTCGCCGTGCAGGGCCGCATCCCCCCCGCCCACCAGCTCCGCGCCTTCGAGGAGGGTGGCCTGCGGCTCGTCCCTGCCTATCTCGATCCCGGTCGCGTGAACGGAGCCCTCGGGCTCATGGCGACGCATCCGTGGCGCGAGGCGCTGTCGGGTGAGGCGCTGGCCTCCGAGCTACGCGGCAAGGTCTTCGCCGACGCGCTCCCTGACGAGGACCCGGGCATGGCGCTCGCGGCGGTCTGGACCGAGCGTCTCGTCGACGATCTTCTCGCCACGCTCCAACTCGGACCTGGTCACGCCAAGACCCTGAGCCACAGCGCGGACCAACTCGGCGCGGCCGGCGCGACGATCGAAGGAGACCAGGATCTCTCCGGCACCGCACCGCCCTTGCTCGTGCGGGCTCAGCTCGCCCATCGCGTCGTGGCGCAGCTCGGTGCGGGCGAGGTGCCCGAGCCGGAGCTCGGCTACCTGCCGGTGCGTCAGTGGGGTGTCGTCGTTGGGCATCTCCCGCTCGAATCCCTGACGCCCTGGCTCGACCGCTTGGCGGCTCAGGTCGTCTCGCCCCTGGAAGCGCTGGCGGGTCGCGCGCTCGCGGACCTGTCCGGTCTCGACGCGATGGCGACGCTGGCGCGCGACTCCGGAACCGTGGCGGCCAGCCTGCCCCGGCTCCCCAAGTCCACGAGCGCACGCGAGCTGGGGATCGCCCTGTCGTGGCGGGCCAACGGCCCCGAGTCGGGCCTGCTCCTGCGCTCCGTGCTCGCCGCGCTGGGCCGTCCGACCGTCGACGCACCGCAGCGCCGACGTCGCGGCGTCGAGACGGGGGCACGGATGAGCCGTCGCAGGGTGTTGCGCGAGGCCTTGCAGGCAGGAGCGGCCTTCTCGGCTGCTCCGGGCCTGCGTGTCGGAGCCGGTCGGTGAGAGTGCTCGTCGCCGCGATGCTGACGACGACGCTGGCGATCGGTGGTCTCCTCGGCTGCGTGAAGGTCGACCTCGACGCCATCGAAGAGCTGAGCCTGGAGGAGAAGGATCTCCTCGGACGGAAGGTCTTCGAGCTCGCGCAGGACGAGCTCGGCCTCGTGGAGTCGGGTCCCGTCGCGTCGGGGCTGCGCTCGCTGGGCCAGGAGCTGTCGCGCGAGCTCGACGTGCCCGTGCGCTTCCACCTGCTCGACCACGAGCTCGATCAGGCGACCAGCTTTCCGTCGGGCGACGTGGTCGTGACGAAGAGATGGCTCCGACGGGCCGAGTCCTCCGACGAGCTGCTCGGCGTGTTGCTCGAGCAAGTCGCTCACGTCGGGTCGCGCGACGTCACGCGGACGATCGTCGCGAGCTACCAGCCAGAGGTCCTGCGCTCGGCGCTGGCCGGCGGTCAGGGCGGCTTGCTGGAAGCGGTGGCCGCGAACCTGACCTACCAGGGCAGCTTCGGTCGTCACTCCGACGCAACCAAGGCCCGTTCCGACCTCCAAGTGGTCCTCTGGCTCAGGCAGCTCGGTGCCGACGCCTCCGCGTGGCCTGACTTTCTCGGCCGCTATCTCTCGGTGCGTCGCAAGAAGGACTACCACGCGCGTTCGCACCCCATCGACGACAAGCGGGTCGAGCGCTGCCGTGGTGACCTGGCCCAAGTCGACTTGGTCCGCGCCCTCGATGGCAAGGCCATCGGAGCGAGCGTGGACGAGTTGTTCGCGGAGTTGGACCGGAGCCGCAAGTCCGGATGAGCTCCGTCTCGTAGAGCGAGCCAGCCGGTTCGGTCATCGCTGATTTCGGACGAGTCTCCGACACTCCCACTGAGGTCACGACATGAGTTTCAGCGAAGCCTCTCCACATGAAAGTGGAAAGGCTCTGACCAGGATCAAGGTGTTCACAACACTACTCGGACGGCTTGCCCCCAGCTCCAAACCAGCATGACCTCAGGCCTCCGCAGTCCACCCTCATTGGCCAGCCGCACCGGAGCCATGCTGCTCACTGATTCCTCCGCTCGCGTCCTCCATTTGAGAATCTCGCTGGTCCTACTTGAGCATCTCCGAGGGGCTCGCCGTCCCCCTGAAACCAGCACGAACACAGCCACCCGGTCAGCCGAGATGGCTGGAGTGACTAACTAGCACCCCGGAGACCTCCAGCCCCCCTGCGCTCAGGCATGCTAAGCCATATTCGTCGCTTGACAGCGTGAGCGCCATGCCCCATGTTTCCAGCACCGCACTTATGCGGACGGCGGCCTGAGGGAGCACGGAGGCAACGCCCGTATCGGCTCCAGATCCAGGTCTGGCTGATTCATTTGGAGGTAGGAATGACTTCGACGTTAGGGCGAGCTCTCTCGCCTTGGTGAGCGTGTGTTTGATGGCTGGGATCGCTGACGCAGGCGTAGCCCCAGATCCGCTACCTGACTACGCGACACTGTCTTCACCCGCAGGGAAGGTGCTTCAGGGGGTATCTGACCTCAACAACAAGAAGCTGACTCTATACTCGGAGGACCTCACGATGAGTGAGGAGGTCTTCATCTGGGACCTGCAACTCGTCGTGCAACCAGACGGCTCCGTTGCGGTGCTGCGGCAGGAGCTCCAGTCGCCTGACAACGAGCTATTCGTTTCGGAAGCGCAGATCGAGGACTTCCCCCCGGGTACCGTACGAGTTCACTCGCTCATCGAGGCCTTCAGGTCGGGCGAAGTGCTCTACACGAACGAGTCGGGCATGGTGATCGCCACTCATGGCTCAAAGATCCTGGCAGGCTCGATCGACGAGAATGGCGAAGTCATCAACTTCCCAGGGATGGGAGGTGGGTCAGGCAGCTGCCGGTACGAGCTCACCACGTTCTGCTCGATCGGCTTCTGCGGATTTGGAGGCTGCGTGCAGTCGGGCAACTTCGGCCCACTCTGTTTCTGTACGAATGGGTCCGGAGAGTGCCCAGGGAACGTGCTCAACTTCCAATGCGTGGCATCAGGCTGCGCGTCCTGCGTGTCGCCGGGTTGCACCTGCGGCCCGCCCGATCCGCCTGGGCCGTGAGATGATCCCCGGGTGCCGGCCGCGAGGTCGGCGCCCGTTCCTTTCGTGAGGCAAATCACGATGACGAGTTGCCTGAAACGGACCGCATGCCTGGTCCTGGCGTTGGCTCTCTCGGGTTGCCGTGCCAACAATCAGACTGCGCTCGTGTCTCAAGTGCTCGATGAATGGCGACTCCACGTCGAGCAAGAGGACGACTACGCGACTGCCGCGGAGCGTGCTCAGGCCTTCGGAGATCGGGCCTGGTCCAAGCTGGACAGTCGGTCGCTCTCGCTCGACGACTACTCGCGCTTGCTCTCGGCGCGCGTGCATCCCGGAGCCGAGCTCGAGCACGTCTTGCGAGTGGAGCTGGAGAAGCGTTCAGCGGCCCAGGGAGAAGAGGGAGGGCTGGCTGCCCTGCTGAGGCTCCACTTGATGGAGCACGCTTCTCCAGCAGAGTCGTTCGAAGTCGTCGACGTGGCCCTGAGCCACCCGGCTCTCCCTCAGTTGCTGCAGGATGGCGCGGCTTGGCAGCACTTCTCTGGGCTGCTTCGGGCCGACCAGCAGATCCTCCTCTACTCGAATCGACAGCGCATCGCCGACCTGGCTGGACACCTGCCCGAGCGGCTGCCTCCTCAGTCGTTGGTCGTGCTCCAGCCACTCCTACTTGGCTTGGCCACTGTCGACCCCTCCCATCCAGAGCTCTACTCGAGTTTCAAGGAACGACTGTCGGCTGCGTTCAGGGCGGAGATCGCGGACCCCGACGATTCGCTCGGGGTGGAAGAGCTCGAGAGACTCCGCCTCGGCCTCTCCCTCCTCGAAAGCGTGGACTCTCGCCGAGTCATCGGTTCCCAGGCGCCCGAGTTGGAGCTCGCGTGGGTGACCAAGGAGGGAGCACCGGCGTCCCTCGCCGACCTGCGTGGGCGCTTGGTGGTCCTGGAGTTCTGGGCGACCTGGTGTGGCAACTGCGTGGCGAAGTTCGATGAGCTTCGAAGACTGAGGTCTGAGCTCGACGAGGACGAGATCGTCCTCATCGGAGCCACTTGGTTACAGGGCCAGTTCTTCCTCGATGGGAAGCTCCTCGACTTGGTCGGGACTCCCGAGCTCGAGATCGAGCAGCTCCAAGTCTACGCCGAGAAAGAGGAGATGACCTGGCCCATTGCGCTGACGGACCAGTTCCAAGCCGTCAAGGAGCTCGGCATTAAGGGCTTGCCGCACGTGACAGTGGTCGACCGTCTTGGACGCATCCGCGGCAACGGCTCGGACCTTGGCGTCACCGAGCTGCGCGAGCTCATCAAGAGCCTGCAGGCCGAAGGCTCCTGAGAGCCCTCCAGAGTCACGCAGCCCCCTCAGCCAAGCCAAGAAGTCAGGAGGGATGCGCACAGCACGCTCCCCCAAGCCGCAGCCGCAGAGAGCGCAAGCGTCGAGCCTGATCGCGAGTCGTGACGCTCTTCGAGAGCCGTAGACCGCCGGCGATGCCCGCGTTCGACGGTCCTCTCGTGCCGTCACGTCCTCGTCGAGGAAGCAGCTCCAGTGACAAGGCCGCTCGGGTCTCCCGTCTCTTGACAGGGATGAGACACCCTCGCTCCCCGCCGACCAGCAGAATCCCGTAGGGAGCGCGGCATCGGCAAACTTCCGTCCCCAGCGTGCCGCATCCCAAACACCCGAGGGCCGTCGCCCGTACCATCGGCTAGGCTTCCTCGACTCTGCTCGGAGGGCAGGACGTGACGCACGACTCGGCAACGGCACTGACGCGAACGCTGCTCGCAGCGGGTCGGAAGCTCCGACTCCGCCGGGCCGCCGAAGCCGCGCTCATCGCCCTGCCGTGGGGACTCGCCGCGGCCGCCCTCCTCGTGGTCGCGAGTCGCCTGCTCCCCGCTCTCCGTCACGCTGGCCTGCAAGGCACGCCGCTGCTGCTCGCCGTGCTCACGCTGGCGATCGCTCCTCCCGTGATCGCGGCGCTGCTCGCCGGTCGCAAGCGCTTCGCACCGATGGAGCTGGCCCTCCTCGCCGACCGAAGGCTCGACTCCGACGAGCGCATCGCCACCGCGACCTGGATCGGCACTCAGTCCGACGGTGAGAGCGACGCCGCCCTCGAGCAAGAAGCCCTCGCGCTCCTCGAAGACCGCGAGGTCGACGCCCTCTTCCCCTGGCGACGCCGACTCGGCCCGACGCCGCTGCTCGCGCTGGTCGCTCTCGTCGGCGCCACCCAGCTCCCCCTCCGTGAGCTCACCACTCCCGAGGCCCCTCCCCCCGACGAGACGGTCGCGGTCGTGGCCGAGGATCTCGCCGAGGAGCTCGAGAAGCTGGTCGAGGAGATGGCCGAAGACGAAGCGCCGACGGAGGCGCGCGAGGTTCTCGACGAGCTGCTCGAGGACGCCAAGGATCTCGCCGGCACGCCGACCTCACGCGAGGAAGCCGAGGATCGTCTCGGTCGGCTCGAAGACGCCCTGGAAGAAGCCCGCGCTCGACGTGAGGCCACCGACTCCAACGCGCTGGAACGTTCCCTCGGCAGCCTCGAACAAGCCGCGCTGTCGCGTCTCGGTCGTCGCGCCGACGAAGACGAAGCCGCCACGCTCGCTCAACAGCTCCAAGAGCTGGCAGCCGAGCTGCGCTCCGGCATCGACTTCGATCAGGCCGAGGCCCTCCGACTGAGCAATCGCTTCTTCGACGCGGCCGAAGCCCTGATGGACGGTTCCCACGCCGAGCTCGGCGAGATGCTGAAGCGTCTGGCCGAGGCTCTCGAAGCCGGTGACAGCGAAGAGGCCGCGCGCATCCTCGACGAGCTCGCTGCCTCAGAAGCCCTGCAAGAGGCCCTGAAGGAGATGGCGGGTGACGACGCCCTCGCCGACGCCGAGGCGCTGCTCCGTCAGGCCCGCGCGCAGCTCGGCGAGGCCCAGGCCGACGAGCGCTCGCAGCTCGAAGCCGTCGACCTCGCCGAGGTCCTCGAGGCGGCCGCCGAGATCATGGAGCAGGAGGGCATGGAGGGCACGCCCGACCAGCTTCGCGAGATCGCCGAGCGGGTCAGCTCGAACCGGACCACCTCCGCGGGTCGCCTCGCCGAGGAGCTCCTCGCGTCCGGAGAGCTCGGTGAGCCCACGCCGAGCCGCGAGGCCAGTCAGGCGCAAGCCGCTGCCGAAGCCGCCCTCCGTCAGTTGCTGGGCGCCCTCAGCGGGGAAGGCGGCGGCCAACGACCCGGTCCCGCTCGCGACTGGGGCGTGGGCACGACCAACGAGGACACGGGCACCCGTGCCGCCAGGAACCGCGGTCAGCAGACCGACCGTGAGTCGGATGAGACCAGTAGCTGGCGCGAGGCCTACGAGGCGCTCGCCGAGAGCGAGCGTCTCCAGGACGCGCGGGGCCGAAGCACGAAGGTGTCCGGACAGGCCGGCCAGGGTGAGCACGTGACGGTGCCCACCTGGACCAGCGCCAACTCCCGAGAAGAAGCGCAGCTCCCCGTCGTCTCGCTCCCCGCCAGCCACGCCCAGGCCCTGGAGCAGGCGCTGTCGGAGGAGACCATCGCGCCCCGTCATCGGAAGAGCGTGGAGCGTTACTTCGATCAGCTCGCCGGACGCGGTGTCGCACCGCCGTCAGAGGACCCGAAAGATGACTGACTTCAACGCCGCCCGTGAGCACGTCGCCCAGGTCAAGGAGGAGGTCGGCCGCGTGATGGTCGGCCAGGACGCCATCGTCGAGGGCGTGCTCTGCGGTCTCTTCACCGGTGGTCACGTGCTGCTCGAAGGTCTTCCCGGCCTCGGCAAGACCGTGCTCGTGAAGACCCTGGCGGCCGCCACCAGTCTCGACTTCTCGCGCATCCAGTTCACGCCGGACCTCATGCCCGCCGACGTGCTGGGCACGACCGTCATCGACGAGGACGATGCGGGCCGTCGCAGCTTCCGCTTCGAGGAAGGCCCGATCTTCTCCAACATCGTGCTGGCCGACGAGATCAACCGCGCCACCCCGAAGACCCAGTCCGCCATGCTCGAGGCCATGCAGGAACGGCAGGTCACCACCTCCGGCACGACTCGCCCGCTGCCCAGCCCGTTCTGCGTCCTCGCCACCCAGAACCCGCTGGAGATGGAAGGCACCTTCCCGCTTCCCGAGGCCCAGCTCGACCGCTTCGCGATGAAGCTGCTCGTGCCCTACCCGAGCCTCGAAGAGCTTCAGACCATCATGGAGCGCACGACCGGAGCCGAGGTTCCGGAAGCTCGCTCCCGCATCGACGGCGACGCCGTCGAGACCGTCCGCGCCTGCCTGCGGGAGATGCCCGTCATCCCCCCGGTGCGTGACGCCTGCCTCCGTCTCCTGCTCGCCACGCAGCCCGACGGCGACGGTGCCTCCGAGGCCAGCCGGGCTCACGTCCGGGTCGGCGCCTCGCCCCGCGGCGCCCAGTCCATCCTCGCCGGCGCCCGCTTCCGCGCCCTGCTCTCAGGCCGCGACTCGGTCTCCTTCGGCGACCTGCGCAGCTGCGTCATTCCTTGCCTGCGTCACCGCCTGGTCCTCTCCTTCGAGGCCGAGGCCGCCGGCAAGACCGCCGACGACGTCATCGAGGACATCCTCGAAACGATGACCGACCTCTCCGCCGAGCTCGAAGAGGAGGCCGTGAGCTCGTGAGTCCGGCCATCGTCATCGAGGACCTGAGCCATCGCTACTCGAAGCTCGACGTGCCGGCGGTGGCTCGCCTGAACCTCGTCGTCGAGCCCGGCGAGATCCTCGGCTTCGTCGGTCCCAACGGCGCGGGCAAGACGACGACCCTGAGCCTCCTCGCCGGCTTGCTCGAGCCCCAGGAGGGTCGCATCGAGATCGCCGGCGCGTTCCTGCCGGGCCAGGGCGACCTCGTCCGCTCACGCGTGGGCTACCTGCCCGACTACTTCGGCGTGCCCGACGGTCTCAGTTGTCGTCAATACCTGCTGTTCTTCGCCGGCCTGCAAGGCCTCCCCGGCGACACCGCGGCCGGTCGCATCGACGAGCTCCTCGAGCTCACGCAGCTCACCGAGCGTGCCGACGACCTCGCCGAGGGGCTCTCACGTGGGCTCACTCAGCGACTCGGTCTCGCACGCGTCCTCCTGCACGACCCGGCCGTCCTCCTTCTCGACGAGCCGGCCTCCGGGCTCGATCCGCGCTCGCGTGTC
Source organism: Acidobacteriota bacterium (assembly GCA_039029535.1). Lineage (GTDB taxonomy): Bacteria > Acidobacteriota > JBCCFW01 > JBCCFW01 > JBCCFW01 > JBCCFW01. The sequence continues at coordinate 10,158 of JBCCFW010000203.1, forward strand.
GAGATCCGCGAGGTGCTGATCGGGCTGGCCGAGCGAGGCAAGACGATCATCGTCTCCTCTCACGTCCTCGCCGACCTGGCAGCCGCCTGCTCGAGTCTCGCCATGATCGAGCGAGGCGAGCTGCTGTTCCGCGGCAGCGTCGAGGAGGCCCTGAGCGCAGCCGAGCGCCAGCGACCGGCCGCCGTCCTCGTCGCCTGTCTCGAAGGCCCCGATCGCACCGCTGCCGCCCTCGCCGAGCACTTCTCCGAGGAGGACCTCGAAGAGATCGACGGCGGCCTCCTTCGCGTGCACGTGCAGCGCCCCGAGACCGAGGGTCCTCGAGCCGTCGCGTGGCTCGGTGAGCAGCTCGATCGCGCCGGACTCCAACCCTGTCACCTCGAGCTCGAGCCCCTCGACCTGGAGCGCGCCTTCATGACCTTGACCACCGGACGACTCGCGTGAACGGTGACGCCTTCGTCGCGATCGACGGCCTGCGCGTCGACTACCCCGGCAGCGATCGTCCGGCGGTCGACGACCTGAGCCTCCAGCTGCCCGCTGGTCAGGTCTTCGGACTGCTCGGCCCCAACGGCGCCGGCAAGACGACGACGCTGCGGGTCCTCGCCGGGCTCCTGCAACCCGACGCGGGCGAAGTGCGCATCGGCGAGGCCCGCATCGACAAGCATCCCGACGACGCGCGTCGGCTCGTCGGCTACCTGCCCGATCACTTCGGGCTCTACGAAGACCTCACCTGCCGCGAGTACCTCGAGTTCTTCGCCGCGGCGCTCGGGATCCCACGCGACCAGCGACGACGCTCGGTGGAAGACGCCTTGGCGCTCACCGACCTCGAAGAGAAGGCCGATGCCTTGGCCGGCGCACTTTCGCGTGGCATGCAACAACGTCTCGCCCTCGCGCGCGTGCTGGTGCACGAGCCGGACCTGCTGCTCCTCGACGAGCCGGCCTCGGGGCTCGACCCACGGGCCCGCATCGAGATCCGCGAGGTGCTGCAAGAGCTCGGTCGCATGGGCAAGACCGTCGTCGTCTCGTCCCACGTGCTGGCCGACATCGCCCAGATCTGCAACGGCCTGGCCATCCTCGATCACGGGAAGGTCGTGACGTCGGGCTCGCTGCAGGAGGTCCTGCGTCAGGCCGGTCGTGACGAGCTGACCTTCACCTGCGGCGTGCTCGATGAGCGAGGTCGCGCAGCAGACGTTCTCGCGGCCGACGCGACCTTCGGCGACGCCGTAGTCGAGCCCCTCTCCGACGACCGTCTCCAGGTCCGTGTCTCCCGCACGGCGCTCGGCTTCAGCGATGACGTCGAGAACGTCGGCGCCGCCACGCTGCGACGCACGTTGACGAGCGAGGGCCTCACGGTCACCCACCTCGTCACGGAGACCGCCGACCTCGAAGACGCCTTCCTCCAGCTCACCGGTGACGACGAGGACGCAGCTTGAGATCGAGAGGAGCCACCCACGTCCGACTGCTCGTCGCGACGGGCCTGCTGCTCCTGGGAGGGACCCGGCTCGAGGCCGCCCCCACCCTGAAGGTGGCACCTGCCCTCGAGGTCCGCACCGACGGACGCTTCCTTCTCGACGTCGTGCTCGAAAACGACGGTCGGGCCAGGGAGGGTCGACTGACTCTCGAGACTCACGAGCAGATGCCCACGACGATCGTGCCCGTCGAGCTCGCGCCTCACTCCCGCAAGCGACTGACGGTGAGCCACGTCGACAGCTACGCCCGCGAGATCGTCGTGACCTGGAGTGACCAGACCTCCGAGACGGTCGAGGCCCACGTCCATCAACCCTCCGCCTACGAGCTCGTCACGGCGGTGCTCGGACGCACCCCACCGGACCTGCGACACGACCGCATCGCCGACCATCACTTCGTCGTGAAGCTCGAGCCGGACCGGCTCCCCGAGCTCGGCGCGGCCTGGCCCCGTCTCGACTCCCTCGTCTGGTCGGCCCCTCGCGTCGATGACCTCACGCCGATCCAACGTGACGCGCTCATCGACTGGGTGCGCAGTGGCGGTCGGCTGGTGGCCGGTCGCGCGGAGGACCAGCCCGACGCATTGAAGGAGCTCGGGCTCGACGTCCTGCTCGGCACCGATGGCGCCGGTCTCGGCGAGGTCACCGTCTTGCCCGTCGACCTGGGTCGGTCCCGCGAGCACGGAGACGTCCTGCTCCCCTCGCTGAACCCGAAGCAGTCCTACTACCGTCGTCACCAGCTACCCGCGGCGTTCGGGTCGCGGCTCATCGGCGTCGTCCCCACCGGCTCGCTGCGTGGCCTCTGGGTCGGCGCGATCCTCTTCGGACACGTCATCGCGCTCGCCCTGCTCGCGTTCAAGACGGCGGATCTTCGCAAGTCCGGCCAGACGAAGGAGGGTTGGCGCTCACTGGTGTTGCCCAGCCTGATCACCGTCCCGGCCGTGCTCGTGCTCGGACTGGGAACGCTCCGACCTGCGCACGTCGAGCGCGTGGATCTCATCGAGCTCGACGATGCCGGCGTGCCGCGACGGGCGATGACCTACGTCCTCACCTTCTCGCCTCACGCGACGGAGTGGGCGCTCTCCCTGGACGAGGCGCTGAACGTGCGCTTCGAGACCGAGTACCGGCAACGCTGGGCGTTCCAGCCCGGCCTGGAGCTGACGGGTCAGCCGGATCGCAGCGGGCGTCGCGTGGGGGCCTGGTCACGGTCGGCGCCACGTCAGGCCCAGCTCATTCGCATCGACTGGATCCCCGACCCCTCGCTGGCAAGCGAGGCGGCGCGCTGCTTCGAGGAAGGGCCGGTAGTCCGACATGCCAGCGATCAGGTCGGCGACTCGGAGAGCGTGCGATCGTTCCGCCGATTGCGAGGACGCCGCGCGGCGCGGGCCGGCGACTGGTTGCCCTTCCTCGCCTCGATCACCCGCCGACAGCAGAG
>JBCCFW010000204.1:0-12978 GCA_039029535.1 Acidobacteriota bacterium
ACGGCACCAGCGGCCCGGCGTCACCCCAGGGTCTCCCCTCGTCAGCCTCGAGGATCGAGGCGACGCCGGGATGCTGGAGCCGACCGAGGAGCTCGACCTCACGTCGGAAGCGCAGGAGCAAGCCGGGCGTGGCGTGACCTGGCCGGACGATCTTGATGGCCACGCGGCGCCGTGGCTGAGGCTGCCAAGCGTCGTAGACGATGCCCATCCCGCCCTGTCCGAGAACACCGACGATCTCGTAGCCGCCGATGCCGTCGGGGATTGGAAGGACGTCGACCGGCGCCTCCACCGCGGCGCGGAGCTGCGCGCCGGGCCAGTGCTGCGTGCCGAGGGTGGGCTCGGAATCGAAGCGAGCGAGCAGCGACTGGACCTTGGCTCGGAGGGCGTCGTCATCGCCGCAGGCCTCGTCGAGGAAGACCTCTCGCTCGGGACCGACGAGTTCGACGGCCTCGGAGAAGATCGCGTGCGCCCGCTGTTCCCGATCCATGCTCAGGAGTGCCCGGCCGTCGTCACCCCGCTCACGCTCACGATGGGTCCGACTCGAGCGACTCCTCCAGCCAGGCCTTGGCGATGGACCAGTCGCGTCGGACCGACCGGTCGGTGAGCGCTTCCAACTCGGCGATCTCCTCGACGGTGAGCCCACCGAACCAGCGCAGCTCGACGATGCGTGCCTGACGAGGATGGATCTCGGCCAGCCGTTCCAGCGCCTGGTGGACTGCGAGGATCTCGACGTCCCGCGGCTCTGAGCGAGGACCCGACGCTTCGTCGAGGGTCACGCGGTGGGCGTCGCCGCCCCGCTTGTCGGTGCGCCGCGCTCGGGCGTGGTCGACGAGGAGACGACGCATGGCTCGCGCGGCGATGGCGAGGAAGTGCGTCTTGTCGGTGGCCGCCGGCGCGTGCTCCCCGACCAGGCGGAGCCAGGCCTCGTGGACCAGGGCGGTGGGCTGCAGGGTGTGATCCTGCCGCTCGCCTCGGAAGAGAGCCCCGGCGATGCCGCGAAGCTCGGCGTACACGAGCGGGAGGAGATCCTCGGCCGCCTGGCGGTCGCCGGCCGCGGCCCGCTGGAGGAGGAGAGTCGCCTCGCCGGTCGGTGGAGTCATGGCAGGAGTGGAAGTCGTTCCGCCGGAGCCTCACGCGGGGGTCGCGTGTCGGCGGGTGGGTCGGGACCGATGACGTCCAGAGCGTGTTGAGAAATGCCGAGAGCGTCAAGACGGGAGCCCACCGAGCAGCGTCCCGAAAAGCACCGGCGCTCCGGGGGGCGCGATACCATTGGGTGGGCAGGATCAGGAGACTCCGTGACCACCACCAACCCCGGCTGGCCCCTGGTCGCCCGGTCGTTGCCAGGGGGCCGCCCGCCCCTCGCGCCGACCCAGCGGCTCCTCGTCCTCACCCTCGTCCTCACGGTCGCGGCCCCCTCCTCGCTGCTCGCCGCACCGTCGGCCACTCCTGCTCCCCGCCCTGACGCCGAGGTCGTCAGCGTGGCCGGCAAGGCCTGGCACGCCCGAGCGGTCTCCTCCGAGGACTGGCTCGCGGCCTCGGTCGGCCTCGGCTTGAACGCTGGGCAGCGGGTCCGCACCGAGGAGCTGAGCACCATGGGCCTGCTCCTCGCCGACCAGACCCAGCTTCGGCTCGACGCCCTGACCGACCTCGTCATCCGCACCGTCCGCCGCGCCGGCTCGGCCACCAGCTCCTCTCTCCTCCTCCGGCTCGGCCGAGCCTGGTCGCGCTCGAAGACCAACCCGGACGGACTGCGCGTCGAGACACCCTCAGCCGTCGCCTCCATCCGCGGCACCGAGTGGGTGCTCTCCGTCGACGAAGCCGGTACCTCCTCGTTGGCGGTGCTCCGTGGCGAGGTCGAGCTGGGCAACCAGCACGGTAGCGTCACCGTGCGAGCCAACGAGCAGGCCCGCGCCGAGGTCGGCAAGGCGCCGGTGAAGCTCGTGCTCAGCTCCGCGGCCGACCGCGTGCAGTGGGTCACCGCACACGCAGTCGATCCGCTCCGGCACGTCGGTCTTCACCCGGATCCGTCCGAGCCGTTGGAGCCGCTCGCATCAGGTGCGGCGCTGTCTCTCGACGAGTGGCTCCTGCGTGGGCGCCTGCTCGCCGACCGCTCGCGTTGGGACGAGGCCGACGCGGCCTTCGCCGCGGTGCTCGCACGTCGCCCGTTCGAGCCGGCGGCCCTGATCGGCCGCGCCTTCGCCGCGCTGCGCAGCGGTGACGTCGACGCCGCCGCCGGCTTCCTGGATCGCGCCGGCACTCCCCGTGCCTCCCGTGACGAGGAGCTGCTCCGACTGGCCGAGGTCAGCGTCGCGCTCCTGAGTCAGGACCTCGCCAGCGCCGCGGCGCAGCTCGAGTCGCTCGCCCAGCGTCGGGTCGCTCACCAGCCTGCCGCCTGGCTGCTGCGCTCCGACCTCGACGTTCAGCGCGGGCGACTGACCGATGCCCTGCGTCGGGTCGAGGAAGGGCTCGTCCGCTTCCCCGACAACGCTCGACTGCACGCCCAGGCCGCGCGGGTCCTGACGCTCGCAGGTCGTCTCGCCGAGGCCGGCGAGGCCGCGCGTCGGGCCGCCATCGATCCGAGCTCTCTCGATGCCCGACTCGTCCGCGGCGAGCTCGCCCGGCTCGACGGCGACGCAGCGCGCGCGAAGAGGTCGTTCGAGCAGGCGATCGATCTCAACGACTTCGACGACCGGGGTCATCACGGTCTCGGCCGCGTGCAGGCCGAGCGCGAGGAGGTCGTTCCGGGGCTCGCGAACCTGCGTCGGGCCATCGAGCTGAACCCGGATGCACCCGGCACCTGGGGAGAGCTGGGCACCTTGCTCACCCTCGCCAACGAGATCGAGCAGGCCGAGGACGCCTTCGCCCAGGCTCTCGAGCGCACGCCCGACGATTACGTCGCGCTCACCGGCCGTGGCCTGCTCAAGCTCAAGCAGGGCGAGCACGAGTCGGCCCTCGAGGATCTCCTCAAGGCCAGCTTGCTCGAGCCCCGCTACGCCCGCGCTCACGTTCACGCGGCGGTCGCGCGCTATCAAGCCGAGGACTTCGCGGAGGCGCTCAAGGAGCTGCGCATCGCGAGCGAGATCGACGACAAGGACCCCCTGCCCCACTTCATGGCCGCGATGATGCACGTCGACCTCTTCGAGCCCTACCGGGCCATCGAGGAGGGGCGCGTCGCGCTGCAGAAGATGCCGAACCTCAAGTCACTCAACCAGCTCCTCTCCGATCAGCGGGGCTCGGCCAACATCGGCAACGCCTTCGGCTTCTTCGGGCTCGAGGCCTGGGCGCAGCATCACGCGCAGGAGTCCTACTCGCCACACTGGGCCGGCAGTCACTTCTTCCTCGCCGAACGCTACGAGGGCGAGGTGCTCCAGGCTTCCGAGCTCTTCCAGGGCCTCGTCACCGACCCGACCTCGTTCGGCGCGAGCCAGCGTTACCAAGACCTGACCGAGCGACCCGGTCATCACGGACGGCTCGGGCTGCAAGGCAGCCGTGACGACGAGTTGTCCACCGGCGGGCCGCGTCTCGTCTTCAACGGGCTCGCCGGTCGCGAGGTGCCGACCGCGTGGTTCGCCGAGCTCCAACACGACCGGCTCTCTCCCAGGGACCGCTTCATCGATGGCGACGCCGACACCGCGACCCTCGCGCTCGGCATCGAGCCGACCCACGCGGTCGGCCTCTTCGTGCTCGCGAGCGGCAACCGCCTCGAGTACGACTGGGGCGCCGAGCGCGAAGAGCTCCCGGGCAACCGGCTGCGCGTGGCCATGACCGGTCGCAGCCGCGATCGCACCGACCGCATCGAGCTCGGCCTGCGGGTCGCGCTGTCGGCGGCGTCGCAGCTCTGGTTCCGCCACGGTGGTGAGAGCCAGCGCATCGACGGCCCCCTGACGCTGCCCGACGACCCCATGCTCGGCACGACCTTCGCCGGTGACGGCAGCAGCACCCTGCGTGACACGAACGAGTCGACGGCCCTGCGTCACGGCGTCGTGTTCCGCGATCGCCACGAGCTGGCCTGGGGTCTCGAGCGAGGGACGAGCCGCCTCAGCAGCGTGCTCGCCCTACCCGCGCTCGGCGTCGACGAGAACCTGATCCTCACCGCGCTGGAGGAGGCCGAGTCCCGCGTCGCCTTCCTCTCCGGTCGCGTGCGCCCCAGCGCCGGCTGGCTCTTCCAGGCCGACCTCTGGCTCACCGACTACGAGCAACACGACGCGACCCAGCGCTGCTTCCCCGCGGGGAGCTGCGATCCGTCGATCACCGAGGACGTCGACTTCGATCGGCTCAGTCCTCGCATCGGGCTCGCCGCCGATCTCGGTGAGCACGCGTTGCTGCGCCTGGCCTGGCAGGACTGGGTCCGTCCGGTCACGCCGGTCACGCTCGGTCCGGTCGCCACCGCGGGGATCCCGCTCGAGGACCGCTTCGCACGTCAGGGCGGCCGCACCAAGCGAGCCCGCGCGCAGCTCGAGTGGGAACCCAGTCCGCGGCTCTTCGGCGCGCTCTTCGTCGAGCACGTGACCATCGAGAACCTGGACGTCGAGCGGCGCGGGACCTTCCCCACGCCCTCGACCGTCGCCGAGGACCTCGAGCGACTCCGCAACCGCGTCCTCATCAACCTCGCCAACGAGGACTTGCTCGAGGACGTGTCGCGCTTCTCGACCGGTCGTGTCGAGGCGGCGGGCTTCACGGTGGAGGCCCTCCTCGACGAGCGCTGGTCGGCCTGGCTGCGCTACGTCCGCACTCGCACCGAGAACACCGACTTCGAGCCCGACTCCAACGGCGACGTCACGGCCGGCAACGAGCTGCCCTACCTGCCGCGGCACCTGGCCGCGCTCGGGGTGACCTGGGTGAGCCCCGAGCCCCGACTCCAGCTCGCTGCCCGGGCGACCTACCGGAGCGCCCGCTTCGAGGACGATCGCAACCTCGTCGCGCGGGACGCCGGCTGGGCGGTCGACCTGAACCTGTTCTGGGAGTCGCGGGACAAGCGCTGGTTCCTCAACGCGCTCATCCGCGAGCTGCTCAACGACGACGCCTCCACGCGTTACGCTCTGGAGCTGGCCTACCGCTATTGAACCGGCCCTCGGCCGCCGAATCGAGCGACATGGACGTGGACGAGACCAAGCCCCCCGACGAGGACGCCACGCCGGTCGACCGCACCGACGCGGACGCCACCGTCCCCCGCGCGGGGAAGCATCGTCGCGGGATCGAGCCCGAACCGGAGCTCGGTGACGACGAGGCGACCATCCTCGAACAGACCGTCACCTCCATGAACGACGTTGCCGAGGACGAGCGCCCCACCGTCCTCACCGAGGTCGACTCGTCCGACGACGGGCGCCCCACCCAGGACACGAAGCCACGGCACTTCGCTCAGACGGCCGACTCCGGCGGCAGCCGTCGAGCGTCCTCGGGCAGCGGGAGCTCCGGCAGCGACGAGACGCCGACGGTCCTCACCGACGAGCAGCACTTCGCCGAGACCGACCGACCGATCTCGGACGAGGACGATCGTCCGACCGAGCTCACCGGCCCCCGCCGCATCCGCGCGACCGACGGCACGGTGCCGCGTCAGGCCCCCGGTACCGACCCGGTCCCCGACATCCCCGGCTTCGAGATCGTGGCCAAGCTCGGCGAGGGTGGGATGGGCACGGTGTACGAGGCCGAGCAGCTCGAGCCACGGCGGTCGGTGGCGCTCAAGGTCATCCGACCGGGCGTGGCCTCCGCCGAGGCGCTGCGTCGCTTCGAGCACGAGACCCGCTTCCTCGCTCGACTGCACCATCCCGGCATCGCCCAGGTGTACGCGGCCGGCACGGCCGACACGCAGCGAGGCTCCCATCCCTACTTCGCGATGGAGCTCATCCGCGGACGGGACCTGCGTCGTCACGTTCACCGGGAAGAGCTCGACTACGAGGAACGGCTGGAGCTCCTCGCCCGGGTCTGCGACGCGGTCCATCACGCGCATCAGAAGGCCATCATCCACCGCGACCTCAAGCCCGACAACATCCTCGTCGACGACAACGGGCAGCCGAAGATCCTCGACTTCGGCGTCGCCAAGGCGACCGACGTGGACGTCGCCAACGCGACCATGGCGACCTCGACGGGGCAGATCATCGGCACCGTGCCGTACATGTCGCCCGAGCAGGTCATGGGCGACCTCGACCGCCTCGACACGCGCAGCGACGTCTACGCCCTCGGCATCATCCTGTTCGAGTTGCTCGCCGGGCATCGGCCCCTGGATCTCCGCGGCAAGTCCCTGCCGCAGATGGCCCAGCTCATCCGCGAGCAGGAGGCACCCCTCCTCGGCACGGTCGACGACGCCTACCGCGGCGACGTCGAGACCATCGTGGCCAAGTGTCTCGAGAAGGACGTCGAGCGTCGCTACGCCTCCACCGCCGAGCTGGCCGCCGACCTCCGTCGTCACCTGGCCGACGAGCCCATCGCCGCGCGCCCGGCCAGCATCGGCTATCAATTGCAGAAGATGGCGCGGAAGAACCGCGTCCTCGTGCTCGGGATCGCGGCGACCTTCCTCTCCCTGACCCTGGGCGTCATCGGGACGACCTGGCAGATGATGCGGGCCAACCGCGCCCGTGCGCAGGCCGAGCAGGAGCGGCAGGAAGCCGTCCGCCAGGCGAACATCGCCCGAGCGGTGAACGAGTTCCTCAACGACGACCTGCTCATGGCGGTCGCGCCGGAGAACACCACGAACCGCGAGATCACGGTACGAGAGGCGCTCGACGCGGCGTCGGAGCGCATCGACGGCCGCTTCCCCGAAGAGCCCCTGGTGGAGGCCTCGGTCCGGCACGCCATCGGTCGGACCTACATGAGCCTCGGCCGGCTCGACGACGCTCGGCGTCAGCTCGACGACGCGGTGGAGCTCGGTCGCGAGGGAGCCGGCGCCGACAACGCCGACACGCTCCGCTTCCAGAACAGCCAGGCCGTCTTGCTCTCGGAGCAGGGCCGACACGCCGAGGCCGAACCACTGCTCGTCGAGATCCTCGAGACTCAGCGAAGCACGCTCGGCGACACGCACCGCGACACGCTGGCGGTCGCCAACAACCTGGCGCTCGTGCTTCAGGAGCAAGGTCGACATGCGGAGGCCGAACCCTTGCTCGCCGAAGTCCTGGGAGGCCTGCGAGAGACCCGAGGACCCGAGCACCAAGACACCGTGACGGCCCTGGTCAACCTCGGGCTCGTGCAGCTCGCGAGCGGGCACTTCGACGAGGCCGAGCCGTCGCTGGTCGAAGCGCACGCGATCAACCAGCGCCTCCTCGGCGAGGAGCATCCGCGAACCTTGGCAGCCGCCGGCAACGTCGCCGTGCTCCGTGCGGGTCAGGGCCGCCTGGACGAAGCGGCCGGCCTGCACCGCGGCACGCTCGAGCTACGTCGCCGCGTGCTCGGCAACGACCATCCCGACACCCTGTCGTCGCTGACCCACCTGGCGGACGTGCGTCGCCGGCAGGTTCGTCATGAGGAGTCCGAGACACTTCTCCTGGAAGCCCTGGGCACCGGCCTGCCGACTCATGGCGAGGATCACCCGAGCACCCTCTTCGCCCTGGGCGCGCTGGCAGACCTCTACTTCGAGCTCGGCCGCTTCGAAGAGGCCGAGGTGGTGCTCGAGCAGTTGGTGAGCTCCCGACGACGGGTCGACGGCGAGAGCGTGGAGCTCGCGGACGCGCTGGGGCGGCTCGGTCGCCTCCGGGGAGACCTGGGCCAGCTGGAGCGGGCGCTGGCTGCGGCCTCCGAGGCGCTCGCGCTGCGTCGGCGTCTCCTCTCCGACGAGCATCCGGACACGCTGAGCTCCCGCGTGCAGGTCGGCGATCTCCTGCGGCGAGCGGGTCGGATTCCAGAAGCCGAGTCCTCGTTGCGCGAGACTCTCGGTACCACCCGTCGGGTGCTCGGTGGTGACCACCCGACGACGCTGGCCTGCCTCAACGACCTCGCGCTGCTGCTCGATGAGAACGGACGGCCCGGGGAAGCCGAGCCCCTCTATCGCGAGGCCGTCGAGCTCAACCGCAGCCTGCGCGGGGGCGAGCACCGGGAGACGCGCATCGCCCTCCACAACCTCGCCACCCTGCTGCGCTCGCAGGAGCGCTGTGACGAAGCGGTCGCGCTCGAGACCGAAGCCCGCGCCGGATGGACCGAGGCGACGACGGCGGCCGAACGCTCACTGCTGGGCTCCATCGCGTACACGCGCGGCGCCTGCCTGCTCTCGCTGGGCCGACCCGACGAGGCCGAGCCCGACCTCCGCTCCGGCTTCGAGCTGCTGAGCGCGGCGGGCGCGGGTCCGGAGTCGCTCGCTCACGTCGTCGACAAGCTCGTCCGCCTGCATGAGGACCGGGGTGAGACGGCCGAGGCGTCGGCGTGGCGCGAACGACTCGACGACGAGCGCTGAGGCCCCCCAGGCGATCCAGGCTCCGAGAAGAGCCGCCCACGAGGTGTCACGCCGAGTCGCGAGGGCTACACTCCCCTCGCCGAGACGGGTCGTAGCGCAGTGGTCGTCGCGCCTCCTTGCCAGGGAGGAGGACGTCGGTTCGACTCCGACCGATCCGTCTCGGCATTCACGTCGTGAGGGAGTCTCGCGGCTGCGTGAGCCGTAGCGCAGCGGTTGTCGCGCCGGTCTTCAAGACCGGAGGACGTCGGTTCGATCCCGACCGGCTCACACCTCATCCCATGTCGTGATGTCGGAGGAAGGGCATGGTTCTCGGGTCGAAGCCATCAAGCCTGACGGAGGACGCCGTCGAGTCCTGTGTCCGCGTGCTGGAAGCGGCACGTGACCTCGAGCCTGACGACCCGCGCTACCTGCGGCTCGAACAGGCCGTCGCTCACCTGATCAAGACCGGCAAGAAGAAGCGCCGCAACCAGCGCAAGCGGACGTCTCGGGAGGTCGACCGCCGGCTGCTGGACGGTGCCTCGGTCGGTCGCGATCCCTCCCCCGAGCCGGAGGCTGACCGGAGCCCCCCCTTGGGCGAGCTCCGAAATCAGCGGACTTGCTACACCTGCAAGCGTCCCTATCGGGTGGTCGACTCGTTCTACCAGATGCTCTGCCCCCCCTGCGCGGAGCTCAACTTCAGCCGCCGCACGGCCCGTGCCGATCTCCAAGAACGTCGCGCCCTCGTGACTGGCGGTCGGATCAAGATCGGCTTCCACTGCGCGCTCAAGCTCCTGCGCGACGGCGCCTCCGTGACCGTCACGACGCGCTTCCCCCGCGATGCCGTCCGCCGTTATGCCGCCGAGCCCGATTTCGAGAGCTGGCGCCGACGGCTCACGGTGCTCGGCCTCGACCTCCGTCATCTCGATGCGGTGCTCCAGCTCACCGACGAGCTCGCCACGGGTGAGCCGCTCGACATCCTCATCAACAACGCTGCCCAGACCGTGCGCCGACCGCCGGCCTACTACTCGGAGCTGGCCGAGGCCGAGACACTCCCGCTGCCCCCTGAGCTGCAGGCCCTCTGCGAGGACGGACCGAGCAAGGTTCCGGCGGTCACCAAGGGCCGACTCCCGGACTTCCTGAACGCCTGTCGTGCGGAGAGCGCCCCCGAGCTCTTCCCCCCCGGCACCCTCGACGAGACCGGCCAACCGCTCGACCTCCGGAGCGAGAACAGCTGGATCCAGCAGGTCGAGGCCGTCGACCCGCTGGAGCTCGTCGAGGTCCAGGTCATCAACGCCATCGTGCCCTTCCTGCTGCTGAGCCGCCTGCACCCAGTCCTCACGCGCTCGCGCTTCCCGGATCGCTACGTGGTCAACGTCTCGGCAGTGGAGGGACAGTTCGGCCGCGTCCGAAAGACCGCCCACCACCCCCACACGAACATGGCCAAGGCCGCCCTCAACATGCTGACCCGGACCTCGGCCCAGGCCCTGGTCGAGGACGGCATCCACCTGTGCAGCGTCGACACCGGTTGGATCACCGACGAGAACCCCCATCCCCTGAAGACCCTCTCTCGAGCGAAGGGGTTCCGCACTCCCCTCGACGTCATCGACGGAGCCGCCCGGGTCTACGACCCCATCGTGCGAGGTGTCGCCGGCAACCCGGTCCACGGCTGCTTCCTCAAGGACTACGAGGTGACGAAGTGGTAACGCCACGGCGCCCCATCGACTGCCCGGACCAGCACGTCGACGACGTCGTGCTCTGCCCGCCGACCGAGCTCGACGACTTGCTGGCGTGGCTGGCCGAGGAACGCCCGACCACCGAGCCCCGCGCCTTCCCCCGGGGCACTGCCCTTCCCGACGGCCGACTGGACCTGTGCAAGCAAGCCGTTGGCCCGAGCGGCCTGCAACGCGTGGTCGAGCGCATGCGGCCGAGCTCGGGTGTCCGACACCTGCTCCTCGGCCTCAACGGACTCGGTGATGCCGGCGCCGAGAGGCTGGCAGAGGGTCTCGACGGCAGTCACCTGGAAACCGTCTTTCTCGGCTGCAATCGCATCGGCGTCGAAGGGCTCTCGGCTCTCACCCCAGCCCTGGAAGCCAACCCCCGCTTGCGTGGACTGTGGTTGAAGCGCAACCCAATCGGTGACGAGGGCGCGCGTGACGTCGCCCGTCTCCTCCGTCGTCACGAGAGCTTGCGAACGCTCGACCTGGTCAACACCGGGCTCGGACCGGAAGGTCTCGCCGAGATCGTCGAGGCCCTGGTCGAAGACGACAGGCCGCTCGAGCGGCTCTACCTCGGTGGCAACCAGCTCGGCCTCGAGTCGGCCGAGCTTCTCGCGCGACTCGTCTCGGAGTCGAAGCTGACGGAGCTCTTCGTCTCGGCCAACCGTCTCGGCGACGACGGCTGTCGCGTGCTCGCCGAGGCTCTGGAGGGCAGCGAGTTGCGCGTGCTCAGCCTGGCCAGCAACGGTCTCGGCCCGGATGGCCTGGGCTTCCTTCTCCCTCGCCTGGGCCAGCTCCACGCCCTGGACCTCGGCTACGTGCGCAGCACGCTCGTCCTGGGCGAAGCACCCAATCGGATCGCAGACGTCGGTGCTCGGGAGGTGGCGACCTTCCTCTCCCGCGACACGACCTTGCGACGTCTCGACCTCCGCAACAACGGCCTCACCGGCCGGGGTGCGCGGGCGCTGGAGGACGGCCTTCAAGAGAACGAGACCCTCGTCGAGCTGACGCTCGGAAAGGGAGTCCCCCGTCGCGTGAAGCGTCGCATCTCGGAGATCTTGCGTCGGAACGCGGCCACGCTCCCCGACGACGTCCTGGCCTGCCCGCCGGACCTGCTCGCCATCCAGAGCGTGTACCGCACTCATCCCGCTCCCGTCCGTGAGCGGGCCGAGCGCTCCTGACCACGAGCTCCCCCCAGACGCCCCCGGCGAGAGCACGAAAAAGCCGCCCCTCCCGACCATTCGTCGGGAGGGGCGGCCAGCAGAGCTCGGACTCGAATCAGTCCTCGGGGTCGAGGAGGCTCAGTGCGGACTGGAACGCCATGAGCGCCTCTTCGAGCTGACCCGCCTCACGAGCCGCCTGGCCGGCGAGGACGGCCTCACCTGCGCGACCGAGCTCCGGGCTGCGAGGCCAGGAGACGCGAAGCGCCGACTGAAGACCATCGAGCGCAGCGCGTTCGGCCGTGGCAGCAAGAGCGTCCATCACCAACGCAGGATCGGCAGTACCACCGTTGAGCGACGCGACCGCGCTCTCGAGGGCCTGGTCCAGGTCGGCATCGGCCGGCTGGAGCTCGGTCATGTCGAGGCTCGCGCTCATCTCGGCCTCGGAGTACACCGCGGCCCCGTAGTCGCCACTCGTGACGACGACCCCGGACACCGAGAACGCACCGCTGTCATCGGCCTGGAGCTCGACCTCCTGAGGACCGCTCTTCGTGCCCGTGAACACCACGACCAACTGGGCGCCGGGCTCCGTCTGACCCTCGACTCTCAGCAGCGGGATGACGGGCTCGATCGACATGCCGAACTCGACGAGAGCCGTGGCATCGGCGATCTCGATTCCCCCACAGGAGTTGCAGAACCCGAAGTCGAGCTGCTCCTTCAAGATGTCGCTGGGCTCGATCTCGAGGTCGGATGGGTCAGTCCCCTCTTCGCTCTCGCCACCCTCACCGTTGTCGCTCTCGTCGGGGGGCTGCGTGTCGCTCTCGTCGCTCCCGCCGCCGCCGTTCTCGTCCTCGTTCGGCGGGTTGGTCTCGTCGCTGCCCGTGTTGTCTTGGTTCTCCTCTTCCTGCTGCTCCTCACAACCACAACGTCCGTGATCCTCGGACTCGGTGACACCCTTGTAGCGTCGTCCCTGCACGCGCAGGGTGAAGCTGCCGTGAATGCCGGACGCCTGGGCCACGATGACCTCGGGGAACGCGCAATGGTGGAGCGTGCCGTGATGCGGGCAGCGCGGGTTGGGTCCCCACTCGATGACCTTCTTCTTGATCCACACCGGGATCCGGTAGTCGAACTCGTAGACCTGCTGCTTGATCCGGACCGTCTGGGCCGAGCACTCGGGGACCACGATGTCGAACTCCTCATCCGACTGCTTGACGGTGCTCTGGGTTCGCTCCACGCCGGCCTCCAGGCCCGCCCCGATGCTGACGCTGCCCTCTCCGATGGGGATGCTCACGTCGATCGAGGTGTCGGCGTTGGACGTGGTCGTGATGCTCGCGCCGATGGTGACCGTCTCGGTCCGCTTGCGGGTGATCTCTCCGGGCGAGCAGTTCTCGAAGCGGTGCTCCCAGACGATGGTCTCCTCGACCAGCTCGTCCCGAATGACGATGGGCTTCTGTGGGCAGGCCGAGTAGACGACCTCCGTGCGAGCAGTTGCGGGATTGGGCATCAATGCCAACACCGCCAGGCTGACGACGGCGGCTGAAAGGCGACGTGAAATCGACTTGAACATGGAAATCTCTCCTCTTGGGTGATGCAAGTGACCATCCACCTGCAGGCCGACCGCCGAGGCAAGACGACGAACATCGTCAGCTCGTCTCGGTCAGTCGGCTAGGAGAGACGGGGACTCACGCCGGGCGTGACAGTAGAAATCGCTGCGGTTCGCTCATGGCGGATCCACCGCGACAGGACC
>JBCCFW010000205.1:0-12915 GCA_039029535.1 Acidobacteriota bacterium
GCTCCCTCTGGGTCGTCGGTCGCACGTGGTCGCCTGACTTCCCCACGCTGGGCCCCCAGCTCGAATCGGACCTGAGCTCCTGTGAGCCGGGTGCGGGCTGCCATGCCGACCTCTTCCTCGCTCAGCTCTCGGCCACGGGCGAGCTTCAGCA
The DNA here is from genome assembly GCA_039029535.1 of Acidobacteriota bacterium. Lineage (GTDB taxonomy): Bacteria > Acidobacteriota > JBCCFW01 > JBCCFW01 > JBCCFW01 > JBCCFW01. The sequence goes on from JBCCFW010000205.1 coordinate 152, forward strand.
CTCGACCCTGTTCGGCGGCAGCGATACCGACAGTGCGTGGGACCTCGCCGTGACCGATGCGGGCGATCTCCTCTTCGTGGGTGAGACGTACTCGTCCGACTTCCCCGTCGTCAACGCCCTTCAAGCGGTCGCTCCGTCTGAGCGCTCGGGTCATGTCTCGAAGTTCTCACCGGCGACGGGCACGCTCGTCTACTCGACCTACCTCGGTGGTCCCATCGAGCCCTCGGACCCACCCCCCTTCGCGGGGAACGGGGCGTACGCGGTCACCACCGACGACATGGGCCGAGCCATCGTCGCGGGCGACACGAGCTCGGCAGAGCTCGCAACTCCTCTGGGCTTCCAGACCGAGCTGGCTGGCGGCGAGAGCGACGCCTTCCTCTGGGTGCTGTCGCCGGACGGGAGCACCCTGCTCCTGGGGTCCTACCTCGGTGGAGGCACGCCAACTCCCTGCGACGGAATCCCTCCTTGCGAATTCCGTGCGTCCGATCAGGCCTGGTCCGTCGAGCTCGGCCCCGGTAGCGTCGTGCACTTGGGTGGCATCACGAGATCGATCGACTTCCCGGTCGTCGACCCCCTCGAGCCCGAGATGGAGCTCCCGGACCTCCACTTCCCTTTCCCCACCACGCACGGCACCGCCTTCGTGACTCGCATCCTCACCGACCCGGAGACGCCCCTCGAGCCGAACGGGCTCCGGCTGTCGCTCAGCGATCGCTCGATCGTGGTCGGCTGGGACGAGACCATGGGCGATCCCCGCTACGCCCTCCACGTGGGCAACCTGGCCAGCTTGCTCCAGACGAGGACCCACGGACACTTCCGTCAGGAGCCCTGCGAGGTTGATGCGCCACCATTCGTCATCGACCTCGACGACCTTCCCTTCGAGTCCAGCTACTTCCTGGTCACCGCGGTGAAGGGCGGTAACGAGTCCTCCTACGGCCGCACTTCCCTCGGCCTCGAGCGACCCTCCAGCTCCCTGGAAGGCAGCGCTTGCCCGTGACGTGACGCGTGGCCCCGGGTGCGGGACTCGGGGCCACGCGACGCTCGTCATCGCGACTCGATGTCGAGCCCGGTGACGACGACGCTGGCGGTGGGCACGTCGCCGGCCCTCCGCACCGACGAGGCGCAGGCGCCCGCGGACCCGGTTCTCCACGGCATGGCAGCATGACATGCACCCTTGTTCGACTCGCGTTGACCCTCCTCGGGGCCGGTGCGATGTTTTCTTCGTCGGGCCAGCGAACGACTCGCCAAGGCCCAGGCAGGAACGGCCAGGAAATCAGGTGAACAAGTCACGTCGCACGTCCGCACTCCTCCAGCTGGGCCTCGCGATTCTCGCGGTGCACTTCCTGACGCTCACCGATGCCCGAGCTCAGCCTTCGCTCGAGTACGCGACCTACTTCCACCACTACGCCATGTCCAACGGTCGGTACCGGAACTCGAACATCGGCATCGTCGCACCCGCACCTGACGGCAGCACGTACATCACGGGGAGCGGGGACGATTGGCACGAGTCGACGCTTTGGTTGCGTCGGCTCAGCCCCGACGGTCAGCGAATGATGACCGACATCCCCCTCTTTCGGGGCGATGCGCTGGACATCGCCCTGACGCCGTCGGGCAAGGTCGTCTTCGCCGGACGCACCGCCCATGACACCCTGCCCATCGTCGGTGGCTTTCAGACCGAGCTGGGACAGGCGCCGCTTCCGCTCTCTCACCATACGCCCTCGACGGGAGACGCCTTCGTAGCGGTGTACGACGCAACGGGCTCGACGCTCCACTACTCCACCTTCCTCGGCGGCTCGGAGCTGGACCAGGCCACGGCCCTCGCGCTCGACGACCACGGCACTCTCGTCCTGGTAGGACACACCCAAAGTGACGACTTTCCGCTGGTCGCAGCCGCCCATTCGGTCCCGGGTGAGGACATCGATCGGACGGGAGACGCCTTCGTCGCGCGCATCGCCTCCGATGGTGACCTCGACTTCGCAACCTACCTGGGCGGCGCCGGCTACGACGTGGCCACTGGCGTGGTCCTGGACGATGAGGGCAACACCTGGGTCATCGGCACGACGTACTCACGGGACTTCCCCACGCTCGGCCCCCAGCTCGAGTCGCGGTTGCCTTCCTGTCCCGTCGGCGAAGACTGCCCGGCCGACGTCTTCATCGCAGGGCTCTCACCAGAGGGCGTGCTGCTTCACTCGACACTGATCGGGGGAAGTGGTCGGGACGTCGGGGTCGACGTGGCCCTCACGCCTCAGGGCGAGCTCATCGTCGTGGGTGAGACGAGCTCGATGGACTTCCCCGTTCACGCTCCGCTCCAATCCCCACCCGATGCGGAGCGCTCGGGCTTCGTGCTGAAGCTCGACACCACGACCCTCAGCTTGTCGTATGCGACTCATCTCGGAGGTCCGGCTGAACTTGCCGAGCTCTACCACGGCACCGTCGTCACGGCGGTCGACACCGACGAGGAAGGTCGTGCCTACCTCGTCGGTGCGACGAGCTCGACCTCCTTTCCCACCGTGTCGGCCTTCCAGACCAGCTACGCAGGTGGTGAGGTGGACGGCTTCGTGAGCATCCTCTCGGCCGACGGCAGCGCTCTCGAGTTCTCGTCGTACCTGGGAGGCGGAGTGCAGGCCTCCTGCGAGCTCTTGTCCTGTCCTCGCGAAGACGCCACGGACTGGCCGCTTTCGATCCAGGTTGGCGAGGGCGGTGTCCTCCACGTGGGCGGATTCACGACCTCTGCCGACTTCCCCACGGTCGACCCCCTCCGCCCGGAGCACCCTCCGTTCATCAGTCTCGCAGGATTCCTGGCCCGTCTCATGACGGACCCCACCGTCTTGCTCGAGCCCAATGGCCTTCGCCTGAGCTTGAGTGGACGCGCCATCGTGCTCGGCTGGGACGAGACCATGGGGGATCCCAAGTACGCCCTTCACGTGGGGAGCCTGGCGAGCCTCATCCAGACGCGGGAGTACGACCACGTCCGACAGGAGCCCTGCGAGATCACGGCTCCACCTTTCTCCATCGGCCTGGGTGACCTTCCGCCCGGGGACAGCTACTTCCTCGTGACGTCGGTGCGTGACGCCGACGAGTCGTCCTACGGCCGCAACTCACGCGGCATCGAGCGCCCGACGGGAGTCAGCTGCCCCTGAGCCTCGACAGCCCCGATGGCGAGACGCGTGACTCGCCATCGGGGTCGGCCGGCAGCGATTCACCTCACTCGATGTCGAGCCCCGTCACGACGACGCTCGCGGTGGGCACCTCAGCTCCGAGGAAACCGACGACCTGTCCCATCGTGATGGTGAAGTCGCCCACGGTCGGCGCTGGACCGACGAAGTCGAAGGTCAGCTCGAAGAGATCGGCCTCCGGCGCCGGCACGTCACCGGCCCCCCGCACCGACGAGGCGCGCACCTCCCCGGGCGTGCCGCCATTGACGGCGAGCAACGCTCCCGAGAACGAGCCACCCGCAGTCACCTCGCAGTCCGCCGGCAGGGAATCGCAGCGCAGGGTGACCGAGGGCGACGGATAGGTCAGCGTGAACATGATGCCGGCCAGGTCACCCGTGCCGTCGACGCCGACGCGCAAGCGAGCCACTCCGGGCTCACAAGCATCACCGATGCCGTCGGCATCGGCGTCTTCCTGAGCGGGGTTGGCGATGTCGGGGCAGTTGTCGACGTCGTCGGGGACGCCATCGCCATCGGTGTCGTCCATCGCACAGGCCGGGTCAGCGGCACAGTCGGCGTCGGCGCAGTCGATGTCCCCGTCGGCGTCGTTGTCGAGACCGTCGGTGCAGTTGCCGTCCTCGGTCATCGAGCCATCGCAGGCATCGCCGACGCCATCGGCGTCCGCGTCGGCTTGATCGGCGTTGGCGACACCGGGACAGTTGTCGCAAGCGTCGCCCACGGCGTCGCCGTCGGCGTCCGCCTGGTCGGCGTTGGCGACCATCGGACAGTTGTCGTCGTCATCGGCCACCCCGTCGTCATCGGCGTCGTCGTCACAACCGGGGAAGTGGCGACAGTCGGGATCGGCGCAGTCGACGAGACCATCGCCGTCGTCGTCTTCACCATCCTCACAAGGATGCGGCGGACGCTCGCAGGCATCCCCTTCTCCGTCGGCGTCCTCGTCGGCCTGGTCGGGGTTGAACACCTCAGGGCAGTTGTCATCGCAGTCGGCGAGACCGTCGCGATCGGAGTCGATCTCGCAGGGCGCGGTCGGATCGGGATCGCAGGCATCGCCGAGCTCGTCGCCATCGCTGTCGAGCTGGTCGGGGTCGGCCACGCAGGGACAGGAGTCGCAGGCGTCACCCACGCCATCTCCGTCGCCGTCGTGCTGGCCACGGTTCGCGTCGTGGGGACAGTTGTCGCAGGCGTCACCGATCCCGTCGCGGTCGGCATCGCGCTGACCGTTGGGCTCGAGCGGACAGTTGTCGCAGGCATCACCCACGCCGTCGTCATCGGCGTCGCCCTGCCCTGGGTTGGGCGTGCGCCGGCAGTTGTCGTCACGGTTGAGGACACCGTCGCGATCGGAGTCGCTGAGGCCGTGGCCTCGACGACCGCCTCCGCGACCGCGTCGCCAGCCGTGTCCCGCTGCGTCGGCGACCTCCAGGACGAGGAAACCGAGGATGAGGAGAACGAAGGGGAGCACTCGGCGACAGCGCATGACGACCTCCTGCTCGCAGCTCCGGACGTCATGCCCGGACGGCGCAGCTCCTCCCGCCACGACGGAGCGCCGCGTGGAGCCAGGGTGCCTGATGCGAGGCCCCCACCATGTCGGCTCGTCGGGAACGTGACCAGGACGGTGCCCGAGCCGTCTCAGTCGCAGCGAGCTCCGCGTGGGCGTTCTCGGTCCAGCCAGTCCCGTCCGAGCGAGCCGCGACGGTCCCCAGAGCGACCGGCGAGCAGCAGGAAGATCGCGCTGCCCGGGACGTCGAGCTCGACCGAGTCGCCTGCGAGAGCACAGGCGGCGGGTCGATGGAGAAGGCCGACGTCGGCCAGCGAGGCCAGGTCACCGACGTGCAGGTCGTGTGCGGCCGCCTCCGAAGCCCAGCTCAGCGCGAGGCGGTCGGCTCCGAGCGCTCGCACCCGAAGCTCTCTCGGCTCGGGCACGGGATCGCAGGGATCACCCAGCCCGTCCCCATCGGCATCGCGCTGACTCAGGTGGTGGGTGTCCGGGCAGTTGTCGCAGGCATCGCCGACGCCATCGCCGTCCCGATCCTCCTGCTCCGGATCGGCTGCGTCCGGACAACCATCGCAGTGGTCGGACACGCCATCGGCGTCGCGGTCACCGGGAGTCCAATCGAGCAGCTCACCCGGATCGAGCGACGTGGTCGTCCAGCCTCCGTCGGAGACTCCGCGAGCGAAGGCGAACACGCCTTCTTCAGCATCGATGCGTGCGGGCCAGCTCCGAGGTGGCTCGCGGACGAATTCGCAGCCGATGGCACACGGGAACGACGCAGGCCCCTTCCGGCTGACCGACTGGAGCCAGCCGCTGACCATGGCGTACGTGGGTCCGGGGAGGTCGAAGACCTGGGGCGCGGTCGGCGCGCCATCGAAGGCCGTGGCCACCGATCCGTCTTCGGGCAAGGTCTTGAAGCCGAGCGCCCCGCCCGGGTCGACTCCATCGAAGACCAGGTAGCCACCCGTGTCCATCGGATGAAGGCCCACGTTCTGCCAGGGCTCCCGCTCCCAGGACACGCCCCGTCGCTCTTCCCCGCCCTCGCCAAAGACGAGGAAGCTCTCGGGTGTCCTGACGGTGACACGACCGTCGACGGCAACCCCGCTGAGCCCGTGATCCTGGCGATCGTCACCTGCGGGGAAGGCCCGCGCCCACTCGACCTCGCCGTCTTGCGAGAGCTTCACGACGCTGCCATCACCATGGCTGGCCATGAGCACGACCACGCCACCGTCGGGAGCCACGGCGAGGTCGGCGAAGTTGCCGTGGTCGAAGTCGCTCGAGCGAGCGAAGCGACGCTCCCACTCGAAGCGTCGGCTCTCGCGATCCCAGCGACCGACCCAGGCCCCGCCACGGTGAAGGCCGGAGTAGTAGACGTCGCCCTCGGGCGCCCACTGCACGACCAGCTCGGTCACGTTGCTGCTCACGTCGATGAGCCGCTCCTGGAGCACGCCGTCGGAGAGGACACGTTGGCCGTCCCAGATGAGCACCTCGCCCTCGGCGTTCACCGCCAGCGGCGTGCCGCGCAGGTTCTCGGTGAACGAGGGCGAGTCCAGCCGAACCAGCCAGTCCACGCTCCCACCAGCGTCGAGTAGCCCGAACACCGGGCGGTAGAGAAAGAGATCGAGATCGAGGTCGCGGATGAACATCTCCGCCGAGTAGGCCACGCGCTCGCACCCGACGCTGGCGGCGCCATGCCAGTCGTCGGGCCAGGAGCTCGGGTGGGGAGAGCTCCAGGACCATTCTTGCGCGGCGGCCGGCGACGAGACGAGCCCAGCGACCAGGACCATGCCGATCGCGAGTCGTGCGAGCACTGAAGGCCTCCCTCGGCTTCGGCCTCAGGTGCCGAAGACACCCGCATCTTCACCGAGGGAGACATCGGAAGACGACCGACGCGTCCGGACTACCGAGCGGCTCGAGCCGTCAGCAAGCCGCTGGACTCCATCTCCGAGCGGGACATCCAGTGGATGTCGTCGAAGGGTGCGGCCTCCAGGGTGCGGTAGTAGAAGTCGATGCCGCGGGCTCCCATCATCTCGCGGAAGTAGGCCTCTTGATGGGCGTGAGCGCGATGCCCTCGCTCGATCTCCTCCGCTGGCTTCCCCCGCCAGCAGCACCAGGCGTGGATGCCCAGGCGTGCCCCCGGCTCGGCCACCCGCGTGACGCCGGCCGCGAAGAGGTCGACTCCGCCGGAGGCGGCCATGCCGTTGGCCGGGATCAGCGTGGTGAGGCCCGCCGCTCGAACGAGCCGTCCGGCGTGGACGTTGACCTCGTCGTTCATCGAGCCGGGAACGTCTTGCAGGACGAGGGTCCGCACCTCGGGATGCTCGCGGATCAACGCGTCGAGCTGCGCATGGCTTCGACTACCCAGCACGCCTCGCAAGATCGCTCGTGTTCCCTCGATCTCGAGACGGGTCGTGCCGGCGCCGAACAGCGCCTCATTGAGACGCAGGTCGAGCTCGACGTCGGGATGCGCGCCTTCTGGATCGGACACCCGGCCGTGCAGGCGGATGTCACCGTCGGGACGACTGCGTCGGAGCTTCCCCTCGAGGACAGGCGCATCGGGCGACGGCTCCTCGTTCTCCGTCGCAGCCCCCACGCCGACGTGGAGCTCGACACGGCCGTTGGGGGCGCCGCTGCGTCGCACGCCGAGTAGGAGGGCCTGCGTCTCGAAGAGGAGGACGAAGCCGTCGTCGGCCGGCTCCAGGTCGACGAGCTCGTGCTCGACACCGTCGATGCGGAAGTGCGTGCGTTCGAGATCGCGCATCTCCTGCGCCACCACCGCACGGACCTGCTCGACGGTGGCGTCGGGTCCGAGCTCGGGCTCGTCCCCAGAGCAGGAGACTTGAACCGGAGCGAGCGAAAGCAGGAGAAGGATGACGGCGGAGGGCCGCAGCTTGCAGGAGGAAGGGAGAGAGACAGGGGCGTCCGGGGACCGTCGCGCGGGACGGCCCTCCCCGACGACGCCCGGGGAAGCGGGACATGCGTTCATGACGTGGCCTCGGGTCAGACCGGGCGGTGACCACGCTGTCCCGCGACTCCGATCGGGGAGAGTGTAGCGCGCGTGGCTGGCACATCCGCGGACCGGGAGTCAGGAAGGGCTCCGGGTCTCGCAGCGCGCCAGCGCCTCGGCGAGAGCACGGCCGAGCTCGACGTCGTCCGCATCCTTGTTCACGCGGACGTCTCGCCTCTCGAGGGGCTCGAAGCCCTTTTGGTCGCCCCGGCTCCCCCCACTGCGATGTGGCTCCAGGACGATGTCGTCACCATCCTGCCAGGCTGAGACATGAGCGGCCTCGTCGTGCAGGTGCGGCCAGGACGTGACACCGAGTCCCTGAAAGAGGAGCTGCTCGCTCCGAGCGTGACCGGCCGGGAGCTCCTCGTCGCCCAGCCACTCGGCCAGCACCTCACGAAGCCCGGCACCGAGTTGCGGCGACCTCCCCAACTCGAGCGTGATCACCGGCTCGCGGAGATGACTCGCGCCCTCGCGGCTGACTCCCACGGCGTGCAGGACAACTCGCTCGTCGCGCCGATAGACGCTGGCGGATCGCGGCAAGCGAGGTCGTGCACGACGTCCGGTGAGGAGATGCCAGAGATGGGTGAGCACGTCGCGTCTTTCAGGGGGCCAGCCGAGCAAGCCAGCGTAGCACCGCCGCTGTCGCTTCAACTCCTACGAAGGCAGGCCGGACCGAGGCCCTTCTCGACGACGAGCCTCGGGCGTCCGGCCCATCCTGCTTGGTAAGCTTCGTTCACGGTTGCAGCAAGCGCCGGATGGAGGACTGCCGTGGCTGAGTTCCGCCCGATGACTGACGTCGAGTTCGAGGCCTATCTTCCGGCGGCCATCGAGTCGTACGCCGCCGAGCAAGCCACCGCGGGATACTGGACGGTGGAGGACAGCGTCGAGCGGGCTGAGAAGGCCTTCGCAGCCTTCCTTCCCGACGGGCTCGCCACTCCCGGACAGCGGCTCCTCTCCATCGTCGAGGGTGGCGAGGTGGCCGGCGTCCTGTGGGTCGGCGACCGGGCCGACCACTGCTTCATCTACGACCTCGAGATAGGGGGCGAGTTCCGCGGGCGTGGCCTCGGCAAGGCGGCGCTGCGCCACGTCGAGGCGGGGGCTGCCGAGCGAGGGCAGGTCCGGGTGGCGCTCCAGGTGTTCGCGCACAACGAGGCCGCGCGTGGTCTCTACGAGGCAACCGGCTACGAGACCAAGGCGCTCCTGATGTCGAAGCACGTCGGGCCAAGTGCCGACAGAGCCTGAGGAGTCTCGGCCCCACTCGCGTGGACGAGCCTAAACCGCGACGAACTCCACCTTGATGCGGTCCGGGTCCTCGACGAAGAGCGCGTGGTAGTCCGTGCCACCGTTCGCGAACGGGTACTGAGCATCGTAGAGACACGGCACCCCTCGTTCGAGACAGTGCTGTCGGAGGGCGTCCACTACCTCGCGCCCCTCCACTCCGAAGGCCAGGTGTTCGAGGCCGACCTGGCAGCGGTGGTACTGGCCAGCCGCATGCTTCTCGGCAACTTGCAAGAAGGTCAGTTCCCCGAGAGCTCGATGAGCGACGCGGGTTCCGCTCTTGCGGGGCCCACGCCCCTTCCCTTTCAGGGAATGGCCTCACTTCCTCCACTGCCTCACCCTGAAGCGGAAAGGAGGACCGACATGACGTCGTCCCAGCTCTTCCGTCTCGGTGCCGTGTCCTGTCTCGTCTTCGGCGCGCTGTTCGCCGCGGCCGCCCTCTTCCCTCCCGTCCGCGCCTTCACCACGCCCGTCCTGGACGGTCTCTTCCTCCGTGCTCCGAGCGAGCCCGACCGAACCTTCCTCGTCTCAGGGATCGCCGGCGCCTTGCTCACCGGCTGGGGCGTCATGCTCCTCGACCTCGCCCGTCGGCTTCAGCAAGTCGACGGCGCCGCGGTGCTGCTCGCCGCCGAGCGCGGTCTCTGGGCCTGGTTCGTCATCGACTCGGCGGCGTCGATCGCGACGGGCGCCGCGCTCAACGTCATCGGCAACCTGATGTTCGTCGCCGTGCTGATCTGGCCCGCGCGACGGTGGCGTCGGTCGTTGGCCTGAGACAGACCTCGACTGTCCGGTGCCATAAACTCTCCGAGCTCGGCCTCGCGACCGAGCCTGGAGGGCCGTCCGCGATGAATCCACTCTTCTTCCTGGCGCTGACGTTCTGGGCAGTCTTCCTGCTCCTCCTCGGCTACTTCATCCCCGTCAGGCTCTGGGTCCAGGCAGCCTCCAGTGGCGTGCCAGTGCGCACCACCGACCTGATCGGCATGCGCCTGCGCCGGACGCCGCCCGAGGCCATCGTTCTCCCCGCGATCCGCGCGGCCAAGGCCGGCTGCGAGCTCCCCCTCGCCAACCTCGAGGCGCACCACCTCGCTGGTGGCAACGTCGATCGAGTCGTGTCGGAGATGCTCGCCGCCCATCAGCGCGGCGAGACGCTCTCGCTCGAAGACGCCTCACGACGAGAGCTGGCGAGCCAAGGCTCCCTCGACGAGCTGCGTCGCGCCTGGTCCAACGCCAGCGAGGCCGACCGCGGAGCCTTCCTGGACGAGCTGAAGGAGGCAGGTCGCCGCGTGAGCTGACTCGAGCGCGGTCAGGGACAGCCGGCCGGGACGGTTCGTGCCTCCCCTCGCGAGTCAGTCCCCACCGGCCCCTCGCCACCCTCGTTCACGCCCGCGACGAGGTAGTACCAACCTCCTGAAGGACTCGGGAGCTCTTCGTCGACCGCCGACGGGCTCGTGAGGTCGGAAACCAAGCAACTCGCCGAGCCACCAGCAGCGAGCTCACCGAGCGCTCCGCGGTAGAGGTGAAAGCTCGTCGACGACGACAGCGCGCCGTCTTCCCAGCTCACGACCGAGCCGTCATCGACTCGCAGCGGCGTGGCAGCCCCCGGCGGCGAGACCTCCGTCGGCGGTTCGGCCACGACACCCGAGCAGGACCGAACCGCTGACGACGTGCTCCTCTGGAGAAGCTCGTGCGTCATCCGAGTCACGGTCACCGGGACCTCCGGAGCCGGCCGGTCGGCCAGGACGAGGTCGATCGGCGCCGACAAGGACGTGAACGGCACCCTCGAACCACAGGACTCAGGCAGCGTGCCCGAGGCGTCGAAGACGAAGAGCCCGGGATCCGGACGGTCATCACGCTCATCGAAGCCCTGGTACCGAGACCCCACGGCCAGTCGGCCGTCGTCGAAGAGCGCCAGGACCTGACCGGTCTGCCAGGGCTCACTCACGTGCAGCGTCTCCCAACGCCGTGAACCGTCCGGTTCGAGCGCCAGGAGCCAGGTGTGCGCCGAGGTCATCGCCCGACCGAGGATCACGTAACTCCCATCGGCCAACTGAACGACCTCCCGGAACTCGTCGAGCTCCTCTCCGCCATGGAGGAGCTGCCATTCGACGTGGCCGCTCGAATCCACGGCCATGGCCCACCCGTCGAGCTGCCCGTACATCACCTCGAAGGCGAAGCCGACCATGAGAACTCCGCCTTCGGCCCGAGCGGTCAGGTCGCGCACGGTGTAGAAGTCCGGCGAGTCGTAGCTCCGGTACCAGCTCACGTCGAGCTCGGGCTTGAGCGCGAGGAGCCCGACGCGACCACCCGCCGTCCCACACAGCACGATCTCCCGCGTCGACGTCAGCACTCCCGCGACGGGCACGAAGCTCGCGTCGTATCGCCGCGCCCCCAGGACCGAGCCATCTGCGGCCGAGAGACGGACCAGCAAGAGCGACCGGTCCGCCTGACCCGCCACGAGTAGCTCGCCGTCGGGCAACTCGATGAGGATGGGATGCCAGTCGGCAAGGCCGGAGTCGTAGCCCCATGACCAGCGCAGCTCGCGCTCGGCGTCGAAGCTCGCGACGTGGATCTCGCCGAGGGGCACGTCGTCGCGACGCATCGACTCCCACCAGGTGACCACGAGGTCGCCATCGTCCAGGAGCACGGAGTCCGGAGCCTGGCTCGCCTCTCCGAGCCCGAACCGTCCCTCGCGCAGGATGGTCCCGTCCTCAGCCAGGTCCACCCAGCCAACGTCTCGAACCCCATCGTAGCGGTCGAGCCCCTCAACGACCGTGAGCCCGCTCCCCCGAGCATGAATGGCCACGGGCCGCCCTCCGAACTGATCGCGGTCCCAAGCCAGGCTTCCGGACTCGAGGGCACGAGCTGGAGAGATGGCGATGCCACCGAGGATCACGAGACCAGCGACGAACGAAGTGAGGCGCACGGGGTTCCTGAGACGAGCCTCCGTCACTGCCCCTCAGACCAGGGGGGCTCATCGACGTGGGGAGGGCTCGTTCTCTCCCTCAACTCTCACCACGCCGGATCCTGACAGCGGTCTCGGCCGAGACTCAGCCCAGCCGCCGCCCCTGCTGCCGGAATCACCGAGAGCACCGAAGGTGACAGGCCGTCTCTCGAGACTCAGGGACAAGCGCCCGGCGTCGCTCGCGCGCTGCCCTGGGAGTCGTTGCCCACCGGCCCCTCCCCTCCCTCGTTCACGCCAGCGACGAGGTAGTACCAGCCCTCCGAAGGGCTCGGCAGCTCGGCGTCGACCGCCGACGGGATCGTGAGCTCGGACAGCAAGCAACTCGCCGAGCCACCGGCGGCGAGCTCACCGAGCGCGCCGCGATGGAGGTTGAAGCTCGTCGACGAAGAGAGGGCCCCGTCCTCCCAGCTCACGACCGAGCCGGCATCGACACGCAGGGGCACGACGGCGCCCGGTGGCGACACCTCCGTCGGGGGTCGGATCACGATGTCCTCGAGACACGACGCGACGGCCGACGAAGTGCTCGTCAGCATGAGCTCGTGCGCCACCCGCGTGACCGTCACGGCTCGTTCCGGGGTCGACAACTCGACCGAGACGAGATCCATGGGCGCCGACTGGGACTCGAACGGCTCCCTCGGTTGGCAGGTCTCAGGAAGCGCACCCCAGGCATCGAACACGAAGAGCCCGGGATCTCGGTGCTCATCGAATCCGCCTGACCGATTGCCCGCGACGAGTCGACCGTCATCGAGACGTATCAGGGCACTGGCACTGCTCACGTGAGGGGACCCGTGCAAGGTCTCCCAACGCCGGGAACCGTCTGGCCCCAAGCTCAGGAGCCACTTTGATGCCAGCTATGTA
>JBCCFW010000206.1:0-12899 GCA_039029535.1 Acidobacteriota bacterium
CGAGTCGATCCCCTTCGATGAGACGCGGGGCTACGTGAAGGCGGTGCTCTGGAACCGTGAGCTCTACCGCTGGAGCCATGGCCTGGGTGCCACCGACTCCGAGCGCGACGAGCCGGTCGCGCTGGAGCGACGACCATGAAGTCCGGCAGCACGCGCTGGGTGAGTCGAGCGCTCCTCGTCGTGATGGTGATCGTCTTCGTCTTCGTGCTCGACCGCATGGCGAAGCAGGGAGCGGTGCTCCAGGAGAAGCTCGAGGAGAAGGAGGCCGTCGAGGGCGGGGCTCCCGGCGATCGACGCAAGCCGCTCGACCCACGCATCCCGACCGACCGTCCGGACTGGCGGAAGGTCGAGCGTCGTGTCGAGCCGGTGAGGGCCTCGCGTTCCCGGTCCGATGACCCTGGGGCTTCCGAGACGACGACCGAGCCGGCGACGGCGCCGACGACTCAGGCCGCAACGAAGCCTGCCGAGCCCGGCGACGGAACCACGTCTCCGTGAGCGAGCGCCCGCTGGTGCCGCCGGGCTTCGTCGAGCTCACGCCGCGTCCCCGCTGTCGACTCCTCGTCGTCGAGCCCCTGGCCGAGCAGTGGTCGGCCGGCCTGCCCGACGAGGGCGAAGGCGAGTCGCTCCGTCTGGGCGGTCGTGGCGGTCTTCGTCGGGTGGCGACCGAGCTCGGTCCGGCTCTCGTGAGACGGACCCGCCGGGGTGGTCTCCTGCGTGGCGTGCTACCGGACCGCTTCTTCTCCGCGACACGGGCACGATGCGAGTTGGAGGCGGGCGTCCGTCTTCATGAACGCAGCCTCGCGCCACGTCCGCTGGCTCTCGAGGTCACGGGCTGGCCGCTTCACGGGATCCGCCTGGCCTTTCTCGAGGTGCCGGGAGCGATCGACCTGCTGCGTCTCTCTCGTGAGCGGCCCGAGCGATGGAGCGAGCCGGGCTTGGGCCGGCTGGTCGGGCGGACGGTCGCGGCAATGCACGACGCCGGCGTCGCTCATCCCGACCTGAACCTGTCGAACCTGCTCCTGGAAGAGGAAGCGTCCGAGCGAGTGCTCGTCTGCGATCTCGATGGAGCGGGCGTGGGGGAGCGGCCCGTCTCCACGTCGGAGCGTGAGGACGAGCTGCTCCGCCTGTGTCGCAGCGTCGACAAGCGGGCAAGCAGTCGGACGCTCTCGGCCTGGGGACGACGCGCCGTGCTCCAGGAAACCCTGCCGGCGGAGCGACGTCGTTCCTTCTGGACGCGGGCACGAACGGCTCATCAGCAGCACCGCCGACTGGGACGCGTCGAGGACTGAGCGAGCGTCGGGCCGGTGTCGATCGGCAAGAGTCCATGAGCGCTGGACAAGACCGCCCTGACGGAGCCATTCTCGCGGAAAGGGCCTCACGCGGAGGGTGAGTCGATCACCGGTGCTCGCCGGTGAGCCGCGGAGTGGGGCTGGGGAGGACTGTCCGTGAAGCGCATCGTCATCGCTTGTTTCGTCTTGTTGCTCCTGGCCGTCGCCGCCGTGGCGGGCCTGCGTTTCTTCTTGCAGGCGAAGCTCACCGCCGAGCTCGACCGGGAGCTGGCCAAGCTCGAAGGAGAGACCGTCACGCGGGGGGACGTCACGCTCGCCTGGAACCTGAGGAAGCTCACCGTCGAGGAGCTCCGGTCGGAGGACGAGGAGGGGGGCGTGACCACGGTGGCGTCGCTCGATCTCATGAGCACGCCCCAGGCCTTGCTCGAAGCCGGCGGTGGTGACGGTACCGAGCCGGTGCGCGTGACCGAGATCTCGTGGTCCGATGCGACCTTCGCTCACGAGGACGACGTGTTCCGCGTGAGGCAGGGGCGCGTCGACCTCAGCCAGGCGACTCGGCTCGGCGAGTTGGCTCGACAAGAGACCCGACAGCCGGTTCACGTCGACATGACCCTCGAGGACATCGACCTCGAGAGCGCCGGCGACGTCCTGCACTTCGACCGCGCCGAGCTCGTCGCCGACTTGAAGGGCGATCTCGTCGTCGAGGTCGAGCGCTTCGAGATGACCGCGGACTGGGCGACGCTGTCACTCGACGGCTTCTTCAGCCGCGACGTCTCCGTGTCCGAGGACCCGCCGATCCTCGTCGACGTCGAGCTGAAGGTCGAGCTCGAGCCCCGGAAGGTGCTCGGGCGGGCGGCCTCCACGGACGACTACAGCTTCGATCGGCTGAACCTCGACTTCGCTCTCGACTTCGAGCTCGGTGAAGAGATGTCCAGCGTGGTCGACGAGGCCGAGCTTCAGCTCAGCATCGACGAGCTCTCGGCGGCGTTGCCGGCCGAGGCCCGCGTCGGCTGGCTCGCAGAGTTCCCGCTGGTCAACGGTGAGCTGCGCTTGCAGCAGCTCGAGCTCGACCTGGGCTGGGAGGACGAGCTCCTCCGACTGCGCGAGCTGCACGTCGAGACTCGGGACGGCACGATCACCGCGAACCAGGACTTCGCCTTGATGGGCATCCTCCCGATGCCGACCACCGGAAGCATCGAGGTGCGCGACGCCACGAGCTGGATGCTGCGCTTCACCGAATTCCTCGAGAACGAGCTCGGTCAGAAGTTCGAGCGACGCGGTGCGGGCCTGGTCATGGAGCTCGATGGGTTGGGAGGCGGTGGCGCGGGAGGCCTGCCGCCGGGCTTCGGCAGCGACCTGCCCTGATCCGATCAGTCGGAGAGCTTGGCCAGGACGCTTCGTCGGACTCGCTCGACCTCCAGCTCGCCCAGTGGCTCGTGCACGATGACCTCGTGCGCGTCGCCCCAGGGCCGGTTGATGACCGGGTCCGACGGCCCGAACAGCGCGAGCACCCGGGTGTCCACGCCGGCGGCGAGGTGCATGGGGCCGGTGTCACCAGTGACCACGAGGTCCACGCCCCGCAGCACCTCGGTCAGCTCGAGCAGGTCGGTGCGTGGCGTGAGCTGCACGCGGCCCGGCTCGCCCAGCGCCGCTCGTGCCTCCTCGCCCTCTCGGGGTGAGCCCCAGGCGAGGACGACGGTGAGCTCGTCCGACAGCGAACGCGCCAGCTCGACCCAGCGCGCGAGGGGCCAGCGCTTGCGTAGCCCCTTCTTCGTGGCCGAGGCGAAGGGAAAGAGCAGCACCCGAGGTCGGCCGAGCGGCTCGAGGAACTCGTGCGCTCGCTGCACGCGCTCCGGTGCGAAGCGCAATCCGTGTTCGACGGCGATCTCTTCGTCGTCGGGGAGGAGACCGGCGGCACGACCGAGGAGAAAGGCGCGCTGGATGCGCGTGAGCACGGGCTCGGCAGGGTAGGGCACCACCTCGTCGTAGACCCAGTGCGCCGTCTCCTTCGAGCCGCCCGGGCCGAGCCCGACGAGACGCGTGTCGCCGCCACGGGCCAGGCGCGCGACGCGACTGGCCTTGAAGGTGCCGTGCACGTCGAGGATCAGCTCGTAACGCGCCTTGCGTAGCTCGGTGCGGAGCTCGAGCCAGGTCGAGAGGGCGTCCGGCCAGCGCCACGGACGTCGGAGGCTCGCGGCGAGCGAGCGTCTTCGCAGCACGTGGATGCGGTCGATGAAGTCGAGCCCCTCGAGCAGGCCCGCCGACAGCTCCTCGACGACCCAACCGATGGTCATCGACGGATGACGTCGTCGGATTGCCTTCACGAGCGGGAGCGTGCGGACCACGTCACCGACCGCACCGAGGCGGACGATCAGCAAGCTCGTCGGTGTCTCGGGATCGGCGCTCACCAGCCCTCTTCGAGGACCATGGTGCCCCAGCGATGACAGTGCGGGCAGCGCCAGGTCGCTTCATCGGTGCGGTAGCGACAGCGCAGGCACGAGTGCGGCAGCTCGGGCGTGGCGGCGAGGATCTCGCGACAGCGCCGCGCCTGTTCCCGATCGACCACGCCGCTGCTGGCCAGGTCCCAGGCGACGCGGTGCACCGCCGTCGCCCGCGGGGCCCCACCGAAGGCCTCGAGCACGAGCTGGCGGGCTTCGTCGTCACGCCCGGCACCGGCGCGACGTCGGGCGAGAGTGGCCTTCACGCGCACGTCGCGAGGACGTTGGCTGGCGAGCTCTTCGAGGACGTCGTCGTAGCCACGCTGCTCGCCGGAGGCCGCGTGCAGGGTCTCGAGCCGCTCGAGCACGAGCACGCCGTGCTCGGGATGATCCCTCACGAGCTGCTGCCAGGTGCGACCCGCCTCGACCTTGTGACCCTGACGAAGGAAGAGATCGCCGAGGTGGATGCGCGCCGGAATGCAGTCGGGGTCGAGCTTGAGCGCCTTGTCCAAGTGCTTCCGCGCCGGCTTGTGCTCGTCGCGGAGCATGAGCTCCTCGCCGACGCGGTCGTGCAAGAAGGCCAACACGCGTTCTTCGCGCTCGCGATCACTGGCGAGGGGGACGAGCTTCTCCTGAACGGCGAGCGCGCGCTCCCAGTCCCCGCTGCGCTCGGCCAGCCGGCGGATCTGACGCCATGGGCCTGGCTCCTTCGGACGCAGCTCGGAGATCTTCTCGAAGGACTCCTGCGCCTTGTCGAGGAAGCCGGCGGCCTCGAAGTCGCGGCCGAGGGAGGTGAGGGCGGCAATGCGCTGAGCGCGCGTGAGGCCCGAGCGACCCAGGACGGAGCGGTGGATGCGCAGTGCGCGCTCGCCCTGGCCGAGCTCGCGGTGCAGGTCACCAAGGAGGAGGTAGACCTCCACGGCGTCGGTGTCTTCCTCGACGACCTCGCGCAGGGCCTGGATCGCCTGCTCGCGCTCACCGGCCAACACCGCCGAGAGACCGGCTGAGAGACCGGGGTGCAATCCGCGGTGATCCATCCGTCCACGGACCGGCTTCTCGGCCTTCCGCATCCAGCGGTAGAGACCGAAGAGGATGAGCAGCGAGACGACGAAGGCCGCCGGGATCAGGAGCTCGGTCACGGCTGGTCGTCGGGCTCGCTCACGACCACGTCGAGCTCGGCCGGTCGGTGGAGATCTTCGTCGAGCGGCAAGTTGCGCAGGCGCGAGAGCTCGGCCTCGAGGTCGGCGGCGCGCCGACGGGCTGCGCGGATCTCTCCTGAGCGGGCCAGGCTGCCGACGGTCGCCAGCAGGGCGGCGACCGCGAAGCCGACCAGGAATCCGATGGCGACCACCAGCACGGCCGGGAGGCTCACCTCGAGCCCGTGCCAGGGCGAGAGGCTCACGCTGGCGGCGTTGCTGTTCCAGTAGAGGAACAGCGCGAAGTAGGAGGCCACCACGAAGAGGATGGCCAGCTCGAGACCTCGGCGAACGGCGTCCGTGGTCGACTCAGCGCTCATGCTTCCCTGTCTCCCGACACGTCGTCCGACGCGTCTCCCCGATCATGACACCGCCGGCCCCGGGTGCCAGCACCGTTTCCTCAGCCCGCGTCGGGGGCCGGTTCTCCCATCCTCTCGATCAGCCCCTGCCAGGCTCCCTGAGCCCGCAGGATCGTCTCGATGAGGTCCCGCACGCAGCCGTCACCACCGTCTCGCACCGAATGCCAGTGGGCGATCGCCGCGACCTCCGGGCAGGCGTCCGAGGGAGCAGCGGCCAGGCCGACCCGACGCAGCAGGGGCAGGTCGATGACGTCGTCTCCCATGTAGGCAACTTGCTCGAGAGCCAGCTCCTGGCGAGCGAGGATGTCCTCGAGCACCGGCAGCT
Source organism: Acidobacteriota bacterium (assembly GCA_039029535.1). Taxonomy (GTDB): domain Bacteria; phylum Acidobacteriota; class JBCCFW01; order JBCCFW01; family JBCCFW01; genus JBCCFW01. The sequence goes on from JBCCFW010000206.1 coordinate 5,608, forward strand.
TGACCGGATGCCCCTGGTGGATCTCGTCGAAGCCCAGCTCCTCGGCCCGCAGAGCCGTCGCCTCGACGCGGCGGCCGGAGAGGATGCCCGTGAGTAGGCCTGCCGACTGGGCGAGCTTGAGGCCCATCCCGTCGCGGACGTGGAAGGTGCGTCCCCAGTCGCCCTCGGGACCGTAGAGAAGACGACCGTCGGTCAAGACACCGTCGACGTCGAGGAGGAGCAGGCGGATCTTTCGACAGCGGTCTTCGAGGCTCATGGCCGTCCTCTCGTCATCGCGGGAGGCGGACGAGGTCGTGGAAGTGCACGATGCCGAGCGGTCGGCCGTCGTCCTCGACCACGACCAGCGAGGTGATCTTTCGGGGCCACTCCATGAGCTCGCGCGCCTTGGCGGCCAGGAGCTCGGGTGCGACCGTGCGCGGCTGACGGCTCATGACCGAGTCGGCAGTCAGGTCGAGCGGCATGTCGACGCGCTCGAGCAGGCGTCGGAGGTCGCCGTCGGTGATGACACCGAGGAGCTTGCCGTCCTCGGAGAGCACCGTGGTCATGCCCAGGCGCTTGGCCGAGATCTCCTGGATGACGTCGCGGATCTTGGTGTCGGGTCGCACCTCGGGTAGCTCGTGTCCCGAGTGCATGACATCGCGCACGCGCAGGAAGCGAGCGCCCAACTTGCCTCCGGGATGGAAGCGCGAGAACTGCTCGGCCGAGAATCCCTTCTGCTCCATGACCGCCATGGCCAGGGCGTCCCCGAGCGCGAGGGTGGCCGTGCTCGACGCCGTGGGCGCCAGGCCGAGGGGGCAGGCCTCGGCCGGTACCGAGATGTCGAGGAAGAAGTCGACCGCTCGGGCGAGGGTGGTGTCGGGAGAGGTCAACCCGATCATCCGCGAAGTCATGTCGCGGAGCAGCGGGAGCAGGCGGGTCAGCTCTTCGTTTTCTCCGCCGTGGCTGATGAGCACTGCGGTGTCGCCGGGAACGACCCCGCCGAGGTCGCCGTGGACCGCTTCGACCGGATGGAGAAAGAAGGCGGGCGTGCCCGTGGAGGAGAACGTCGCGGCGAGCTTGCGTCCGATGAGACCCGACTTGCCCAGGCCGCAGAACGCGACGCGACCAGAGCTGCCGGCGATGGCCCCGACGGCGGCCGTGAACTCCGGGCCGAGACGGGGGAGCAGGGCCTGGATGGCGGCGGCCTCTGCCTCCAGGACCCGACGCGCGGTCTCCAGGGCAGCCGCCTCGATCTCGCTAATCCCTCGCTCGGCTCCGACTCTCGCTCATCGCGGCGGGCGATGCGGTCGATCGCGAGCACCTGCTCGACGATGCGCTCGAAGACCTCCGGCCGGACCTGCGTCGCGGCATCAGAGAGGGCAGAAGGCGGATCGTCGTGGACCTCGGTGAAGAAGCCGTCACAGCCCGCTCCGGCTCCCGCCCGAGCGAGAGGCTCGGCGAGCTCGGGCGTGCCACCCGACTTCGTGCCCCCGGCCCCCGGCCGCTGGAGCCCGTGCGTGACGTCGAGGATCACCGGTGCGCCCTGGGCGCGCATGAGCGGGAGCGAGCGCATGTCGACGACGAGGTCGTTGTAGCCGAAAGTGGTGCCGCGCTCGGTGAGGGCGACCCGCTCGCAGCCCTCTTCTGCGCACTTGTTCAGGATGTTCTTGGTCTCGCCCGGCGAGAGGAACTGACCCTTCTTGACGTTGACCACCCGACCGCTGCGGGAGGCCGCGACGAGGAGGTCGGTCTGGCGACAGAGGAAGGCGGGGATCTGGAGGATGTCGAGGACCTCGGCCGCCGCGGGGACCTGCGTGGTCTCGTGGATGTCGGAGAGCACGGGCAGGCCGATCTCGCTCTTGACCTTGCCGAGGATGCGCAGGCCCTCGTCGAGACCCACGCCTCGGAAGCTGGCCGAGGAGCTTCGGTTCGCCTTGTCGAAGGAGGCCTTGAAGACCAGGGCTGCATCGTGCCGGTCGGCGATGGTCGCGAGAGTCGTCGCCATCGTCAGGGCGTGGTCCTCGGACTCGATGACGCAGGGGCCAGCGATGAAGAGAGGCGCCGCGCCTCCGCCGAGCACGCGACGCTCATCGATGGTCAGTCGACGGGTTTCAGCAGTCACGCCACGCTCTCGGCCGGGCTCGAGCTCGGTGCCGGGGTCGAGCTCCGTGCCCGCTTCTGCTCGACGGACGCTCGGATGAACTCGCGGAACATCGGATGGGCATCGAGGGGACGCGACAGGAACTCGGGGTGGAACTGGCAGGCGAGATACCAGGGGTGCTCGGGGAGCTCGACCATCTCGCAGAGACCGTTGTCGGGGTGGGTGCCGGAGAAGCGCAGGCCGGCGGCCTCGAGCTGGTCGCGGAAGTTGCTATTGAACTCGTAGCGATGGCGGTGGCGTTCCTCGATGTGGTCCTTGCCATAGACACGAGCCGCGAGGCTGCCCGGAGCGAGACGACAGGCCTGGAGACCCAGCCGCATGGTGCCGCCGATGTCGAGACCCTCGCACTCCTCGAGCATGATGATCACGCGGTTCTTGGCGTCGGGCTCGAACTCGCTGGAGGTCGCTCCCTCCAGGCCGGCCACGTTGCGGGCGTACTCGATGCACGCCACCTGCATGCCGAGACAGATGCCGAAGTACGGCAAGTCGTTCTCACGCGCATGCCGCGCAGCCTCGACCATGCCCTCGGTGCCGCGGATGCCGAAGCCGCCGGGGATCAAGATGCCGTCCTGGGTCTTGAGCAGCTCCCAGGTCGCGTCGCGCTCGGTCGGATCGGCGTCGGAGTGGAGACGCTCGGACTCGATCCAGTTGAGGTTCACGCGGACGTCGTTGGCCACGCCGGCGTGCGAGAGGGCTTCGTTGAGCGACTTGTACGAGTCTTCGAGCTCGACGTACTTGCCGACGATGCCGATGTCGACGGTGCCGCCGGTGGGCTGTTGGAGCTTGCGGATGAGCTGCTGCCAGTCGTCGAGGCGGGCCCGGCCCGGTGGGAGCTTGAGCAGCTCGAGGACCTTCTCGTCGAGTCCTTGCTCGTGCAGCGCCATGGGCACGGCGTAGATCGTGTCGACGTCCTTGGCCGTGAACACCCGGTCCTGGCTGAGGTTGCAGAACAGGCCGATCTTGGCCCGCGCGCCGTCGGGCAGCTCGCGGTCGGTGCGGCAGAGGAGGATGTCGGGGTTGATGCCGATCTGCCGCAGCTCCTTGACCGAGTGCTGGGTCGGCTTGGTCTTGACCTCGCCGGCGGCGGCGATCCAGGGCACGAGCGTCAGGTGGATGAACAGCGAGTTGTCGTGACCGACCTCGAGGTGGAACTGCCGGATGGCTTCGAGGAAGGGGAGGCTCTCGATGTCGCCGACCGTGCCGCCGATCTCGACGATGACCACGTGCACGCCGTCGGCGATGCGACGGATGGCGTCCTTGATCTCGTTGGTGACGTGGGGGATGACCTGGACGGTCTTGCCTTGGTACTCCCCCTTGCGCTCCTTGTTGATGACGGACTCGTAGATCTTGCCCGCGGTCCAGTTGTGGTCCCGCGAGGTCCGCGTGCTGGTGAAGCGCTCGTAGTGTCCGAGGTCGAGGTCGGACTCCCAGCCGTCGTCGGTCACGAAGACCTCGCCGTGCTGGAACGGCGACATCGTTCCGGGATCGACGTTCAGGTAGGGATCCAGCTTCTGGAGCGTGACGTTGTAGCCACGGCTCTCGAGGAGACGGCCGATCGAGGCGGCCGCGATGCCCTTGCCGAGGGAGGAGATCACCCCTCCGGTGACGAAGATGTACTTGGCCATCAGCGCTGTCCCTTCCTGAGGGGCGAAGCTCGGTGCTTGTCGTCGGTCATGATCACCCTCCGCGGCTCGTGAGGAGGCTCTCCACTCGGGCGAGGTCCGCCTCGGTGTCGACCGCCTGCCAGGTCCCTTCCCAGTCGAGGACGGCGATGGGCTCGCCGGCCTCCAGCGCCCGCAGCTGCTCGAGACCCTCGATGCCTTCCAGGCGCGAAGGCGGTCGGCTGCAGAAGCGCTCCAGCGCGTCACGCCGGAAAGCGTAGACGCCGACGTGAACCCGGGCGCCCTCGGGGGGCTGCTCGGGTCGGTTGCGATCGCGAGGAATGGGGGAGCGGCTGAAGTACAGCGCGCGCCCGCCATCGTCGACCACGACCTTCACGACGGACGGATCCGCGTGCTCCTCGGCGGAGCGCAGCGGTCGGGCCAGCGTGGCCAGGGCGAGATCGGGCTGCTCCCGAAGCCGCTCGACCAGCGCATCCAGCGCGGCCGGCTCGAGGAGCGGCTCGTCGCCTTGCACGTTGACCACGATGGCTTCGTCCCGGGCGCTGGCCACTTCCCAGACACGGTCGGTGCCCGAGGGATGGTCCGGCGAGGTCATCACGGCCTCGGCACCGGCTTCCCGCGCGCAGGCTGCGATGTCGTCGTCGTCGGTGGCGACGACGACCGCGTCGAGCAGACGCGCCTCGCGAGCTCGCTCGACCACCCAGGCGATCATCGGCTTGCCACCGATCTCGCGGAGAGGCTTGCCCGGGAGACGGGTCGAGCCGAGACGAGCGGGGATGACTCCCAGCGCGTGCGTCGTCATGCGACGGACCCGGGAACGGGCTTCGCTCGGCATGCCAAGGACACCGCCTCAACCGGAAAAACAAGAAGGGCCAGCCATCCGTGGGGGAGGGCGAGGCCGCAGTGACGTGAAAGGGGTATCGGCGGGACCAAATGCTACGATCGCGGGGGCGATGAGTCAACGGAATGCAAGGGGCGCTCGCCTCTCAGCGCGCGGCTGCTGGCCGCTGTTCGGGGTCCTGGCCATGCTTTGGTCCGGGATGCCGGCGGCCGCCGCGCGGGTGCCGCTCGAGCTCCGCGAGGTCGCCCGCAACGCGGACGGGCTGAGCCTGTCGGTTCGGCTTCCCGACTCCCTCCCCGAGGAGCTCCAGGCCCAGCTGAAGGCGGGAGCTCGGGTCCAGGTCACCTTCGAGGCCCAAGTGGAGAAGCCGCGTACCTTCTGGTTCGACGCCGAGCTCGCGCGCCGCCTCGTCGAGCTGAGCGTGTCGCGTCATGCCGAGAGCGGTGTCTTCACGCTGGAGCGCCGCGTCGACGGCAAGCTCGAGGATGCCTTCGAGGTGCGCGAGCTCGAGGAGGCCGAGCGCTTCCTGACCCAGCTCTCCCTCGACGTGCCGCTCGCCGCGCGTCACGCGGGCAAGCGGATGCGCTACAAGGTGCGCGCCGTCCTCCAGCAGAAGCTCAAGCTGCTCTTCGTGCCGACCACCGTGAAGTCCAAGTGGCAGCGAGGGCGGGTGCCGGAGCCCGAGCCGGAGCCGGCCTCGTGAAGCCTCTCTCCCGGGTCCCCGGTGATGCCGACCTCCGACGCGAGGGCCGGCGCGTGGTCTGGCTCCTGGTCGCGGCGATTCTCGTCGGTGGTCTCTCGCTCTGGTTGTTCGGCGAGGACGCACCGCTGAGCGGACCGGGGCCCACCGGCCTGCACTTCATCCTCCTGCCCGTCGACGTGCTGCTGCTCTTCGGGCTCGGGCTGGCGCTGCTGCGGTATCTCATCCGCCTGCTGTCGGAGCGTCGGGCGGGCATCCTCGGCTCGCGGGTCCGTCTCAAGCTGGTGGCCACCTTCATCGGTCTCTGCTTGGTCCCGGCCATGGTGCTCTACGTCGCCGCGATCATGGTGATCTCGGTGGCCCTCGAGCGCACGTTGCAGCCCCAGATCGAGACCCTGGTCGAGGACTCGCGCTCGCTGACCAACCAGTTCTTCGCCAACGCCGAAGCCGAGGTGGCCCGCGAAGCTGGCAGCTTGGGCACCGCGCTGTCCCGTGGCTTGCTCGTGACTCCCGAGGCCGCTCCGGCGATGACCTCGTCGCTCACCGATGAGCTCGCCCGCCGGGGCTTGAGCGCTGCGCGTGTTCACTTCCGCGGTCGCACCGAGCACCTCGACGTCAGCCCCGGCGAGGTCGGCTGGCCTCTCGAGACCCGCGCGGCCACGGTCTTCGAGGAAGAGCTCTCGACCATTCTCGCCGGCGGAGTCGTCTCGCGACGTGAGCTGGCCGACGGCGAGCACTACCTCGTGGCCGGCGTCCCCGTGCTGCACGCCAACCACTCCGAGCCGGTCGCCGCACTCTTCGTCGTGCGACGTCTGCCCAGCGACCAGCGCGACCGCGTGGCCCGCCAGGCGGAGGCGGCGCGCAAGACCGAGCGCTTCCGACAGGAAGTGCCCTGGCTCAAGGCGCAGTACGCCCTGCTCTTCTTGAGCTTCTCGCTGCTCATCATCTTGGGTGCGACCTGGGTCGGGCTCTACATCGCCCGGACCATCGTCGAGCCCATCCAGCTCCTTGCCGAAGCGACCGAGGAGCTGCGTCGCGGCAATCTCGAGCACCGCGTCGACTGGCAGGGCCGGGACGAGCTGTCGATGCTCGTCGGCGCCTTCAACGACATGGCCTCGGACATCCGGGGACGGGCGTTGGAGGTCCAGCGTCAAGCCGACGAGCTTCGTGGAGCCAACGACGAGCTCGCCCGTCGTCGCGAGCACATGGAGGGGCTCCTCAAGACGATGACTGCCGGCGTGCTGGCAGTCGACGCGGCTGCGCGCATTCAGGTCGCGAATCCCGCCGCCATTCAGGTGCTGCGGCTCTCGGGCGATCCCGAGGGGCGCCCCCTCGACGACGTCCTCGCCGACGAGACCTTCGCCGAGCTCCGAGGCGCCATCCAGTCCGGCCTCTCCGACAGCGCGCCCTCGTTGCACGACATGGTGCTCCTGAGACCGCGCGGTAGCGTCCACCTCCAGGTCACCCTCGGACGGCTGTCCGCCTCCGAGGGCGGTCCGGTGCTGCTCGTCCTCCTCGAAGACGTGACGGCGCTGGTGCGGGCGCAGAAGCTCGCCACCTGGCGCCAGGTCGCGCGACGCATCGCCCACGAGATCAAGAACCCGCTCACGCCCATCCAGCTCTCGGCCCAGCGCATCCTCAAGAAGTCGCGGACGGGAGCCAAGGACCTGCCTGACGTGCTCGAGGAGGGCGTCTCGACCATCGTGGCCGAGGTCAACGGTCTCAAGCAGATGGTCGACGAGTTCTCGCAGTTCGCGCGGATGCCCGAGGTCCAGCCGCGTCCCGGCGACTTGCAGGCCCTGCTGCGCTCGGTGGCCGCCCTCTACGGCGGTCACGAGAACCTCGACCTGACCCTCGAGCTCGACGACGACCTCCCCGCGGTGGCCTTCGACGCAGAGCTGTTGCGGCGGGCCGTGGTGAACCTCCTGGACAACGCCGTCGAGGCGACCGGTGGAGAGGGTCCGGTGGTGGTCACCTGCGGCCTCCGAG
>JBCCFW010000207.1:0-12539 GCA_039029535.1 Acidobacteriota bacterium
CGTTCGTCGTCGATCGATGGACGAGCATCGACTTCCTCCTCTCTCCTTTGCCTGAGGCCGCGATTCCCTGGCGCGCGAACCACGCGGACCCGTGACGCAGACACCATAGGAGGCAGACGTCGGCCCCTGCGGCGTGATTCATCGGCTCGTGGGTGCGGCCGCCGGCAGCTACCATCGCGGTCATGCGCACCGTCGTCATCGGAACCGCCGGCCACGTCGACCACGGCAAGTCGGCCCTGGTCAAGGCACTCACCGGCACGGATCCGGACCGGCTCAAGGAGGAGCGGCAGCGGGGCATCACCATCGACCTGGGTTTCGCCCACCTGCCGACCGATGGCCAGCCCACCCTCTCCTTCGTCGACGTCCCGGGTCACGAGCGCTTCGTCAAGAACATGCTCGCCGGCGCCTCGGGGCTCGACCTCCTCGTGCTGGTCGTGGCTGCCGATGAGTCGGTCATGCCGCAGACCCGGGAGCACCTCGACATCTGCCAGCTCCTCGGGCTTGAGCGCGGTCTCATCGTGCTCAGCAAGTCCGACCTCGCCGACGACGAGACTCGCGAGCTCTGCCGGCTCGAGATCACCGAGCTCGTCGAGGGCACGTTCCTGGAAGGGGCTCCGGTCCTGGAGTGCTCGGCGATCACCGGCGACGGGCTCGACGAGCTCCGCCAGACCCTGCACTCCGCGGCGGCCGAGGCCCCCGAGCGGGGCGCCGAGGGAGTCTTCCGGATGCCCGTGGACCGCGTCTTCACGCTCAAGGGCTTCGGCACGGTCGTGACCGGCACGGCTCAGGCCGGCAGCCTCGACCTCGGAGACGACGTCGAGCTGCTGCCCGGACGCCTGGGCGCTCGGGTCCGGGGCGTGCAGGTCCACGGCGAGGTCGCGGAGACCGGACGCGCCGGACAGCGGGTGGCGCTGAACCTCGGCGGAGTCGGACACGACGAGCTCCAGCGTGGCGTGGTCGTCACGCGGCCTGACGCCCTCCCGACGACCTCGCTCCTCGACGTCATCGTGGAGCTCCTCCCCGATGCCCCGGAGCTCGACGACCTGGCCCGCGTGCGGCTGCACCTCGGCACGGCCGAGGTCCTCGCCCGGGCGCGCTGGGCGCAGGGCCGCCCGCCGGCTCCCGGTGAGGCCGCCCTCGCCCAGCTCCGGCTCGAGTCGCCGGTGGTGGCCGCCGTGGCCGACCGCTTCGTCATCCGCCGTTACTCGCCTCTCACGACGATCGGAGGCGGCCGGGTGCTCGACGCCGCCCCGACCGTGAAGATCCGCCGGAAGGACGAGGACCGGCCGGTCGAGCTCGAGCGCCTGCGGCAGGCCCTGGCCGACGGCGACCAGCCGGCTCTCCTCACGATCCTCGTCGAGACCCGGGGAGCCGACGGCCTGGCCGTGGACGACCTGGCCGCGCTGCTCGGGCTGCGGCGCGCGGTGGTCGACGAGCGGCTGACCGCGGTCCCGGAGGACCGGCTCGTCCGCATCGCGGCCGGCGGCGGTCGGCTGGTGGCCCCGCGCTACGTGGAGGAAGGGGCTCGTCTCATCCGCGAGACCCTGACGGCCTTCCATGCGGCCGAGGCGCTCCAGGCCGGGCTCTCCAAGCCGGAGCTCCGGGATCGCTGCCGGCTGGGTGAGGAGCTCTTCGTGCACCTCCTGCAGCTCGGTCAGGAGACGGAGGAGCTCACCGTCAGCAAGCAGGTCGTCGCCCTGGCCGGTCACGAGGTGAAGCTGACCCCCGAGCAGGAGGCGGCCTCCCGGCATCTCCTCGAGGCCCATCTCGACGCGGGTCTCAAGCCCCCGGATCTCACCGCGGTGCTCGCGAGCTGCGGTCTCGACGACGTCGCCGCCCGACGCGTCCTGCACCTTCTCTTCGAGTCCGGCGAGCTCGTGCGGCTCAAGGGCGACATGGCCCTCTCCGGGGCGGCGCTGGCCGCTCTCCTGGCCGACATGGCATCCTGGTACCAGTCCGGCGAGGAGTTTTCCGTGCCGGACTTCAAGGACCGCAGCGGCGTGTCCCGAAAGCACGCCATCCCGCTCCTCGAGCACCTCGACGGGCTCGGCGTCACGCGACGCAGCGGCGATGGTCGGGCCTGGCTGGGCCGCCCTGAGGACCGCTAGTGGGCCGGAAGGTTGGTTCGTTGCATTCATTCGGTGGATGATCGGCGTTCCTGGCGCGACGCGAATCGCACGGATAGTGGGCCTATCCAAGTGATGAGCAACAATGCCAGGGACGTCGAGGGCCGCCGAGAAATGTGAGGAACTAGCGTTCCGACCCACTCGCCCCCCGCTCAAGTCTCCAGGAAGCGAAGAACCGATGACTCTCCCCGCCCTGCTGCTGCCGCTCTCTCCGATGGAGCTCGGTGTCATCGTCGTGATTGTCCTCCTCCTGTTCGGCGCGAGCCGCCTGGGCGAGATCGGCAAGGGGGCCGGCGAGGCCATCCGCAACTTCAAGAAGTCGATGAAGGACGAGGAGCCCGCCGCCATCGAAGGTGGCGCCGAGGGCGAGTCCGAGCGGTCCTGAGGACCCCCCGGGACGCGGGTCCCGGCGCTCCGCCGTCGGCCGTCCGCCACGGCGAGCCCTGAGACCGGGGCACGTGCTCCGGTCGCGACGAGCCGTTGACAAGTGACGGCGTCGCTGCGAGACTCCCCGCCGATCTAGCAAAGAGAAATCGAAAACATTTCTCCAGATTCTCGGTGATGCGCCAGGTCGAGCACCGTCTCCACCAGCGATCACCCGGTTGATGGAAAGCACAATGGCTTACACGGAAAACTGGAAGCAGGACGTTCTCTCCGAGCACTCGTTGCACGAGAACGACACTGGCTCGCCCGAGGTTCAGGTCGCGATCCTCACTTCGCGGATCAAGACCCTGACCGAACACTTCAAGACCCACGGCAAGGATCACCACTCACGCCTGGGCCTTCTCCGCATGGTGGGTCGCCGCCGCAAGCTCCTCGCGTACTTGAAGCGCAAGGACGTCAAGCGCTACCAAGCGATCATCAGCACGCTCGGGCTCCGCAAGTAGCGGACTCGCCGGGGGTACCGAGAGGCTCGACGACTCCCGTCTCGAGCCCGCGGCTCCCAACGGGCTACACCCCCTCACCGAGCCCTTCCTCCTGTCGCCGCGCTTCCTGCGCGGTGCTCTCTCCGCGTGGCCACGAGTGACCGCAAATCGGCACTCGGAAAGGTATCAACGTGAGCGTTGAGAACGTCTCGGTCGCCCTGGGCGACCACACCCTGTCCATCGAGACCGGCAAGCTTGCCACCCAGGCCGACGGCTCCGTCGTCGTGCGCATGGGCGACACCGTGGTCTTGGTCTGCGCGACCATGGCCAACGAACCGCGGGACAAGATCTTCTTCCTCCCGCTGACTTGCGACTACCGCGAGAACACCTACGCCGCCGGCAAGATCCCGGGCGGCTTCTTCCGGCGCGAGGGTCGTCCCAACGACAAGGAGACCCTGACCAGCCGGCTGATGGATCGTCCCATCCGGCCGATCTTTCCCGAGGGCTTCGGTCACGAGACCCAGGTCATCGCGATGGTCCTCTCCTACGACGGCCAGAACGACCCCGCGCCGCTGGCGCTCTGCGGTTCCTCCGCGGCCCTCAACATCTCCCGCATTCCCTTCGATGCCGTTCTCGCCGGGGTCCGCGTTGGACTCATCGACGGCGAGTACGTCATCAACCCGACCAGCGACCAGCGTGCCCAGAGCCGGCTCGACCTCCTGATGTCGGCGTCGAAGGACGCCATCGTCATGGTCGAGGCGGGAGGCGAGGAGGTCTCCGAGACCGAGGTCATCGACGGTCTCGAATTCGGCCATGAGGCCTGTCGGAAGATCATCGAGGCACAGGAGGAGCTCGTCGGCAAGATCAAGCCGACGAAGTTCCACTACGAGCCGCCCACCTTCGATTCGAAGTACACCGCCGAGGCGCGGAAGAAGGTCGCCAAGGACCTTCGCGAGGCGATGGGCCTCAAGCCCAAGCGTGCTTCCTACGCTCGCATCGACGAGCTGAAGAAGGAGCTGGTCGCGTCCTACCCCGAGGACGATGTCGAGGCCCGCACCGAGTGCAAGAAGGGCTTCAAGGCGGTGCTCGAGGAGATCTTCCGCGAGGAGATCCTCGAAAACGGCAAGCGCAGCGACGGCCGCGCCTTCGACGAAATCCGCGACATCACCTGTGATGCGGGCTACCTACCCCGCACTCATGGCTCGGCGGTCTTCAAGCGTGGCGAGACCCAGTCACTGGTGACCGTCACCCTGGGCACGGCCCATGACGCGCAGCGGATGGACCTCATCGAGGGCGACGTCACCAAGCGCTTCATGCTGCACTACAACTTCCCGCCCTACTCGGTGGGCGAGGTGCGCTTCCTTCGCGGGCCGGGTCGTCGCGAGATCGGTCACGGCAACCTCGCCGAGCGGGCGCTCCGGCCGGCCATGCCGAGCGAGGACGACTTCCCGTACACCGTGCGGATCGTGTCCGACATTCTCGAGTCGAACGGCTCGTCCTCGATGGCCTCGGTCTGTGGTGGCTCGCTGGCCATGATGGATGCCGGCGTGCCGATGAAGAAGCCGGTGGCGGGCATCGCCATGGGTCTCGTCAGCGGTGATGGCCAGCACGCCATCTTGTCCGACATCGCCGGTCAGGAAGACCACCACGGCGACATGGACTTCAAGGTCACCGGCACCGCCGATGGCATCACCGCTCTCCAGATGGACATCAAGGTCAAGGGCCTCCCACGCGAGGTGCTGGAGAAGGCGCTCGAGCAGGCCAAGGAAGGCCGCGACCACATTCTCGAGAAGATGGCCGAGGCCCTGGAGACGCACCGCGAGGAGGTCTCCCAGTACGCGCCGCGCATCTTCACCATCATGGTGCCGCGCGGAAAGATCGGCGCCATCATCGGCCCGGGCGGCAAGACCATCCGCTCCATCGTCGAGCGCACCGGCGCCAAGATCGATGTCGACGACGACGGACGCGTGCACATCGCCTCGGTGGACGAGGAGTCCGCCGCGATGGCCCGCAAGATCGTCGAAGACCTCACCGCCGAGGCCGAGGTGGGCCAGACCTACCTGGGTCGCGTCGTCCGCATCATGGACTTCGGCGCCTTCGTCGAGATCCTCCCGGGCGTGGACGGCCTCGTCCACGTCTCCGAGCTCGACGAGGGGCACGTCCGTGACGTTCGTGACGTCGTCGAGGAAGGTGACGAGATCCTCGTCAAGGTCCTCGACATCGACGACAACGAGCGCATCCGCCTCTCGCGCCGAGCAGCTCTCGACACCGGCGAAGAAGGTGAAGGCGGCGACGACGAGCGCGACGAGGACGACGACGATCGTCCGCGCCGTGGCCGGGGACGCAGCCGGGGTCGGGATCGCGACGACCGCGATGACGACGACCGCGACGATGACGACGACGATGGGGACGACGACGGCGGTGACGACGACGACGATCGTCCGCGTCGGCGCTCCAGCTCCGGCTCCGGTGGCCGAGGCCGCAGCCGTGATGGCGGTGGTCGGGGTCGTGACGGCGGCGGTCGTGGCCGTGGTCGCGACGGTGGCGGTCGGGGCCGCGATGGCGGTGGCCGAGGCCGTGATGGCGGTGGCCGAGGCCGAGATGGCGGTGGTCGCGATGGCGGTGGTCGTGGCCGTGGTCGCGACGACGACCGCGGGCGCGGCGACCGTGGGCGCGGCCGGGACCGCGACGACGATCGGGGTCGGAGCCGGGATCGAGACGACGACCGTGGTCGTGGTCGAGACCGTGACGACGATCGCGGACGAGGTCGCCGGGACGACGATCGGGGCCGGGGTCGTGACGACGATCGGGGCCGGGGTCGCGACGACGATCGCGGCCGGGGTCGCGACCGCGACGATGACGACCGCGGGCGTCGCCGCCGCCGCTAGGTAACAGAGTCCCCGGGCTGGTCTCGATGAGCGCCGGTCCGGGGAGTCCTCCGGACCGGTAGAACCTGCCCTCCTGTTACGATGGGGCGACTCCGGTAGGAGGGGATCCCGGTTTTCGTTCCGGGCCCACACGGCCCGGGGAGGATGACCATGGCGACCAAGCTCGGAGAGCTGCTCGTCGCGCGCAAGGTGCTGTCGGCCGAGGACCTCAAGAAGGCCCTCGACACCCAGCTCATGTTCGGTGGCCGGCTCGGCACGAACCTCCTCGATCTCGGCTTCATCAGCGAGAAGGAGCTCGACGAGGCGCTCTATCAGCAGGTCCAGGTGGAAGTCGCCACCGAGGCCTTGCTCAAGAGCGTGCAGCCGGCGGTGCTGCGTCTCGTTCCGCCCAAGGTGGCCGAGAAGCACTGCGTCATTCCCCTCGCGCTCGAGAGCCGCAAGCTCAAGGTGGCGATGCTGGATCCCACGGATCTCATCGTCCTCGACGAGCTCGCCTTCGTCACCGGACACCAGATCCAGGCGCTGATCTGCCCCGAGGTCCGTCTTCGGAACTACCTCGAGAAGCACTACGGCATCTCGCGGCCCCTGCGCTACGTCGCCCTGTCGAGGACCCGTCCAGGACAGGTCTCGGGCGATCCGCGACTCGACGACGAGTCACTTGCCGCGAGCTACTCGACCAACCTCCAGGAGTTCGACGGAGGCAGCGGCAAGGCCGTGCCGCTGGCGGGCGGGGGTGAGATCGAGGAGCCCCACGTCGTCGAGCCCCACGAGATGGAGCCGCCCACCGAGGTCGAGGCGATCACGCCGCGAGGCGAGCCGGTCATGGCCCTCGGCGAGGCCCTCGGTGTCGAGGGAGAGGTCACGCCGGAGGACGTCGCTCGGGCCGACGAGCTCCCGCCGGAGAAGCGGGCGCAGGTCGACCAGGCCCTCCAGGACCTCAAGAAGCAACGCGCCGAGCAGCAGGCGGCAGCCGCCGCTCAGCGTGGGGCGCGCGTCGCCCGGCTCGAAGACCTGGCTCGTCTTCTCGCGGAGGCCGACACCCGCGAGGACATCGGTGAGGCCCTGCTGGCCTTCGCGTCGAACCACTTCCAGCGGGTCATGACCTACGTGATCCAGCGCGACCGTGCTCTCGGATGGCTCGCCCACGTGCCGGGCGTCGATCCGATCGCCGCTCGGCGGGCCGCCCGTCGGGTCCAGGTGGGTCTCGACGTCCCGTCGGTCCTGCAGGGGGTCGTCGAGTCGGGTCAGTACTACATGGGCGAGGTGCCCTCGCGCGCCGGTGACGAGACCTACGTCGCCGGGCTCGGGGCGCCGCGACCGGGTGGGGTCGTGCTCCTGCCGATCCAGCTCAGCGACAAGGTCATCATCGTCTTGCACGGTGACGACCTCGACAAGCCCATCAAGGGCTTCGACATGCGAGCCATGCGCGCCGCGTGTCACAAGGCGGAGCAGGCGATGGACGTCCTGTTGCTCCGCTCGAAGATCCGCCAGGTCGACTAGCCCTGTCCCTGACGAGGGACGTGAGAGAGTGCGATGTCCGAAGATGCGCGGCGTGAGTTGAGCAAGCTCCAGGAGAAGGTCACCCAGATCCGGAGCTACCTTTGACGCCGCGACTCATCGTGACCGCGTCACCCAGCTCGACCACCAGATGGCGGAGCCGGGTTTCTTCGACGACCAAGAGCGCGCCGAGAAGCTGACCCGCGAGCGAGCGCGCAGCGCCGACCGCGTCGCCAAGGACGATGGCTACGCCGAGGCCGTCGACGACTGCACGGCGCTCCTCGAGCTGGCCGACGAGGGGGAGGACGTCGACGAGAGTCTCCAGGAGACCCTGGGCAAGTTGAGGTCGGATCTCGCTCGGGACGAGACCGAGATGCTGCTCTCCGAGCCGCACGATGCGGCCGGCGCCATCGTCGCCTTGAACTCGGGAGCCGGCGGCGTCGACGCCCAGGACTGGACCGAGATGCTCCTGCGCATGTACATGCGCTGGTGTGAGCGGAAGGGCTTCAAGGCCGAGCTCGTCGGCTGGCAGGCCGGTGAAGAGGCGGGGATCAAGTCGGCCACGCTTCAGGTGGAAGGCGAGTACGCCTACGGTCACTTCAAGGCGGAGTCGGGCGTCCACCGGCTGATCCGGATCTCGCCCTTCGACGCCGCGGCACGACGGCAGACGGCCTTCGCCGCCCTGCACGTCTTCCCCGACGTCGCCGACGAGATCGAGATCGACATCGACGAGAAGGATCTCAAGATCGACACCTACCGCAGCTCGGGTGCGGGCGGTCAGCACGTCAACGTGACCGACTCGGCCGTGCGCATCACGCACCTGCCGACCAACATCGTGGTGACGTGCCAGAACGAGCGCTCGCAGCACGCGAACAAGGCCGGCGCCATGCGCGTGCTCAAGGCCAAGCTGTTCGAGCAGGAAGAGGCCAAGCAGAAGGCCGAGATCGAGCAGGTGGCGGGGGAGAAGCGGGCCATCGACTTCGGCAGTCAGATCCGCTCGTACTTCATGCACCCGAGCCAGCGGGTCAAGGACCACCGCAGCAACCACGAGGTCGGCAGCATCGACGCCGTGCTCGACGGCGATCTCGACGGCTTCATCCAGGCCTACCTGACGATGCCCGAGCGCCTGGAGAGCGGCGGAGCCTGAGACGGTCGAGCAGGCCGGGAAGCGGCCCTGTTTCGACAACTGAACGTCGGGTGCTGACGAGGCAGGCGGTTTCGGACTACGATCGACGTGCTTTTCGGGGATTGAGGGAGCCCCGTTGGAGGGAGCACGCATGTTCGAGCCTTGCGCTCGTCGTCCATTCGCCGCCCTGCTCGCGCTCGTCCTGGTCGCGACCGCTCATGCCGGAGAGGAGGACTGCTCCGGCTGCGCCGACCTCGATGGCGACGGCCTGGTTGGTTGCTACGACCCCGACTGTCACGTGTCGCCGGGGCCCTGCGACGGGAGCTACCTGAATCAGGTCCTGCCCGCGACGCCGGATTGTGCGTCGACGCTGGAGATCCAATACATCTGGGGGACCGACAGCGGGTCTTGGCGGCTCCCCGTGCTGGGCGACATCGACGGTGATGGGGACATCGAGGTCGTCGCGCGAGGGACCAGCGAGGACCTTCGAGCCTACGATGGTGCGACCGGCGCGCGGGGGGACTGGATCGGCCCGAATGGGCCCTTCGGTCCGCTGGCCCTGGGCGACGTCGATGTCGATGGCACGGCCGAGATCTTCACCGGCGGCTTCAACGGTGGGACGATCCCCGGCCTGCGTCGGGTCGAGCACGACTTCACCGAGGCCTGGGTGACCAGCCCGGAGCGCGGATGGGGGGCCGAGTCACACACGCGAGGGGTCTCACTCGCGGACTTCGATGGTGACGGCTTGCCGGAGGCCTATCAGCAAGGGGCGATCCGAGATGCGCAGACCGGCACGCTGCTCCTCGATCTCTCCACGGAGCCGTTGCTCGGGAGGGAAGGCTGCGTGGCGGCTGACTTCTTCCCCGACGATGCCTGCCCCCCGTGCGCCGGTCTCGAGCTGGCTTCCGCCTCGGGCGTCTGGGCCGTCGACGTCAGGGCCGGTCTCTTCGAGCTCGTTGGCTCGCTCCCCAGTCATCGCAATGGCCAGCTCGCCGTCGCCGACTGGAACGGCGACGAGGCTCTCGACCTCATCGTGAACGTCACCGACCGTCACGTCGAAGGCCTACCCACGTTCCCCTACGAGCTCTTCGCCTGGGATCCGAGGACCGGCGAGATCTTGGGCCGCCACGAGTACGACTTCGATTGGCCTTCGGGTGTCCCGCTCGTCTCCGACTTCGATGGCGACGCAGGGCTCGAGATTGCGCTGCTCCAAGGCGATCCAGGCGTCGGCTTCACGGTGATCCGGCTCTGGGACGACGACTTCAGCGTGCTGCGCGACCTCGCAGTCAGTTCGCTCAGCTTCGATGGGTCGTTGACGGCGTTCGACTTCGATCGCGACGGGATCGCCGACATCGTCACTCGAGGCGACCGGGGGCTGCAGGTCGTGAGCGCCCTGGACGGCACCATCCTGGCCGAGACGCCCTGTCCCATGCCGGCCACGGGTCCGATCGACGAGCGACCGCTCGTGGCGGATCTCGACGGCGACGGTCAGGCCGAGATCCTCGTGGGCTGCCTGGACGGGCTGGCTGCGTGGACGGTACAGGGAGCTCCCGCGGCTCGGTCCGTGGTGAACCAGTACCAGGACTTCAACGTCCAGGTGAACGACGACCTGACGATTCCTTGTCAGCAGCAGAATCATGCGCACGCCAACCTTCATCCGTCGTTGCGTGGCTACCTGTCGGCGCCGGGGGTCTACGAGACGATCGGCACGCCCTGCAGCGAGGGCGACCTCTGCACGCTCCCCGAGCCGGCGATCGTCACCGAGGCGAGCGGCGTGGTCGCCTGTCCCGGAGGACCGACGATCCTGACGGTGAGCGAGACGACGGGCTGCGACGGAGTGGCCCTGTTCCGCTGGTTCGACGAGGCGGGAGAGGTCACGTGTGGCTGGTCTTCCGTTCCGACCTGCGGGGTGACTGGCCCGGAGGGAGCGACCTACACCGTCGAGCTCACCTGTCGAGGAAGCTGCGTCACCTCCACGTCCGAGGTCGTCGCGACGGCCAACGAGCCCATCGTCGCGGAGGCCGGTGAGGACCAGATGATCCCCTTCGAGGGCACAGCCCTGCTCGACGGGAGCGCCAGCCTCTTCCCAGGCTGTCCGGTGAGGTCGTATCGCTGGCGCGATGCCAGCGGCACGCTTCGTGACTACTCACCCGAGCCCACCTTCCTCGTGACTCCCGAAGTCGACACCGAGTACTTCCTCGACCTGCGCTGTGCCGACATCGACGGCTGCGTGACGACCGACTCGGTGACGGTCTTAGTGGAGCCCGATCCGGCCTTCGGCGCGAGCCTGCGGATCCAGAGCGCGACCCGCACGACGACGGAGCTCGAGTGGCCATTGACCCGGCCGCTCGAGCCGGACGAGCACGTCCACGTCTACCGGGCGAGCTCGCCGGGCGGTCCCTTCCTGTTGGTCGCCCCGCTCGGAGACCACGCGTCCTTCCGGCCGACGGGGTGGACCGACACGGAGGCCGACGAGCCTCTTCTCTTCTACGACGTTCGCTTCGCCGATGCGGACGAGGTCGTCAGCGAGTCTCCCTGGCGTCCGTTGCCCTGAGTCGTGGGAGCCGAGAGCTCCGAGGAGGGACCATGTTCGAGCTCACTTGTCGCTTGCTCACCTGCTGCCTGCTACTCGTGTCGTGCCTGGCGCTGCCTGCCCGGGCTCAGGAGGACTGCTCGGGTTGTGTCGATGCCGACGGCGACGGCCTCGTCGGTTGTTACGACCCGGACTGTCACGTCTCGCCTGGGCCGTGCGACGGGAGCTACTTGAATCAGGTCCTGCCTGCTGCACCGGACTGCGATGCGACGATGGAGCTCTCCTTCCTTTGGGCCTACGACAACTGGTGGTGGCAGGTGCCCGTGCTGGGCGACATCGACGGCGACGGGGAGATCGAGGTCGTCACCCGGGGCATCAGCGAGGACATTCGAGTTCACGATGGTGCGACCGGTGAGCTCGACTGGCCCATGGCGTGGCTCGTTGCGAGCGGACCCTACGGCCCGTTGGCCTTGGGCGACGTCGATGCCGACGGCTCCGCTGAGATCTTCACCGGCGGATTCAACGGTGGAACGGTTCCTGCCTTGCGTCGGATCGAGCACGACCTCTCCGAGACTTGGGTGACCAGTCCGGAATTCGGGCTGGGATCGGAGTCCAATACCCGAGGCGTCTCGCTGGCGGACTTCGATGGTGACGGTCTCCCCGAGACCCATCAGCGAGGGGCCATCCGGGACGCGCAGTCCGGCACGCTGCTCCTCGACCTCTCCACCGAGCCACTGCTCCTGAGTGAGGGCTGCGTGGCGGCCGACTTCTTCCCCGACGATGCCTGCCCCTCGTGTGCCGGTCTCGAGCTCGCCTCCACCTCCGGGGTGTGGGCTGTCGATGTCAGGGCGGGGCTCTTCGAGCTCGTCGGCTCACTCCCTGGCTACCGAACGGGTCAGCTCGCCGTCGCCGACTGGAACGGCGACGAAGCTCTCGACCTCATCGTGAACGTCACCGATCGTCACGTCGACGGCCCACCCTCGCCTCCCTGGGAGCTCTTCGCCTGGGATCCGAGAACCAGCGAGATCTTGGGCCGTCACGAGCATGAGCTCGAGCCACCGTCGGGCGTCCCACTCGTCTCCGACTTCGATGGCGACGCGGGTCTCGAGATCGCGCTGCTTCATCCCAATCCAGGGCTCGGCGATGCGGTGATCCGGCTGTGGGACGACGACTTCAGCGTGATGGACGATCTCGAGGTCTTCTCCGGCAGCTTCGACGGGTCGTTGACCGCGTTCGACTTCGACCGTGACGGGATCTCCGAGATCATCACTCGCGGAGATCGATGGCTTCAGGTCCTGAGCGCCCTGGACGGCACCATCCTGGCGAGCTCTCCGTGTCCCACGCACTTCACGGGTCCAAGGGACGAACGCCCGCTCGTCGCCGATGTCGATGGCGATGGTCAGGCCGAGATTCTGGCTGGTTGTGAAGACGGCATGCTCGTCTTGAATGTCGAGGGAGCGCCGGCCGCACGCTCCGTCGTCAACCAGTTCCAGGACTTCAACG
>JBCCFW010000208.1:0-12358 GCA_039029535.1 Acidobacteriota bacterium
CTGCGGCCTCCGAGGTGATGAGGCCTGGCTGGAGGTGCAGGATGGCGGGCCGGGCATCCCGGTCGAGGATCTCGAGAAGGTGTTCCTGCCGTACTACACCACCAAGGACCGCGGGACGGGTCTCGGGCTCTCGATCGTCGCGCGGATCGCCGAGGACCACGGCGGGCGCTCCCTGGCCCGTCGTCGTGAGCCCGAAGGAGGCACCGCCTTCCGCATCGAGTTGCCGCTGGCCCGTGAGCCGGCTCCGACCCCGCGCGAGCTGCCCCGGGAGAAGGCCTCGTGAGCACCCGACGCGTCCTGGTCGTCGATGACGAAGCGAGCGTCCGCGACACGCTCAAGGGGATCCTCGAGGATGAGGGCCATGAGGTCGCCACCTGCGGGAGCGGGGAGGACGCGCTGCCCCTCTGCAGGAGCGGGGACTTCGACGTCGTGCTGCTCGACGTCTGGCTCCCCGGCATCGACGGCCTCGAAGTGCTGCTTCAGCTCCAGTCCGACGAGGTTCGGCCCGAGATCGTCATGATCTCCGGGCACGGCTCAGTCGAGACGGCGGTCAAGGCGACCCGCGCGGGTGCCTTCGACTTCCTCGAGAAGCCCCTGTCACTCGAGAAGACCGTCCTCACCGTGCGGCGGGCCTTCGAGCGGCACCTCGAGACCGAGCGACGACGCGAGGAGCGCGACGCTTTCCTCGAGGAGAACTCCATCGTCGGTCGGAGCCCGGGCATCCGGGAGCTCATCGCCGACATCGAGACGGCCGCCCCGACCAGCGGTCGCGTCCTCATCCTGGGCGAGAACGGCACCGGCAAGGAGCTCGTCGCCCGCCATCTCCACCACCGTTCCAAGCGTCGCGCGGCGCCCTTCGTCGAGGTCAACTGCGCGGCCATCCCCGACGAGCTCATCGAATCCGAGCTGTTCGGGCACGCGCGGGGGGCCTTCACGGGGGCGGTGACCTCGAGGCGCGGCCGTTTCGCCTCGGCTGACGGCGGGACCCTCTTCCTCGATGAGGTGGGGGACATGAGTCTCAAGACCCAGGCACGGGTCCTGCGGGCCCTGGAGACCGGCGTCGTCCAGCCGGTGGGCTCGTCTGAGTCGGTCGCGGTGGACGTCCGCGTCATCGCCGCCACCAACCGTGACCTCGACGACGCGATCGCGAAGGCGGAGTTCCGCGAGGACCTCTACTTCCGCCTCAACGTGGTCCCCTTCGTCGTGCCGCCCCTTCGGGAGCGTCGCGAGGACATCGAGCTCCTGCTCACGCACTACCTGAGTCGCTACTGCGTCGAGCACGGGCGGCCGACCAAGGAGCTCGATCCCGAGGCCGTGAGCGCTTGCGTGGGCTACGCCTGGCCCGGCAACGTCCGTGAGCTGCGCAACGTCGTGGAGCGCATCGTCATCATGGAGCCTGGAGACGTCATCGGGAGAGAGCAGCTCCCCCGCCAGCTCCGAGGCGAGTCGACGACGTCGTGGGCCGAGCGTCCGCAAGGCACGCTGAAGGAGGCCCGCGAGGCGTTCGAGCGGGAGTACGTGCTCCGGACTCTCCGCCGCTTGAAGGGCAATGTCAGCGCCACGGCCCGTGAGCTCGGGCTGGAGCGGAGCTCCCTCTATCGCAAGGCACGGGCCCTCAAGCTGTCGCTGGACGACGCCCGGCTCGACTGAAAGCGTGGATCAGGTGCTCCGACCCGAGGCGATGTGGGGCTGCGTCCCCGCCGTTGGGGGGCAGGCCCCCGCATCCGGTGGGGGTGCCCCTGACTCCAGCCGCGACGGTCTCGAGGGCCCGTCTGGGATCCTGAGGCGGAAACCGAGCGCTTGCAGTGCTTTCGGGCCCTTCGGCATCTCGCTGGCCAGACCTGGCAAGCAGCTTGCTCTCTCTAGAGGCGTCCGGGAAACAGTCAGCCGGTAGCACCTTCCCCGGTGATGGCTCTTCCCCCCATCAACTCCTCGAACCCAGGCACTTCCGACAGTTGACGATGGCGACAACTTGACCGACTCTTGAGTTCTCGCTGCCGGATGATTTCCCGGACGTTGAATCCCGCGATGCCCCTTCCCCAGGCATCGCGGGATTTGCTTTTTTCAGGCCCTGGATCGGCGTTCTGGGAACGAGGGCCGAGGGACTGAGGGCGAGTGAGGATGTCGAGCTCGCGACGACCTCGAGCCCGACCCCGGGTCACGAGGAGCTCACCCCTGGCCAGGACGGGCTGGTGTCAGCCGTCCGAGGTCGCGCGGAGGTGCCGGGAGGCACGGCCTTGGAGTCGAAGGGGATTCACTTCCCTTCGACGACGGGTCTGGGTCATCGGAGGACCGGCCCATCGGGCCGGCCCGGACGGGACCCAGAATCCAAGGTTCAATGAGCCAGGACCATCGCCAGGATGTCGCGGTCGATGGACGTGATGCGTTTCTCGAGTGCTCGCCGCCGCGACTGGAGCGCCTTCAGGTCCTCCTCCGACTCCTGCGTGAGCCCGCTGGAGACCGCGAGCAGGCGGGCATCGAGGTCGCGGATCTCGCGGGCGTGCTCCTTCCGCTCGACCTTGAGCCGGTTGATGCGGGCGGCGATCTCCGGCGGGACCACTCGCTCGTACTCGACCTTCGGAGGGGCACTGGGCCTGGCGGCCAGGGGCTGATCCCCGAACACGGCCTTGGGGGGACCCTGCCCGAAGGCGGCCTCCACCGCGCGGATCACCGCCGAGGCCGCTGCCGGGTCACCGTCGGAGTTGCTCCAGCCTCCGCTGGGGCCGCCGATGCTGGTCTGGAGCTCCTGCCTCTTGCGCTGGCGTTCGTGCTTCACCCGAACCCGCGTGAAGTAGCCGTCGGGTGAGAACTCGACCAGGAAGCGACCACGGAAGGTCTGGCGGCCGCTCTTCCGGGTCCGCCAGTCCGTCTTGACGATGCCGTCCTTCAGGGACGCCTTGCGGAAGCGCCACTCGGCGAGGGCGTCCTTCACGGCGGCGAAGACCGCCTCCGCGTCGCCGGAGATGACGGCCT
This sequence comes from Acidobacteriota bacterium, assembly GCA_039029535.1. Taxonomy (GTDB): domain Bacteria; phylum Acidobacteriota; class JBCCFW01; order JBCCFW01; family JBCCFW01; genus JBCCFW01. The sequence continues at coordinate 2,974 of JBCCFW010000208.1, forward strand.
CGACCTCGGCGGGGCTGCCGTCGAGTCGGCCCGCGTGGGCCGACGTCGAGATCGAGAGGAGCAGGCTGGCGAGAAGGACGCGGCAGGGAACGGAAGATCGCATGGCGAGAGTGTAGACGAGGTGTCGGGGAAGTCGGCTCTCGGTCAGGGCTCGACCGTCAGGGCAGCGGCTGTGCGGAGACGAAGAAGAGCTCGGCTGCCGTGGCCTTCGGCTCGTCACACGAGAGCTTCAGAGGCTGCCGCGGCGAGCACTTCACCGAGGCGTCCATGCACGCGGTCGTCTCCTTCTCGTGCTTGTAGATCAGGGCCTCGATCTGGAGACGATTCGACTTGGAGGCCACGCGGCTGACCTTGAGCGCCATCCGGCCGTCACCGCAGCGGACGTTGGTCTCCTCGTCCCAGCGGAGCTTGAGGTTGCGCTCTCCGCCGGCCGCAAAGCGGTCGAAGTGCGTGCGCGCGAGGACACGCTCGAGCTTCTTGAGGCTGCCATCGACCTGCTCCGGTTGAGCGCCGGTTCGCACGCCGCTGGCCTGGACGCAGGTCACCTTGACCTGCACGTCGGGGGGAGCGGCCTTGCCCTGGGCCAGGGCAGGACTGCTGACCAGGAGCGCGACGAGGATGAATCCGAGCTGGTTCGTTGACATGACGGGTCTCCGGCCCTGCGGGGCCCGGACGGCGCTCACGCGTCGCCCACGTAGATGCACTCGAGCACGGTGATGGCGTCGACGCCCTCACCGATGACCTGGATGTCGGGCATGTAGTCCTCGGCACACTCGATGTCGGCCTCGGCCAGCTCGAAGACCGGTTCCGTGTCGACGCCGGGCGGGCCGACGGGGGATTCCTGCTGGACACGCCAGAGCACGCTGACCAGGAGAACGGCCGCTGCCAGGTAGGCGACCGGGCGCAAGACCCGCCAGGGACCGGCGTAGCGTCGGCCGAGGTCGGACACGGGGGCCAGGGGCGAGGCGGCGGCTTCTTCCCGGTCCGCCTCGATGGCGGTCTGGATGTTGCGCCAGGCGTGGCCCCACTCGATCTCGCTGACTTCGGGGACCGGTGGCTGCGCCAGCTGGTCGAGGATCTCGAAGTCCTCGATGGCGCTGCGGCACTCCGCGCAGCCCGGGAGGTGCGTCGTGAATCGCTCGTCCTCGGCCGCGCTGAGCTCGCCGTCGACGTGAGGCGAGACCAGGTCGGAGAAGGCACGACATCCCACTCGCTCTTCGGCTGCTCGACTCATGACGTTTCTCCCACTCGCTTCTTCTTCGTCGTCTTCTTCTTGGTTTTCTCGGATTCGGCCTCCTCGCCCAGGAGCGTCCGAAGCTGCGCGTCACCCAGGTAGGAGGACAGCGACTTGCGGAGGTAGCGCCGGGCGTGGAAGAGACGGGACATGACCGTCCCGATCGAGATGTCCAGGATGGAGGCGATCTCCTTGTAGGGCGTGCCCTCGACGCAGTGGAGCACGAAAACCGAACGGTGCTTCTCCGAGAGGTCGTCGACGGCCCGCTGGATGGCCTTGCCGAGCTCGGCCTGCTCGTACTGGGCGCCCGGGCCGAGCCGCGGACCTGCCTGACCCTCTTCGGGCAGGACCTGGTCGGTCAGCTCGGGGGCGTCGTCGAGGTTGACCTTCGCCTGGCGCTTCTTCGCCCGGACGTGGTCGATCCCGCAGTTGGTCGCGATGCGGGAGAGCCAGGTCGCAAAGGCGGATTCCTCTCGGTAGGAGGAGAGGCGTTGGTGCACCTTGATGAAGGTCGTTTGAGTGAGGTCCATGGCCTCGTCGTGATCCCTGGTGAAGCGGAAGGCGATGCGATACACCCGCTCCCGATACCGCTGGAACAGCTCGGCGAAGGCGTGATCGTCTCCGTCCAAGGTGGCCCGGACGCGCTGGGCATCCCATTCGCGGTCGGACGGGGCGGGCCCCGCCTTGCGCAACTGGGGGACGGTGCCGGGAGCGTCGTCATTCATCCAGGGTCATCCAGGTGCCGCTCGGGGGCCTCTTCGACGTGTCTCTCTGGGGGTTGGGGGCGCTTCCCCGGGGCGGAACCGACCACCGCGGGGGCGGTCGGCGGGGACACCGACTCGGTCCGGGAGACATCGGTTTGGGCCGTGAAGGACTCGAACCTTCGACCCTCGGCTTAAAAGGCCGGTGCTCTACCACCTGAGCTAACGGCCCGAGGAGTGAAGATGATGCCTCGCCCCCTGCGGGAGCGGCAAGCGCCGGCACGCAGGTGGCATGATGCGACGGAACTCTCGGAGCTGCCCATGACTGCGTCTCTACGTCCCCTCGGGGTCCTGCTCTCCTCCTGCCTCCTGGCCGGGTCGGCGTTCGCCGAGACCGAGCGACCCGTCCGGCCGCCCGCTCACGCCTTCGTCGGCGTCCACGCCCTCATCGCTCCCGGACGGGAGCTTCCGGGCGCCACCCTCATCATCCGCGACGGTCGCATCGAGGACGTCGGAGTCGGTCTCCAGCCGCCGGCCGATGCCGTCGTCCACGACGGTGAAGGGATGGTGGCCTGGCCGGGCCTCTTCGAGCCGCACCTGGGCCTGTCCAAGCTCGGCGGCGAGAAGAAGGGGGGCGGGGACGACGACGACGACGAGGAGCGTCCCGGCCACGGTCACGCCAACGCCAAGGTCCACCCCGAGCTGCGGGTGGCCAGCGTGCTGCAGCCGAAGGAGAAGGGACTGAAGAGCTGGTGGAAGCAGGGCTTCACCACGGCCGCCGTCGTCCCGGACTCCGGCATCTTCCGGGGGCGGGGCGCGGTCGTCGAGCTGCTCGGCGGTCCCTTGCGCGACCACCTCATTGAGGAAGGGACCGAGATCCACGCCGCCTTCGAGGCCGGTGGCTGGGGTAGCAACACCTACCCGAACTCCGTGATGGGTGCGACGGCCGTGCTGCGACAGGGGCTCCTCGACGGTCGCTGGTACGAGGACGCCTGGGCCTGGTCGAAGCGTCACGCGCGCGCTCCCCGGCCCGAGAACTCGTCCGCTCTCGCTGCCCTGGCCGACGCCTTCGGTGAGCGCTCGCGCAGCCGCGCCCGGTTGGCCTTCGACTGCCGCTCCGTGCTCGACGCGCTGCGGGCCGGCGAGCTCGCAGACGAGTTCGGCATTCCCTTCCGCGTCATCGGCTCGGGCGACGAGCATCGCCGGCTCAATGAGGTCGCTCGCCTCGGCGTGCCGGTCGTGCTGCCTCTCGACTTCCCGGCGCCGCCGGCGGCGACCACCGAGTGGGAGTGGCTCGAGGTCAGCGACCGACGGCTCGAGCACTGGGATCGCGCGCCCGACACGCCGCGCTGGCTCGACGAGATGGGTGTCGAGGTGTCGCTGTCGACCAAGGGGCTCAAGACCGACGAGCTGTCGGCCGTGCCGGGCCGCGTCCGACGCGCCATCGAGCGTGGCCTGCCCGAGGCGACGGCGATGGCCATGCTCACGACCCGGCCCGCCAAGCTCCACGGCGTCGATCACCTGGTCGGCACCCTCGAGCCCGGCAAGCTGGCGCACTTCGTCCTCTCGCACGGTCGGCCGTTCGAGAAGGGCCGTGTCATCCGTGAGGTCTGGATCGGCGAGGAGCGCCGCATCATCGAGCGACAGCCCGAAGGCCCGAAGGGCAAGTGGGACGTCACGCTCACCCGCGGCGGCAAGGCTGTCGAAGGCACGCTCTCGCTCAAGGCGGGTGGTGGCTCCTTCAGCTGGAAGCCCGACCCTTCCGAGAAGAAGCGCGAGAAGGCGAAGCTCGAAGGGCTCGAGCTCGTCGGCGACGCGGTGAGCTTCGACCTGAAGGTCACGCCCTGGGACGCAGAGGCCGAGGACAGCGTTGGTGTCGAGGCCAGCGTCGACGGCCATCGGATGACCGGCACGGGGCCCGGCATCACGCTCAGCGGTCGTCGCGTGCTCGGACCGCAGCCGCCGGACGAGCCGCCGACCCCGCGGACGCCGGCACCGCGTCCGAAGCCGTTCGGTGGTCCGCTCGACCACGCGTCCGCCTTCGTCATCCGCAACGCGACGCTCTGGACCGCCGCCGACGTCGGCGTGCTCGGACGCGCCGACCTCCTCGTCCGCGACGGACGCATCCAGGCCATCGGCTCGAACCTCCGCCTGCCCCGTGGCGGCAACGAGGTCGACGGCACCGGCCTGCACGTGACCCCGGGCCTCATCGACGCCCACTCGCACTCGGCCATCGTCGGCGGCGTCAACGAGGGGACGAACTCCTGCACTGCTGAGGTCCGCATCGGCGACGTCGTCAACAGCGAGACCCTGTCGATCTACCGCTTGCTCGCGGGTGGCCTGACGACGGCACACCTGCTGCACGGCTCGGCTAACTCGATGGGTGGTCAGGCGCAGACCATCAAGCTCCGCTGGGGTGCGACCCCCGAAGGGCTCAAGCTCCAGGGCGCCAAGCCGACCATCAAGTTCGCGCTGGGTGAGAACGTCAAGCAAGCGAACTGGGGCGAGGAGTACACCACCCGCTTCCCGCAGAGCCGCATGGGTGTCGAGCAGTTCATGCGCGTGAAGTTCCACGAGGCCCGCGAGCACGCCGAGGCGCACCGCGACTGGGGCTCGGGCGGTGAGCGCGACGCGCTCCCGCCGCGACCGAACCTCCAGCTCGATGCCCTGGCCGACATCCTCCGCGGCGACATGTGGATTCACTGCCACTCGTACCGGCAGGACGAGATCCTCATGTTGGTCCGGCTGGCCGAAGAGCTCGGCTTCACGATGGGCACCTTCCAGCACGTGCTGGAGGGCTACAAGGTCGCCGACGAGCTGGCCGCGCACGGCGCGCACGCCTCGTCATTCTCCGACTGGTGGGCCTACAAGTTCGAGGTCTACGACGCCATCCCGCACAACGGCGCGCTCATGTGGGAGCGCGGCGTGAACGTGACCTTCAACTCCGACTCGACGGAGCTGGCCCGACGGATGAACCTCGAGGCCGCCAAGGCCGTGCGCTCCGGTGGCGTGCCGCCGGAAGAGGCGCTCAAGTTCGTCACCATCAACGCGGCGATCCAGATGGGCGTCGACCACCGCATCGGCTCGCTCGAGGTCGGCAAGGACGCCGATCTCGTCCTCTGGAACGGACCGCCGATGTCACCGGCCTCGCTCGCGCTCCAGACCTTCGTCGATGGTCGGCTCTACTTCGACCGGGCGGTGGACCTCGCGCAGCGTGAGGCGCAGGCCGAGCGTCGTGCCGCGCTCATCGCCGCGGTGGAGAAGGCCCGTGACGGTGACGGCAGCGAGTCGAAGGGCAGCCGTCCGCGGAGCTACCCGTACCTGCTCAAGGGGCATGACCACTGTCTCGACAACGCCGGTCACGCCGACCACGGTCATCACGACGAGGAGATCCACTGATGCGCACCCGAGTCGTCGTCTCCTCTCTTTGCTCGATCCTCCTCGCGGGCTCGGTGCTCGCGCAGGAGCTCGTCATCCGTGGTGCGACCGTTCACGTCGGTGACGGCGCGACGGTCCTCACCGATCACGACATCGTCCTGCGCGACGGCCGCATCGCGGCGGTCGGCCCCGGTGCTGGCCAGGGGGCGTCAGCGTCGCAGGTCATCGACGCCCGAGGGCTCCATGTCAGCCCGGGGCTCACCGCGGCTCACACCGTGCTTGGTCTCGTCGAGATCAACGCCGTGCGCTCCACCCGCGATCAGCGGGAGGTCGGACGCATCAACCCGCACGTGCGGGCAGACACGGCGGTCAACCCGGACTCGGCCCTGCTGGGTGTCACCATGGCCGGCGGCGTCCTGCACGCGATGGTCGTGCCCGAGGGCGCGCTCGTGCGGGGGCGCTCGTCGCTCATGAAGCTCCGGGGCTGGACCCGCGAGGACATGAACCTCAAGGCCCCGGCGGCGCTGCACGTGAGCTGGCCGGACATGACGACCTCGCGTGACAAGGGCGTCAAGCCGGGCGCGGACGAGCAGGAGAATCGTCGGGCCGAGGTGCTCCGCGAGCTCGACGACCTGCTCGCCACGGCCCAGGCGTACCTCGCTTCGAGCGGAGGCGGTGGCAACCTGTCTTCCTGGGAGCGCGACGCGCGCCTGGACGCCCTCGCGCCCGTGCTGTCGGGTGAGCTCCCGGTGGTGGTCCACGGCAATGACGTTCCGCAGATGCTGGCGGCCATGGACTGGGCTGAGCGCTGGGGGCTGCGCCTGGTGCTGGCGGGGGCTCGCGACTCCTGGCGCATCGCCGATCGCCTGGCGGCCGCCGACGTGCCGGTGATCCTCGGCTCGGTGCGCGCGCTGCCGCGTCGCGACCACGAGCCCTATGACGTCGCCTACATGGCGCCGGTGCGTCTCCACGAGGCGGGTGTTCGCTTCTGCCTGACGGTGGGGAGCGGTGGCTTCTCGGCCGCGCACGCGCGCAACCTGCCCGACGAGGCCGCCATGGCCATCGCCTACGGCCTACCGCGCGAGGCGGCGCTGGCGGCGGTGACGTCGTCGCCGGCTCAGGTCTTCGGGCTCGACGGCGAGATCGGTCGAGTGGAGGTCGGTCAGCGGGCGAACCTGGTCGTCTGGGACGGCGTGCCGCTCGAGGTCGTGACCTCGGCGGTCAACCTCATCATGGACGGTCGCGAAGTTCCCTTCGACGACCGCCATAGCGTGCTCTACCGCAAGTACCGCTCTCGCCCCGCGCCGCGCTGACGGACTGACTGGCCTGGGAGGCAGTGACCTGGAGGGCGAGGGATTCCCTTCCCTCGTCCGACGGGGCGTGCACGGGAGGAGTCGACCGCCAGGCCGCTCAAACGCTGCCGTCTGCCTGCTGGGACTGCGGGAGTCAGTGGCTTGGAGGGCGAGGGGATTCACTTCCCTCGTCCGACGGAGCGTGGGGGCATGGGAGGAGTCGGCCGTCAGGCCGCTCAAACGCTACCGTCTGCCTGCTGGGACTGCGGGAGTCAGTGGCTTGGAGGGCGAGGGGATTCACTTCCCTCGTCCGACGGGGCGTGGGGGCATGGGAGGAGTCGGCCGTCAGGCCGACCCGCACCGGCCCCCACACCTTCTAATAAGACTGGACCACGGCAGCCGAGATGGAAGCGGCCTCGGACCAGTACACGTAGAGCATCCCGCAGTCACCGAAGAGAAGCTGCACCTCGGCGTTGCCGGTGGGGAAGCGACGCTCCGAGTCGACGCAGGCGATGAAGCGCATCTCCTCGTCGGTTTCGGGGCAGCGCGGCGGCGGCAGCGGATCGTTGATCCAGACCGGGTGGCCACCGACCTGGTGCAGCGGCCCGAGCCCCGACGGCAGCTCGTCGACGGACTCGACCGCCATCTCGGCCTCGCTCAGCGCCTCGAGCTCCACCGGGAGCTGCGGGAGCTCGGCCGGCACGCCCGGCTGAACCTCGGCGGCCGGCTCCGAGAGCAGCTCGAGCGCCCGGCCCTCGTCGAGGTGCTTGACGAAGAGCGGGTCGGTCGCGGCATCGAGGTGATAGTTCGCCAGCACCGCGAGCCGGCGCACCGACTTGATGCCGAGGAAGGAGAGCGCCGGATCCTCGAGATCGATGTCGAGGGTCAGGTGGAGTGGAAGACCGCTGTGCGGTGAGAGGGGGAGCTCGGCCTCCATGAGCGGCTGCCCGCCGAAGACGTGGAGAGGGAAGAACTGACGCTTCCAATCCCGGGCGCGCGTGAGGATTCGAGCCCGGAAGCCCAGGCTGTCGTCACCGTCCATGGGACCGTCCATCGCGAGCCTTCCACGAGTTCGTGCGGGGAGACACGAAACTCGGGTCGGATCGTCTCCGATGGAGGGGCTCTCTCGCAAGCAGAGCCCGGCGTGACCGCGGCCTGGGTCGTCAACTCTGCCGAGCGGGCGAAGACGCAGGCCCCCCGCGCTGACTGCGAGGGGGGCGGTGCGTGTCGTCGACTGCAGCTGTTGGCGGGCCCGACGAGACTCGAACTCGCGACCTCTGGCGTGACAGGCCAGCGTTCTAACCAACTGAACTACGAGCCCGCTGCAGGACTGACTTTTCGCACTCTACCGGGCGCTTGCACCGCCCTTGGTAGGCGGTACCGGGCTCGAACCAGTAACCCCTTGCGTGTAAGGCAAGTGCTCTTCCAGTTGAGCTAACCGCCCGGAGGACGCGGAGGATGACAGCCACCTACCGGGCTGTCAAGCGCGTCCGGAGAGGTCCGGAGCCTACCGAAGGAGACCGCGGCAATCGGCCACGGCACCGGCAGCCCCCAGGGTCAAGGCACGGGCCCAGAGGGCCGGTCCGACCACGGCCTCGTCCAGGTTCGACAGGCCCCGCAGCCGTGCCAGCGCCCGCTCGTCCAGGCCGTGGGCGACCTGCGTGCTCATCCCCAGCTTGGTGGCGAGGGTCAGGCACTCGACCAGCTTCTCGCGCTCCTTGGCAGCGCTCGCGTCGTCGCGGCAGGCGCCCAGTCGAGCGCCGAGGAGGCAGGCTCCCGTGAGGCCGAGACGATGGGCCGCCTTGACCTGTTCGCGTTCGGGCTCGGTGAGGACACGGGTGTCGATGCCTGCCTCGGCCAGGGCGCGGACGGCCTCGACGACGGTGGTCGCGCCCGCGCTCAGGTCGATGCCGGTCTCGGGGAGGAGCTGCTCGGGGCGCTCGGGCACGAGCACGACGCGGTCGGGTCGCAGCGAGGGGACGAGCTCGACGGCTCGAGCGCTCGGGGGGATTCGAATCTCGAGGAGACCCGTCCCGAGCTCGCGCAGCAAGCGGACGTCGCGCTCCTGACCGCTGCGTCGGTCCTCGCGCAGGCTGATCGAGACGCCGCGACAGCCACCGGTCTCCGCCAGCACCGCCAGTCGCGCGGGATCCCAGGACTCGCTTCGCGTCGACTGCGCGAGGATGGCGAGAGGGTCGAGGTCGACCACCAGGCCGGTCACCGCTGCCCTCCGAGCTCGTCGGCGAGACAGTCGGCCAGCTCCTCGGCGCAGCGCTCGACCATCTCCTCGTCGTGACCCTCGACCATCACTCGCACCAGCGGCTCGGTGCCGGAGTAGCGCACGAGCATCCGGCCGACGTCGGTCAGCTTCTCTTGCCAGGTCGCGACGAGCTCGCCGTAGCGGGTCAGCTCGTCGAGGGCTCGTCGCTCGGGGACCCGCACGTTGATGAGACGTTGCGGTGCGCGCACGAGCTGAGCGGCTGCGTCCTTCAGGCTCTGGCCGCTCTCGGAGAGGGCGCGGAGAACCTGCAGCGCGCTGAGCTGTCCGTCACCGGTGGGCGCCTCGTCGAGGAAGATGACGTGCCCGCTCTGCTCGCCGCCCAGGTTGCAGCCGGACGCGACCATGTCCTCGTGCACGAAGCGATCGCCCACCGCGGCGCGGCGGAGGCCCAGGCCCCGCTCCTTCAGGGCCTTCTCGAGGCCGAGGTTCGTCATGACCGTGCCGACGACCGCCCCCCCGCCGAGCTCACCGCGGGCGAGCATGGCGGTCGCGGTGATCA
>JBCCFW010000209.1:0-12266 GCA_039029535.1 Acidobacteriota bacterium
GCTGGCAACCGCGGTCGACGGTGGCGCCGTCGGGAAAGCGCAGGCCGGGTCGTCGGCTCACGTGGTCGTAGCCGGCCGACAGGGTCGTCAGCGAGCCGACGTAGACGTTGACCTCCGCGGCCGGGAGAGGCTCCCACGAGAGGCGAAGCGTGTCGTCGGTGTCGACTTCGCGAGCGACCCGGAGCACGGGATCGGGGAGCTGGCCCACCGTGTCCTCGAACAGGACCGGGGACGAGAGACTGTCGCGACGACAGATCTCGTCATATGCGTAGATCTGGTAGTCGTGCACGCCGTCGAGGGAAACCGTCTGGCCGTCCACGACCGGGTCGAGCCAGGGCGCGCTGTCCCGCCAGAGCTCGTAGCGACCGTCGACCGGGAAGCCGGGGTGGTCGATGAGCACGAGCGCCTCGCCCATGGTGCAGGCGTCGGCGTCGATGAGGGTCAGCGTGGCGGCCGGGGTGCGACCGCTCTCGTCGACGAGGAGCGAGACCCGGGAGTCCGACACGATGCCGCAGTCTTCGTCGATGGCTCGGACCACGTACTCGTGCACGAGCTGGTCGTCGAGCGGCACGGGGGCGCCGCTCTCGAAGGGACTGAGGAACACGGCTCCATCGCGCCAGAGCTCGTAGCGACCCGCGCCGACGAAGCCCGGGTGGGTGAAGGTGACCACGCCCTCCCCGAGGTCGCAGAGATCCGCGTCGTCGAACCGGACGATCACCGGAGCCTCGAGGCCACGCTCCACGTCGGCGAAGACGACGGGTGACGAGTCGACCTCGCTTCCACAGGTCTCGTCGATGCCACGGATGACGTAGACGTGCGGTGCGTCGTCACCGGGAGCGTGACGCACCGGCGAGGTCACGGGGTCCGCGACGACGAGCCCATCGACGACGAGGGCATGACGGTCGGCGCCGTCGTCCGTGAAGGCGATCTCGACCTCGCCGAGCGCGCACTCGTCGAGGTCGACGACGGTCGTGGTGGGCAGCGTGACCGCGACGCCCAGGTCGGCGATCGTCCTCTCGGTCGAGAGGGTCTCGAGCGGACAGTGAGGGTGACGTGCCCGGATCGCGTAGACGTGGTCGTCGGAGTCGCCCGGAAGGTGGACGTGTGGCGACGTGACGTCGATGGCGACCACGATGCCGTCGACCAGGAGCTCGAAGACGACGTCGGTGGGGATGCCCGGATGCGTGAAGGTGATCGCGATGCCGTCGCGGGCGCAGTCGGTGCGGTCGACGATCGAGACGAGCTCGGCCGCGTCGGGGACGAGGGCCTCCGTGGTCTCGATGGAGCGTCGGACCTGGTTGGTCTCCACGTTGCCGAGGCGATCCTCGGTGCGCACGAGGTAGTGGTAGCGCGTGCCCGGGGCGACGGTGACGTCGCGCCAGCTCTGCTCGCGGGTGCGTCCGACCACGGTGGTCGGTCCGGGGACGAAGTCGGCGGTCGTGCTGCGATGGATGACGTGCTCGACCGGTGGGCTCGCCCCGTCGTAGGCCCGGGCCCACTCGAGATCGACGGCCGGACAGCAGTCCGGGGTCGCGATCGGGCGCACGGCCTGGAGACCGACCGCGCCCGGATGGACGGGAGGCAGCGTGTCGGCGAGCTGGACGCCGGGAGCCAGCTCGACCTCGAAGACGTGGAGACCCTGGCCGGTGGACACGAGGATCTCGGTGCGGCCGTCGTCGTCGACGTCGACCACTTGCAGGCCGTTGGCGAGACCGGCGGGTCCCGCGAGCGGGGGGCTCTCCCAGACACGACAGGCGAGCGCCAGGTCGTGGATGCGCAGGCGCGACTCGTCCGTTCCGTCGAGAAGGGTGGTGAGCAGCAGCTCACGACCGCCGTCGTGATCCAGGTCGACGACGCGGAGCGCGTCGATCGAGCCGTCGGTGATCGGCTGCACGATGAACACGTGGTACGCGTCGTGTGCGAGGCCGATCAGCACGCCGTCATCGGTACCCACGAGGATGTCGAGGTCGCTGTTACCGGTGAGGTCGAGGATCTCGATGGGACCGATCCCGGCGAGGGGCTCGGACAGCTCTTCGAGACCGGTCTCGCCGTCGAAGACCAGCAGGCGACCGGCATGGCTGGCGACGATCTCGCGAGGTGGGTCGGCGTCGACGGCTCCGATCGCGATGTCGACGACTCCGGCCGAGGAAGTGCCGAGGCTGGGTGTCCGCCAGCGCAGCTCGCCGGTGGCGGCGTCGAGGACGCGGAGGAACGTGCCCTCCGCCTCGGCGGTCTGACGTCCCGTTCCGACGACGAGGTCGAGGACGCCGTCTCGCTCGAGATCGCCGGCGACGATCATCGAGACCCACTCGCCGGGCCAGCCGTCGGTCTCCCATTGCATCTCGTGCGTCACCGCATCGAAGGCACGCACCCGCCCGGTGGTGCCGGTCGAGCCGTTGACGACGTACTCCAGGGGGCGGTCGTCGTCGAGCTGGGCGAGCACCAGGCCCTGCGTGGGCATCTGGCCGTCGGTGAGGGCCGCCGAGGGGAGCTGCTCGTCCTGGCGTCGGTGGAGATCGGTCACGAAGACGAGGGCGCCGTCGCTGCCGGCGTCCGACCGGGACGAGACACGCAACACTTCTTGACGACCGTCGGCGTCGACGTCGCCCACGCCGAAGCAGTGCATCGGGCCGTCGTTCTCGATGTTCTCCCACTCGAAGGTCTCGGTGGCGAGGTCGGCGACGTGGAGTCGATCGCTGCCAGCGTCGCCGAAGCCCGCTCCCCAGACGAGCTCGTTCGTGCAGTCGCCGTCGACGTCACCGATGGTGATGTTGGCGACCGAATGCTCGGGGTTGGGGAGCGAGCCGAGGGTGCTGCCGTCGATGGCGTCGCGGACCTGGACCTCACCGAGCTGGCCGTCACCGAGGAGGACCTCGGGCAGGGTGTCGCCATCGACGTCGTGAGCGAGGATCGCCGAGGTGTCGACGTTGTCGATGGAGAACTTGCGAGTCCGGGTGTCGGCATCGACCACGAAGAAGTCGCCGAACCTCTCCACGCCGACGATCTCGTCTCGACCGTCGTCGTCGACGTCACCCGAGTCCACGTGGGTCCCGAAGCCGAGGGGCTCGATCCACTCGATGTCCCGAAGCTCGGTGTCGATCATCCAGCCGTCGGCGTCGCGGCCGATGGCGATCTCGAGGGCGGGGTCGTCGTCGAAGTTTCCGGTCGTGAGGTCGGTGCCCCGAGCGTCGAGCACCCTCCACTCGAAGCTGGCCGAGCCGGCTTGGTAAACGAGGAGATCGTCGTCGTCGAAGACGAGGAGCTCGTCGAGGGGCGTGGCATCGATGTTCGCGACGTGCAGGCCGGCGGGATCCCTGGGTAGGTCGAGGACGAGCTCGTGCTCGAGCTCACCGGTCGTGGCGTCATGAACTGCGAGAGTCTTGTCCGTGAAGAGCACCGCGATCTCGACGCCTGGATCGCCGTCGAGCTCACCCACCGCGAGCTCGACGATGTTGCCGCCATCGAGGGGGAGGGCGATGCCGGCCTCGTGCCAGTGGACCTGCACGTAGTCGTCGCGGGCTGGAACCCAGCGCAGGACGTACCACGCCGAGGGGTGACCCACGACGATCTCGTCGACGCCGTTGCCGTCGACGTCCACCGTCTCGAGCCCCGTGACGCCGAGCTGCTGGCCGAAGGAGCCGATGACGGCGTCCGGTCGGAGGAGGCTCCCGTCGAGGAAGCGCTGGTTGTCCAGGTCGGGGTCGGGGATGCACTCGGGGTCGCCGTGGCGCTGCGGTGACAGGTCGGGGGGCGTCCACCGTCGGGTGGTCTCGGCGACGGCAGGCCGATGGGGTTGGGACGCCATCGAAGGACGTGCCGCTGCGAGCCCGAAGACGACGGCGCAGGCCAGGAGCCAGCGAAGAGCGAGGGCGCGTCGTCGTGACGCACGGCGAGCGATGGTCATGTCTCCCTCCCGTGCCGTGCAGATCGAGCACGGCGAGACGCAAAAAAAGGCCTCCAGAGCATCGCACCTGGAGACCGAGGAGGCCACTGGGGGCGCTCGCGTCGAGCCGGGTCGCCTACCTGGAGGGCCGACCCGGCAGCCTGCTCAACTCCAGCTCTCCGCGCCCAGCAGCAGCAGGAGCAGCGCCTTCTGCGCGTGGAGGCGGTTTTCGGCCTGGTCGAAGACGACAGACTGCTTGCCGTCCATGACCTCGTCGGTGACCTCGTCACCGCGGTGGGCAGGCAGGCAGTGCATGAAGATCGCGCCGTCGTTGGCCTGGGCCATGAGGTCGTCGTTGACCTGGAAGTCGGAGAGGAGCTGGATGAGCCGCTTGGCCTCCTCCTCCTCGCCCATGCTCACCCACGTGTCGGTGTAGACGACGTCGGCTCCCTCGACCGCCTTGGGGCTGGTGTCGATGCCGACCGAGGTGCCGGCCGCGGCAGCGTCGGCCCTGGCCTGCTCGAACACGTGGGCGTTCGGCGGCAGCTCTGCCGGGCAGGCACAGACGACGTCCATGCCAGCCCGCGGACCGGCCAACAGCAGCGAGTGCGCCACGTTGTTGCCGGCACCGACATACACGAGCTTCTTGCCCTGGGTCGTGCCCTGGTGCTCGCGGATGGTCTGGAGGTCGGCCAGCGCCTGGCAGGGGTGGTACATGTCGGTCAGCGCGTTCACGACCGGGATGGAGCCGTGCTCGGCGAGCCCGTCGACCTGCGACTGCGCGAAGGTCCGCATGACGATGGCGTGGACGTAGCGCGACAGGACCTTGGCCGTGTCGTGCGTGGTCTCGCCACGGCCCATCTGCATGCCGGTGCCGCCGCCCGTCGAGAGGTTGAGCGCCTGCGCGCCGAGCTGGTTGATGCCGACCTCGAAGGAGATCCGCGTGCGCGTCGACTGCTTCGCGAAGATCATCGCGATCGACTTGCCGGCGAGGGCGGAGGAGTAGTCGCCCGGGCTCGACTTGACCTTCGCGGCCAGGTCGAGGAGGTGAGTGGTTTCTTGCGGGTTCAGGTCGAGCAGGCTGCGCAGGTGTCGGGTCATGAACGGGGCTCCAGGGAAGGCTCCTTCCGGACGGATGGGCGGCCAGAAGGTAACGGAAGACGCACCCCGAGGGAACCCCGGAGGGAGACCTCGTGAGAACCCCGGAGGAGCGCTTGACAGGGTGCAGGTCCCGAGCCACGTTAGGCGATGGGATCCACTAGCCAGCAGGGCGACCGCGAGCAGGTCGCCATCTCCGTCGACAACGAGATCGGACACCTCCGTCGAGTGCTCGTGCACCGGCCCGGGGCCGAGATCCTCCAGATGACGCAGCACGACCTCGAGCGGCTGCTCTTCGACGACATCCTCTCGGCGCCCGAGGCCGCCCGCGAGCACGACCTGCTCGTCGAGATCCTCCAGGCAGGGGGTGCCGAGACGCTCGAGGTCCTCGACCTCTTGACCTCGGCGTTGGCCACGGCGCCCGCCGAGGCGACCCGCACCCTGCTCGACCGGGTCTGCGCCCTCGGCGGGGCCCCCGAGCTCGCCGAGCTCATCGCCGACTGGGAGCCCGAACGGCTGGCCCGCGCTCTCGTCGAGGGCCTTCACTGGGACGACCTCGCCGACGCGCCCTTGTCGCTGGCTCGTGTTCGCAACCGCTTGCAGGGCGTCACCCGTCGCGCGCTCCGGCCCGTGCCGAACCTCATGTTCATGCGCGATCCGTGCATGTCCGTTCACGACCACTTCGTCGTCGGTCGAATGGCCCGGTCCGCTCGCGCCCGCGAGCCGCTCCTCGTGTCCTTCGCGCTCGAGCACGGTGCGCCCATCGGGGCGGAGGCCCTCTGCTTCGCCGCGGACGACGCCCACCTGCCGCCCAGCTTGCGGTCGCTCGAGGGCGGCGACCTGCTCGTCCTTTCCGAGCGCACGCTCATGGTCGGTTGTTCGGAGCGGACGACACCCCAGACCATTCAGCGTCTGGCCGACGAGTCGTTGTTTGCCGCGCACCCCGGGCTCGAGACGATCTACGTCGTCATGATGCCGGAGGAGCGCTCGGTCATGCACCTCGACACCATCCTCACCCAGGTCGACCGCGACCTCTTCATCGGTCATGAGCCGCTCATGGTCGGCAGCCGCGATCGTCCCGGCAGCCCCGTGGCGCGGCTGACCCGCGATCGGCCGCCCGAGGCCCTGTCGCGGGCGAGCGTGCTCGACGTGCTGCGCGACGAGATGGGAGCCCAGACCAAGCTCGTTCCTTGTGGGGGCGACGAGCCGCTCCACCAGGAGCGCGAGCAGTGGACCGACGGTGCCAACGCGGTCTGCGTGAGCCCGGGGAAGATCATCCTCTACTCACGCAACCGACGGACCATCGCCGCCCTGGCCGAGCACGGCTTCGAAGAGATCCGAATGAGCGTCGTGCTGCCGGCCGACGAACGAAAGGAGCTCCTCGCGACGGGGATGGAGCGCGATCGCGCCGTCTTCTCGTTCTCGGGGAGTGAGCTGTCACGCGCCCGGGGAGGGGGCCGCTGCCTGACCATGCCCCTCGCCCGAGAAGGAGTCCCCGCGTGAGCAAGTCCGATGAGAAGCGACCCTCCCGGGTCGGACAGACGGTGGTCGTGGCCATGGGAGGGCACGCCTTCATGCAGGCGGGCGAGGAGGGGACCCACGAGCAGCACGGCCGCAACGCCCGGCACATCTGCCAGCAGCTCATGGTGCTGGCCGAGCGGGGCTACAACATCGTCATCACCCACGGCAACGGACCGCAGGTGGGCATGCTCATGCGCAGCGTCGAGCTCGCCCGTGACACCGTGCCGCCCTTGCCGCTCGACGTGCTGGTCGCCCAGACGGAAGGGAGCCTCGGCTACTACCTCCAGCGCGCCCTGCTCAACGAGCTGCGGCAGCGCGAGATTCGCCGCTACGTCGTGACGGTGGTGACGCAGGTCCTCGTCGACCCCGAGGATCCCGCCTTCGAGGAGCCGACCAAGCCCGTCGGCCCCTTCCTCACCAAGGAGGATGCCGAAGCCCGACGTGACGAGGAGGGCTGGATCATCAAGGAGGACGCGGGCCGCGGCTGGCGTCGCGTCGTCCCCTCACCGGAGCCGTTGAAGGTCATCCAGCGCGACATGGTCCGCGAGGCGGCGGGGGCCGGCAACATCGTGGTGGCGGCAGGTGGGGGAGGCATCCCCATGTGCAAGGCGGACGACGGTGACTACGTCGGCGTCGAGGCCGTCATCGACAAGGACCTCACCTCGGCGGTGCTCGCCACCGACGTGGGGGCCGAGCTCCTCATCATCCTCACGGCTGTCGATGCCGTCGCGCTGAACTTCGGACAGCCCGACGAGCAGATCCTGGGCGCGGTGACCCTGGCCGAGTGTGCCCGCTACATGGCCGAGGACCACTTCCCGGCGGGCTCGATGGGCCCGAAGGTCGAGGCGATCCACGGCTTCCTGCAGCGGGGCGGACGGCGCGGGCTCATCACGAGCCCGGACCGCCTCATCGACGCGCTCGACGGCAAGGCCGGTACCCACTTCATCGGTCGGATTTGATTCAGGTTTGGGGTCCGGTGCGCGCCGGCCTTCGGCCGGTGCTCCCATGACCCAAAGCCCCGTCGGCCGCCGGAAGTGAATCCCGCCGGCCTCCTGAGCCTTGCCTCTACGGGCTGAGTCGGGATGGCGTGACGGCCGAGGGGGGCCCGACTCCAAGGGGGCGCTGCTTGGGGGTCGGCCGCCGGAAGTGAATCCCGTCGGCCTCCTGGGCCGTGCCCCGTGGCACGTCCTCACGCAGTCGCGTCAGCCGCCGAGCTGCTTGCCCAGGCTGATCCGGGGCTCGAAGACGTAGCCGACGGCCTTCCAGAAGCTCACGGCGTCGAGCTCGTCGTCGTGGTCGACGACCTGCAGGTTCACCTTCGCGCAGCCCCGTGCCTGGAGCCGTCGCTCGGCTTCCGCGACCAATGCTCGGGCGAGACCGTGACGACGGTGCGTGGGGGCGACCGCCACCCGGTACAGCCAGCCTCGGTGACCGTCGTAGCCCGCCATGGCCGTGCCGACCAGCTCGTCGTCGCGCTCGGCGACCACGACCAGCTCGCCATCGCCGTCGGTGGTCAGCTTGTCCCGGAGCACCTTGGCCGGGTCGTTGCGTGCCTGGGCGTAGCCGAAGACCTCCGACCACAGCGCCACGACCGCCGGCTCGTCACCCTCCACGTAGGATCGAATGAGCACGTCACCATCCCCTGGGTCCGCTCCGTGCTCGGTCGATTGAACGGGACGTCGGTCCGCCACGAGCCCCGGTCGGAACCCGCCCGATAGCCTACGTTCCGGGGGCTGGACGTGTCCCGTTCCGGAGGAGTTGGAGGAGAGATGAGAGCCTGGACGGTCGTGGTGCTCCTGCTGGGGGCTCTCGCCCTGCCCGCCCACGCGGAGTGGGCGCGGGAGCGGGTCGACACCCTCCGCTGGGGCGGTGCCGCCTTCATGACCCTCGACGACGTCGACTGGCCCGTGCTCGCCCTGGGCGAGGGCCGGGTGCAGGTCGCCCGCTACGCCCTGCCCTTCGACGGGAGCTGGGAGGTCGAGACGGTCGTCGACGACTGCGCTCGTCTTCACGCGGTCGACTGGCACGACACGACCGGCGTCCTCGTCACCCATCAGCTCGAGAACGACGGTGCGGACGACGAGCTCTGGATCGCCGCCGGCCACCGGGCCGACTGGCGGCTCGAGCAGGTGGCCGTAGGGCCGCTGCTGTTGGCGCGGGGTGTCTTCGACAACGCGGGAGATCCCATCGTCGCCCGCTGGACTGCGGCAGGTCTCATCGTGTCCAGGTCCTCGCCGGGAGGCTGGTCCGAGAGCACCGTCACCACCGAGCTGCCCCCCGGTGCGCCGCCCCTGCTCGCGATGGTCGTCGACGCGGGGGGTGAGCCCGCGCTCGCGTACCTCGATGCGGGTGGCGGGGTCTCGGTGGCTCGCTGGGTCAGCGGTCGGTGGAGCGTGCGCCCCGCGGTGCGGCCGCCCATCGGACCCGACGAGCGCGTCATCGATCTCGACCTCGACCTCGCGCCGGATGGAGAGCTCGGCCTGGCGGTCACCGTGCAGGACGGGCTGGTCGAGCAAGACCTGCTCCACGTGCAGGAGCTCTCCGGTGGCGGTTGGACCTCGGAGGTCGTCGCCACCGAGGACCTCGGCTTTCTCGGCAACACCGACATCGAGCACGTGGTCAGCGGTGAGGTCGTCATGAGCACGGTGCTCGGCGTGATCCGTGGCTTCCCGGGGGCGTGGATGGTGGTCGGCCGACCGGAGCTCGGCTTCCCGTCGAGCGCTCAGTGGTCGGACGTCACCGCCGATGGACGGCTGGTGGAGAGCTGGCGGGGCCGGAGCTTCCGGTCCGGCACGACCGCGAGCTGGCGGAACGTCATCGGCCGTCTCGACGCCGAAGGGTGGGAGGAGGAGCCGCTCGGTGACGGCTGGCCCGTGCTCCTGCACGACCTCGTCTTCACCGGTGATGCGACCCACGACGGAGAGCCGGAGATCCTCGCCGCCCTCGACTTCGTCGGTGCTCCCCTGGCGACCATGCTCTCTCGCGGCGACGGCGGCTGGGGACGCGACGACCTCGATCCGACGCTGGACGGTGCGGGTCGGGCGGCGGTCGGCGGGCGAGGCGAGATGGTGCTGGTCGGACTCGGCGAAGACGGTGACGAGATCGCCTTGCGCGCGCCCGAGGGAACATGGTCGGTCGAGACCCTTGGGAGCGCTCCCGCGTTCGGACGCACCGCCGTCTTGCTCGACGCTGCGATCCAGGCCGGCGGGACGATTCACGGCGTGGGGATCGACGGAGGAGAGCTGGTCCTCGCGACCCGCCGTGACGGGAGCTGGACGCGAGAGCTCGTGAGCGCTGGTGACGTCGACCTCGCCTGCCTGGCGCTCGACCACGCCCAGCGACCGCTGGTCGTGTTCCAGCCGGCCGACGGCAGCGTCGCGCAGCTCGCGCACCGTCGCTTCGCGGGCTGGGAGCTGGCGTCCCTCGACGACGCGGTTCTCGGCGGCTCGACCTGCGCGATCGAAGACCTCGGTGAGGGCACGCTCGTGGTGTTGGCAGAGCGGGGTGGCGAGCTCGTGCTGCTGAGGTCGACGCCAGGAGGTTGGGACAGCGCTGGCCTGCCCGAGCTCGATCCGGCGCTGCCGTCCTCGCTCACCGTCGACCTCGGGCGTCGGGTGACGCTGGCCGGTGGCTCGGCGATGGACGGTCGTCCGGTCGTGCTACGCGAAGGTCCGGTTGGCTTCGAGCGAGATCTCACGCTGCCGGAGCTGACCGGACCCGTGCGCTCGCGACGAGCGCCCGACGGTCGGCTCGCCGTCGCAACGCTCTCACCGTGTCACGAGGAAGTCGTCCTGCACTTCGAGCAAGAGGGAGACGTCCGTCTTCTCCGCGCCGTCACCGACCTCGCTCCCGGCTGGCGGGACACCGTGTTCCCGTTCACCGACGACACCGACCTGGAAGCCGACGGCTTCCCGATCGCGACGACCGTGCCCGTTGCTGAGGAGGACGCGACGACGACGAGCGGGCTCGTGCTCTACCGGGTGATGGGGGACGCCGATCAGGCAGTTCCCGGGCGTCTGAGGGTGAGCAAGGACGGCGACGTGGTGATGCTGACGCACGCCGACTGAGTGGTGCTCGGCCCTCGGTGACCTACACCGCGTGGACGTGCAGCGACTCCACCCCCAGCCGGACCTGCCCGGCCTGTCGGCGACGCTCGACCACGTCGGCCGACGACTGGATGCCCAGGTCCGCGAGCTCACGTCGGGCGCGGAAGATCGCGACGTGCAGGCCCGAGGTCGAGTAGCCGAGCATCTTCTGGAGGTCTACCTGCGCGACCCAACCGCGAGAGGTGGAGGGGAGCTCCGTGTCGTCGCGATCCCGAAGCCGGAGTCGGGCGAGGGTCAGGAGCAGGTAGTGATGGGCTCGGGCGCCGAGCTCCCATCGATGCGGGCCACAGGAGACCGAGACTTCGACGTGCTCTTCGTCGGTGCTCACCCGAAAGTCGAAGGTCAGGTCGTCGAGGGTGGGGAGGTCGGTCGCGTCGGCCTCGGCGCTGGCGTCTGCCGTTCGCTCCACCGCGTGGGGGAGGTCGAGCCGCCACGACTCGCCCACCACGGTGAGGAGCTCGCCGTCGGTCGCGGGTCGGCTGTCGTCAGCCGATTCCACGAGCCAGGTCCCGTCCGGGTCGGCGACGACGCAGAGCTGCGGGTCGTCGTCGTCGGGGAGCGCGAGGAGGTCGCCCTTTCCGTGTCGCACGGTCCCGGACGTGAGGTGGAGAGCGCGCAGGGTCGGAGCGGCGTCGTCAGCGAGCTCCCAGTCGGCACCGTCGTGCCCGAAGGACAGCAGGGTTCCCACGCAGAGGGCAGCCGAGCCACCGGACTCGAGTCGCGTGCCGTCGACCCAGGTGCCGTTGCGGCTGCCCAGGTCCCGGACCTGCCAGCTCCGCCCCGTCCAGCGGAGGCTCGCGTGCTCCGAGGACACGCGGGGATCGTCGAGCTGCAGGTCCGCGCGCTCGGACCGACCCACCAGGTGGGCGGTGCGCAGGAGCTCGCTGCGGTCGGAGGACGTGTCGACGAGACGGGTCACGAGCTCATGCTAACCGTCGTGCGAGCCGTTGAATAGCCGTCCTCATGGCGTGGTGCTCAGTTGTTCGTGAAGGGACTCGGGAGAGAGAATCGCACGCGATGACCGAACGTCGACCGGAACGAACGGTGACCTGGGCGCCGCCTGGTGAGCCGGAGGGGGGCGCGGCCCGCGAGGCCGCGAGCTCTCCGCTCCAGCTCCGCTACGATGACAAGGGCCTGATCGGGGAAGGTGGCATGGGCGAGGTCCGCCGGGTCCACGACCGGCTCCTCGACTGCGTGGTCGCCATGAAGGTGCTCGGTCCCGACCTGGTGGACTCGGCTCAGGCGCGGCAGCGCTTCGTCGACGAGGCGTCCATCACCGCCCGCCTGCGACACCCAGGGATCGTGGCCGTGCACGATCGGGGTGAGCGGGACGACGGTCGTCTCTGGTACACGATGACCGAGGTCCGCGGCCGGACCCTGTCCGATGAGATCGTCGACGCCCATGAGGACGGCCTGGACGAGCTCGCCCTGAGGCGTTTGGTCGGCCTGCTCGCACGGGTCTGCGACGCCATGGCCTACGCCCACGAGCAGGGCGTCATCCATCGCGACCTGAAGCCTGACAACCTGATGGTCGGGCAATTCGGCGAGGTCCTGGTCATGGACTGGGGCCTCGCGGTCGACGACGTCTCGGTGCCTGAGGGTCGCGGAACAGTGGCCGGCACGCCGGCCTACATGGCCCCCGAGCAAGCCCGGGGCGA
>JBCCFW010000210.1:0-12063 GCA_039029535.1 Acidobacteriota bacterium
CCACATTCCTTAATTCCTTTTTTCCGATAATTCTCGTAATTGTACTCAGCGCTACTCCCGAGCTCCTTCAAGAACTCCGTCGTAAACTCGTACCGGCGCTCGACGTCGGGGACTCACCGGCAGAGGCGCTGATGGCCGCTCGGGAGCTCATGCGACGGACGCCGCGTCCGCTGCATCGCGACGAGGTGGCGGAGCGCCTGCACCGGGCCGCCCAGCGGGTGCCGGATGGTGCGTCGGGCGCGTTCCCCGACCCCGAGAGCGAGGAGGCGGCGTCCCGGCTCGACAGTGACGAGAGCTGGGACGGCGTCGAAGACTGAGCCCGTCGTCGCGATCGAAAGTGACGAGGGGCGGGGCCCGGACCGCGCTCCGCCCCTCGTCATGGAGGGAGGACGCTACTGGCAGTCCGCGAGCGTGATCGGTTCGAGGGAGACGCTCACCCAACCGAGAGGGACGTCCTGACCGTCGCCATTGGTGAGCCAGGCGTACTGGCGGTTCCAGAATGACGGGTTGAACGTCGTGAACGGGAGATGGGTCGGATCAGTCGGATCGACGTGGAACGACGTCGTTCCAGACAAGCGATGATCGACAACGGCGAAGCCCTGCATGATGTTGTTCGATGCAGCGTCAGTACCCGTTGGCCAGGTTGGTTGGCCGGTCATCATCCGGTAGACGAAGAGGGGATCAATCTCGACCGAAGTTTCCCAGATCGGGGCCCCGGAGTTGCGTTCATTCGTGGGATGGAGTGGAAGCTCCAGGTGGACCATCCTGGCCTGATTGGGAGACGTGGGGGGAACTCCTGGGTTGGGAGGTTGATCGGTCGGCACCAGGAGATTCAGCATCGCTCCGTGGACCAAGTCGTGACCGGAGACACGGAAGCGCCTGGGGACGACGTGACGTGGAGCGTCGAGGCCCTGGATCGGCCCGCCTCCCAACAGAGCGTACTGGTAGATTCGAATCGTCTGCGAAGTGTTGGGCTTCAGCGCCGTGTCGATCTCCCACCCATCGTTCATGAGGGTCGCACACTGAAGAGCAGTGTTCGGCACCATCGGCAGGAACTGGAGGGAGGTCGGGAGGATGCCTCGAGCGAGGGTTGGCGGCATCCCCGTGGGGCTCGCGAGTCGCCGTTCACTCCCTAGAGGTGTCGAGATCACGACCATCCAGTCCCCAGATTGGAGGAGGCCCTTGAGGTCGTTACGACTGTAGATGGGACCGGGGCCCGTGCTGGTCTCTCGCCGATAGCGGAGCAAGTCACCACCCGCGAGGGCATCGGATGAGGGGTCATAGTAGAAGCCCCACTCCACTCCATTGAGCGATGCCAAGACGGCGAGGCCAGCATTGGCGAGGTCTGCCTGCTCCTCGGCGAATAGCCAGTCGTCGGTGAGCGTTTCCCAGGTCTGTTGAGTGACGGTGAAGGAGCGCCCGACGATCGGTCCGGTTCCGAAATCGAACTCGTGAACGAATTGCGAGATGGCGGCGAGCTGGGTCGTGCGCGGCAAGGTACCGCCCGGAGAACCCCCGAATTGACCCCGGATGAACCTCGCGATCGTCTCGTCGTTGTTGGAGCCGGAGAAGTTGTTGAGTCCCGTGTGGCTCAGTCCCTCAAATCCCGTGATCGGGGCAGTGCCTGGGCCGATGGGGCCGGTCGGATCCACCGTACGGCGAGCCTCCTTCTGGTAGAGGCCCCGGAGCGCAGCGCCTTCCAGCGGCTTGTCGTCGTGATCCGTTCCGGTGAAGAAGAAGGGTTGGGCCCGGTCGATCCCGCTAGGCAATGAGAGCGTGTTGTCGCTCCCCTCGGGCAAGGCGTGGCAGTGCACGCAGGCGGGCTCGGAGTCCAATTGGGAGTCCAGCAGGTGGAAGAGCCTGAATCCCAGCATGGCCATCGTTCCTTGATCCGGATCGTTGGGCTTGGGATCGGCGGGGTCGATGAAGTCACCCGAGAATCTCCGGTTCTTGGGTTGCTTCGGATTCGGCGGGTAGTGGATTGAGTTGACGAATTCCTCGAAGGCGTGCATCTCGATTGGGTGGAGCTCCGAGCTACCCAAGAGCTTGTCGAAAGCCCCGTTGAAGTCGACGAAGCTCGCCCGATCCCCGCGCCAGTGATAGGGGGCGTTGGTGACCAGCCTCTGGCTTCCGACATCGGGGTCGGTTGTCTTGCTCCCTCGTTGTGGAAGTTCGTGATTGAGCAGTCCCTGGAGTGATTGAGTCACCATGAAGCGCTTGCTCGGGCCGAACTCTTCCGGGTCGCTTGCGGCGCCGATCGTCAGGAGCTGCTCTGGGATCGGGTGGGGCGTTGCGTCGTCTGGCTCGCTCAGGTCCCAGGCCAGACCGTCGGTTCGGCCGTCCAAGTGACAGCTTGCGCAGGAGTCGAAGCCGTTGGCCGAGAGCCGAGCATCGTAGAGGAACTGCCGGCCATTCATGATCCAGGTCGGCGTAGGATCGTGCTGAAGGTCAAAACTCTCGAGCTCGCTCAGGTCGTCAGCCGAGATGACGTGAATTGAGTTCTCGAGCCGGCTGAGAACGAAGAGGCGGTCGAGGGAGGAGTCGCTCGGGTCGGGACGCTGAAGAATGAGACCGCGAGGCCCCTTCAAGTTGTCGGAGGGCATGCTGAGGTCGGTCGTCTCAATCGACCACTGGTGGGCAGCCTCGCCATCACCGAGAGTGACCTTGACGATGCGATCGTTCCCGAAAGAAGTCAGGAAGACCTCGCGACCACCGGTGACTCTCCGGACGGCGAGATCCGTGGGTTGGGCGACTGAAGAACTTGCTGGCGCGGGCGAGAGCGATGTCGGTGCGCAAGGAGGGCTCGTGCACCGAAGGTTCAGGTCACGTTCATCGACGACGGGAGCGAGTGCACAGGGAGTTTCGATCACGTGCAAGAAGCTTTGGACGAAGCCTGTTCGGTCGGTCGTTTCAATGCGGGCAGCTGCCTCGCCGATGACCCGGTTCTGTGCACGTCCACTGAGGACGTAGAGAGTACCCGCTTCGTCGAAGACCATGTTCCAGTTGGCGGTTCCGAGTCCGCCTCGAATGCGGGCCTCCTGCAAGGCGTTCGTAGGGGGCGAGAGCAGGAGCCTGGTGTCCTGTGACCAGAAGTCGACATCGTAGCTGAAGCCGTGGCGATCCTCGAATTGATGTGATCCGCCGAGGTGGCCTAGGCCAAAGAGTCGGTCGCAGGGGCTCGCCGCGGGCGTGACGGCCAGGGTCCAGGGTTGCTTCAGCGATAGGGTGTCGACGCCGGGATCAGGGGCGTCATCAGCTGCGAGGGCGACATCGTCCTCGTCGATCACGGTGTCGCCGTTCAAGTCGACGTCGATATCTCCATCGCCGTCGAGGTCGGCGTCGCCGTTGATGTCGTCGACCAGGGTGTCGCCATCGTAATCATTGAGGCCGGCGGGTAGACGTCGTCTGAATCGAGGCGTTTCGTTGGGATCGGTGTGGACACAGTGCGCATCGATCTCCTGGTGACAGTCAGACGGATCGGTCACGTAACCACCGTTCACCGTGAGCAGGGTCACCGGGTCGTAGAGCCCGAGCGTGTCGAGCGTCATGTGGGCGACCACCAGGACCTCGGTCGATGGTGAGCCAGAGGCTCCCGGTACCGTCACGTGGGTCATGTCGAGGGGCTCGTCGATGACCTCCACCGTCTTGAAGTCGGTGACGACAGGCGTGTTGCGCGCGTCGTCCCACTCGAGCTGTCCCGAGGTGATCGAGTCGCCCAGGAAGTTGGCGACGTAGAAGCGCTGGAGAGTGGGCAGCCAGCGCACCGAGACGGGCTCGAGCCCCGTGCGAACCCGGAGCTTGAACTGCCGCTCGATCGGCAAGGGCCCGTCTCGGAAGTCGGATGCCTCGGTGTCGTAGATCTCCAGGGAGTTGTCGGGCGTGTTCACGACCAGGAGCAGCTCGCGCGTGCCGCCGCCGCCGACGTGGGACACCGCCGCGATCTCGATCGGATGCACCTGTGGGCTCTCGACGTTGTAGTAGTCCGTCCTCCCCTGAGACCGACTGGTCGAAGGGAGGAGCATCACCGAGAGGAGGGCAAAGCTCGCGACGCTGAGCCACGGGGCAGGCCGGCGTGAGGGTGGGGGCAGGTTCCGAGATGTGGTGCGCTGAGACATGAGCCTCCTCCTGACGTCGTGGTCGGCCGAGTGCCGGCGTGCACGCGGTTAGGACACGGCCGAGAGCCGACACGTGTCCTCCATCACGACAACGCAGGAGGAGACGGAGTGCGCAGGCCCGGCCGCCGAGATCCGAAGAGACCCCTCCGGAGCCGGCGGCCGTAACGTCAGCGGAGTCCCAGTCCCAGCGGACCCGTGGCGATGCCACCCGTCAGTGGACCGTCGATGTCGCCCTCGACGGGATGACGTCCCTGAAGCAAGACCTCGAAACGAGGTTGGGCGGGATCGTTGGTCTCGATGACGAGCAGGCCCTCGTGGAGCGGAGAGCTGTCGGTGGGGGAGAAGCGCACGGTGAGCACCGCGCTGCCTCCGGGGGCGATCAGGCCGCCGCTGGAGGAGACCGAGAAGCTCGGGTCGGTGGTGAAGACGGCGTTGATGAGCCCGCCTGCCCCGCTCACTTGCAGGTTGTGGAGCTCGATCGTCTGCACGAGCTCTTCGCCGACCAGGGCCTCACCGAAGAGCATGCGGCTCATGTCGGGCTCGTAGGAGAGCACGACGTGATGGCTGCCGAGCACCTCGACGGGCGGGGCCTCCATGCCGATGTCGAAGTCGATCAGGCAGGTCTGACGGTCCGGGTGGTTGAGGAGAGTGACCTCGAGAAGACCGTCGGCCAGGACCTGCTCCCGGAGCTGGTCGGTCAGGGTGAACTTCTGCTGCACGCAGCGGGGACAGGGCTCGGGATCCAGGCGCCCCGGGATCAGCCCGAGCGTGCTGCCTTCGGCTCGGACGAGCACGCCGGCGTCCGGCCTGTTGAAGTTGCCGGTGGCCTTGGCGAAGAGCTCCACGCTGCGGGGCGGCAGGTCGAAGGGGAGGGAATGGGTCGAGACGATCCGACGGCTCTGGCAGGAGCCGTCTTCGATGCGGGCTCCTTCCAACAGGAGGGCGCCGGCCAGACGCCGACCGAGCTCGAGTCGGGGCCGGGCCGTCACGGTCAAGGTGAGAGCGATCTCGACCCTGGGAGAGAGCGGATCGTTGCTCCTCACCGCCACCGTGCCGTCGTAGGTCCCGACCGGGAGCGCTCGGGTGTCGAAGCTCACGGTGACCTCGGCGGCCTCATCTGGGTAGAGACGACCCGAGTAGGGCGTGCCCGAGGCCCACTCGCCCTGAGGACTGACGGCCTCCTGGAAGAGCAGCCGCTGACCGTTGCAGCTGCAGAGAGCGGGCTCGGGTCGATCGACCGACGGGACGTGATCGGGTCCCCCCGTCGACGGCGTCTCCAGCTCCCAGTCGAGGACGCCCTCGGAGCCGGCCAGGATCGTCAGCGTCGCCGTCCCGACCTCGCCCGAAGGCACGGTCACGTCGAGGCTGGCCGGTGAGACCATGATCGTCGGTGGGGGAAGCGTGGTGACTTCGACCACCTCTCCGACGCCGGACATGTTCCCGGCCTCGTCGAGGGCGCGCAGGGCCACCCAGCTCGTCGTGCCCTGCGGGAGGCCTTCGGCAACGAACTCCATCCAGCTCGTGGTGAGTGCCGGGCTCGGGGCTCCCGAGAGGGGCAGGGCCGAGTCCCAGGTCTCGACGGTGGGGGGACCGTCAGGGGAGTAGCGGAGATCGAGAGAGCAGGCCTGGCCCCGGTTGCGATCGTCACCGCCGGCGAGGGCTCGGAGCACGGCCGTGTCGCTGGTGACCTCACCGAAGACGTAGAGGAACCTGGGGTTGCTCGGACGCTGCGAGTCGGGGGGAAGCGCCGCGTTGAGTCGGCCGCCGGTGACCGTCTTCCCTTCGAGGTCGGGGAGTGGCTCCACGTTGTCGAAGAGGAGCGAGGTCGTCAGGTCGCGGTCGATGCCCGGACAGACCGACTCGATGAGGGCGGCGGTGCCCGCCACGTGGGGAGTGGCCATGGAGGTGCCCGACTTGCGCTCGTAGTCGACGAGCTCCGTGCTGAGGATCTCGACGCCGGGGGCGGCGAGGTCGACGGTCTCGAGACCGAAGTTGCTGAAGCTGGCGAGCTCGTCGCGGTGGTCGGTCGCGGCGACGGCGATGAGACCCGGCACGTCGTAGCTGGCTGGCCTGAATCCCGGAGAGCCGGGTCGGTCGAGATCGGAGCGGTTGTTGCCCGCTGCGACGACCATGAGATGACCGGCGTCGCTGGCCGCCTGAACGGCGTCACCGAGTGCTTGCGAGTCGCCGAAGAAGCCCCAGGAGTGATTCGAGATCGTGGCGCCGTTGTCCACGGCGTAGGCGATGGCCTCGATGGCGGCGTCGATGGGACCTCTCCCGTCTCGGCCGAGGAACTTCACCGGCATGATGCTGACGTCCCAGCAGACCCCGGTCACGCCGATGCCGTTGTCACCGATGGCTCCGATCGTGCCCGCGACGTGGGTGCCGTGACCCTGGTCGTCGCCGGGGTTGTTGTCGCCGTTGATGAAGTCCCAGCCGCGGTCGTCGTCAACGAAGCCGTTGTGGTCGTCGTCGACGCCGTTGTTCGGGATCTCGCCGGGGTTGGTCCACAGGTTGGCCGCGAGATCGGCGTGGGCGAGGTTGACGCCGGTGTCCACCACCGCCACGACGACGTCGTGGGAGCCGACCGTCCGGTCCCAGGCCTCCGGCGCGTCGATGTCGGCGTCGGTGGAGCCTCCGGTCTGACCGGTGTTGTTCAGGCCGTAGAGCTGGTGGAACAGCGGATCGTTCGGCACGGCCGCGATGCTCACCAGGTAGTTCGGCTCGGCGTAGAGAACGTCGGGCTCGTCGGCGAGGAGGGCGACCGCGTCGGCGACGGAGGTCCCGGCCGAGAGAGCCAGGCACTCGGAGCCGCCGAAGAGCGGTTGGGCGGCCTGGGCGCCCACGCGGTCTCGCAGCTCGACGCGTCGCGCGGCCAGGGTGCTGGGGGCGAACTTGACCAGGAGCTCACCCGCGACGTGCGGTGACTCTACCGAGAGGGCCGGCGTGGCCGTGGAACCCATCAGAAGCATCATCGTGGCCAAGACGGCCCACGACGACCGTATTGGTCGTGCCCGTCCATGCTCGAAAATCATGTCGTGACTCATCGTTTCCCTTTTCAGTCGAGGATCGAGAGGCGGGTCACTCGCTCCCCTTGGGTAGAGGATGTGTCGTGAGGTCAGACGAACAAGCAGAGGCTTGCTAAAGTGTCTCGATGTCCTACTGGGACACTTTTGACATTGGAGGGGAAGAGCCCAAGTACCTGGCGATCTGTGAGGCATTGGCTCAGGCCATCGCCTCTGGCCAGCTCGGCCCTGGGAGGCGTCTGCCTTCCCACCGCCTGCTCGCCCGCAAGCTCGGGGTCTCGGTCGGCACGGTCACGCGGGCCTATGCCGAAGCCCTCCGGAGGGGCCTCATCAGCGGTGAGGTCGGACGGGGGAGCTACGTCTCCCACACGCACCTCGCGCTCTCCGTCGTCGACTCCGATCGCATCCCGACGGCCTGTGTCGACCTCTACCAGAACCTCCCCGTCCGTCTGCCGGAGCTGGAGAACGAGGCCTGGGCCGCGTCGCTGAGCACCCTGCGTGCCGAACACGATCTCGAGGCTCTGGTTCGTTGGAGTTGGAGCGAGGTGACCGAGCGCAACCGGCGTCTCGGCGTGCGTTGGATCGAGCGCTTGGGCATGTCTCCGGCTCCGGAGAGCATCGTGGATTGCCCCGGCGTGCTCGCTGCTCTGAACGCGATCTTCGCCGCCACTCTCCGTCCGGGTGCGACCGTGCTGACCTCGACGCTCGTTCACCCGGCCTTGAAGCTCATCACCGAGCATCACTCACTCAAGCTCATCGGCGTGCCCGGCGACGACGAAGGGCTCTTGCCGGAAGCTCTCGCGGAGCACGCGCGTCGGCATTCGGCCGAGCTGGTCTACTGCATGTCCACGCTCCACTCGCCGACGACCGCGACCATGTCACCGCAGCGTCGCGAGGCCATCGCGGAGGTCGTCGAGCGGGAGGGGCTGATCCTGGTCGAAGACGAGCACGCCGCGTTCCTGCTGCCGGAGCCGGCCCTGCCCATCAGCTCGCTCGTTCCAGAGCACGCCTTCCTCATCGCCGACCTGTGGATGGCGCTCTCTCTCGGGCTCTGGATGAGCTTCGTGAGAGTGCCCGACGCTCGTCGAGACGCCATGGCCCGAGCGGTGGCGGCGAGCTCGGGGACCACTCCGGCCTTCACTGCCGAGCTGGCTGCTCGCTGGATCGAGAGCGACCTCGCCGATCGCCTCATCGCGGCACGCCGCGCCGAGCTCGAGTGGAGGAATGCGTTGACTCGCAAGATGCTGGGTCGCTTCGACTTGCGCTGTCATCCCCAGGGCCACCACGTGTGGCTCGAGCTCGGTCGCGACTGGCGCTCACAGGCCTTCACGGCGCGTTGTCTCGAGCGTCGGGTTGCCGTGAACGGGTCCAGCTTCTTCCGCGTGGAGGGTGCGATGGGTGGGGAAGGAGCGCGTCTGAGCATCGGCAACGCGACCGATCGCGACACGCTGGAGCAGGCCCTCGAGCAAGTCGTGGACGTCTTGCAGCAGGGGCCGCCGGAGGAGTGACCCCTCCGCGGGCGAGGCCGGCAGCCGCAAGCTCGCGACTGCCGACCGAGCTTCGGCTCAGCGTGGCGAGTTCTTGTCGGAGGCCTGCGCGCACTCGTCGTGACCGGTCTGGCACCAACCGACGGAGCCAGGCTGTCAAGCTGGCGACTGCTAGACCGATGCTTCAGCTGCGGTCTTCTATCCTGTCTTCTCCAACAGGACACGCAGTGCTTCGGCCTCACGTGCGGCGAGCCGGCCACGTCTCTCGAGCGCCATTGTTGCCTGAAGCTGTCGCTCCAAGCACCGACCGTGACGCTGATACCTCCGGTTCTTTGCGCGCCGACGCTGAGCTGGCGTGCTCACTTCCGCTCCTTCGTCCTCGTCGATGAGCTCGTCGAGCGTCCGTGTCCCGTTCTCCAAGGCCGCGATCTCCGCACAGTCCTGAAGGAAACCAGCCCGCGCCCGGGCAGAGCGGCACGTGCCGCTCGCTTCATGCTGTACCAAGGTAAGGAGCTGACGAAGGTCCTGAGCGAGCTGGGCCGCGGCGTCCTCGAACGCCGGGCGTGCCGGTGCCGTGACGTCAGGCAGGTCGTCCTGGACTCGCTCGCGTGGCAAGAGGTCGAGCGAGGCGTGCCGAAGACTTGCCTGCAAGTAGGCCCGGACTCGTACTGGCGAGTCGGGATCGTCTTCCCGAACTCCTCGTGGTCCCGAGGAGATCAGCCGAAGCACGACCTGGGCCTTCGCGTCGGCGAGGAGGTGCAGCAGGCTCGTCGACCGATGCCGCGAAGACCGGCTCAGCCGGTCGAGCTCCGACAGGATCACCGCCGCGGCCAACTCCGAGCATTCGTCCTCCCAAGCGTTGCCCGTCCGCGGTCCTACCTTCCTGAAAGCCGTGACAAGGTCCATGAGTCCACTCCTCGGGAAACTCGGCCGCGGCGCTCCCTGCCGTCGAGCACGAGCTCATGGGAGGCAAGCTGCCAACCCTCGTGAGGTATCGGCAAGCCGCGGTGGTCAAGGCATTGCACGCCGGACCGTCCGGCGTCAGCACGTGCGATTCGGTCCGTCCAAACAGGCGAGATGTACGCTCGAAAGGGAGAAGGACAGCGCACGAATCCCCAAGCTCGGCTCGCCCTCCACGTGGATGAGAGCGGTGCATTCGAGGGTCCCGAGGCCGGCGGCTACCGCGTGGTGACCGGCGTGCTGAGTCCCGCGCTCTCAGCATCGCAGCGTTCCGAACTCGAGCTCCGCTGTCTCGAGATCGCTCGCGAGCTCACCGGTCGAGAGAGACTCGCGGCACTCCACGCCGGGGCGAGCCGCCGGCCCAACGCGTGGAAGGACCACGCGACGCGCGAGCTCCTCCAAGCCCTTCACTCGGTCCTTCCCGAGCGCGCCTGCCTCGATGTCGTCGCTCTTTCCGCCCGTGGCCCATCGGGAGAGGGTAACGACCGCTTCATCTCACCGGCTTTCTCCGCCAACCGCTACGGCCGGCAGCTCATCCAGCTCCTCCACCTCGCGTGCTGTCATCTCACGGACGAGTCCGGCGAGCTCTCCGTCCACGTGGGCAGTCGGGTCTTTCCCGCCCCCCGTGACGAGCTCGCCGCGCTCGAAGCCCTGGGGCACCGTCCGCTCCGCCATCGGGAACGTCTCGTTCCGGCCGAAGGCGCCCGCGATCACGTGCTCGTCTCCTTCGGGAACACGGAGACGCTCCGAGTCTGCCTGCAGCAAGTGCTCATCGAGGCCGTCGCCCAGCCACGGCTCACCGTCACGGACTTGCAGGTGACCTCGATCCGGCGCAGCTCCGACCCGCGCTTCCTCATCGCCGACTTCGTCTCCAACGCGCTCTGGCGTCATCGCGGTGATCCCGGCGTCCTCGATGGGAGCCAGGCCACAACCTGTCATGGGCTCGAATCCGGTCCGGCCCTCGATGCTCTCCTCGACGCGCTCGACGCTGCCCGCTCCGGACGTCCCGTCGTCGCCTTACAAGCCGCAACGCGGCACCGTCAGCCCCCGGCGCACGCCCCGTTCATGAACGAGCTCTTGGCCTGTCTTCTCGCCGAGGCGCCCGACCACCTCGTGGGTGACCCGACCGCGCACGACCACCTGCTCGAGCTTGCCGCCCACCTCATCGATGCCCACGACCACGCGCGACTCGACACGGGGGAGGCCGCGGCCCGGCTCGTGAGCGACTCGGCCGTCGCGTCCCGCCGGCAACGGCGACGAGCTCATGCCTTGTTGCTGTCGGTGGCCAACCACCGAGGGAACGTCTCGGCTGCCCTGCAAGTCGGGCTGGTCGGCGCAGCGCACGCTCGGGAACGACCCCGCTCGCTGCCCGAGTTACTCGAGAACGCCGAGCTCGAGAACCGCCGTGCCGTGACGTCCCTCAACGCGTTCGACTTCACCGGTGCCTGGCGACGCTCCACTCGGGTCGCTCGGCGCTTGCAGCGCGGGCTCATCGCGTTGCTCGGACCTCATGCTCGTGAGCGCGTGCTCGGCCACTTGCACGGCACCCGCGCGCTGGCCGCCGGTCACCGTGGTCGACACGACGAGGCGAGGGAGGCACTCGCCGCCGGCCGCCGTCAGCTCGGCGACGATCCGACGCAAGCCGCCTTCGCCGCCCACCTGGCCTGGGAGCGGGACGACCGACGGGGCGCACTCCGTCACGCCGAGCGAGCACTGCCCGACGCTGACTGGCGATGTCGACCCTTGGAGCTCATCGAGCGAGCCCTCGGTGAGCACCGCCCCTTTGACGCGTGGCTCGTCCTCAAGTTGCTCGAGCGAGGTTGGCTCCGTCGTCGGCTGGATCTCGAGCCGGTCCTGCGCACCGTCCACGGCTACCTCGACACCTCACCGCCGACGCACCCGAGCCAGCTCATCGCCCTGTCGCTGAGCCGCCTGGCCGCGATCCGGGCCGCCACCCGTGAGGCGCGCGAGCTTCTCGAGCGGGGGAGCGCGCTCTCCCTCCGACCCGACCAGGGCGCCCTCGCCCTCCTCCGTCTCCAGCTCGTCGCCCACTCCTGCCTGCTCGGCTCGAGGGGCGACGGAGTCTTCCGCCTCCGCCGTGGCCTCGCGGAGCTCCTCGACCGGCAGCCCTGGGCGAGGCGGCGCTTCGGTCCTCGACTTCGGGGGTTGGAAAGCGACGAGATTACGGGTCTCAAGGGGTTCTTGAGCGAGTTCACCTACCTGCATCGGTAGAACGAGAGCATGAGATAAAAAAACGAAAGTGTCATTAATTCTCGTGAAAACGGTGTGCCTCCTGAGCGGCATTTCCGCCGCCTCTCAAGGAGGTCACCCACCATGCTTTCCACCCTCAACATCCTGCTCCTCACGGCGAGCGTGCTCACCTCGTCGTCCTCGCTCCAGTCGCGGATCGACGGCCTGGCGTTGGAGTACGCGGACCTGCTCGGTCCCGTGCTCGCCTGTGACGGCAGCCTGTCG
>JBCCFW010000211.1:0-11942 GCA_039029535.1 Acidobacteriota bacterium
CCCCCCCGACCACTCCCTCAACCTCCCCACCGTCCCCGCCTTGCGTCTTGCCCGCACGCGGCCCATTCGGGTCCTGGAGCGGGGGCTCGAGCTCGAGCCCCGACACGTCGGCCTGCTGAGCTTCCGCGAGAAGCTGGGCGTCCGTCAGGATCCCGTGCTCTCGTTCCTGCCACGCGGCCATGCAATCAACCGCTGGCTGGGCAAGCGTCGTTGCTCGCTGAGCCGGCCGAGCCAAGCCGACTGAGCACGCCGCCGCCCAGCACCGCTGGCTCGCCAGAGAGCTGAAGGACGGAGAGACCGAGATCGGGCGAGGCATGGCGAACCTCATGCCTCGCTCACCGGTCGATGAGAGAATCGCGCCACGCGAGCCCGCTCTCGAGGTCTCCTCATGTCGTCACGTCGCTCTCGTGTCCTCCGCGCCACCACCCTGCCCGGTGAAGACGTCCAACTGAGCCCCGTCGTCGATGACCTCACCGACGACCAGGCGAGACTCACCTACGCCGACTGGCTCGAGGGCCGAGGCGACCTGACACGGGCTCGCTTCCTCCGGAGCTACACGACCGCCTTCCGCTCGATGAGCCCGGGAGAATTCCCCTCGGAGGAGGGCCTGCCGCGACAGTGGGTCCAGCTCCTCGGCGTGCCTTTCGTCCGGAACCTGGCAGAGCACGGGCTCGAGTCGCAGCGGGACCGCTGGCTCGCGCAAGCGCGACCGGCACTCCAGGTCGATTCCGAAGAGGGGACGAGCGCGAAGACCCTCGAGAGCGACGCCGAGTTTCCAGTCGGTGCCACCAAGCTGCACGGTCTCCCAGATCTCCCTCGCGGCACGACCTGGCCCCAGGCCAGGGACTGCCGTCAGCGCTACTTCGACGAGGACGATCCCTCTCCCGAGGCACCGTGCAGCTTCGTCCTCCAGATCGACCTCGCCGACCTGGCCGGCACGCAGGCCGCTCGGCTCTTGCCGCCCCAGGGCCTCCTGTCCGTCTTCTCGTGGTCCGAGGTCGAGGAGCACGGCATCACGCAGGGCTGCCTCCTGTTCACGCCGGACACCGGCGACCTGGCTCGGCTCGACCCGTCGCCCTCACTGTTCGGACCGGAAGCGGACCGGGCGAACGCCCTCCTCGGTGCACGACCGCTGACCTTCTCGGAGCGCCTGAGCCTGCCCGAGGCTGATCCACGGAGCCCCTTCGAGGAGATGCGCGGAATCGACGGAGAGCTCTACGACCGATACTGGACGTTCCGCAACGCAGGCGAGAGCAACTCGCTGGACTCACTCCTCGGTCACGTGCATCACACCACGGGCGACAACCACCTCCCGGACCACGACTGGCATCAGCTCCTCTGCATCGAGAACACCATCGGACTCCAACTCCACTTCTGCATTCGGGAGGAAGACCTGACAGCCGCCCGCTTCGAGCGGGCGAGGCTGACCTGGGTCGACTTCGACTGACGGCCGACACGGCTCGCCCGCCGCGAGAGGCCGTGCGACCTACCAGGTCATGCAAGCCGGGACCGGTGCGAGAATCCAGCGAACGCTCTCGTCGCCAGCCGAGGACGGCATGAGCCCTACCGAACCGACACGCAGCTCCTGGGACCTGCCCTTCGCCTGGCTTGTCGGCATGGGCCTGCTACTGGTCCCGTCACTCCTGCTGCCGGTTCCCAGGCTGGTCCCTCTTCTCACGGCCACCGGCCCTCTCGGCCTGCTTCTCTACAAGCCCGGCGAGAACCTCGGCGGCAAGCTCACGCTGGCTCTCGTCATCATCGTGGTCGTGGGCAGCGCTCTCTCGTTCGCCCTTCGCTTCGTCGGTCGCGAACACGCCTGGCGACGACGCTTCGTGGTCGGCGGGGTCGCCCTGGCCTGGCACGGGCTCGGCCTCGCGCTGGCCCTCGTCCTCGCTTCCGGCATGAACTGATCAACCGCTCTCCAGCAGCCCGACGATTGCGTCGAGCTTCTTGCGTCGGGCGAGGTCGAGAGCGGTCGCCCCCTTCTTGTCACGATGGGCGCGGTCGGCTCCGTGCTCGAGCAGCAGGCTCACCATCTCGGGCACGCGACTGTTGACCGCCTTCATCAACGCGCTCACGCCGTTCTTCGGGACCAGGTCGGGATCGGCGCCAGCCCTCAGCAACCACTCGATGGTCGGAAGGCTCTCGCGGTGTCGGCACGCGGCCGTCAACGCGGTGATGCCGGCCTTGTTGCCCTGATCGAGGTCGGCACCGGCGGCATGCAAGGCCGCGAGCACCTCGAGCGCCGGCTCGTTGCGAGCCGCGTAGCGGAGCGGCGCGTGACCGTCGACGTCCGCAGCGTTCGGATCGAACCCCTGCTCGAGCAGGAAGACCGCGAGAGGACCGCTCCCGACCTGGGCCGCGACGTGGAGAAGACCATGCCCGGGCCGGATGTAGACCTCATCAGCCAGCTCAGGCCGCTCGGTCAGCGCGTCGCGGACGCGCTCGACGTCGGCGCGGAACACCCAGGTGCCGAAGTCTTCCGTGGCACCTGCCCCGAGGAGCAGTCGCTGCAAGTCTTCACGCTGGTACCAGGTGGCCATCTCCAGCGCTCGCAGGTTGTGGCTCGCGCCCTTGGTGCCGAGACTCCGATGATTGGGTTCTGCACCTGCCTCCAGCAGTAGCGCCAGGTAGTCGGCACGCTCGCAGGTCACGCAGGCGATGAGGGGCGGAGCGATGCAGCCGTCATCAGGCGCGTCCAGCTCGTGACGATGCTTCTTCACGAGACGACGCACCGTGGCGTCCTCGCCGTCCTTCATCGCTCGGTAGAGCCGGCTGACGAAGGAGTCACCGGCCACGGTCGCGCTCCTGCACGGCCATTCCTCGCCACCCTCTCGTCATCACGCCCGCCGCTCGAACGAAGCTCACCGCGAGAGTCTAGCTGCCCTCCGGAGCGATAGGATCGGGCCGGGGTCGTGTCATGACGTCAGGAAGCCGCCCAGCGCTCCTCCGCGGGAGCTGCCTCTGTGGTCTCGTTCGCTACGAGATCCACGGCGAGCCTCGTCACGTGGAGTGGTGTCACTGCTCGCGCTGCCGCAAGGGCAGCGGCTGTCCGGCCGTCCCCCGCCTCGTGGTCTCCGGCCGCGATCTCCACGTCACGCAAGGAGCGGCGGCCATTCGCTCGTACACGCCGCGCGGCGCCGCTCCCCGACACTTCTGCGGTCAGTGCGGCTCCCCCACGCCGAACCCCGACGCCCGCGAAGCCCTCGTCGAGATCCCCATGGGCACGCTCGATGACGCTCCCGGCCAACGGCCCGCGGTGCGCCGGGGCCTCGCCTGGCGTGCCGACTGGGACGAGCCAGGCGATGCACTCCCCGGCTTCGATGACCTGCCCTCACGGCAAGAGCTCATCGACCAGGGGCTCCTGACCGACGAGCCTCAGGACTAGAACTCACCTTTCGTCGTTCGGCTTTCACCTTCGTCTCGCGCAGTCCTGATCACGGACTCCGAATCACCTGCCTCGTGACGACGCTTCGTTCGGGTGGGCTCGTTCGTGGCTGAGGCGATCGATCCTCGAGACGGCGAAAGGCCGTCCATCGAGCGCGTCTCCGGTGAGGACCGGTCCGTCATCAACTCAAGGACTGCCCTGGCCTCAAGGAGGAAGCCATGTCTCGATGTGATCGACCGCCACGTGTCTACCGTCCTCTCTTCACTCTCACTGCCGTGCTGTGTCTCGGGCTGCTCCCGGCGCGGGCTCAGGACGCGTGCAGCTCTCGAGAATTCGAAGGCTTGCTCGCCGGTGAGGTGGTGACCGACCAGGTCGCCGGCATGCTCGTCTCCGGTGGCGACCTCGACGTCGTCGCCTTCGACACCGCCGACCCATCCTGCGCGGACGACGACCTCGTCACCCCCGGCACTGGGGATGGCAACGTCCGCGCCCTCGGCACCGTCCTCGTGCTGCAAGACCCTGCCAGCGCCTGCGTTCCCGACGACGCCGGTGACGGCGGGACGATGACCTTCGTCTTCGACGAGCCGGTCGAGCTCGAGTGGGTCGGCATCCTCGACGCCGAGAGCCCCGGCACCATCCGCGCGTGGAACGAGCTCGACGAGCTCCTCGCGCTCGCCCCCATCGCCGCCGCCGGTGACGGGAGCTGGCAGGCAGTGGGCCTGGGCGTGGCCGGGGTCGTCACTCTCGCCATCGAGCTCGGCGACAGCGGCGCGGTGACCGAGCTCGCCTGCGTGCCGTGCAACTGTCCCGCCGGACCTGCGGGTCCTGCCGGACCGGCCGGGCCCCAGGGAGAGACCGGCCCCGCGGGTCCTCAGGGTCCGCAAGGTGAGACCGGACCGACGGGTGCCCAAGGACCGCAAGGTGAGACAGGCCCTGCCGGTGCGCAGGGTGCGCAGGGCGAGACCGGACCCGCCGGTGCCCAGGGACCGCAGGGCGAGACGGGACCGGCCGGCGCTCAAGGACCGCAGGGCGAGACCGGGCCCGCCGGTGCCCAGGGACCGCAGGGTGAGACCGGGCCGGCCGGTGCGCAGGGTCCGCAAGGTGAGACCGGTCCCGCCGGCGCGCAGGGGCCGCAGGGTGAAACCGGCCCCGCTGGTGCGCAGGGACCGCAAGGCGAGACCGGTGCCACCGGCGCTCAGGGTACGCAGGGTGAGACCGGTCCCGTCGGGCCGATGGGTCTTCAAGGACCGCAGGGCGAGACGGGAGCCACCGGCGCCCAGGGTCTTCAGGGTGACATCGGCCCCGAGGGACCGCAGGGGCTCGGACTCGAGCGACCGATCTACAACTTCGCGTTCCTCGACACGGACGCCACCGCCGGTCAGAACACCTCGATCACCATCGCTCGAGACGGCCGCCCGATCATCAGCTACTACGACGGCAACTCCGATGACCTTCAGGTCGCCCACTGCGACGACGTCCCCTGCACCAGCGCCACGAACCACACGCTCGACAGCGTCGGTGACGTCGGCCGGCACACGTCCATCACGGTCGGCACCGACGGCTTCCCGGTCGTCAGCTACCAAGACCTCGACAACGACGACCTGAAGCTCGTCCACTGCACGTCGATCGACTGCTCCACCGCCGACGCGCCCGTGGTGCTCGACTCCGCCGGTGACGTCGGCGTGGGCACGGCCATCAGCATCGGAGCCGACGGCTTCCCGGTCATCGGCTACGCGGACGCCAGCAACGGCCATCTCAAGCTCGTCCACTGCAGCTCGACGGACTGCTCGACCTCCGACCCACCGATCACCCTCGACGCCTCCGGCGACGTGGGTGATTGGGTGTCCTTGACCATCGGGACCGATGGCTTCCCCATCCTCAGCTACGACGACTCCGCGAACGGTGACCTCCGGCTCATCCACTGCACGTCGGTGGACTGCTCGACCTCCGACTCGTCCACGGTCCTCGACTCCACCGTGTCGGCGAGCGGTGCCGCGAGCTCGATCGTCATCGGCATCGACGGCCTGCCCATCGTCGCCTACCGGGACAACAATGGCGTCGGCGTGGTGCACTGCACGTCAGTGGACTGCTCGACCTTCGACGCTCCCGTCGAGATCGGCTCGGGAGGCATCGGCCTCCTCGGCGTCGCCAGCGTGATCGGCTCCGATGGCTTCCCCATCGTCAGCTACCGGGGACCGAACGCGGCACTCCACGTCTCGCACTGCCTCGCCATCGACTGCTCCAGCTCGGTCCAGCAGGAGGTGTACGACACGCCCTCCGGCGTGGTGGGCACCTGGTCGTCGATCACCGTCGGCGTGGACGGACTCCCCATCGTGAGCTTCTTCGACGGCTTCGGCTCCAACCGCTCCCTCGGCGTCGTGCACTGCCCGACGACCTGGTCCTGCCTCCCCACGGCTGGCAGGCGTTAGCAACCACGCTTCGACGGCCTCCTCGAGCACGCAGGCTCGGGGAGGCCGGGCCAGCTAGTCCGGACTCTCGACGTCTCCGCCGTCCGTGGCGTTCACCCAGTAGTAGAAGACGCCACCGGGCGGCGGGAGCTCGGCATCGCTCGTCGTCACGCTCACCGGACGGCTCCACAGGTCGTCGTCGTGCGTGGGGGGCCGCGCGTCGAGGAAGTCCGGACGACCCGCGCGTCGGATCTTGTAGTCGACCGCTCCGAAGGCCCACGCCCAGATCAGGAGATCGTCCCGAAGGTGCAGGCTCGGACCGACGAGCCCGAGGCTCGGTCCGCCTGCGCCGCAGGGGAGCTCGGTGCCGCTCAGGCTGTTGCGCGGGTCGGGCACCGAGCGTTCGAAGAAGTCGGCGGCGTTGTCGTCGGTGTCCTGACCATTGCCGCAACCAGGGTCGGTCTCGCCGGGTCGGCGTTCGAGCGAGCGACCGGCGACCGGTGCCGGCGCTGCCGTCCCCTCCGGACAGTCTCCACCGCCGTAGCCGACCGCGTCGATGACGGCAGGGTCGCTGCACGAGCTCAGTGGAGCGGTCCCGTCGACGAGGAAGACGTGACCACCGGAAGCGCTCATCAAGAAGTCGGACTGCGTGAGGTCCGGCGTGACCGCACCGGTGTACTCGGCTCGAGCGACGAGGAACCAGCCTCCGGCAGGCACGCTCACCGCCGGCAAGGCCACCGACAGCCAGGTCGTCCCGCTGGCGCTCTTGTACTGAAGGCTCAGGCCCGTGAGATCGACCGCGGCGGGCGTCGGGTTGTGGATCTCGACGTGCTCGTCGTCATGGTCGACAGCTCCCCGCACCTGGAGCTCGCTGATCACGAGATGGTCGGCCCCCTCCCCAGTCCCAGCCCCTTCCGGGCCGGGCGTCGCGCCGGACGGGTTCGACAACCCCGACCAGTTCGGCACCTCGTCGGCGACGCGAAGCGCAAACCACTGCGGCTCGTCCGGCGACAACCCGTCGACGACGAGCTCCTGCGTCAGCCCCGCCGCGACCGGTGCAGTCACCGGCTCGACCGACGTCGCCGCCTGGAACTGGGTGAGCGTGCGGATCGGTTCTCGCGACCGGCGCAACTCGTATTGCCGTGCGCGTCCACTCCGATCGTCATCACCCGATGCGGTCCAGCTCAGACGCACGCGCGTGTCACCGATGGGCATGGCGACCAGGTCGTCGATGTCGGCGGGCGGCGTGACGTCGGGCTCCACGGGCTCGTCTCCGTTGACGAGCCAGTGGACGGCGTTGAGGTGAATCTCCTTGTTGGCCACTCCTCCGCCAGCGAGATCCCAGCCATCGTAGAGAGTGTCGCCGCGATCGCCCGTGCCGTCGTCGGCGGGAGACGAGTCACCGATGCAGGCGATGCGACCCATGCCGAGCGAGGCCGTCGCGAAGGTCACCAGGAGGTCGGCCTGCGGCGCGCCGCTGCGCCAGACGTGGCCTCGCACCGTCGGGTTCGCGCTGGCGTCGATCGTCATGGCGGTCGCGCCGAAGAAGCCGAGCCCTCCGCTCCCGTCACCGTGGGGCCCGAAGATGATCGGATCGGAGGGGTCGGTCGACGTGTTGTCGTCGACGGCATCCGTGAACCAGTAGTCCTCGTCGCCGAGACCGGCGATCTCCTCGACGTTGAAGACGATGCCGAACAGTCCTGCGTCGGTGATGTTGCCCCCGGCGATGACCACGCCCATCAGGTCGTTGCCGATGTGAGGGCTGTCGAAGCCGTCGCAGTCGCGATCCGAGGTCTGGTGATCGGTGATGAGGAAGAGCCCGCCGCCGTCGCTCACCCAGTCGCGGAGCGCGGTGGTCTCCGCGGCGGTGAAGGGCGAGTTCGGCTCGGGAAGGATCACCACGTCGTAGCCGGAGAGGTCCTGCGGATTGCCGGCGTCGAGGTAGGTGAACGCACCACCGGGAGGCAGGCTCTCGACACGGTAGCCGAGCTTGACGAGATCGACCGCGAACGCGGAGATGGCGCCGGTCCAGACGTCCTCGGGAGAGTCGGCGGTGAGCGTCTCCTGGGGAGGGGTCGGGAAGCGCTGAGGACGGCTCTCGTCCTCGAAGACGCCACAGGGAAAGTGCTCCTGACGGTCGTCGAAGACGTCGGCATCGATGATCCAGTCGGCGTTGCCCGCCGTCTCGCGATGGGCCGCATCGAAGAGCACGACCTGCGCTGAGCTGCGGGAGGAGCCCCCGACGAGCACGAGGAGCAGGGCGGTGCAAGCCAGCGCTAACCGAATCTTCATGCGGGAGTTTCGCACGAAGACGCGCTGCCGGCCTCTCGGCCGGCTCAGCCTTAGAAGGAGATCCGCAGCTCTCCGCCGTCCGTCTTCTCGATCCGGAGCTCTCCCGGCCCGTCCAGGGAGTAGAAGACCAGCGGGCTCGGGACGGCCGGCACGAAGGCCAGCGAGGGCAGCACCGTCCGGTAGAAGTCGTCGGTCACGTCCAGCGGGAGGACGCTCGCCAGCGGCGGCGTGGGCGGCGAGGTGGTCGTGAGCTCCGTGTTGCGGAGCAGCCGACGGCTGCAGGTGCCGGCCCCGTCGGCGTGCAGGCGGCGGACCTCGTCGAGGTCGAGGGACCGACGCCAGACACGGAGGTCGTCCAGGTCGGCGCCGAGGTTCACCGGGTACTCCCCCGTGCCGTCCTGCCCGATGTTCCAGGGCAAGCCGGAGCTCAGGTCGCCCAGGTCCGAGGTGAAGTCGGCGAGCACCTGCACGATGCCGTCGGGCCCACCGACGAAGAGCACGGCCGTGTCGTCGCGATCCACCGACAGCACCAGCAGCCACCACGCGTCGAGCCCGTAGTCGAGGGCCTCGACGTCCCGACGCAGCGTCCCGTCGGCAATGTTGGCGCCGAAGTCGTCGCCGTTGCCCTCGTTGGCCAGGAGCAGCACGCCCGGGTTGAGCCCGCTGGCCCAGTTCTTGTTTCCGAAGATCACGGGGTCGCCGACCTGGTCCACGCTCGCACGCATCCACACCGCCAGGGTGAAGTCACCGTCGGCACCGAGCTCGAGGTCGGCCGGAGTGCCCAGCGTGAGATACGACGCGCCGGCCACGCCCCCACCCGGGTTGGTGATCTCGACGTAGCCGTCGCAGGCTCCACCCGTCGGATGGAGGATCGGATCGACGTCGGACTCGGGGCCGATGGCCGCGTCGTTGCCGCGCCCCGAGCCGTCGCGGTAGTCACCGTCGAAGCCGAGGTGCAACACGAGATCGGTGGAGAGGTCGAGGGGAGCCGGCTCCCTCACTTCCAGGCCGCGGGGACGACCCGAGTGATGGACCGGCACCGCCGCGGCGCCGAGCACGTGGGCGATGGCGGTCGGAGCCGCGTCCATGTTGCGAACGTCGCCCACCATGTAGCCGGCCATCACCTCGGGGCTGCAAACGACCGACGGGATGGTCTCCTCGTTGGGCGTGAGACCGCCGTGGTTCAAGCCCAGGCCGCCGTGGTCGGAGACGATGACGACCTGCCAGACCTCGTCGGCGAAACTCGGTCGCCCGACGATGGCGTCGAGGACGCGTCCTACCTGAGCGTCGGCTCTGGCCACGGCGTCGGCGTACCCCGGGATGCGCACGTCGAAGCCGAATCCGTGACCGCTGCCATCGACGTCATCGAGGAAGAGGAAGATCGCGTCGACCTCAGCACCCATCGTCCAGGCCGTCCCGTCGTCGCCGGCGGGGTCCTCGAAGGCCCCCTCGAGGATGGCCACGGCGCGCTCGGTGTTGGCCTCGTCGTCACCGTCCTTGACGTAGTCGGCGCCGGAGACGATCGAGGTGTCCGGTCCCCAGGTCACCAGGTAGACCGTCC
The DNA here is from genome assembly GCA_039029535.1 of Acidobacteriota bacterium. Lineage (GTDB taxonomy): Bacteria > Acidobacteriota > JBCCFW01 > JBCCFW01 > JBCCFW01 > JBCCFW01. The sequence continues at coordinate 9,650 of JBCCFW010000211.1, forward strand.
CCAGGGTGGGATCGGCCTGCTCGAGCGTGGTGAGGTAGTGCGGAAAGGCGTCGTAGTCGACGGCGGCCAGGGCAGCCGCGTTGTTGCCGTCCACCCCGTGCTGCGTCCCGGTCACGCCGGTCATGATCGAGCAGTGGTTGTAGGCGCTCGAGGTCGGCGCGTCCTGGATGGTCTGCGCCTCGTAGGCGAACGCGCCACGGTAGCCAGGGGCCAGGGTGCCGTCGATGAGTCGGTCGATGTTGGGCGTGTCGAGCGCGATGAGACCGTCCGCGCGCAGCCCGTCGATGGCGACGACGAGGGACTTGCGGGGCCCCGCGTCGGCCGGGACGACGCCGATGAGGAGGAGAAGCGAGAGAAAGCAGGTGCCGGAACGTCTCGAGCGCATGAGCGATCGTAACGCCTCCCTGGCCCAGGCCGCCCAGCCGGATACGATTCGTCGCGGGAGGCCTCCCTGGACATCTACAACCACGCCGCGTCCGGAGCCGTCGCCGGCCTGGCCCTGGGGCTCGTGCGCTGGCGAGGTCGGCCTCTCTCGCGAGGCACCGCCGTGGGCGCCTGCACGGTCGGGGCCGTCCTCCCCGACCTCGACGCCTTCAGCTACGGCCTCGGGGACTGGGGCCGCGCGGTCTACTTCGGGGACCACTGGTACTCCCATCACCAGGCCACGCACTCGATCCTCGGCTGCCTGGTCCTCGCGATCTTCGGCGCCCTGGCCTGGTCCTGGTGGGTGCGCCGCCGGCGACCGACCGGCCCGCCTCCCGAGACGCGCCTCGTCGCAGCCCTTCTCTTCCTGGGCGGGCTCGTCCACTGCCTGGGCGACATGCCGACGCCACCGGGTCCGTGGGGCGGTCTCCCCCTGCTGTTTCCGCTGGAGCGTCGCTTCGGCGGCTGGGGCCACGCGTGGTGGTGGCACCACTACTACGTCAGCTTCGTCCTCTTGATGGCCCTGCTCACGGGCCTCGTCGGCGCCGGTCTCGCCCGGTGGCGGCCCTCACTGGATCGCGGCCTGCGGGTGGTGCAGGTGGCCGCTGCCGTCGTGGCGCTCGGCCTGGCCGCCCGGTACTTCGCGATCGTTCGCTTCGACGGCACCGGCAGCCACGCGGACAAGGCGCGCCGCGCCGTCGAGATCCAGGCCGAGTGGCTCCCCGCCCCGGTCCACGCGGTCTTCGTGAAGGCGTCCTCGGTCCTGCCCGCCAACTTCTGAGCCGCGGGGAGCCGAACGACGACGTCCACGTTCCGGTCAACCCGCTTCGAAGGTCGGCCGCAGCCATGGCAGGATGCGCCGTTCCGACAGTCCCCCGCGGAGACGACCCATGAGTGAGCTCTTCACGATCGGCAACCTGATCAATCTCGGCGTCCTGATCTTCCTGCAGGTCGTCCTCGGCTTCGACAACCTGCTCTACATCTCCATCGAGTCCAAGCGGGCTCCGAAGGAGAGCCAGGCGACGGTTCGCAAGGCCGGCATCCTCATCGCCGTGGCCCTCCGCGTGGTGCTGCTCTTCGTCATGCTCAAGGCCGTGGCCGCGCTCCAAGAACCGTTCTTCAGCGTCAACTGGGCCAACGTGATCGAGGGCGACTTCAACTTCGCCGCCCTGGTCTTCCTCCTCGGCGGCGCCTTCCTCATGTACACCGCCGTCAAGGAGATCGCCCACCTCCTCTCGATCGAGGAGCTCGGCAAGGACTCGGGCAAGTCGAAGAAGTCCGCCGTTCAGGTCGTGTCGATGATCGTCCTGATGAACCTGATCTTCTCGTTCGACTCGATCCTGTCGGCGATGGCGATCACGAAAATCTTCGTGCTGCTCGCCACCGCCATCGGCGTCTCCGGCGTCCTGATGCTGGTGATGGCCGACCGGGTCTCGGAGTTCATCGAAAAGAACCGCAAGTACGAGGTCCTCGGTCTCTTCATCCTCCTCATCGTCGGCGTGGTCCTGCTCGGCGAGGGCGGTCACGTCGCCCATCTCCAGCTATTCGGTCACCACGTCGAGGCCATGTCGAAGACCACGTTCTACTTCGCCATCGCCGTGCTCTTCGTGGTCGACGTTCTCCAGTCCGGATACCAGAAGAAGCTGGCGCTCCAGCGCAAGGCCCAGGCCACCGCGACAGCGTGACCCGAATGGGTTCGGCTGGGCACCCCGTCCCCCCGGCAGGGCGCCCAGCCGTCCTCCCTCTTCAGCCGATCCGTCCGAAGTCTCCCCGCGCTCCGGTGTCTCTCTCGAGCAGCCCGGCCTCCCTCCAACCGGGCTGCTCTCCACTGGCCGAGCAAAGGATCGCTCCTGCGCGGTCCAGCCGTAGG
>JBCCFW010000212.1:0-11907 GCA_039029535.1 Acidobacteriota bacterium
CACGGGGATCCGCTTGACTGGAGACGCGGGTGACAACGTGCTGGAGGGGAACTGGATCGGCCTGGTGGCCGACGGGACGGAAGCCCTCGGCAATGAGACGGCCGGTGTCCTCATGGATGCGACCGGCGGAGGCAACCGCTTCGTCGCCAACCACGTGGCCTGGAACGGCACTCATGGCGTGGACGTCCGACAGGGCATGGGCACCGTCTTCTCTCGCAACGTGTTCATCGACAACGGCGGCCTGGCCATCGATCTCGGCGACGATGACATCCCCACGCCCAATGACTCGCTGGACGCCGACGACGGCCCCAACGGACTCCTGAATCATCCGGACCTCACCAACGCCGAGGTCGACTGCGATCGCCTGCGCGTGACCGGTGCGTACTCGGGCGTGGCGATCACGTCAGTCGAGCTGGAGCTCTTCGAGGTCGACTTGCCCGATGCTTCGGGACACGGCGAGGCCACGCGCTGGCTCGGTTCGGCCATCGTCATGACCGACGGCGCCGGCCAGGCCGACGTCCTGATCGACATCGCGGAGCGGCTGATGCCGGGGACCTGGGTGGTCGCGACGGCGACGACTGGGGAAGGGACGTCCGAGCTCTCCCTCGCCGTCCAGGTCGCCGAGGCTTGCGCGGTGGCGGACGTGGATGCCGACGGCGTGCCGGACGTCGACGACAACTGCGTCGAGGTGGCCAACTCCGGGCAGGAGGACGGCGACGCCGACGACGTGGGTGACGCCTGCGACAACTGCCCCACGACGGTGAATCCCGCTCAGGAGGACGCCGACGCGGACGGCGTCGGTGACGCTTGCTGCGTCGACGAGGTCGGTGAGATCCGGGACCTTCGTGTTCGGAAGAGCGGGATGACCGACGTCACCCTGAGCTGGGAGCGCGACGACTTCGCCGCGGACGGCTATGCGGTCTGGTGGGTGGCGTCACCGCAGGAGGCTCCCGCGCACGAGGGCAACCCCGCGGCCTTCGGCGTGGATGGCTGCCTGCCCACCGGGACGGTCGATGACGTGGCCTGCATTCACGTCGATGCTCGGCCGGGTCCGGCGACGCTGCACTGCTACGAGATCCGTGGCCGCTGCGGAGGACGCGAAGCGCTTCGATAGACGCGCTCGGCCAGTCAGTTCTCGGTGGGCACCGAGGCCGCGAGCCGGAAGCCCACGAAGCCGTTGACCGAATTCTCGAGGAAGCCGAAGCGGTTCTGGATGAGGGAGGCGTGATCGGCCGCTGCCCAGGCTCCTCCCCGGAGCATGCGCGTGCCCGGGGTATCGGGGGTGGTCGTCCAGTTCTGGGCGTTGCCGGCCACCTGACGCACGCCGTAGGGCGACACGTCCAGCGGGAAGCGCTCATCGCATTCGTCGACGGGGAGCAGGAGGGGACGCTTCTCCAGGCTGGACCGGAGGTTGCTACAGCCCTGCTCGAACCCGTTGCCCCAGGTGTACTCGCGCCCGTCGACGCCACGAGCGGCCTTCTCCCACTCCAGCTCGTTCGGGAGACGGAGCGTCCGGCCGAGCTGCTCGCCGCGCCAGGCACAGTAGGCCTCGGCGTCGTGGAAGGACACGCCGATGACCGGGTGTGATGGAGTCCAGGGGGTCTCGCCCTCGCTCGCCGATGGCAAGACCAGACGACCGTCTCGTTCGTCGAAGTAGGTCGACGCCCCGTCCGGCGCGCGACGAGGGGCTCGGTCCCGCGCCGCATCCAGACCATCGGTCGCGATGAGATGGTCGAGGAACTCGAGGTAGTCGCCGATGGTCACCGAGTGGACGGCGATCAGGAAGTCGTCGATCCAAGGCTCGTGCAATGGAAGGTGCGCCAGCACGGACGGTCGTCGGCTGCCCTGCTCACAGGGCCCGGCGGGCACGTGCACGAAGCCTTCGCCGATCGTGTCGTCCGTGAGGAGACGCACCCGGCCCTCCCATGCGTGGTTCCTCGAGATGAAGACCGGGTAGCGGGTCTCGCGGCGTCCCTCGTGCTGCAGCGTGACCAGGTAGCTGCCCATCGCCAGGGAGGTGGGGGGAAGAGGGGTCGTTCCCAACAGCCGTCGTTCTCCGAGCTGCAAGAGGGGGCCGCGCTCGTCATGGCGCTGCACCCAGACCTCGGCTCCAGGGGGATCGGAGTCGAGCTTCAAGCTGCCTCCGCCGTCGAGCTCGCGGGCGTACTTCCCGTCATGATGGGCCGCGACGAGCTGCGTCCGAGCGATGACTTCGTCAGTGTCGCCACGCTCCTCGGCCTCGGCGAGTCGCGCCCAGTGGAAGTCGGCCAGCGCCTCGCGAGCGCCTGCGTGGTCGCGATTGAAGCCGAGTGCCTCGGACAAGACGGTGACTGCCTGCGAGCCGACCTGGGCCAGCCGACGCTTCATGACGGCGAGCTCGTCCAGCTTCGCGAACAGTTCTTGCTTTTCTGCCTGGGGTTGCCACGCATCGAGCTCGTCACGCAGCGTGTCCACGGCTGTTTCGAGACTCTCGACCTCACCCTGACAGTGACGGTGCTCGGCCATGAGCTCGAGCCCACGGCGGGCGCGCTCCTCGGCCAGCTCTTGCCGGCGGCCGCGATCGGACTCGGCTTCGAGCCAGAGCTGCACCTCGGCCGTGAGCTCGGCCACCGACTGGAAGCGGTCGTCGGGTGACTTCTCCAACGAGCGCAAGCAGGCACGCTCCAGCTCGAGGGGCACGTTGCGCTCGGGCGCGACTTGGCGTGGTGGGGTCGGCGTGGTCTCGATGATGACCTGGAGGAAGTCGTCGAGCGTCACGACCTCGTCGGCTTGGTACGGTCGCTTCAGGGTCATCAGCTCGTAGAGCAGGGTGCCGAGAGCATGCACGTCCACGCGGTGGTCGAGCGCCTGTCCGGCGGCTTGCTCCGGAGCCATGTAGGCCGGGCTCCCCGTGACCTCCTGGTGCTCCGGCCGACGCGCGAGGCTGACGTCGACCTCACCGTCGCGCACGACGCGCGCGAGACCCCAGTCGAGGACCTGAACCTCGCCATGCGGCCCCGACATGATGTTGGCGGGCTTGATGTCGCCGTGCATGACGCCGCGCGAGTGGGCATGGGCGATGGCCTGGCAGACCTGCACGAAGAGCTGAACCAGCCGTGCCAGCGACCAGGTGCGGAGGACGTCGGCTTCCTCGGCCTGGAGATCATCGAGGATCGACCGCAAGGTGCGACCGCCGACCACCGGCATCGTGTAGTAGGGATGTCCCTCTTCGGTCAGACCCAGCTCGTGGACTGGCACGATGCCCGGGTGCTGGAGCTGTCCCATGACCTGCGCTTCGGCGATGAAGCGCGTGCGGTGGTCGCTGCGCTCGGTCAGCACCGTCTTCATGGCGACCGAGCGGTTCAGGTCGCGGTCCTGCACGAGGTAGACCCGACCCATGCCGCCCTCGCCGAGCAGCTCGTGGACGGTGTAACGGGAAGTGTCACGGTTGCCCGATTCTGGATGGCTGACGCCGGTGAGTCGCAGGTCGGGGCGGCGTTCGGGGCTCGGCTCGAGACGGGCGAGGATGCTCTGCTCGACGAGCTTGGGGTCGGGGTCCTTGGCGCCGTCTCGGAACCTCCGGTCGAGGAGGGTCGGCATGTCGTCGGGATCGATCGTCGGGAGCTCGCTCCCGGCCGGTACGACCCGGCCCGGCGGCTCCGTCGGTGACTTGGTCGACTTGGGGTCTTTCTTGGACGACACGAGGGCTCCGAGACCCGGATCGTACACGCGGCTCGAGAGCGTTCCCCCGGCAGTCTCGAGATGAGATCGCGTCGCAAGTGGCCGGCGTTGAGAGTGGCGAGCGGCCGTGCATGGACCGATCCGACCAGAGTGGAGGATTCGGGCCCGAGCCTCAGCGCGAGAGTTATAAGATGACGACCCACGCCCCGTCGACTTGGAGGACGCTCCATGACCGCCGCCGACCGCAACGCTCTCCGTCTCGCTCGGAACGGAATTCTCGCGATCACCGCCCTGCTGCTCGGACAGGGCCTGACCGCCCACGCTCAGACGGGCCTGTGGACCCATGAGGGGCCCACCGTGTCGTTTGGGCTTGGCGCGGTGGCGGTGGACTCGAGCGACGACATCTACCACGCCGTGTCGCGGGTGGTCGACTTCTCGCTCACGAGCATGGTCACCAAGTTCGATCCGGACGGCAACGTCGTGTGGTCCGTCGGCCACCCCGACCTGGTCGATGCCCGCGTCGTCGACGCCCTGATCGCCACGGTGGGCGGGACGGAGTACCTCTACGTCGCGCTCGACTCCCTGATCGATCTCGTGCCCGACGACTTTGCGGCACCGGAGGATCCCGCGCCGGCCATCATCTGCCTCGACCTCACGGACGGCAGCACCGTCTGGGCCAAGTCCTGGGTCGACCTGAACTACTTCGCTCACGACACCCACGGCATGGCCTTCCTGGATGGCGAGCTGCTCCTCGCGGCCCACGACGTGATCCTCGGCATCTCGCTCACGGCCCTCCCGGGCGGTGAACCGGCTTCCGGGCTCGACATGGTCGCGGAGATGGGCTTCGAGCTCCTCGATGACGGTCCGGGCGGTGTCCTTCCCGGCCTCTTCCCGGGGCCGGTCGATCCTCCGACCGACCTCTTCGGAGGCTCTGGACTGCCCGGCGCCTCTCCGGCGACCTTCCCGGACAACACCAACTTCCTCGGAGTGGACGTCGTCGACCTGGACGCTGACGAGTTCAATGTCGGTCTCCCGGGAGAGCTGGTCGACTTCGCTGGGGTCGTCTCGGCCTGCGCCACCACGAGCGTCGACCCTGTCTTCACCTTCGGAGGGGTCGCGACGGGGCTCCGGCAGATGCAGGTCACCCCGACGGGTAGCGGCAATCGGGTGATCGAGGCGGTCACGGTGGCTCCGGACGGCAGCCTCTTCGTCTACCTCACCGCGAATCTCGCCGGGAACGATCAGCAGGTCCTCGTCAGGCTGAACGCGGCCGACAGCCACGTCGTGGACTGGGCAGTCTGTTGGCGCCAGAGTGCTGCTGCGGGCGACCTGGTGCTGGACGAGCTCGGCAACGTCTACCTGCTCACCTGGGACACGCACTACTTCTTGTTGGGTCCCGGCGTTGCGGTGCTCTTGACCAAGTGGGATGGAGCGACGGGAGCCTCGACGTGGGGGGAGATCTTCGCCCACGGGGCACTGAACGAGGCCGTCTGGGGGGAGTCCGCCCTGGAGATCGACACCGCGCGCCAACGTCTCGGGTTCGGCCTCTACACCGACAGCCTTCACGATGGGGGCGGAGCTCCGAGCGGAGTCGGCATCGTCACGGACTACGATGGCGTCCAGCAGACGTGGCACTTGTACGGGACGGCGGTCGACGCCCCCGCCACGGATGTCGCCTTCGACAGCGACGGCAACCTCGTCATGGCTGGCGGTGGTGCCAGTGACGCACCGCAGTGGGTGGCGAAGGTCGGCACCACGCCGCTGGGCGTCGAGCCCCCCGGGCCCACGCCCATCCCGACCCTCTCCGAGTGGGCTCTCATCCTCCTCGGAATCACCCTCGGGATCGCGGGTGCGGTGTTCGTGAGGGCGCGAGGTTGAGGGCGAGCGCGGCCGAACACCGACCGCGCTCGCCTTGGTAGGCCGACTGGCCGTCAGCTCTCGGTGCCGCGTGCGTTCGCCGAGGTCCACTCCCACTCGGTCATCCGCGCGTGCTCGCGGCAACCGTGACGGGCGAACAGCGCGAGCATCGGGTGATTCTCGCTCTCCGTCCCGTCGTGATAGAGCGCCGCTCCCTGTCGACGGAGGAGGGAGAAGCCACGCCGTTGCACGGCTCCTCCCAAGCCCCGTCCCCGCGCTTCCGGCACGAGACCCATGAAGCTGATCGTGCCCCAGCCGGTCGCGTCGCTCTGAGCGCAGAGGAAGGCCACGGGCTCGTCATCCAGGAAGCCGAGCTCGACGCAGTCGGGCTGGTTGTGAATGTCGTCGGGAGCGAGGAAGTCCCGGAGCTCCCGGGTCGCTTGCTCGACGGTGGCGGCCGGGTCTTGACTCGTGCGCGCCATGACGGCGGTGACGCGGTCCCAGCCGAGCTCGCCCAGGTCACGCCAGGTGAGCAGGCTCTCCGCGTCCTCGTGGGGAAGCTCGTCGACGGGGGTCTTGAACTCCACGCGACCGCCCTCGAGCACGAAGCCTCCGGCGATCAGTGCCGCGCGGTAGCCGTCGTCGAGGAAGGCGTCAGTGGGGCGGGTGCTGATGCGAGCGAGACCGAGCTCGCGAGCCCGAGCGAGAGCCTCCTCGATGAGCACGACTCCCTTCGAGGGTGCCTCTGGTGCGCCCCGCCAGCGGAGCTGGGTGAGCACGCGCGAGGTCTCGGTGAGGTCGGCCAGCCGACAGGTGGCCTCGACGCGATCCTCGTCGTCGAGGGTCACGAAGACATCGGCAGGTGAACAGGTCCCGTCGGCGAGCTGCTGACGGAGACGCTCCAGGCGAGCGTCGAGATCCAGGTGAAGGTCAGGAGGGGGCAAGAGCTCCAGGTAGGAGCGGTGGTGTTCGTCTCGGAGGTTCATGACGTCCGATCTCCAGGGAAGGCCGTCACGGACCCACTCGGGGTCTCGGCGACGACGCGACCGGGAGGCCACGACCGAACCGTGCGCTGGACGCCGAAGCGGGGACGCTGGCCGATCAGCATCCGAGAGGGAGGTCGGCAGCGAGACGTCGCTTCAGGCTCGTGGGGTCAGGCCACCACGAGCGGACGGAGGTGGGCCCGGTGAAGGGTGAAAACGTGCTGGATCATCGCGGGCACCTCCTTTCCTGGCGTGAGAAGCCAGGTCGCCACTCTAGTCGGCGTGTCTCGAGCTGACAAGCCAGCGCCGCGTCAGCGGGGCAGGCGCCCGTCCCAGCCGAGGAGCAGCACGCCGACCGTCGCCACCGCCAGGGCGAGGAGGCCCTGAGCCCATGGTGGGAGAGGGGTCGTGATGGGAGCCGTGCAGGCCTCGCAAGCGGCTCCTCCGATGAAGACACCGTCGGTCTCCTTCCACTCGAGCTCGGTGACTCCGTCGAGACAGTCGTCCCCGAGGCAGCAGGCTCCGAGACTCGCGCAGTCGGCGTCCTCGCAGGTCGTTCCCACGCCGGCGAAGATGCCGCCGATCGAGACGCAGTCGGGAGTGGTGCGGAGAGAGCAGGTCGGGCCGACGCAGCACGCACCGCGGTCCTCCCGGGCGTCGGCCGCTGCCGGAGAGAGGACGGCGAGCCAAAGCAGGCTCGTGGCGAGGAGGTCGTGACGGAGCAAGCGGAGTCGGTCCTGGTTCGAGCGCATCGAGGGCTGCTCTCGAGAGTCAGGACGGAATCGGGGTGACATCCGGGCAAGAGGCGCGTGCTGCTCAGCCGGGTCGATCTTGAAACGGGTTCTTTCGGGGCGCTTGCTGCGTGAGGTCCGTCGCGGTTGACCATCTCCCGCTCGTTTCCCGTCCTCGGAGGTGGACGCGTCCCCTGCGTCTTCGGAAGCATTGCGTTCGGTCAATGTCTCTCGGATGACGAGAGCGTGCCTCTCACGAAAGTCCAAAGATGAGACAGCCCCTCGTCCTGAGCACTCTCTTGGCCTCGATGGCCCTTCTCGCCGAGCCGGCCAGTGCCGTGCGTCTCTTCGGAACGACCGCGACCATCGGTCCCACCACCAGCGACCTCGTGGAGCTCGATCCGACCACCGGCGCTCTCGTGGGCGTGATCGGGCCGATCGGCTACCGGGTGGTCGGGCTGGCCTGGGACGACACCACGAGCACCCTCTACGGCGTCACGAGCATCAACGACGCGATCCACCCCGGTGGGCTGCTCATCATCGACCCGACGACCGGCGCCGCCACCGAGGTCGGTTCCGGATCCGGCCTGCCTCACGTGGCGACCCTCGCCGCTGCCACGGACGGCACGCTCTACGGTTGGTCGGGAGGGGCCGGAATCGGCGTCCCAGGTGATCTCGTCCGCTGGGACAAGGCGGTGGGGACCGCCGTGGTCCTCAACAACGAGACCATCTTCTTCTCGATGACCTACGGTCTGGCCTTCGACCTGGCCGGCACGCTGCACTTCGTGAACCAGGGTGAGTTCGAAATCTTCGCCGTGAACACGAGCACCGGCGACGTCACGTCGGCCGGTCCGCTGCCCAACGAGTCACATCACGGCGACGTGAACCCCGACGACGGTCTCTACTACGGCATCGAGGGGGGCGCGGGCGTCGGCTCCACGCGAAACCTGGCCGTCCTCGACCTGTCCGGCCCGTCGTTGAGCCAGCTCATCCCCACGATCGACGACCTCCACGTCGTGGAGTTTCTGCCCGACGATCTCGGCGGTGGGGGTGACATGACCATCCCGACGCTCGGCGAGTGGGGCCTGATCCTGATGGGAATCTTGCTCGCTCTCGGCGGCGTGGTGGTCGTCCGGCGAGGCGTCGCCTGACGCCTCCTGTTCGCGGTTCGGCTGAATCGAAGGCATGATCGGCGAGCCCGAACAAGTCATGAGTGTCCGTCGCGAGTGGCCGGAGATGCTAGCCGAGAAGGGTGAGCGTAGTCTCGAGGCGCCGGAGGCGCACTTGACGGTGCGTTGAGGACCGAGGGGCGAGCACGCCCTTCGTAGGCAGTAGATCTGGTCACGCAGCAGGAGACTCATGACTTGTCCGGGCCAGGAGTCTGCGCCACGGGTCCGCGTGGCTCGCGCGCCTGGGAAGTGCGGCCTCAGGCACGGAGAGAGGAGGAAGTCGATGCTGGCCCATCGATCGACGACGAACGACACGGCATGAGGCCGCAAGTCCCGGCGCCCGAAGGGTTGCAGCGGCGCGGGGGCATCTGCTTCGTTCCCGCTCCTCACCGATGGCACCGCATCGCCGTCGTCGCGGCGCCTCGCATCTACCCCCGCGGCGCTCGCAACGCGACCGCGCCGACCCGTGGCGCAGACTCCTCTTCCCGGAGGTCGAGCATGCTCGAGAGCCAGGCGAACGCGACGGTCATTCTCTTCAAGTGCACGGCAGGGCTGGCACTGTCCGGCCTGCTGCTGGCGGTGCCGGCGAGGGCCGGATTGCCAGCGCCGCCGGTCGAGCAGTGGCAGTACGAGGGCAACCTCTACGCGAGCCCGCTGGTCGTGCAGCTCTCCGACGACGACGGTGACGGTGTCGTCGGTCCGCTGGACGATCCCGACGTCCTCGTGATCGGGTTGAGATCGCCCTTGATCGCGCTCGACGGCCGCACGGGCTTGCCGACGCCGGGCTTCGCCTCGCCTCTGGCGAGCGGTACCGGCCTCGCCGCGGCCGACCTCGACGGCGACGGCGAGGTCGAGATCGTGGCCACCGACTTCTTCGACGACGAGATCACCGTCGTTGAGACCCACGGCAGCATCAGCTACCTCATCGAGCCTCCCATGGGGGGCTTCTTCTTCGGCGTGTTGGGCATCGCCGACCTGAACGGGGACGGCATCCCGGAAGTGCACGCGGGCGGGAGCGTCACGAGCGTCGATGAGACCTGGGCCTGGGTCGGCAGCTCGTGGAGCGGGGCGGCCGGGATCCTCAGGCAGAGCTTGGCTGCCGACCTGGACCCGACCAGCCCCGGATTGGAGCTTCTCGCGGGGCCGGCGCTCTACGCCGCCGATGGAGCCTTGCTTCGAGATGACCCCGGCCTCTCCGACGGTCTCGTTGCTCTCGGTGACTTCGACGGCGACGACCTGCCGGAGATCGTCATGACCTACTCGACCGGCATGTCGGGTCGTGTTCGCGTCATGAACGGCGACTTCACGCCCATCGGTCCCGAGCTGGAGATCGAGACGGGCACCAACGTGCAAGTGTCGGCGCCCGTCGTGGCTGATCTCGACGGCGACGGTCGACCGGATGTCGTCGTGCCGACGACGGAGTTCCTCACCGCCTACGGGGTGACGCCGATGGGTCTGAGCTTCCTCTGGCAGGTCGACACGATGACCCTCGCCAGCGCGACGGGGGCGACCGCCTTCGACTTCGACGGTGACGGGGCGTCGGAGGTGGTCTACCGCGACGAGCACCACTGGTACGTCATCGAAGGGTTGGATGGCACCGTGCTGCACGAGGAGGAGTACACCTCCGGCACGGCAGCGGAGATGCCGGTCGTCGCCAACATCGACGACGATCCGGCGGCCGAGATCCTCGTGCCGTCACTCAGCGAGCCCGGCCTCATCGTCTACGAGGTGCCGGGAAGCTGCACTCCGCGTCCGATCTGGAACCAGCAGGGTTATCAGCCTTCGCTGGTCGACGATGCCGGTGTCGTCTCGGCGCCCGAGGTGCTGCCGTGGATCGAGCCCGGCACCTGGCATGCCCAGGTCGGCGGTTGCTGTGCGCTGCCGACCTTCGACGACGTGAGCGTCGTCGACCCCTCCGACTGCAACTCGGGGCTCAGCGTGAGCTGGACGGCTGCGGACTTCGGAGCCGACGGCGGGGTGTACAACGTCTACCGAAGCGTCGGTGCGGGAGCGAGCTGTGCCGATGCATTGGCCGCGCCTCCGATCGCCACCGGGCTGGTCGATACGGTCTGGTGGGACGGCGCCACCACGCCCGGCGAGCCACACGTCTACGTGGTGGAGGCGGAGGCTGATCGCAGCAGCTTCGGCTGCATGGAGACCGGCGTCGAGCTCGGTGGTCCCGTCGAGCGCGCGTGCACGGATGCGGTGGTCGATGAAGGCACGGCGGTGTTCCCGGACGGCGTGTATGCCGTGTTGCGCATGGCCTACGACGAGCCCGTACTGACCGCGTACTGGCCAGGCACGCGGGCGCTGCTGCCGGGCGAGCACTTCCACCTGCTGCACGCCGTGGGCTCGCCGCTGGCGACGTGGACGATGATCAACCCGGAAGGCGAGACGGGGGAGTCCTTCGTCGAGCCCAACGTGGACACCCGCATGCAGTTCTTCGACCTTCGCGTCGCCAACGCCTGTGAGGACGTCTCGCTCGACGAGTACCCGCCGGGTCGGTGACGGTTTTCGAGGGGCCGAGGGAGCATTGAGCCGACGACTCGCTGCGTGGCTGCTCGGCGTGGCCGTTCTCCCGATCGTGATCGGGACGGTCGCCGGGCTGCTGCGTGAGCCGGCTCAGGTCGAGACACCGAAACCCGTTCCCCCTCGGCAACCGGGTCTCTGGCGTCCGGAGGCTTCCGCCGAGGAGAAGACTGCAGCGCTGACCGAGCTCATCGATGGACAGGTGGGGAAGCCGTTTCCCGACGTGCAGCTCAGGCGCCCGGGCCTCCTCACCGACGACCACCTGTCCCTGCACGACGTCACGGAGGGCTCGCTGGTCGTGCTCAACTACGGACCGGGTTGTCCGTACAGCGAGGCCGACGTCGAGTACTTCGAGTCGGTTGGGTGGAAGCCGCTCGGGCACGACGCCCTGGTCATCATGATCCCCGAGGCGATGGAGCCGTCGCTTCCCTCGATGCGTCTCCAGTGGGGCTTGGACGCTCCCATTTACTTCACGTCCGGTCGGCTGCCGGGATGGCTCGACCGGCTGCGAGTCTCACCCCAGACCTACATCGTCAGCGCGGACGGGCTCCTGGTCGATTGGGCGATCCACTTGGAGGAGGCGAAGGAGCACGTGGCCAGGACGAACGCACGCCTCAAGCAGCCTTAGCTCGAGGGGCCTCCCGGTCGACGTCCGTCCAGGCTGCACGATGGGGGAGCGGGGATCGGACTGTCTCTTGACGCGCGCCGATCGCATGATGATAATGATTCTCAATATCAAGAACGGCGGGGGTCCCTGGGGCTCCGCCCGATTTCGAGAGATGTGCGGAATGAGCGACCAGCTGCTGGACATCAACGACCTTCAGGTCTTCTTCCACACGTCGGAGGGCGTCGTTCGGGCCGTGGATCGCGTCTCGTTCCAGGGTAGAGTGCTACCACTGGGTAGGTGCATGTCGTATGTTAGTAGAGTGCTACCACTGGGTAGGTGCATGTCGTATGTTAGTAGAGTGCTACCACTGG
>JBCCFW010000213.1:0-11895 GCA_039029535.1 Acidobacteriota bacterium
AGATAACTCGCCCGATTTCCGGCCCTGGAACCAGATCCTCAGGGTCTTCCAGAGGTCAGTGCTAGCGTCCGTCAGTGAGCAAGTACGTTCTCGATGGTGTTTCGCTTGGAGTAACTCTGCAGCATCGCCTGTAGAGGTCTCGAACGCGACGTCGTCCAACGTCTCGACACTCACGAGGAATTCTGCCTCGGACTTCATACGGCGGAGGGACCACAACAGCGCGAGGCGTACCTGATAGAGGTAGCCAAGTGCGGGGTCGGCGGCTGAGAACTGCTGGAGCCCACCATCGTCGCTCATCCCACTCGCGCTCCGAACGAACTCGCGTAGGTCCTTGGCTCCGGCACTGGCTGGAGATGCGTCGGCACGGTTAGCCTCCCTGGGCTGCCGTCGGCTAGAGAACGCACAGGTGTAAGTAGGAGCTTAGTGTCGCGGATCTCGGCGAGCAAGCGCGTGGCCTCGTTGCGTCTGTCGACTTCGACTTCGCTGTGTCGAGTGAGAGGACGTAATGGTCGAACTGTCACTCGACTGCGCCGCAAGAGCAGGACGAGGCTACCGAACAGGCGTGACGATCTCTTGCCTCTTTCCTCTGCTCTGGTCGGAGTCGTAGGTGTGTCCTTCTGGAGGCTCCGGGAGCCACACAGGCCGACTACGGAGTCGCTAGCCGGGGTCTTCTGCAGCTCATCGAACTCTCAGAGCCATCCCCAGAGCTGGTTCCAAATCGGAAGGGGGAGGCTCACCACCTGGGGCACGCCCTCGGAAAGTGCTCCGAGGCGGGTCCGGCGCCCGAGAGAAGCGCCAGCGAATCAAGGGGTTGGGCGAGTTCGATCGCGAGCAACCTTCCGTCCCGGATGGAGCTCGAGCTCGCGACTCCGAGCAGATAGCGCCTCGCCGCTTATACTGTCCGGGGTGCGCTTCGTCTCCTGCCCGCGTTGCTGCCATCGGACAGACCGTCCACGGAGTCAGCACGAGACGCCAAGCGCGATGGAGGGTCAGAGCGTGCTTGCGGTGCCTCAGTCACGAACGAAGACTGCATGTACGCCAGGGCGGCAAGCCCTGACCACGTCGTGGCGCCGTGCCTGCGAACAGCGCAGTCGTCAGCGTCGTCGGCCGAAGGGCTGGGCGCCCATGAAGTGCCTGGCTTCACTGGCGTTCGCGTTGTTGCTCTCGCCTGCGACCTTCTCGGCTCCGCCCATTCCCATGGACGATCGAGGCGAGCTCCCACGCGAGTACACGGGCGAGCCCTCACTCGTGGAGCTCATGCTGA
The DNA here is from genome assembly GCA_039029535.1 of Acidobacteriota bacterium. Classification (GTDB taxonomy): domain Bacteria; phylum Acidobacteriota; class JBCCFW01; order JBCCFW01; family JBCCFW01; genus JBCCFW01. The sequence continues at coordinate 1,265 of JBCCFW010000213.1, forward strand.
GCCGCACGGCACGGCCCGTGGGCCTGGCTGCCGGCGACTTCGACGAAGACGGCATGCCCGACCTCATCGTCGGCTACTCGGCCTCGGCGGACGGTGGCCTGTTCGTGTCGTGGCGTGGCAACGTGGACGCCCTCTACCGCAACCCCGCGGGCACCAATGCGTCGCCCCCGGACTCGCCGTTTCTCTCGCCTGGCACGCTGTCAGTCGGCCCCGCACGCCCCGAGCTCATGGCCGCCGGCGACTTCGACGGCGATGGCCATCTCGATCTCGTGGTGACGCACCTGGGTAGCGAGTCGATCAACTGGATCCACGGCGATGGGCGCGGCAACTTCACGAAGATCGTCCGCGTGGCGCTTCCTGGCACGGTCACCGCCATGACCGCAGGCGAGATGAACCGCCGCGACGGACTGGTCGACGTCGTCGTCGGCGTGACGGGCCCATCTGGCCACGGGTTGCTCGTCTACGAATCGCCCAGCGGAGCCATGCTTGCGAAGCCCGAGACGGTCGTGCTGTCAGCACCGGCGACCTCCCTCGTGCTCGGCCAGTGGGACGAGGGTCCTGAACGCGACCTCGCCGCGCTGTCGGGCGATGAGGTCCTGATCGTTCACGGCCGCGACCGGCGGCTGTCCCTCGACTCGATCGCTCGATCCAGCGTCCAGGTCGCTTCGATCAGCCGGCAACCTGCCATGGAATCCACGGTCCGATTCGGTCCCGCCTTGGAGCACGGCGTCCTCGCACGCTTGCCCATGCGGCTCAACCGCGATGCGTTCGACGACTTCGTTCGACTCGACGTCGGACGTGCCGGGCCGAGTCTCGTCCTGAGCGGCGGGCCCGTGACGTACACCGTCAACAGCATCGACGATCTCGACGACGGAGCCTGCGACACGGTCCATTGCAGCTTGCGCGAAGCGATCGAGAGCGCCAACGCACGCGTCGGCCCAGACGCGATCGAGTTCGCCATTGCCGGGTCGGGCCCGCACTCCATCCAGCCCACTTCCCCTCTGCCAGAGATCACCGATCCCGTGGTCATCGACGGCACGACTGAGCCGGACTTCGCTGGCACGCCCGTGGTCGAGATTGATGGGAGCGCGACCGGCGGGTTCGTCGATGGGCTCCGGATCACGGCCGGGAGCAGCGTGGTCAGGGGCCTGGTGATCAACGGATTCGACGGCAACGGCATCCAGCTCGAAGGCGAGGGCGGCAACCTGATCGAGGGCTGCTACCTGGGCTCCGACGTGACCGGCACCCTGGCGAGGGGCAACGGCGGCCACGGCGTGGAGGTGCGGTGCGATGGCAACACGATCGGTGGGACGGTACCGGCAGCACGCAACGTCGCCTCGGCAAACCGTCGCGGCGTGACGATCATCGAGTCGTCTGGGAACATCGTGGCGGGCAACCATGTCGGCACGGACGTGACCGGCACGGCAGCTCTGGGCAACGACGACATGGGAATCTGGCTCCTGCGCGCGCCGGACAACACGGTCGGAGGAGTCGACCCGGGCGCGCGGAACGTCAGCTCTGGCAACGGCTGGTTCGGCGTGTACATCACGGGAGACCAGACCACCGGAAACCTCGTCCAGGGCAACCACGTCGGCACCGACCCGTCCGGAACGGCCAGCGTGAGCAACGGGTCCCCGGGTATCGGCGGAGGAGTCGGGTTCTTCAGCTCTGCCAACAACAACACCTTGGGAGGCACGACGGCCGCCGCACGCAACATCATCAGCGGCAACGGCAGCAACGGGATCACGGTGACCGACGACGGCTCGCTGGACAACCTGCTCCAGGGGAACTTCATCGGCGTGGACTCAGGAGGGGCCACTTCCTTGCCCAATGCCTCGGCGGGTATCTGGCTCAACATCGGCCCCAATGGCGTCGGCGGAGCCGTCCCCGGAGCGGGCAACGTGATCTCCAGCAACCGGCGTTTCGGCGTGCTCGTGATTGCCGGCAACTGCACCGTGCAGGGCAACATGATCGGCACGGACGTGACCGGCACCGTGCCGCTGGGCAACGCCGGTGAAGGAGTCCTGCTCGACTTTGCCCCTCGTGTCGTCGACACGCGGGTCGGCGGCATCGTCGCAGACGCCCGAAACACCATCGCCCACAATGGCGGAGCGGGCGTCGCGGTCCGCAGTGGGCTGGGTCACGAGATCCGTGAAAACGCCATCTTCGCCAACGAAGGACTCGCCATCGACTTGGGGTTGAACGGCGTCAGCTCCAACGACCCGGCCGACGTGGACACCGGTCCGAACGACCTCCAGAACTTCCCCGTGCTCAGCTCAGCGAGCAGCTCACCAGCCGGCACGGAGATCGCGGGCGTGCTCGAGAGTCGGGCGGACACGGAGCTCGACATCGACCTCTTCTCGACGTCGACCTGCGATCTCTCCGGACACGGTGAAGCCGAGACGTTCCTCGGCACGCTGAGCATCACCACGGACCCTGGTGGTGCCGCGACACTGATGACTGCGATCCCCGTGATCGTTCCTGCAGGTGAGTTCGTCACTGCGACCGCGACCGACCCGAACGGCAACACGTCCGAGCTCAGCCCCTGCCAAGAGGTCGTCGTGGGAGTGGTGGCTCCGACGGTGTACGAGTCCATCGATCCGGCTGACGTGGTCGCGCCGGCGAATGCCGTGGGCACGGCTTCGTCCAGCCCCTACGACCACGTCCCTGCTCCCGACCGCCTCCTCTACTACAAGGTCGACGACGGAGCGGGGAGTCCCCCGATCATCTGGATCGTGAAGGGTGGACCCGGGATTCAGATCCTCTTCTGAAGAACATCCACGACGAGTCGTCCGGTGTTCTCGGTTCCTCCCGACAGGCGACGCAGCGGACTGGGTTCGAGCGGGCTGTCGAACGCTCGGCTCACGCCTCAGCTTCCCGCAGCTCCTGACCGAACCGGAAGCCGCGCGACTCGCGGGGGGTAGTCAGCGACGACCACGATCCCTGTCTCAGCGTCGTCTCGGACCACGGCAGGGGTCCCGTGCTCGATGCCGCTCGCGGTCCAGGAGCCCCAGGTCATGACCAGGCGTCCCTGCGCGTCTGGCTCGAAGAGGCGCGGGCAGCCAGCGACGCTGAGCAAGCCCTGGCGATCCACTCCGAGCTCGACGACGACGGGCGAGGTCGTGACGACCGCGGCCGTGGTCGTCAGTCGGAGGGCCTGCTCGACGCGTGCGTCGGCCGCCGAGAGACTCCAGATCACGAGCCATCCCGTCCCCGTGATCGAGGCGACGGCCTGACGTCCTTCCTGCACGGTCCACGGAAGAGCGACGGTCCTGGCGATGACCTGCGGAGGGCTGGGTGGCTCCTTTCGCCAGGTCACGGACGGCACCTCGGCCGTGAGGAGGAGCCCGTCGGTAGCCTGGCGGGAGTAGACGTGCACGGCGCCGCGTCGCCCTCCACAGGCGAGCTCCGAAAGACCATCCCCGTCGAGGTCGCCGATCTCGGTGACCTGGGCGCAGCCGCCACGACGGGAGGACCAGCGCGCTTCCCAGGCGATGCGCTTCTCGGCATCCGGTTCGACGTTGAGGCAGTGGATGCCGTGGTCGACGACGTTGCATGCCTCGGGAGCCGCGTCGCCATCTTGTTCCGAGAGAACCGGAGCGCTCACGAGGGTCCCGGCGGTGGTGAAGCTCCAGAGCACGCGATCATGAGCGGCAGGCGACATCAACGACATGACCCCGTCGGGCACGGTGTCTTGCGACCGCCTCGACAGGAGCACTTCCGGTCGACGATCGGCGTCGGCATCGAGGAAGAGCGGGATCGCCAGGCGCCCGACTCCCGGGACCGGGAGCTCCTCGAGCTCCGATCGCCCGGGATGAAGACGCAGCAGTTGCCCCTGACGAAAGCTCTCAGGCGGAGTGACGTCGAGGTAGATCGTCGCTGACCCGGAGCCTGGCTCTCGGAGCACCTGCGGTGTCGACTCCACGGGCAGGGGAAGGTCCCAGCGTTGGAGCTCTCGCCCGGACTCCCAGTCGAGAGCGCGGAGATGGGCCTGTCGGTAGACGTGCGTGACCGGGTCGCCACCGCTGTCTCCGATCAGGACTTCCCGCCGCCCATCGCCGTCGAGATCGACGACCCGTGGCGAGCCTTCCCCGGCGGTGCGATCCAGCAGTCGCACCCATCCGGAGCTACCGTCTTCGTCGAGGACTGAGGGATGCAGGGCGAGCACCGCGAGCTGATTATCGCTCTTCAACAGCAGGTCCCGTTGGCCATCGCCATCGAAGTCCAGCCCCTCGACGAAGCTCCAAACCGACTCGCCGGAAGGAGGTGGGATTCGCAGTGACTCGAGCTCGACTGCGCCTTCTCGCAGGTGAAGTCGAGGCCCTTCATCCGCACTGCTGAGCTCTGCCTCGAGCCGTCGACCGACCACGTCGAGCTCCGTGCCCGACCCGAGGCTCCGACGAGCCCTGAGCTCGGCGAAGGTCCAACCTCCCTGTCTCGGGAAGAGAGTGTTGGGTTCCTCGGCAAATGTCTTCGCAGTGAAGACGGCGAGCGTGGCCGGGGAACCGCGTGACGGTTCGACCTGTCCGGCACGCGAGGCCAGCCAAGCTCCGGTCACCAACACGACGCTCGAGAGGATGGCAGCGGCGATCAGGTGCTTGCGTCGACGCTCTTCTCTTCCGGAGCGCAAGCTGGCGACGAGCTCTCGAGCGCTTGCCGGCCGTTTCCCGGGCTGCAACGAGAGCCCCGCCCTCAGGGCAGCGATCACGCCGCGGGAGAGGCCGCGGGGCAGCTCCTCGGGCAACTGACCTGCGGCTGGTGGTGGCTGACCGGTGAGGAGATGACAGGCGGTTGCCGCGAGGCCGTAGACGTCTGCGGCAGGTCCCACGGCTTCACCACGGAGCTGCTCGGGTGCGGCGTGGGTCGTCGTTCCGAATCCATGACCCGGCAGCGTGAGCTCCTGCTCTCCCTCGACCCAGGCGAGCCCCAGGTCGCTGACGAGCACGCGACCCTCATCGTCGATCATGAGATTGCTCGGCTTCACGTCGCGATGCAGGATGCCGTGCTCGTGCAGGTGATCGAGTCCACGTGCTGCGTCCTCGAGCCAGGTGAGGATCTCACCAAGGCGTTCGGCTCCGACCTGCGATGGGCAGCCCTCGGGGATGGCGGTGGCGAGGGAGTCCGGGAAGCGATCCATCGCGAACCAGGCGTGCCCTGCCTCGTCACCGACGTCGTGAATGGAAACCACGTGGCGGTGTCGAACGCGCGCCATGGCCTTCGCCTCGCGGGCGAATCGCTGACGGCGCTTCGCATCCGCGGTGGGATGTGGTGAGAGCACCTTGATCGCGAGCTCTCGGGAGAGGCGATCGTCGCGGGCCAACACGACCTGCCCCATGCCCCCTTCTCCGAGACTCCCCAGGACCCGGTAGGGACCGAGCTGCTCGGGAAGGGGCTGGGCTGCCATCTCTTCCGCCTGAGCGAGGGAAGCAAGCCTCGACTCGAGCTCGAGGGCGCGCCGAAGCTCCTCCGCGATCTCGGGATGCCGTTGACACCAGGCCTCGAGGTCCGGCTCCCGTCCCTCCGCGCGCTCGCCATCGATGGCCGCGAGCACTCGTGTCAGCAGCGCTTCGCTCGGTGTCGTGCTCGCGCCGCAAGCCGGACAGGTGAAGCCGTCGTCAGGAGGAGTGGGCCCTTCCCACTCCGCGCCGCAGTCGAGACAAGACATGGCTGCGATCCGCTCAGCAGGAGTCGCCCAGCAGGCGGTCGAGCTCCGCTCGCAACTGGACCAGCGCCCGCGAGGTCAGCACGCGAAAGGCACCAGGGCTGATGCCGAGGAGCTCGGCGGCCTCTTCGGGGTCACGACCCTCGACGTGACGAAGGACGATCGCGTCGCGGCGTCGCTCGGGAAGCTGGGTGAGCGCGAGAGCGACGGCATGGAGATCCTCGCGCGCACGGAGCTCGGCCGAGGGGCTGTTGCCGGGAGCGGCGAGGACTTCGATGAGCTCGTCCGCCGTGCTCGCTCCGGCCTTCCGCGGCTGGTTCAGGCTGATCGGTGGCGGCCGGCGTGAGAGTCGGCGCGCGTGCATGCGGATGCGATTGCGCGCGATGCCGCAAAGCCAGAAGAAGAAGGAGAGATCGCGACGGTACTCGAAGCTCGGGAGCCTCTCGAGCGCCACGACGTGGACCTCTTGCACCAGGTCGTCAACGGGGACTCGATCGCGGAACGTGGCGTCGGAGTGCGAGCGGACGAAGCGCTCGAGTGCCGGCTGATAGCGCTCGATCAGCGTCTCGTAGGCTGCGACGTCGCCGGCCTCGTGACGGGCCAGCAGGTCGGGCGTGTGCTCGTCCAAGACTGCGGAACCCATGGTTGACCCTGCTGGCCAAGAGGGTGCAGCGTTTCACCCTCCTGGCGCAACCAGCGCCCCGGCCTGCAACGATCTCACATCCGCTCGAGCTGGTCCTCGAGCACCGCGAGAATGGCCTTCGGGTTCTCCAGGTGCAGGTAGTGACCCGCCGTCGGCACGATGGAGACCCTGGCCGTGTCTCTCCGCTCGACCTGCAGCTCCTCGGCCGTCTCGAGGGTCACCTTCGTGGCCAGCCAGTCACTGTCACCGAACAGGATCTCGATCGGCAGGTTCGGCGGTAGCTCCGGACCCAGCCGGCCGGCCAGCGGGAGGCGCGCGAACACCTGCGGCCCCGCCGATTCCGATAGCAGTGGCTGCAAGACGGAGTTCAGCGCGTACTCGCCGGAGGCCGGCGCGACCGACAGGTGGAAGAGATAGCGCGCGAGCAGGGTCGAGTCGTCTTCCGAGAGCCCCACGTCACGGAAGCGACGACGAACGCTGCGAAGGGTCCATGGCCAGGCGCGGGGGCCCATGGCTCGGAGGACCATCTGAGGCGTGAAGTTCCGGGACCAGAGGCAGTCCACGAGCGGGAGGAGACGCGAGCGCTTGCCACCGTTCGAAGGGGCCTCACGGAACGAGATCGCGTCGGCGGGATGCGCGGGGAGCCCGACGGGTGAGAGGAGCACGAGGGAGCGCAGTCCCGACGAAGCCCGAGCCCCGTGCCTGAGGGCCCACTTGGCGCTCAAGAAGCCCCCGAGGCTGTGCCCACACAGCAGGAAGGGCTCCTCAGGGGCCATCGCCTCTTGACGCCACTGCTCGAAGCTGTCGATGAAGAACTCTTCCGCTGTCGCCGGATCGTTGAACTTCGAGGTGCAGAACGAGAAGGAGGTGACGCGGCGTGGAGTGCCTCGACAGGGGGGACGGTCGCTGAGGCCCCATCCCAACCAGTCGAAGGCCAGCACGCGCGTGCCCGGGAGCGCCGCGAGATCGGCGAGGTTGCGGAAGTAGAAGCCCAGGCCGTTGCCGTAGCCATGAGCGAGCACGACGGTTCGTGCGTGTTGGCCGCCGTCCTTCGGGAGGAGCTCGACGGCGTTGAGACCGTGACTCTTGAAGGTGCGCACCCTCCCGGTCTCGAACAGCTCCGATGGCAAGAAGCGTCGGAGCAGCGCCTCCTGAGCGTCGGCGAGATGGGCCGTCGATGTTCCGAGCCAGAGTCGTCGCAGCACGTGAGGTCGATCCCGGGGAATGGCAGTCGAGTGGCGGGGGCGCGATCATGCCTCGTTCCGAGGCTCGAGCTCGGCAGGCTCATCAGGATCCGAGTGAGTCGTGAGGAGTCAGAGCACCTGGCGCCACGAGCAGCGCCCCGGGCACGCCTCGCGTACACTTCCCAGACCCCTCCAGAGCAAGGCGGCCGGATCCCCGCTGGAAGCACGTCGATGAACAGGTCTCCTCGCCCCAGCCGTTTCGTCTGCGCCTCGCTGCTGCTCGTGCTGCTGTCCGTCCCTGCCGGCGCCAAGGGTGACAAGACCATCACCTGGGCCGAGAGCACGGTGAACTGGGCCGAGTCCTACGGCAAGGGAGTCAAGCAGGCCCGGGAGGAGGGCAAGCCCATCCTGCTCAAGTTCTACGCCAACTGGTGTCCGCACTGCACCAAGATGGACGAGGGGACCTGGCAGGACGAGACCATCGGCGAGCTGTCCGAGGCCTTCGTCGCGATCCGGATCAACGGTGAGACCGGCACGGTCGCCCTCAAGCGCTACAACCTCGGGAGCGTCCCCCTCACCATCGTGGCCGAACCCCACGGCGCGGAGGTGTTCCGGCTCGAGGGCCAGGCCAACGCCAAGAAGATCGCCGCCTTTCTCAAGGCCTACCTCGCCAACGCCGAGGAGCTGGCGACGTCGTTTGCCATCCTGCGCGAAGAGAAGACCGACGCCGCGTCCCACCTCGCTCTTGGCCACTTCTATCAGAGGGTTGGCCTGACCAAGCAAGCGGCCGCACGTCACCAGGCGGCGATGAAGAGCTCCGAGGGCAGCGTCTGGCTGGAGGCCTGCGCTGGCGCCGTCACTGCGCTGGTCAGGGAAGGGCAGAACAAGAAGGCCCGGAAGCTCGTGGAGAAGGGGCTGAGCCAGGCAGGTGATGCGCCGCCACCGGCCTTGCTGCTCGCGAAGGGTCGGGTCGAGGCGGGACAGGGCAAGGCCTCCGAGGCGCGTGGCTGGTTCGAGCGCGTCGTGAACGAGCACGCGGGCTCCACCGAAGCGAAGGCCGCTGCACGAGCGCTGAGGAAGCTGTTGAGCAAGAAGAACAGCTAGCCACCCAGGTACACTCGGGGTCCCCATGACCGAAAGGGACTCTTCATGAGATGCCTCCTCGCTTGCATCGTCCTCGGGCTGTTCGCCCAAGCTGACGTTGACGCCCAGGACCTCCGCCCGTTCCAGCGCATGGACGTGTTCGAGCTCGAATGGGTCTCCGACCCTCAGATCTCGCCGGACGGGCGTCACGTCGTCTACGTGCGCAACTCCATGGACGTGATGAAGGACCGGCGCAGCGGTCGTCTCTGGATCACGACGAGCACCGGCGATCGGAACATCCCCCTCACGGGGCGGGACGTCGGCGAGTCGAACGCGCGCTGGTCGCCCGACAGCAGCCGCATCGCGTTCACGAGCGGGACCGAGCACGGCGCCGAGATCTTCGTCCACTGGCTCGCCGAGGGCATCACCACGCGGATCACGCAGCTCGAGCGCTCGCCGCATGGCCTGGCCTGGTCGCCGGACGGGAAGCAGATCGCCTTCGGCATGACCGTGCCGGAGGAGCCCGCCGTTCTCGTGAAGGCGCCCCCGATGCCCAAGGATGCCGAGTGGGCCGCCAAGCCGCGGGTGACCACGCGGCTCAAGTACGAGCGCGACGGCTCCGGCTACATGGAGCCCGGCACCACCCAGTACTTCGTGGTCTCGTCGCTCGGCGGCACGGCCCGTCAGGTCACGTCCGGTGAGTTCCGGCACGACAGCGGACCGCGGTGGACGAGCGATGGTCGCTCCCTGCTGTTCTCGGGCAATCGCAACGACGACTGGGAGCTCGCCTACCGCAACTCGGAGATCTACTCGGTGTCCGTCGAGAGCGGCGAGATCGTAGCGTTGACCGATCGCAACGGCCCCGACTCGGATCCCCGGCCCTCACCCGACGGCAGCAAGATCGCGTACCTGAGCCAAGAGGATCGCGTGCAGACCTACCAGCTCATGAGGCTCATGGTCATGAACGCGGACGGCTCGGGCAAGCGTGAGCTGCTTCCCAGCTTCGATCGCTCCGTCCGCAGCATCCGCTGGAACCGCCGGGGCGACGGCCTGTTCTTCCGTCACGACGATCGGGGTGACACGAAGATCGCGTTCGTGGACCTTCGGGGCAACCTGCGTGAGGTGGCCAGCAACCTCGGCGGCACGTCAATCGGCCGACCCTATGGTGGTGGCTCCTACTCCGTGGCGTCGACGGACGTGGTGGCGTACACGCACGTCACGCCGTACCGACCCGCCGAGCTGGCGATCGTGCGAGGGCGCGGCGAGCCGAACGTCATCACCTCGTTCAACTCCGACCTGCTCGACCGTCGCGACCTCGGACGCGTCGAGGAGATCTGGTACGAGTCCTCGGTCGACAGTCGGAACATCCAGGGCTGGGTCGTGACCCCTCCCGGTCACGACCCGTCGAAGCCCTACCCCTTGCTCGTCGAAAATCACGGCGGCCCCATCTCGAACTACGGACCGCGCTTCTCGCCGGAGATTCAGCTCTACGCCGCCGCGGGCTACGTGGTGTTCTATCCGAACCCGCGGGGCAGCACCGGCTACGGCGAGGAGTTCGGCAACCTGCTCTACCACGCCTACCCGGGTGACGACTATCAAGACGTCATGGACGGTGTCGATGTCCTGGTCGCGAAGGGCGTGACGGCTGAAGACCAGCTCTACGTCACGGGGGGCAGTGCGGGGGGCATCATGACCGCGTGGATCGTCGGCAAGACCGAGCGCTTCCGGGCGGCGGCCGTCGTCAAGCCAGTCATGAACTGGATCAGCAAGACCCTCACCGCGGACAACTACTTCATGTATGCGGACTACCGCTACCCGGGTCAGCCGTGGGAGAACATCGAGGCCTACATGAAGTTCTCACCGGTCTCGCTGGTCGGGAACATCCAGACGCCGACCCTCGTCATGGTCGGGACCGCCGACATGCGGACGCCTCTCTCTGAAGCAAAGCAGCTCTACGGTGCCCTGAAGATCCGCGGCATCGACACGGCCCTCGTCGAGATGACCGGTGCCTCGCACAACATCGCGGGCCGGCCGAGTCAGCTCATCTCCAAGGTCGATC
>JBCCFW010000214.1:0-11804 GCA_039029535.1 Acidobacteriota bacterium
ATTTCTGGGCGAGGATGTCGACGGCGACCTGTGACCAGCTCGCGGGGACCTGGACATCGTCGCACTCGAAGACGACGCTGCCGTCTGGGTTACTGATCTTGGAGCTTCGGGAGACGAACTCGATGGTCTCGAGGGCGTCGTGCCCGTCCCGCGTGAAGTGGCGTCGGACCTTCACTCACTCTCCCTTTCCGGGGCGCACGAGGGGACGGATCCACGAGAGACAGACACGATGAGGCTGTCTCTCTGAACCTGCTTCAAACCACCGCTGCGCACGCGCCTGCGGCTCCGGAGAGCCGCTCCGGACTTGCCCCTGCACCCAACATCTAGTGCGAGGAGCATCCTAAAGACCCCACATCTAGTGCGTCAAGATTCGATGGGTCCCAGGGGGCGGAGGGGCTTGAGAGGACGAAATCTGGGACTCTCGTGAGGGGCGAAAAAGGACTTTCGCTCTTTCTACGATGTTGACGGGTTACGAACCGAAGTTCCATGGGGGTGGGGAGAGCGGCCGGGGAGGTGATCGGCCTCGACCCGGACGCTCGACCTTCCCGTCACCGCCACCGGGCCGGCAAGCCCAACGGCCGTGGCGACGGTCGAGCCGAGCGGCGGGCCGAGGCGGCCGCGCGGTGACGTCGCAACGTCTCCACGAGCCCGGGAGGCGAGTCGGGACGCCGGGAAGCGACGCCGTCCACGTGGACGGTCACGTCCCGGGTTCTCGCCTCACCGGCGATCGCCGGGAAGGTCGGATGCTCGTGCCCTGGGGTCAAGGTTTGCTGACCAGGACACGGACCAGGCTGGCTGGACCGAGCGACCCGACCCAGGCACCCTGCCGTGATGGATCCCCCGAAGATCGAGGTGAAGTCCACCGCCGTCGAGGCCATCGGCTACGACGAGGGGCTGCAGGAGCTTCACGTGTGGTGGAAGAGCGGCCGCCACCACGCCTTCCTCGAGGTGCCGCCCGAGGTCTTCGACGAGCTCTGGGGGACCCGCTCGGTGGGCGGCTACTTCAACACCGTCATCAAGCAGGAGTTCGAGGTCGAGGAGCGGGACTGACGCCATCGATCGTCCGCTCTCGCCTCGATCAATCAACTCACCGCCCCCAGCTCGCGAGCTGGACCGGGCGCTCTCTCCGAGGGCTCACTGGCACCAGCACCCGGTGAGATCCGGGACACCGTCGGGTCTCGTGGGTCGAGGTGGCTCGTCCGCCTCGAATGGAGGAGCGGATGAGCGAGTCGAAGACCAGCGTGGTTGGGGCACCCATCCTCGGTCCCTGGAAGACCTCTCTCACGGGCGGCTTCGGGACGCTCGTCGTCTTCGCGGGCTTCTACTTGAGGAACGCGTCTCTCGTTCTCGGCGTCCTGGAGACCGTCGGTTCGCTCGGCCTGACTCTCTTCGCGGTGAGCCTGTCAGTGATGGTCGCTGCCGGAGCAGCCTGGGCGCGCTTCTCCGAGCCCAGGACCCCGCACGCTGCCTTCATGGCTGGTCTGGGCCTACCCGCGCTCGTGTTCGCGCTCGGCATTCCGGTGCCGGAGCGCGCCGGCCCGGTTCCTGCGGGACCCGCAACGGCGCGCGGCAGCCTGTTCGCGCTTCAGCCTGCTCCCTCATCGCGGATTCTCGAAGGCGTGTACTTGGTGCTGAATCCCCCTGGCGCGCTCGCCGCCAGTGAGCGTCGCCGGCATCGAGAGGAGAGGGCCGTTGGCGAGGCGAGACAACGCGGACTGGAGGCCGACTTGCAGGCGGCCGAGGAGCGTGTCCAGCTGCTCGAAAGGGAGATCGAGACCTTGATCCGGGTCGACCCCGACACCGACGAGATACCCGTGCTGCGCCGGCAGCTTCGTGATTGTGAGCGGCGACTCGACGTGCTCGATGGCAAGGAGCGTCATTGCCAGGAGGCGAGAGACGAGAGCCTGCGGAGAGCAGCGGCCGAATCCATCCGCCGCCGTCAGGCCGAGCAAGAGCTAGCGCAGGTCCGAGACGAGCTCGGTCGCTGCCAGGCCGAGCTGCGGCGTGACGATCCGGCGATGTCCGAGCTCCGAGAGCGCTTGGCCAGGCTCGAGAGGGAGAACGACGAGATCTCGGGTGAGCTGTCCACTTGTCGGGAGGAGCGTCTTCGTCTCCAGGAAGAGCTCCGAAACTTGATGCGCACGCACGAGGCGGCGCTCGAGACCTGCCGAAGGGAGCTCGAGGCTGGCCGCTCCCAGCGCGAGCGACCTGCGACGGTGCCCGAAGATCAAGTGCTCACGGGGACCTGGGTCGTCGATGGTCAGGAGGTCGTCGTGCTCATCGTCCAACAGGGGCACCAGTTCAATAGCTGCATGCTCTTGCCGAGGGGAGGGTGCCAGCGGGCATCCGGCAGAGTCTCCGGTGACGCTCTTCGATGGTCGGCTGAAGCGGGACAGATGCGTCAGGCCACGATCACGGCTCGGGATGAGCAAGGCCGGGCGACCCGAATTCGCTTCGAGACGTCGCTGACCCACGGCCTGTCGCAGGAGCTTCGACGGGTCGGGCCGTGAGGGTCTGTCGTGGCCCCAGGAGCTTCACTCCAAGTAGGTGTAGCCCTCGAGCCCATTCCGGAAGAGCTGCAGGAGCTGCTTCGACTCCGACAGCCGGAGATCGTTGCGCTGCACCGCCGACTCCAGCGAGCGTCGCAGGCGGCCGAGGAGGTCGTCCGAGCTGTACTGCACGTAGTGGAGGACCTCGGAGACCCGGTCGCCCTCGATGACCTCCCGAAGCTCATAGTCGCCGTTCTCGCCCACGGCCACGTGGACGGCGTGGCTGTCGCCGAAGAGGTTGTGGAGGTCTCCCAGGGTCTCCTGGTAGGCACCGACCAGGAAGATGCCGAGCAGGTAGCTCTCGTCCTCGCCGACTGCGTGGAGCTCCAGGCTGTCCTTGACGTCCCGCAGGTCGATGAAGCGCGAGAGCTTGCCGTCGCTGTCGCAGGTCATGTCCCCGATGATCCCTCGGCGGGTCGGACGCTCGCCGAGCCGCTGAAGGGGCACGACCGGGAAGAGCTGGTCCACTGCCCAGGCGTCGGGGATCGACTGGAAGGTCGAGAAGTTGCAGAAGTAGGTGTCGGCGACGAGCCGCTCGAGCCCCTCGAGCTCCTCTGGCACGTAGCGGAGCTTCCGAGCCAGGGACTGGAGTCGCCGCAGCGTCGCGTGGGCGATGCTCTCGCCGATCGCTCGCTGACGCAGGCCGACCACCCCGTGGTTGAACAGGGTGCTGAGCTCCTCTCGCGCCGACACGACGTCGTGGAAGGTCTCCTGGAGGTTCTTGACCGTGAGCTCCTCGTGCGCCTCGTGGAGGTTGATCAGGACTTGTGGGGCGTCCTCGGGGAGCTCCTTGGGCACCGCGGTCGTCTCGTGGCCCGACACCTCGAGCACGTTCACGAGCAGGACGGCGTGATGGGCCGTGATGGCACGTCCTGATTCGGACACGATGGTGGGATGGGCGATCTCCGCCTGGTCGCAGGCCTCCTGGATCGCGGCGACCACGTCGTTGGCGTACTCCTGCACCGAGTAGTTGGTCGAGGCGACGAAGTTGGTGCGGCTCCCGTCGTAGTCGACGCCGAGCCCGCCGCCGACGTCGAGGTACCCCATCCGGGCGCCCTCGCCGACCAACTCGACGTAGAGACGGCTCGCCTCTCGGAGCGCGGCCTTGATCGGGCGGATGTCGGTGATCTGGCTGCCGAGGTGGAAGTGGAGGAGACGGAGGGCGCCGAGGGCCTCTCGCTCCCGAAGGAGGTCGACCGTCTGGACGATCTCGGCGGCGCTCAGCCCGAACTTCGAGCGGTCGCCCGCTGACTCCTCCCAGTGACCGGCCCCACGCGCGCTGAGCTTCGCCCGGACCCCGAGGACCGGCTCGACTCCGAGCCGCTCGGCGGTCTTCAAGATGAGGTGGACCTCCGAGAGCTGCTCGGCCACCAGGATGACCCGGCGACCCATCCGTCGAGCGAGGAGGGCGATCTCGACGTACTCCTCGTCCTTGTAGCCATTGCACAGGATGAGGGCCTCGGGGTCTTCGAGCAGGGCGATGACGGCCATCAGCTCGGGCTTCGACCCCGCTTCGAGACCGAAATGATGAGGAGCCCCGAAGCGGAGGATCTCCTCCACGACGTGACGCTGCTGGTTCACCTTGATCGGGTAGACGCCGCGATAGACGCCCTCGTAGTCGTACTCCCCGATGGCGTTGGCGAAGCAGGCGTGCAGGTTGTCGATCCGGGCTTGCAGGACGTCGCTGCAGCGCACGAGGACCGGCAGGTCGATGCCCCGCTCGCTCAGGTCGGCGGCCAGGCGCTTGAGCGACAGCAGGGTACCGTTCGGGCCCGCCGGACTCACGGCCATCTCGCCCTCGTCGGTCACGTGGAAGTGACCCTCGCTCCAGGCGGGGATGTTGTAGAGGTCCAGGGCCTTCTGGAGGGTCCAGCGCTCGTCCACGACCAATGCTCCGGGCAACCGATGACTCGGATTCGGGTCGGACATTGTACGGTTGCCGTCATGGCCCGAAAGCGAGGAAGGATCCGCTTCGCCGAGGACGGCGAGCAGCTCGAGCTGCTCGTCGACGACATCGCGTACTCGTCGTTCCATCCCGACCGGCCCTGGTCCGGGTACGTCTGGGATGCCCTCGCTGCCTCCATCCTCCTGGTGCGCAGTGAACGTCCGAAGGTTCTCGTTCTCGGAGCAGGCGGCGGCACGGCGCTGCGCTTGATGCACCGGCTTCGGCCCGAGGCCCAGCTCACCGCCATCGAGATCGACCCGCGGATGCTCAAGGCCGCGCGGCGTCGTTTCGGGCTCGACGAGGTCGGGGCCGAGCTCATCGAGGGCGACGGGCTCGAGTTCCTCGCTCGCTCCCGCCGTCGCTTCGATCTCATCCTCGACGACATGTTCGGACCCAGTGACGACGGCCTGGTCCGACCGGTCGACGACGAGGAAGCGCACCTCCGACGGATCGCGTCACGTCTGAGGGAGGGCGGGATCGCCGCGACCAACAGCACGACGGACGACGATCCTCCCGGCCTGCTCGACGCCGTCTCCGGCGCGCATCGCACGGTGTTTCCGCATCGCGTGGCCATCGAACCGCCGCTGGGGCTCAACGTGGTCATCGCCGGCAGCGCCACGCCGCTGCACCGCGACGGCCTGCGACGGCGTCGTGGCGTCGACTCGCCCATGGACCTCGACGCGCTTGGCCGGGTCAAGATGCGCCGGGCGTGAGGAATGACTGACGAGCCCGTCTCGGTCGACGCCATCCTCGACGTCATCCGAGCCATCCCCCCCGGCTCGGTGGCGACCTACGGACAGGTGGCCGAGCTGGCGGGTTACCCGGGTCGGGCGCGCTTCGTCGGACGTTGCCTGCGCGAGCTACCCGACGATCACGACGTGCCCTGGCAGCGGGTCATCAGCGCTTCGGGCACGATCCCCGGGCCACCGTCGCGGGGTGGGGCGCAGCGACAGCATCGACGCCTCCTGGAGAAGGAGGGGGTGAGCTTCTCGAAGGCTGGCCGCATCGACCTGCGTCGCTACCGCTGGAACCCCTTCGGTGGGGCGCCCGACGATGGCGACGACCTGGTCCCGGACGATTGGGAAGGCTGAGAAGGAAAGGAAGGAACGGTCATGGCGAGTGAGCCCCTGCGCCCCCGAGCAACACGTGCCGTCGTGCGCGGCCGTCACGGGATGGTCGCTGCCGCCCAGCCGCTGGCGGTCGAGGCCGGAGTCCGGATCCTGCGCGCGGGCGGCAGCGCCGTCGACGCGGCCATCGCCACGAACGCGGTGCTCGCCGTCACCGAGCCCAACGCCTGTGGGCTGGGTGGCGACCTCTTCGTCCTGCTCAACGATCCGAAGACGAACGAGCTCGTCGGGCTCGACGCCTCCGGTCGGGCCGGCACGCGCGCGACCATCGACGCGATCACGCCCACCGATGACGGCCTCATCGACCTGCGCTCGGCACAGTCGTGGACCGTGCCGGGCGCCGTCGACGGCTGGTTCGTCATGCACGAGCGCTTCGGTCGGCTGCCGATGAAGGACCTCCTCGCCGACGCCATCGCCGTCGCGACGGAAGGCTTCCCGGTCTCCGAGGTCGTCGCCGCAGGTTGGAAGCACGGTCAGAGATACCGCGACATCGCGGGCTTCGCCGACGTCTACCTCCCCGACGGACGGGCGCCGAAGGAGGGCGAGCTCTTCGCCAACCCGGCGATGGGTCGGGCCTTCGAGCTGCTCGTCGCCGAGGGACGCAACGGGTTCTATGAAGGAGCCATCGCCGAGTCGCTCGTGCGCTTCTCGACGGAGCAGGGGGGCTTTCTCGAGCTCGAGGATCTCGCTGCGACACGTTCCACGTGGATCGCTCCGATGTCGACCAGCTACCGCGGTCGCGTCGTTCACCAGCTCCCGCCGGCGGGTCAGGGGCTGGCCGTTCTCCAGATGCTCAACATCATCGAGGGCGACGACCTGGCCGCCCTCGGCTTCGACTCACCGGATCGCTGGCACCTCCTCATCGAGGCCAAGAAGCTCGCCTACGCCGACCGCGCGCGGTTCTACGCCGATCCGGAGGTGAATGACCTGCCCCTCGACGAGCTCGTGTCGAAGGCTCACGGTCGCAACCTGCGCGATCGGATTGATCCCGCACGCGCGGCGCTGGCCATCGAGCCTGGCGACCCCCGGCTGGCCACCGGTGACACGACCTATCTCGCGACCGCCGACGCCGACGGGATGATGGTGTCGTGGATCCAGAGCAACTACACCGGCTTCGGCTCCGGCCACGTGCTGGCGGAGTGGGGCTTTGGTCTTCAGAACCGCGGTGGGCTGTTCGCGCTCGATCCCGAGCACCCCAATGCACTGGCACCGAGCAAGCGTCCGTTCCACACGATCATCCCCGGCTTCGTCACCGAGAACGACGCACCGCTCATGGCCTTCGGTCTCATGGGCGGGGACATGCAGCCCCAGGGGCATGCGCAGGTGCTCGTGAATCTCTGGGAGCACGGGATGAACCTTCAAGAGGCCGGTGACGTCGCTCGCTTCCATCACGGCGGGCTCGACGAGCCGACCGGACCGGGCCCACGTGACGGCGGTGAGCTCTCGCTCGAGGCTGCCGTTCCGGCGGCAGTGGTCGACGAGCTGAAGCGTCGGGGGCATCGGATCGCCGACGAGCCCGGTTACTTCGGTGGATACCAGGCGGTGGGGCGCGATCCGGAGACTGGCTGTTACCTCGGGGCGACCGAGAGCCGCAAGGACGGCTGCGCGCTCGGCTGGTGAGGAGGGCGGCCGTGGCTCAGGTGCTCGCCAGCGCGGTGACGTCGGTCGTCGTCACGGGAGCTTCCATCTCCGGATGGATGTCGGCATCGGTGAACAGCTCGGCGTAGGGCCCCAGGCGGTCGAGGTGCAGGCGACGGTAGTACTCGGGAAGACCGTAGCGCCGGCCTTCGTGGAATGCGAGCAGCTCGGGCTCGGCATGCATCCTGTCTCGCACGTCACGCAGGCGATTCAGCAGGCCGTGGCCGCCGAAGGTGCGCAAGACGTTCATCCAGCGCATCAGGCCGGGAGGGGCCCCGAGGATGCGCCTGGGCAAGAGTCCGAAGGAGCAGGCCGTCGCCTGGATGCCGATGATGCGGTCGTAGTACTCCAAGGGGGAATAGCCCGCGAGCGTCGTCACCAGGTACGGCATGTAGTACAGGCTGAACGGCATGTCGGTGAGGATGCGACCCTCACGGAGGTAGTCGTCGTGCAGCGGCGTGCCGCCGAACGGAGTGGGGATGTTCACCGCTGGCCAGGCATGAGGAACGCGTCGGATGAACTCGCAGGTCAGCTCGACTGGCTCGTCACCCGAATCGCTGTCGGTGCCGAAGATGAAGTTGGCCTGCAGGTTCGGGACGTGCTGTCTCAGCTCACCGAAGTGAGCGACGACCTTCTCCAGCTTCTCGCGTCCCGTGCGAGAGCCGACCCCCGCCTTGTTCGAGTAATCGTCCCAGCCCTCGAGTCCCGGCGCGCAGAAGTAGCAGTTCGTGTCGCTCAGGCGCTTCAGGCGCGGACCCTTCAGGATGGAGAGAGAGCTCTCCATGAAGTAGGGGTTGCGCTTCTCGGGGGGGATCGTCTCGAGGGCGCTCAGCGTCGCCTCGAAGCTCACGCCGAAGTTGGGATCGTGAAAGCTGACCATGACACCCGGAAGATGCTCCGAGACGAATCGGAGATCTTCCTCGAGCTGATCGCTCGGCAGGGTCACGTAGTCGTTGTTCCAATCCGAACAGAAGTTGCAGGTGTACGGGCAGCCCACGCTCGAGAGCATCGGGACGTTCGCGCCGAAGGGGCGACGACGATTGGTCGTCAGGGACGACGTCACGATGTCGGGCAAGCGCTGTTCGACGGTGGGGAGCTCCTTCGGAGGCCCCTCGCTGCTGATGCGTCGTCCGGGACGATGCTCGCCATCGACTATCTCGGTCACCAGTCGTCGATCGCAGTGATTGACGACGAGATCGTAGAAGCGCAGCGAGTCGGTGGGGAAGCAGCGTGCATGGGGGCCACCGAGCACGGTGAGCGTGCCTTCGCGATGGAACACTCTGGCCAGGGCGTAGGCGACTGCCGAGGCATGGGTGTAGGCCGACACGAACACGACGTCGAGGTCGGTGGGCAGCAGGCTGCGTGGGTCTCGTTGACCGTAGTAGGTGGCGTAGGTGACGTCGTGGCCGAGCTCGCGACACCAGGTCGCCACGGCCTGCGGCATGATGCTCGCGTAGTGACGCCTGACTTGACGTCCGAAGAAACGCCGTCCTCGGCTCTGTGACACCGAGTCACTGAGCAGCTCGAGCACGCCGACTCTCTGTCGCTTCATGTTGCCCCGGGCAGCGGCGACCCGACGCGGGGCGGGCGCGCATGATCGTCCGGCAAGCTTGCCGGCCGCTGATCTCGAGCGGCCGGAGAGAGTCCGTCGGGGAACGGGCGGTCGGCGGCGGCGCGTGCTCAGGAAGATATCAGACAGCGATGTGACTCACGTCTGGGGGCTGGTGCTTCAGTCGATCGCCAGCAGGAACCAGGTGGGTCAGGGGCCTGCGGGGCAGGCGCCGAGCGAGGAGGCTCTTCTGCGACCCGTGCTGTCGTCACCATAGGGTCCGTGCAGCCCCGAGCTGCTGCGGCCCGTGATGAGGAAGAAGAGGCTCTCGGGACGGACAGCGCCGGAGTCGAGCGTTGCGGTCGGTGGGTGTTGACCTGCGAGAGCGCAAGCCTGCTCGGTGGAACCGCCCTGACGGAGCTGTTCGAACAGGCCGACGTGCACGGCGTGGCTGACCGCTCGTGGAGCGGGCTCGAAGTCGAAGCGGAGCGAGCCGTCATCCAGGCGGCTCACGTGCACGGTCGGCGGGACCTCACCGGGCAACACTTCCGCGCAGGTCGTGCAGGGATTGGCCAGGGCGAGGGGCACTGGTCCCTCGGTCGTCCAGCTCGGTGAGCCGAGACGCACGGTCAGGCCGAGGTCGTCGCCGCAGGCGAGGCCGACCTCGGGAAGGAAGAGCTCGAAGTCGCGATCGAGCGTGGTCGTGTCGCCGGGGTTCAACGCGGGCAGGAAGGCTCGGTCGCGCTGGAGCAAGACACCGGCGGGAGCGAGCAGCTCTGCGTCGAGCTCGGGCGTGGCCACGCTGCCGGTGTTGCGCACGCTCACCCGGATGCGGATCCACTCGCCAGGATCGGCTTGACCATCGGACACGTGGTCCGGCGTGCCGCAGAGGTCGTCGACGACGATCGCGTTCGTGATGGTGAGCTCGCGCTGCGTGGTGATCGCGCAGGCCTGACAGCCGAGGTGATGGTGTTGACCGGTGGGCGACACGACGAGCACGTCGTCCTCGACGAGCGCGACGGCGGTCAG
This sequence comes from Acidobacteriota bacterium, assembly GCA_039029535.1. Classification (GTDB taxonomy): domain Bacteria; phylum Acidobacteriota; class JBCCFW01; order JBCCFW01; family JBCCFW01; genus JBCCFW01. Next base: position 9,838 of record JBCCFW010000214.1, read on the forward strand.
CTCGTGTCCCGGCTGCTGGTAGTCGGCGATCGTCACGGGTGAGTCGGGCACGAGCACGTCGTGACCCGAGAGACCGGTCTCGCCACCGGCGATGAACAACAGGCCGCGATCGAGCGCCACGCCGTGACCGGGTCGACCGAGCAGGCGATGCACCAGCGTCGGTCGCCTCGGATCGCTCAGGTCGACGAGAGCGGTCTCGGAGTGTCCGCCGACGGCTGCCAGCGCACCGGAGGCCGCGAGCGAGTAGGCGGTCTCGGGCAAGTCCACCGAGCCGACGACCTGAGCACCCCAGGGGGGGCCGATCTCCACGACGACGAGCTCGGTGCCCGTCGCGAGATAGGCCATGTCGTCGTCGGTGGCGACCACGCCGGCCGACCAGCCGCTGGTCGACAGGGCGGCGAGGGAGCGGATGTCGCCCGGGAGGCTCACGTCGAGGACGAGCAGTCCGATTCCGTCGGCGACCAGGAGCCGGTCGTCGCGGAGGTCGAGGTCGACGGCTTGACCCTCGACGAGATCGATCGATCCGACCGAGGCCGGAGCGGCACCGTCACTCACGTCCACGAGATGAATGGTCCCTGGTTCGGCGACCGCTGCCATCGTGCCGTCGCAGGCGATGCGTCGGAAGTCGGCGCCCTCGACGGTGAAGTCGGCGAGCTCGACGAGATCGGAGCCGGACCAGCCGGCCACGCTCATCCGATCGCGGTCGAGCAGGAGCACGAGGCCACTGCAGTGAGTGACGTCCGTGGCCTCGGAGAGAGGGAAGGTCTCACCGGTGGCGAGCCCTCCGTCCGGATCGAGCTCGAGCCCAACGACACCACCCGCGCCGAGGCTGCTCCGCTGTCCGATGATGCCGACGAATGAGTCCATCGCAACCGTCCAGTTTTCACCCGGGCTCGCGACGCGTTGGGTCGCGACCGGTGCGTCGGGGTCGGCCAGCGAGTAGGAGCGAGCGCCCAGCGGGCCGGCGGCCGCGAGCAGCACGGTGCTGCCGTGCTCGGAGAGGTCGCGCACGGGCGTGGGCACGGGCAGGCGATCGACGGTGACGAAGCGACCCGTCGAGAGATCGTGCGTGCCGAGCTCACCGGCGAGCGGGCGACCGGCGGCCACGCGCAGACGGTCGCCCTGAACGAGCAAGTCGTGAACGGGATCGGCGGCATCCGACTGGTCGAGCACCATCGGTGCGGAGGGAGTCGCGACGTCGACGAGCACGAGCCCGGCCATCGATGGATCGGCGCCGCCGAGGCCGACGATCACGGTGTCGTCGTGAAAGGCGAGAGCGCCGACGGAACCGCTCAACGGCAGGGCCGAGAGAAACGTGCTGGCCGAGGGCAGGGGAAGGAGTCGAAGGGTGGTGCCGTCCGCGACCGCCAGCAGGTCCTCGGTGGCGGCCACTGCCGTCGTGTCGCTGAGCGCGACGACCTGCGCGAGGACGGTCGGGTTGCCGCGATCGACGAGCGCGACGCCGCTGGCACCGGTTGCGGCGATCACGTGGGTCGACGTCGCCGTGAGATCGAGCACGCGGCCGTCGGTCCGGAGATGGCTGAGCAACGCCGGCGGGCTACCGGGAGTGACGTCGAAGCGGGCGAGGCCCGTGTCGAGCCCGACCCAAGCCACGCCGTCGAGCATCAGCGCTCGTTGCGGCTGACCGAGGTGGAGGCGCGCCTTCGGCGTGAGACCGACCGGCGGCGGCACCGCCGCCAGCGTGAGAAGGGCGAGAACCGGTAGGAACCGGCTCCAGCCACGGGGTGGAGACAACGGAGGACTCCGGAAACGGGAGGAGAGCTCCCCGATCCGTCCATCGGCCCCGTGAGCCCCGGCATGAAGCAAATCCGGCCCCGGTGCCGGGGCGGAGCGACACGCCGCGTGCGGCGTCTCAGGCCGAGAGCGTCTCCAGCAGGCTGGGATCGGGCTCGCCGCCGCACCAGCAGGCGAGCACCGGGTCGCTTCCGAACTCGTAGCCGAGCTGA
>JBCCFW010000215.1:0-11785 GCA_039029535.1 Acidobacteriota bacterium
ACATGCGGACGCCTCTCTCTGAAGCAAAGCAGCTCTACGGTGCCCTGAAGATCCGCGGCATCGACACGGCCCTCGTCGAGATGACCGGTGCCTCGCACAACATCGCGGGCCGGCCGAGTCAGCTCATCTCCAAGGTCGATCACGTCCTGGCGTGGTTCGAGAAGTACCCGGAGGAGAAGGAAGAGGAGGAGGCCGAATCCGCCCAGCCGTGAGTGGAGACGAGGACGGGTCGCCGCGAGCTGATCGCGGCGACCCGATGAGGCGGCGGTCTCACCCTCGAGAACTCAGAGGAGCGAGATGACGCGGATGGCAGACATCCCCACGCCACCGAGGATCGTGCCTTCCGGACCGAGGACGGAGAAGTGGATGGCGCCCATGCAGTCGGCGACGCCGACGTCGGCCCAGGGGATGTACATCGGGCGATCGTCCTCGCCGGGACGGCTGGCCCAGGGGCTGGTGGGGGCGAGCATCTCTTCGGCCCAGTAGGCCGTGCTGTAGCGGGCCACCGAGGCGCCGACGAGCACGCGGTAGCCACTCCTCACCCCGAGCCGACGGATGGCCTGGGCCTCGATCGCGCGGATGGCCTCGATGGTGTCCATGGCGCGGACGAAGATCTCACGGCTCGACGTGTCCTCATCGACGGTCCCGAGCTCGGACAGCGTGGTGAGGATGCGGTTGATGTATGCCGCCTCCACGCGGGAGACCCCCGAGCTCCGCAGGAGCGCCTGTGGCTCCTGGCTGAGGGCGTCCATCAGGTCGGCGGTGAAGGTCCCCGTGTCGACGCCCAGGCAGCGACCACAGGTCGGCTTCCGCTCGCCGCCGTCGCCACAACGCTGGTCCAGCGTGAGCTGGACTGCGTTGACTCCCCAGCCGAGCGGAGACGCGCCCAGGTCGTCCTTGTGGAGGATGATGTAGTCGAGCCCGTCGTTGTGGGCTTGTCCGACGTGGTCGAACGGGTTGGCTGGGTTGCCGGCCTCGATGGCGGCGGCCAGGGTCGGAATGAGGACGAGCGCGAGCAGGGTCGCGAGGGGCGTCAGACGGGCGGCAGTCATGATGAGAGCTCCTGGTGTCGCCCCTGCCTCAGGGGCGTTCAGGAGGCATCAACCACCGCGCGGGCGAGAGCTGACACGATTTCTTGGCGTCGTGTCGGCTGGCGTCCCTGGCCGACTACTTGCAGACACTCTCCATGTCGAGCAGGCCCTCGTCCTCCGGTGCGATGTAGCAGCGCAGGAACTTGCGCGGATCGCTGTAGAGGTTGACGTGGCAGTCGATGCTGGCGTCAGGTGAGGTGGTGCGATGGGCGGGGCTGGAGGGGCCGCTCAACTTCCTGTCCGGACCCGACACGGTCGCGACGATGTCTCTTGCCATCGCGATCGTCTCCAATGCGCCTGAGATGCCGGTGGCCTTGATGCCGTAGTAGCCAGCCGCGGCGTGGACCGATGTCTCGAGCGGGCTACCGGTGAGATCGAGCATGCCCACGACCGTGAGCCACGGTTCGATCTCGAAGATGGAGAGGAAGTGTCGCGCGCTGCCCCAGTTCAAGCGGTTGAAAGCGATCGCCGTGTCGAGCCAGCGGAGCTCGTAGTGCTCGTACCTCTTGGGGTCCAGGAGATAGTCGCGGCCGAGCTTGGCGCCCGCTCGGTGCATCGGGTCGCAGCCGGCGTGGGTGTCGTAGTAGCCGAACGCCGGGTACGAGGCATGGGCTCCGTAGGCGACGTACAGTGGTGGGCGGTGGCCCTTCCGGTGACCGAGGCTGGTCCAGGGCTTGGTGATCCCGAAGTAGTGCGAGGAGTACGTTGCGGCAAGAGGTTTCACGCCCTTGCTCGGCTCGGGGTTTTCGGCGTCGACCTGTACCGTGACCTGCATCATCTCCCAGTCGCCCTGGTGGCCGAAGTGGACCCCGGCCTGCGTGGTGATGAGGCTCAAGACCTCGAGGGCCCAGTACTGAAGGTAGGCGGTGCTCTCATCCGGATCCCACGCCGAGTGGTAGTAGAGCACGACGTCTTCTTGGGTCTTGTCGCGGATCTCGTCGAGATCGTGGCTCAGGTAGTACTTGTCACCGTCGAACCTGGCGAGCGCGGCGACGTCGAGTGGGGCTCCCTGACCGCTGGCCTTGGCCTTGATGCAGGCGATCCCGCCGTCGATGCAGTACATCTTTCGATTCGCCAGGACCACGGGGTCGTCCGCTGAGCGTGGCTCGCTGCAGTCGCAGACGTCTGGCTCGGGGTTCTGCAAGAACCCCTCGACGGACATGGGCGGCCATCGCTCCTCCTGCTCGAGATACAGGAGGGGGCGATGCCGTTGGATGAGATCGAAGACCTGGTAGCTGCCCCAGGCCTGCTGCTTGCCTTGCTTGTCGAGCAGCACGACCTTGATCAGGTAGGTGTCGACCAGTGGCCTGGTGAAGATCCACTTCTTCTCGTCGTCACGCAGGTCCCACGTCGCTTGGAGCTTCACCGTCTTGCCGGCCGCGTCGGCTGCCTTCGGTGGCTCGAGCTCGATCACCCGGTCGGGTTTCCCGTCGATGGGCTCTCCGGTCTTCGGGTCGAGCGCATGTACGTGGACTTGCAGTCGGTAGCCGTCATCTCGATAGCAGGGTGGGAGCCGGATCTCGCCGACGATGTTCAGCCCAATGGTGCCGCCGTGACGTTCGTCGAGTGCTTGATCGCGCAGGAAGAAGTCGTCGCTGTCATCGTCTCGGCCGTAGGAGGCGTGCTCGTTGACGATGCCGATCGTCACGTCCTTGGGGTCAGCCCTGGCCAGAATTTCGAACCCCGCTCTCGCCGTGAGCCGTGGGCTCGCGATCTTGGCCCGAACGGTTCCATGGCCCGGCCTGCAGCCACGGAGGCAGTCGCCGTCCATGACCGCGACGTCGCTGGAGACGGACCACTCGGGTTGCGTGCTGCCGAGGAAGTGCCCGTCGGTGTCATGGACGCGTGTCACGAGCTGTTGGCAGTCCCCGGCGCAGACCTTGATGGGGTCGGGAGTGATCTCGAGGCGGGTCGCGTTCTCGAAGGGTTCGTCTTGCATGCTGAGCAGCGGAAAGTCGTGGCGAACGATGATCGGCATCACCGACGTGCAGTGCACTCCGTGATGGCAGTAGTTTCGCCAGCGGGCTCCTGTTTCGACGTAGGCGTTCGTGCCCCTGATCCAGAGTCGCTTGTCGCGGCCCTTGACGTAGCACTCCGCAGTGGCGCGATAGCGCTCGTCGAGCGAGCGGACCTGTAGGGTGACCCAGCCGCCGTCCTGAGCCGGGCGGAGCTCGTCGATGGGGATCTCCACGCGGAGGAAGCCTCCGTCCCGACGTCCGTCCCTGTTCCTGTACTCGCTGACGACGTCGTGTCGGAGGTTGAGGGTGGCGATCCGGCGACCCTCCGCGCCAAAGATCGCTCGAAGCTTCTCCGAATCGTACTGGCCGTACTCGTCGAGCTTCGAGAGCTCGTGGATTTCCGCCTGCTGCCCGAGATTGTGGAGCGAGATGCCTCGTGGTGTCGTCCACGCGTCTGGGTAGTCCGGGCCACTGTCCGTTTCCATGACGTCCCACCACAGGTACATGATGGCTGTCTCTCCCAGGTAGGCGTCGGCTGCGGTGGGTACCGTCGACTTCGACGGCAAGTCGTGAACCTCGATGAGGTCGCGGCTCGTTTCCCGCCAGATCGGGTTCACTCCGAGTCCCGGGCCAGTGCGGGTGTCGCCGAGCCGGTAGGTGTAGCAGGCGTCGCTGCTGCCACCCTGCATGTCCACGAGGCGACGGTTGACCATGTCCTCGACACAGGCGGCGAAGCGCGTGCCGTCCCGGCAGCCCTGGATGCCCAGCAGTTGGCGGCAGGTCTCGTCGGTGTCATCCGAGCCGCACTTCCACTTGTTCAGCGTGCCGACGATTCGGGTGTACAGGCTTCCGTGGTAGGAGCCGTCCGGGTGCTTGCCGCGCCGACTCAGGCCGAGACGGCGTGCGCCGTTGGCGGCGTTGTTGAGCATGAGTCGGACTTGATTCCAGGTGGGACCACTCGGGGGGAGGTAGTCACCGTGGTGATCAGGGTGCTTCTCCTCGAGAGCGATGAGATCGAAGATGCCGAGCTGGAAGGCGGCGAGGGTGCGGTCGCTGTAGGTCAGCCTCTCGCATGGTGCGCGGGGGTACCTGAAACACTTGGGGCACTGCCGTGACTGTCGGAATTCCTCGCAGTCGACGTCCACGTGGGGCTCTTCGAGGCACTCTGGCCAGGCCTCTTCCTCTTGCTTCCTGAAGAAGTGGCTTGCGAGCTCGAGGGATGTCCACGCAGCTTCGGCCAGGCTGGTGGGTCGCTTCTCGGGCAGAGCCAACGCACGTTGTCGGAGCGCGATCGCATCACTGATGTCCCTGGGGACACCGTTGAGCATGTCCGGCTTCGTCACGGGCCTGCCCTGGCAGGCGTGACTGCGCCCCCGTGCGAAGGCGGGGTGGGCGAGGGTCAGGACGAGCAGTGCGACGAGCTGAAGACGTGAGCGCAGCATGGGTCCTCCGGGCCCTCGCCCATCGATGACGGGGCGAGGGCGGCGTGCTGAGGACTCATTGCCACGCGTGCGGCTCCGTTACACTTGCAGCTCAGGCTTTCGGCGCGGAGTCGACTTGTCGTGGCGCGATGACCCGAGCGTGACGTCCTCGGGCCGAGCGCAGAAGGGCCGCCCACCAGGTTGCCTCGCGTCACTCCGGGAGCGATCCTCCCCAGAGCTTGCGGATGCTGACGGAGGCCCTCGTGACGAGACTCGGACCCTTCCTGAACGCCATGATGGTCGGCTGTGCGCTCGTGCCTGCTGCGCCGTCACTGGCCGGGAACAGGGACTACTGGCCGACGGATGATTGGCGCTCCCGGGCGCCAGAGGAGGCGTGCATCGACGCGTCCGCTCTCCGAGCATTGCGGGACGACATCGCCGCCGGAGCGTGGGGCGATGTCCACAGCTTGCTCATCGTCAAGGACGGCTACCTCGTCGCCGAGGACTACTTCCCGGGTTCTGGCAGGGACGACGTCCACGAGATGCAGTCCGTCACCAAGAGCGTCGCCTCCGTCCTCATGGGCATCGCGATGGAGCAGGGCCGGTTCACGGAGAGCACCCGGGTCGTGAGCCTCTTCCCCGAACGGACCTTCGCCGACATGGGAGGACCTCCCGGAGGCACGCCCACGACCGTCCGCACGAGCTCGGTCGGCTATCAGGGCTTCTCCATGAGCTTCGACCTCGATCCGGCCGCGAGCATCCTGTTGCTCGCCGTCCAGGTGACGGGCACGGACGGCACGGGGGCTCCGGGCAGCAGCGTCTGGCTGGACGAGCTGTCCTTGACCTTCGACGACGCGCCTGGAGTCGACGTGCTCGGCAACGGTGACTTCGAGAGCGGTGACGTCGACGAGCCCTGGAGCACCTTCCCGCTGAACACGAACATCGGCCGGTGGACCGGCCAGAGTGCGGGATGCACGACCGGCCTGTCCGCGTCGACCGCGCTCACCGCCGCCGGAGCGCACGCAGCGAGGCTGGAGCCGATCGGCTGGTGCGCCGACGATGGCGACTCGACCACGTGGATCGTCGGAGACCTGTCGGCGATCCACGCTCGTGGTGCGACGAGGGGGACGTTCGCGGGGGAGATCTCCGTCGACCGGCTGGCGCTCGGTCACGAGGCCCGGATTCTCGTCGTGGGGCTGACCAGCACGTTCGCGAGCACGACGATCGCAGAGGCTCGCAACTTCTCGGGAACGGGCACGCTCGTGCCGGGCGATGCGCCTTCCAAGGCGGAGATCGAGATCGGACACCTGCTCGACATGCGGCACGGCCTGCTCTGGCGTGAGTGGGGATACACGCTGCCGACGGAGCAGGACCAGGTCGTCATGTTGGAGGGCGCCGTCCCCGTCGGCGACGTCTTCCAGTGTCCGACCGACTGGCTGCAGTACGTCATGGACCGACCCATGGCCTCCGCGCCGGGGACCACCTATCAGTACAGCACGGGAGTCTCCGCGCTCTTCAGCGCCGTCCTCGATGCCACCACGTCCCTCGGGTCCGAGTCCTTCGCGGACGAGCATCTCTTCGATCCGCTCGGGGTGACCAGCGACCACTGGTGGGTGATCGATGCGAACGGGGTCCTCCACGCGGGAGGTGCTCTCCGGCTCACCGCTCGTGACCTGGCGCGCTTCGGTCTCCTGCTCGCGAGCGACGGGGCATGGAACGGTCGGCAGGTGGTGCCCAGCGCCTACCTCGAGCGCGCCCGGACCCCGACGACGCGACACGTCTCGATGGGCCTGCACTACAGCGCCCAGTTCTGGCTGGTGCCCGTCGAGCTGCCCGATGGAACGGCGACTCTCGCGATGGCCGCATTGGGGCGGGGAGGACAGGCATGCCTCGTCGTTCCCGAGCTCGACCTGGTCCTCGTCAGCACGGCCGACAACCCGACGGAGCCGAATCAGACCGCGTCGGTCACGTGGCTCCGCGATGTCGTCCTTCCTGCCATCAGCGACTTGCCCCGCCCGGCCACGGTGGGCCCTGCCCTTCGCGTGGCCGGGGGTCGAGAACCAGGCTCTCCAACGGTCACGGCCGATCTCGATTGGTCCGGAGATGCCGGTGCGCCACGCACCGACGGCGAGCACTACCGCGTGCTGTGCGGAACGTCCGCCTCCCGGCTGGAGCCCTGTGCTGTCGACGATGTCTCGACCACGAGCTGGAGCCACGTGTCGCTTGCCGCGGAGGCTCTGCACTTCTTTCGAGTGCTGGCCGCCAACGCCTGCGAACGTCTGGAGTGCCCCTGAGGTCGTCGAGCCACGTCTCGTGGGCGACCGACGAGACGTGGGGCGGGTAGGATGCGTCTCATGAGATTCCGCGTGCTGCCCATCTTCGCGTCGGATCGGTGCCTTGGAGACGGTCGGTGATCGACGCGACGTGGGAGCGCCTGAGCCCGTTGGGCGGTGGAGGTCTTCTCCATCGACCTGCGGGTCCTGGCGCTCTACCGGATCGCGGCGGGTCTCGTGACGATCGTCGACCTGCTGCTGCGCTGGCCAGCGATGTCGCTCTGGCTCGGCCCCGACACCTTCCATCCGGCCGAGCTCGCCCGAGCCGACCTTCCGATCTGCCTCTCGGTCCACGCGCTGAACGACTCGTGGTGGATGCAGGTCGTTCTCTACTTGCTCGCGCTCGGTGCGGCGATCTCGCTGACCGTCGGCTACCGCTCGCGATGGTCGGCGGCCCTGTCGTGGTACCTGCTCACGTCGCTGCTCCTGCGCAACCCACACCTGGTCGATGCCGGTGATTCGTTCTTCGCCGTGTCCTTGGTCTGGCTCATGTTCCTGCCCTGTGGGGAGACGTGGAGCGTCGACAGCCGCCGAAACGGAACGAGCGGCACGACGGCGGTCTGCTCCCTGGCGTCTGCCGGCTTGCTCTTGCAGCCGGCCCTGGCGTTCTTCTTCTCCGGCATCGCGAAGATGCACGGCAGCACCTGGCCGGGCGGCACCGCCATCCGGGTGGCCGTCGGTGACGACGCCTGGGCCCAGCCTTTCGGACTGTGGCTGGTCGAGAGCCCGACGCGGGTCGCGATGGCGACGCATGCGACCCTCGTGTTGGAGATGGCCGGCCCTCTTCTGCTTCTCCTCGCGCCGCGTCGCGAGCTCGTGCGGCCCGTCGTGCTGCTTGCACTGTTCGGCCTGACGGCGGGCATGGGCCTGAGCATCCAGTTGCAGCTCATCCCTCTCAAGGTGGCGATCACGCTGATCCCGTTCCTTCCAGGTTGGATTCTCGATCGGCTGTCGAAGACCGAGTTTCGTGTCCGAGGGCTCGGCGAGCCCGAGCACCACTGGCTCCGCCGCTGGGTGCCCGCTTACCTGCTGGTGACCCTGGTGCTCCTGAACGTCCAGGGGGTCAGTCGCTTCGGGTCGCCGACTGGGTGACGACACTTTCCCGTTGTCTCGGTCTCGAGCAGAGCTGGTGGATGCATGCACCCGATCCCGGCTACGGAAACGCTCGACTCGTCCTGGATGTCGAGCTCACCGACGGGACAGCTGAGCGACGCGTGCTCGGTGCGCACCGATCCGGCTGGCCGTCTGGTCCGGCCGATCCCGATCTCGAACGACTCTGGGAGGACTATCGCCTGCGCATGCACTTCGTGGATCGCGTCGGACACGCAGGCCAGGAGCGGGAGCTCGAGGCGTTCCTGCGCTGGTACTGCCGTCGCAACGAGGACGTTCGGAGGGTGACGCTGAAGAAAGTCGTTCGAGCGAGCCCCACCGACGAGAGGGATGTCGCGACCCGGAGCGTGCTCTCCGAGGAGATCCTCCTCGAGGACTGGTCACCCGAGAGCTGAGCGCCGTGGTCAGGCATCAGTCTCGTCGAAGTCCGAGGACACGCAGTCGGGTGGCGTGTTGTCCGTGTCGTACGCCAGGAGCCAGCGCCCCTCGCTGCGACGGTAGAGGAGGGTGACGCGGCCTGCGCTCCCGGATCCATCGGGCTGACGAAAGCAGAACTTGCCCGCGATGAGCGTGAGCTCCTCCCCGGCGATCAGGGTCTCTTCCTTGAAGAGCAGCTCCCGCTGTCCGGACGCAGCGAGGGCCTTCTCGAACCATGGCCTGACTTCGTCCAGGCCTCGTATGAGCGGGGAGTGGGCGTTGGCGTAGATGATGCCGGGGTCGTAGAGGCTCATCAGGGCGTCGAGATCGCGAGCGTTGTAGGCCGCGAGCCAAGCCTTCAGTGCGCTGCGGACCTCTGAGGCGATGGTGTTGGGCACGGGTAGCTCCTTGCGTGAGGCGTCGGGCTAACGCTCAGGCGGTGGGCCGAGAACGGCCTCGAGCATGAAGTGCGTGGCGACGGCGAGGATCATCGCCGGTCCGGCCTCGTAGATCACCGAGCCCCATCCCAAGGCCCGCCAGACCAGGCAAGTCGTGACGCCCAGGATCATGATGGCGAGCGCTCGTGGCTGAGTGAGACGGCGACCGAGCGCCTGGACGATGATCAGGGGAGCGAAGGCTGACGCCAGCACGGACCACGAGAACAGCACGAGCTTGAACACGCTCTCGAAGCCCTTCACGGCGATGACGAGGGCGATCGTGGTGACGACGAGGGTGGCGCCCTTGGTGACCCAGGCCGAGCGCTCGTCCTGTCGGCCGGCGATGTCGCTGGTGAGCGCGGAGCTGCAGCTCAGGATCTGGGAGTCGGCCGTGGACATGGAAGCCGAGAAGATCCCGGCGAGGACGAGCCCGATGAGGATCTCGGGAAGCAGCCGCGTCGCCATGTTGGGAAGCGCCAGCTCCGAGTCGAAGGCGGTGGTGTCCGGGAACAACAGGCGCGCGGCGAGACCGGTGGAGAAGGTCAAGATGCAGAAGCCGAGGTAGAGCCCGTAGTAGGTAGCCCGGGCTCGGAGCATGTGCTTCTCGTCGTCCAGGGCCATGAAGCGGACCATGACGTGGGGTTGGGCGACGATCCCGATGCCGCCCAGGACGCAACCCAGGACGAAGAGCCCCATGGCCATGATCCCGCCCTGCGTGACGGAGTCGGAGAACCACGACAGGTAGCCCGAGCCGACCTTGCCGAGCCCGTCGAAGAAGGCGCCCAACCCGCCGATCTCGTTGAGGCCGACCACGAGCATCAGGCTCATGGCAAGGAACATGACCAGGGTCTGGGCCGCGTCCGTCCAGATCGAGGCCCGGATGCCGCCGGCGAGGCAGTAGATCAGCACGATGATGCTGCCCACCACGGCGCCGATCCAGTTCTCCCAGCCGAAGATGACGTGAAGGGCCTTGCCGCCGGCCTTGAACTGAGCAGCGGCGTAGGCGCCGAGGAAGAGGACCGTGATGACGCCGGCGAGGATGCGGACGTGCCGGAAGTCGGCGCCGCCCCAGCTCGAGACCATCGCGCCGAAGCTCAGGCTTCGTCGCTCCTCGGAGACCACCCGCATCTTGCGGTGAATGAAGAAGCTGGCGAGGAAGTCGCCGAACATCCAGGCGAACATGAACCAGAAGGACTGGAGGCCGACGGCGTAGGTGTAGCCGATGGCGCCGATGAACATGTAGCCGCTGTTGTTCGTGGCCATGGCCGAGAAGCCGACCAGCCAGGGGCTGACCTTGCGACCGGCGAGCAGGTAGTCCGAGTTGCTGCGGTCGCTCTTCAGCGTCGAGGCGGCCCCGATGCCGACGAAGATCAGGAGAAAGAACAGGAAGCTGGCGATGATCATGGGTGACGACACCAAGAACGGCCGGGCGTGTCAAGGCTCGACCTCGAGTCCCGGCGATCAGGTCGTGGCGGCTCGTCTCCACCTCCACGACGTGACGACTCGCGCGCCGATGTTCGAGCGGGCGACGCGGAGCCGGGGCTCGGCAGCAAGGAGGGCGTCCTCGCCGTCCACCGCGCTCACGTCCTTGACGAGCAAGCGTCCGTGGAACATCGCCAAGACCCGCTCGCCCGGCCGTGGTGGCCGACCGAGACGCACGGCGAAGAGGACGTCGCCCGGCAAGAGCTCGGGGGCGAGTGAGACACCTTGCACGCGGGCCAGGAGGAACAGCCCGAGCCAGAGCTTCACGAGCGCGTCCAGTCGACTCGCGAGCGTGTCGGCTTGCGTCGCCAGAGCTTCCGGGAAGACTTGGCCTGCCAGGCAGCGTCTGGTGCCTTCACCTCGCCCCAGTCGACTTGCGAAGGGTCCTGACCGACCCAAGGGAAGGCGTCGCGAATCCCATCCAGGCTCACTCCGCGATCCAGGACTCGAAAGACATCGCTCGCCACGATGCGCGGCATCCGTGCAGCGGATGCGACGACGTGACCGCGCACCACCAGCCGGCTGATCCAACCCCTCCAGTGGGTGGGAGCAGAGAGGACGTGGCAGGGAGTGCCGCCGGGGACGTGGACCTGAACGGCGAGTCGCTCAATGGCCTTGCGTTCGCCAGGTAACGCAGCGATCCCGTCAGGGAGCACGATGTTGTGGTCATTGGCTCGCTCACTGAGGAGTGTCAGGTCGATCGAGTCCGTGGCACGTGTGGCTTCGAGCGTGATGTCGCCCTGCTGGTCTTTGAGCTCGGCCACTCGATCCAACCAGCCCTGCTCGAGCACGGTGTCCAGGGTTAGCAAGCTGGGGTCCCGGCCCCAGGTCACCACGTTCGTGCCCTGGTCTGGCCAGTCCTCGACCAGCTCGACGGGGTCGCGGAGCTCCCCGAGCTGCTCGGCATCGGCCGTCTTGGCTGCCGTGATCGCTCCAGGCGAGATGAGGAAGCCGATGTCCTCCTCCGGATCGAGATCGCGGAAGGACCACGTCAGCGTGCGCGCCGTCGGATCGGCCACGTGGCCGTCGGGGTGGGCCTCACGGATCGCCTCGAGCGGCATCTCCCTGGCATGCACGCGAACGATCGCCTCGCCGATCGAGCCCTTCCAGTAGCGACCGGTGCGAAGCACGTACACGTAGGGGATGCGAGAGATGCCGGCGTAGTCATGCAAGGCAGTGCGATAGCGGACGTCGAGCCGAGTCGTCGTGCCTGCCGTGAAGGTCTGCTCCCAGACTCGCCAGGTCGGGTAATCCTCGTTCGGTGACTCTTCCTGCGTGTCCGAGAGGACCGCGCCGTCGACCGAGGCCTCGAAGTTCAATTTTTAAGAGAAGGCAGAGCACGACTGGCCAACTGCCACAAAGCTGGCTCAGTCCCGCAAGCCTGCTGAATTGAATCTTGTCACAATTGTGTAGCAGTCCCTGATGCAGACAAGACTGGCCTCAGGATACTGCATGTGTCATTTGATTTGCCAAAGTGTGGAAGTGTTCTTCATAGCAGTCAGACTGCATGTTTTGATCCAGCAGGTCTTGAGTGGG
>JBCCFW010000216.1:0-11685 GCA_039029535.1 Acidobacteriota bacterium
CTCCGCGGCCGTCTTCGCTCGAGACCAGAAACGGAACTCCCCGACCAGGCCCTTGTGGTCCTCGTACTGTGAGAGCACGCCGATCGCCGCCTGCTTTTCCGCGCCCCAGAACCAGCCCTCCTGGCCGCTCGGAAAGGCGGGCCAGCCATCCCAGAACGTGCGCATGTCGGTTCGTGCGTCGCTGGTCTCCACGTCGACGAGGGCCCCGTCGATCCACAGCTCGAGGTCGGCCTGATCGACTCCCGACCAGCGTCGCACGCAGGCGACGAGGTGCCAGGCGCCGTCGAGCAGCGAGGGCGTCGTCGCGGCCGGCCACGCTCCCACTGACCAGTGCCCGCCCGGACCCGCGAGCTGACCGTCACCGAAGAGCCAGCGCAGTCGCCCCCCTCCGTACCACTGGAGACTGAACGTCCCGTTCTCGAAGCCGCTGCCGTTGTCGTGGCCGTCGAGCAGGAAGTTCCCCTCGTACCACCAACTTCCTGAGCTGTAGGGCTCGACGTCGGCATTCGACCAGTTCACGCGCTGCTCGAGACCACCGGCACCGCACGGCCCGACGGGGAAGCTCGCGTCAGGCTTGATCCAGACCTCGAAGGTGAGCTCGCCGTCACCGAAGCCGGGAGGCAGCTCGAGCTGATGTCCGTACTCGTGCAGGTCCGGCTCGTTCTGAACGAACAGGAGGGAGCCGCCCAGCAGGCTCGTGGGCCAGCTCACGAGGAGCAGCGCGAACAGTGCGAGTGCATGCGATTGCCAAGTCATCTCGAGCCGACGATGACACGCGGCCTCGGGTCCGTCGAGACCACCCCCGGACGCGACGGCGATCACGCTCTGCTCTACATCCTCGCTCACTCAGGTTGGTTCGATGCGGCCTCTCGTGGTCGACGCAGACCGCTCCAGACGGGCTACCGCGTCCGCAAGCTCGGTCGTTGAACTCGCTTCAACACACCCATCTGCAATCGGCAACTGTCTTCGTGAACCCGTGCTGCTTCGAACGGGACACAGGGACAGAGCAGCCGAGTCGCGGCCCGCTCCGCACCCCTCCAACCTCGACGGGTCGCGCTGGTTCACCCACTTCCCGACCAGCGCGAGCCGTTCGAGCTCACTCAGCACAGACCTGCCAGGCCGTCCCCCCGGCCGAGGAGAAAGACCGTGAAGACCGCCACGCTCCATGTCGCACTCGCAGTCGTGATCAGCATCGTCGCAACAGTCCCCACCCATGCGAACAGCAGCGGAGACCTCCGCGTGGTCGTGAACCTGGAGAACCTCGCACCCGACCAGGGAACCTTGCAGACACCCTTCTGGGTCGGCTTCCACGAGGGCGAGTTCGACACCTACAACGGCTCCACGCCGGCAAGCTCGCGACCGCGTCCCGGTTCGCTCGCGATGGAGAGCATCTGCGAGGACGGCAGCACGGCAGCGATCTCCGATGACTTCGCCGCGCTCTCTTTCGGCATCGACGCCACGGTGCCGGGCCCGAACGGCCCCATCGCCCCCGGAGAGACGGCGGTGGGCGCCTTCCTGCTCGATCCCTTCGACGCCGACACGCGCTACTTCAGCTACGCGTCGATGGTGCTCCCGAGCAACGACTTCTGCGTCTCGAACGGCAACCCGCAAGCGCACCCGATCTTCGACGACTCGGGCAACTTCGTGGCCGGCAACTTCTTCATCACGGGTGACGAGGTGCTGGATGCCGGGACCGAGGTGAATGACGAGCTTCCCGAGAACACCGCCTTCTTCGGTCAGATGGCGCCGAACACCGGAGTCGACGAAGGCGGGCTGATCGGCGATGTCGGCGACCTCCCGGACTTCGCTGGCTTCCTGCCGCCGGACGCCCGGCTCGATCCTCCGACCATCCTCGGGACGCCTCGTTTCTCGATGGGTGACTTCACGGACCGCGGGTACCCGATCATGAAGGTCAGCTTCGCTGCCGCCCCCGCGATCCGGGACGACCTCGACTTCGTCTCCTTCCTCAAGGGCAGCGAGCAGGTCCCGCGCGTCGAGACGCGAGCCATCGGCTTCGCCCACGCCGAGCTGAGAGGCGACGGCACGACGCTGTCGCTCGACGGTCGCTTCTTCTTCCTGCGCAACGTCACGATGGCCCACCTCCACCTGGGCCCTGCCGGTGAGAACGGCCCCGTGGTGGTGAACCTGCTCGACGAGTCGGTCGGCTCGCTCCGCGGCAACCGCTTCCGACGCATCTTGAGCAGCGCCATCCAGACGGGCGACCTGACGGGACCGCTTCAGGGTCAGCCGCTCGACGCCCTGATGCAGGAGATCCTCGACGGCAACGTCTACATCAACATCCACACGAGAGCGAACCCCTCGGGCGAGCTCCGCGGACAGCTCAGGCTCCACCCCTGAGGCTCGGCTGACATCGTCGATGCTCGAACGAACGGCATCCGTGGTCGCTCCCTCCAGCGGCTCCGGATGCCGTTCGTCGATCGCCGAGCGTCAGGCAGCCTTCACGGACAGGCCGGCAAGTCCAACGCCCGCAGGCCGGTGCGCGCCGGCGAGCCCGGGAGCAGCGGTCCGTCGCCGCAGGGGTTGTTGCCCTGCACGAGGTAGTACTCACTACGGACCGGCTCGCCGAAGACCCAGCTCGCCCCGTCGTCGCCCAGCGTCACGCAGGCACGATCGAAGCCACGGTCCGCCAGCAGCTCGCTCAAGTCGCCGCGGATGAGCGCGTGACGGGCGTCTGCGCTCCAGCCGGAATCGGGAGCGACCCAGCTCAACGCGTAGCCCATCGGATCGATGGCCACCCGCAGGCCACTCGCGCTGCTCGGCACGAGGTTGTCCGGATCGAGAGGTGCGCAGTCGTCGACGTCGGCGATGCCGTCACCGTCGGCGTCGATCCCACAGGTGTTGCCCGGATCGAGCGGACAGGGATCGCAGTCGTCGCCGAGGCCGTCGGAGTCGGCGTCCTCTTGCATGGGGTTGACATCGTCGGGGCAGTTGTCGTCGATGTCGACGATGCCGTCACCGTCACCGTCGAAGGTGCAGGTGTTCATGGGATCGAGCGGGCAGACGTCACAGGCATCACCCTGCCCGTCCGCGTCGAGATCCACCTGGAGCGGGTTCGCGTCGTCAGGACAGTTGTCGAAGTTGGCGCAGAAGCCGTCACCGTCCGCGTCATCCTGATCGTCGAAGGGACAGACGTCGCAGGCGTCACCGGTCCCGTCGCCGTCGAGGTCACCCTGCGTTCGGTTCGACGAGTCGGGGCAGTTGTCCACCTCGCCGCAGATCGTGTCGCCGTCGACGTCGTTCTCGGGATCGAGCGGGCAGGCATCGCAAGCATCGCCCAGGGCGTCGGCGTCCCCGTCCGCCTGGTCGGCGTTGGCCGTGTCGGGACAGTTGTCGACGTCACCACAGGCACCGTCCGCGTCGGCATCGTCGACGGGGTCGCGTGGACAGGGATCGCAACCATCGCCCGCGCCGTCCTCGTCCTCGTCGAGCTGGTCGGGGTTGGGCGTGTCGATGCAGTTGTCGATGGCATCGACCACGCCGTCGACGTCGGTGTCGGTGACCGTCCGTAGCCAGAACGCCGCCTCGGCACCGAAGCCACCGGGTGGGCTGAAGACGGCGTCCCCGGAGAGCGCGAGCGCCGACTGAGTGATCCGCGTGCCGGTGACCGGGTCGATCCAGTCGAGCTCGTACTCGCCGTCGAGCAGCCCGCGGATGCCCATGTCGCCCGAACCGCTGTGGCGGTAGCCGATGTAGCTCACCGGCGGGTTGGCCAGGACGAAGTTCGTGCTCGCCAGGCCGAGATCGTCATTCGGTTCCATGGTGTCGAAGTCGGTCGACTCGAAGAACTGCTGCTGGATCCGGCAGTACTGGAGGTCGGCGTCGAGCTGGGCCGAGGTGCGATTGCCACGACCGACGAACATCCACAGGACCATGACGCCCTGGGTGCCCGACATGGCCGCCGTCCAGTTCGTCCAGCGCATGACGTAGCCGCTGCCGTGCGGACCGCCGGGGCGCATGTGGTCGTCGCGGTCCTCCGAGAAGATCTCGGAGAGGTTCAAGCCGTAGCCGTGCTCCGTCGAACGGGCGCGCATGTCGAGGAGGAGGTCGTGCAGGCCGTCGGGCTCGTTGTTGTCGAGGTGATCGCGGCGGATCTCGATGGCCCACGAGTTGATGCTGTCGGAGTCCTGCGAGACGAACTCGTCGAAGCCGTAGGGCCAGCCCCAGTTCCAGTGATGGTCGTAGAGGACGTGCTGATGATCGTCGGCGGCCGCGATGATGTCGCCGACGGCGTCGATGCGCTCGACCGACATCCGGCCGGTCGACTCCTCGCAGACCGCCCACATGACGTTCCGGTGATGCTCGAACGCGTCGACGATGCCGGGGAAGGTCGCCAGCTCGAGGTCACTGGCATCGCCGTCCATGTCCATCGAGAAGTCGAAGTCGTCGTCGTAGAGACACATGAAGGCGATGATGTTCGCGGCCTCCATGCGGTCGAGCCAGCCGTTCCACTGATCGAGAATCGCCGGCTCGAGGGCCATGCTGCTCGGCAACCCGTTCACGAAGGGGTTCATGTTCCCCGGGTGAATGAGCGTCGTGTACAGCGTGTTGCCACCGTGCGTGATCAGGCGATCGATGATGTCGTCCTGATCGCCCCCCGTCCGGGTGCCGTCCGGGTTGCGGGTGCCGTGATGGAAGAAGGTCTCGGGATCACCCGGCCCCACGAGCAGGATGGGACCGCCCAGGTGGTACGCAAGCACCTGGTCGTTGTCCGGGTGGATGACGACCTGCCCGGGCAGGGGCTCGGCGACCGTGCTGGCGGCGAGAAGGAAGGCGAGGGCGGTCGCGATGATGGAACGCGTCATCGGCGGGGCTCGGCGAATCGGTGGAGCGGAAGAGCGCCCCCCTCGAGCCTGAATCGAAGGCTGAAGCAGGATATTCAGAAAATAGAACCCACCTCATGGGGTGTCAACCGGGGTGGCCTTTCGAACCGACCCGATTTGCCCCGCCTCGTCAGGGCCGCGTGGCCAGCGCCTCCTCCTCCGACCAGGTGTAGCGCGAGAGCAGCGCCTGCAGCCGGGCCGCCATGCTGGCCAGCTCCTGAGCCGCCTGCAGGGTCTCCGTGGAGCCGTGGTTCGTGCTCTCGGCCACGCCGGCCACGTCGGTCATGCTCCGCGCGATCTCGCTGCTCCCCTCGGCCGCTCGCGTCACGCTCCGATCGATCTCGCGGGACGCCGCCGTCTGCTTCGTCACGGCCTTGGTGATGCCCACCTGGATGTCGTGGATGCGCGTGATGATGCTGCCGATGTCGTCGATCGCGCGGATGGCCTCGGCGGTGTCCGACTGGATGACCTCGATCTTGCGACCGATCTCGTCGGTGGCGTCGCTGGTCTGCTTGGCGAGCTCCTTGACCTCGGTGGCGACCACGGCGAAGCCCTTGCCCGCCTCGCCGGCACGGGCCGCCTCGATGGTCGCGTTCAAGGCCAGGAGGTTCGTCTGCTCCGCGATGGAGGTGATGAGGCTGACGACCTTGCCGATGTCCACGCTGCTTTGACCCAGACGCGCCACGGTCGCGTTGGTCTGCCGCGCCACGTCGACGGCGCCGCTGGCCACGGCGGTGGCCTGCTTCGTGCCCGACTCGACCGACTGGATGCTCTCCCCCATCTCGCGCGCGGCCGACGCCGCGGTCTGGATGCAGCGATCGACGTCGCCTGCAGCCTCCGACACGGCCGCGACGCGATTGGCGGTGAGCTCCGCGTTGCGTCCCATCTCCTGGCTGACCGAGGTCAGCTCCTCGGACGCCACCGCCAACCCCTGAGCGTTGCCACCGATGTCGCCGAGGCTGTCGCGCATGCGGCCCAGGCAATGACCAAGCTGCTCGCTCACCTGACCGAGGGCCCCCGTGCCCTGCACTTCGAGACGCCGCGTGAGATCGCCCTCGGCCGCCGATCGCACGACGCTCAGCATGGCCTCCGAGCGCGCTCGGAGGGCTTGACGCAGGAGCACGGCACCCAACAACGAGAGCACCATGAAGACGCCGACGACGAGCGACAGCCAGGACGCACGCGCGAGCAATGCCCGGTTCTCCGCCATCGCCGCGTGGATGGGGAGGTCGACCTCGAGCACGCCCCGGACGTCGCCGAGCTGCCAGTCGGTGCGAGGGCTGTCCGGGTGGGTGTTGTGACAGCGCACGCAGGTGTCCACCTGCATGCGGTCGGCGATGGCGACCCGGATGCGCTCGGCGCCGGGCGTGAGGTCCTCGTGGATGAAGGTGTCGGACGGCTCCCGCTCCACCGCTGCCAGCGCGTCCCGCCCGAAGACGTCGAGCCGTCGGTCCCGACGGTTGGGGAACGGATGAGCGCTGTAGAGCCGAATGCGTGCGCCGTTCTCCTCGACCGAGAACGCATCGCTGAGGTCGTGGACCATCGTCGCCGGGAGAGGGATGGTCCCACCCCGATCGCGGTGCTCGAAGTGGATGGCGAGCCCGGACTCCCGCGCCTCACGAACGACGTGGTCCGTGTAGTAAGCACGCAGTGTCTTGAATTGATGGATCGTGTCTTCCGCCTTGGCGACGGCGGAGCTCACCGTCGTGCGACGCATCGACGCTCGCAGCGACAGGTTGAAGAAGACCAATGAGAGACAGGCCACGACGAGCAGGACGCTCATGACGCCCAGCGCTCGCACGAAGTGGTCTTCGATCCAGTCTCGGAGTCGTCCCACGATGCCAACGCTCCTCCTGGCTTCCGAGCCGTCCCGGGAGCCATCCGAGGCCCTTATCGGAGGTGGCTCGCGAGAACTGAAGCGCGGCGACGTCTCTCGACGCTTCCGCAGGGCGACGATGTCGGGCACCATTCATCCGAGGGTGGACCCCTCGTGACTCAGGGAGGACTCGTGTCATCAGCCAACCGTGCAGCTCGCGCCATCGACGACGGCGACGTCGCGGCGCTCCGGACCCTGCTCGACGATCACCCCGAGCTGCTCGAGGCCCGTCTCGAGGGAGGCCAGGGCCTCGTCGGCCGAGCGGCGGTGGCCCTGACCAACCATCAGTCCATTCCGCTGCGCCCGGGAACACCCGAGCAGGCTGCGACCCTGGACCTGCTGCTGGAGCGTGGTGCCGATCCCGACCAAGCCGACGACGAGGGCTGGACCGCGCTCCACTCCGCGGCCATGAGTGGGCACGTCGAGCTCGCGCGAACGCTCTTGAACGCCGGGGCTTCGCTGCGCTCCTTCGCCTGGGACAACCCCGACGCGACCCCGGCTTGCTGGGCGATGTTCTACGCCCACGCGGAGACGGCGGAGCTCTTCGCCGCACGCGAGCTCGTGCCCGACGGCCTGCGCTCGGCCGCCGCGCTGGGACGATCCGTGCGGGCCTGGGTCGACGACGACGGTGAGCTTCTCGACGGTGCCACCGCGGGGCGTGGCTTCTACCGCCCCCTCCTCGCCTTTCCCGAGTGGGATCCGCCTCTCGATCGTCAGACCACCCTGGACGAGGCGTTGACCTGGGCCTCTCGCAACGGTCGCATCGGCGCGATGGAAGAGCTCGTCGAGCTCGGCGCCGACCTGGCCTCCAACGCCTACCGCGGCACCGCCCTGCTCTGGGCAGCCTACTCGGGCCGACTCGAGGCCATTCGATGGCTGGTCGAGAACGGAGCCGACCCGAGCCAGCGACACGACTTCGGGGGAGCCGGGCACGGCAAGGGGGCGACCGCGCTGCACCTCGCCGCGCAGTTCGGCGCGCTCGACACCGTCCGCTTGCTGCTCGAGCTCGGCGCCGATCACACCCTCGAGGACGAGGCCTTCGGAGGCACCCCGGCGGGCTGGGCCGCACACTCCGGTGCGACCGAAGTCGCCACGCTGCTGGAGCAGTGGCGGAGCTGAGCAAGTGAGTGACGTCTCACCGGAGCCGAAGTCGAGCTCCGGCCTGATGATCATGCTGGCGGTCGTCTTGACGATCGCCGTGCTGGGCAGGCTCGCCCTGGGGAGTTGGGGAGTCGAGGCCGTCGGTGCCGTGCTGCGAGGGACGGCGCGCAGCTCCGGCCTCCTCGGTGGCCTGGCCTTCCTCGCGCCAGCGCTCGTCCGACTCTGGCCACGTTCCTCCACGCGCTGGCTCGCCCGTCGAGAAGACGCGCTCATCCTCCTCTTCACGTGGTCGCAGCTCCTCCATCTCGGCGCCATCGGTCTCGGCTACCGTCTCGGCTCCCTGACGGAGAAGGAGACGAGCGACAGCTTCGTGCAGCTCGGCATCCTCGTGTACCTGGTGAACCTCGTCGTCGCGGGGCTGTCGCTTCCCATCGCCAACACGCTTCGTCAGCGGAAGCTCGGACGTCGAGCCCACGCAGCGGGGATGGTCTTTCTCTGGGCAGCATTCGCCGTGAGCTGGGCGCGTCACGCTCCTGACGGCTGGCTGCCCATCACGCTCACGCTACTCTCGCTCGTGGCGCTCGGCCTCCGAATCGGAGCCTGGCTCCGGGCGAGGTAAGCTCCACCGATGGACGTCCCACCACCCCTGTCCCAGACGCGGCCCAACAAGACCGCCTGGCGTCATCGACTGCACGAGGTCATCTTCGAAGCCGACACGCCGCTCGGGAAGACCTTCGACGTCGCCCTCCTGGTGGCCATCCTCATGTCCGTCGGCGCGGTGGTGCTGGAGAGCGTCGCGTCCATCCGAGCCGAGTGGGGTCGCGAGCTGCGACTGCTCGAGTGGGGCTTCACCCTGCTCTTCAGCTTCGAGTACCTGCTCCGGCTGGTCTCGGTCCGTCGCCCACTCCGCTACGCGTTCAGCTTCTTCGGCATCGTCGACCTGCTCGCGATCCTGCCGACCTACCTCTCGCTGCTCTTCACCGGGGCCCAGTCGCTCCTGGTCATCCGCGCGCTGCGACTGCTCCGTGTCTTCCGGGTGCTCAAGCTCGCCCAGTACCTCGGCGAGGCCCACTCACTTCATCTCGCGCTCCGTGCCTCGGCTCGGAAGATCCTCGTCTTCCTCTCGGTGGTGCTCACCCTGGTGCTCATCGTCGGCTCGTTGATGTATCTCATCGAGGGCGAAGAGCACGGCTTCACCAGCATCCCGCAGTCGATTTACTGGGCAATCGTCACCATGACGACCGTGGGCTACGGTGACATTGCCCCCGAGACCGTGGCGGGCAAGCTCCTCGCCTCTCTGGTGATGATCCTCGGCTACGGGATCATCGCGGTGCCCACCGGCATCGTGACGGTCGAGCTCTCCCGAGGAAGGGACGACAGGATCTCGACCCAGGCCTGCCCGAGCTACTCCTGTGAGGGCCACCGTGATGGCGCCCGTCACTGCTTCGACTGCGGCGCCGCGCTGTAGCTCAGGGGCTCGGGCGATCCGGACGCGGAGGAGAACCCCCGTCCTCACCGGGTGGTCGCCGCCGTCGGCGACGTCGACGACGACGCGGCGGGTCTTCGTTTCCTTCGGGATTCGCTCCCGGTGCCTTCCGAGCGGGCTCGACCCCTGCCTGACGCTTGGCTCCACGGGTTCCGGTCGCCTCGCGAGAGTCGCGCTCCCGCTGGCCGCGCTCGCGCGGATCCCGTGAGTCACCCGATCGTCGGCGCCGGGAAGGACGCGCTCCCTCCTCGCTGCGGTCCCGACGCTCACCACGACGCGGCGGACGCTCCTCGGACGAACGCGGGCGTCGCGACGAGCTGTTCGAGTCGGTGCCGGTGCGGCTCGCGGCGGGACGATCGGTGCCGCCTGCTTCCTCTCCCCCACCCCGACGTCGTCGACGGCGACGCCGACGAGTCGGCGCATCCCCGTCCGACGAGCCCGCAGGACCAGGACCGGGAGCAGGAGCGGACGCCGACCGACGCGGCGACTCGGACCGCGTCGCGCGCTTTCGAGACGGCGTGGCCGCAGCGGGCTGCGGACGCGGCTTCCGCTTCGGCTTGGCCGGAGCCGCCGGCTTCGATGAGGAAGACGACGCGGGCTTCGGGGCTGGTGGAGTCGGCGGCGTCTCGGGCTTGGGGGCCGGCGTGCTCGCTCGCGTCATGATCTCCTTGAGCGAGAGACGCGAGGTGCGAGCGGCCGGCTCCGGCTTCGCCGCGGCCGGGCGTGGCTTCTTCTTCTTCGGTCGCGGTGCCTTGTTCACGAACACGCGCTGCTTCGGCTTGGCCTTGCTGGCCGCGTCGACCCCCTGGGCCAGACGACGCTCTCGCTCGTCGAGCTCCGCGTCGTCGATGAGACCGAGCACGCCCTCGGTGTCGGTCGTCCCCTCGGGACTCTCGTAGACCCCCGTGAGCTCCGTGTCGGGCTCGAGCTCGTTGCGCTCGTACAGCGCCCACATCTCCGCGCCGTACTGCTGCCGACGACGACCGGGCACCCAGCGGGTCACGAAGCGCTGAAGGTTCTCGACGTCGCGGAGGAGGATCTTGCGCGCGTTGGGATTGCTCGAGGCGTCGACAGCCTGCGGCAGGTCGATGATGACCGGCCCATCGTCGTCGACGAGCACGTTGAACTCCGACAGGTCGCCATGGATGACGCCGGCGCAGAGCATCTTGACGACATCGCGCAGCAGGGCGTCGTGAATGACCTCGGCCTGCTCGGGCTCCACGCGCAGGTCACCGAGGCGCGGCGCGGGAGTGCCGTCGGCCCCTCGAACCAGCTCCATGACGAGCACGCCGTCGCTGTAGAGATGAGGCTCCGGCACGCGCACGTCCGCTCGCCGAAGACGGTAGATCATCTCCACCTCGGCGGAACGCCAGGCCTCCTCGTCTCGCTCTCGTCCATAGCGCGAGCGACGCTTCATGGCGCGCTGATCTCGCGTGTTGCGGGTGCCGCGGCCCTCGACGTAGTCCGACCGATTCTTGAAGCTCCGGTCGTTGGCCTCCTTGTAGACCTTGGCGACCCGCTCTTCCCCGTCGGACATGACGAGGTAGACCTGAGCCTCCTTCCCGCTCTGCAAGGGTCGAAGAACGGAATCGATGAGACCGTCCTCGACGAGGGAGACGAGGTTCTCGGGGGCCCTCATGCCGACGTCACCCAGGTGAAGCGGCGAGGGAAGCGGGGGTCCAGCAGGCGGGGCACGGCTCCCGAGAACGGGGCGGCCTCAGCGCATCTCTGTTGGATCAACGGAAGTGAGCTCCCTCTGTGTCGACGCTCGAGTCCTCGTGACGAGCGGGATGTCGATCGATGGCGGCGGTGGGGCGACGCCCCAGCGCAAGCGCATCATCTCATGCCGAGGCCCCGTTGTCCGACCCCCTGGCCTCGGGAGTCAGCGGGGGTGATGACCCGAGGGCCCGATCTCACCCGTCGCGGATCGTTCGACTACCAGATAAAAGGCGTTCCCAGCCGGCGGTACGTGGCGGAATTCGGCACCGGGGTCCAGGTCCTCGGAGCTGCGATCCACGTACGCCGGGTCCATCGGGAACGACCCCTCACCGACCTCGGGCCGGGGATCGGCCGCGACGAAGACGGCCACGCCAACGGCACAACCGGAGGGCTCGGGATGACTCAGGACGATCTCTCCCATCTCGGTCTTGCGCACCCTGAGCCCCGTCGGCGCCAGCTCCTCCAGCGGACACTCACTGACGTCGCACGGCGTGCAGGCCCCCGCCGGCAGCGGGGAGCTCGAGCTGATGCCCCAGTCGAACAGGGAGCCTCCATCGTCGACCGTGAAGTCCTCGACGGTCAGCGTCCAGGTTCCGGCCGCCTCCCCTTCCAGGGCAACTCCCCCGCTGACTTCGCGCTCCGGTGGGGGAGACCGTTGGCGA
>JBCCFW010000217.1:0-11382 GCA_039029535.1 Acidobacteriota bacterium
CCACCTCGCCGCCGACATCGAGTCGTCGATCGCCGACCTGCAGGAGAGGCATCCCGGCGACCACGATCTCATCGCGCGCACCTTCGACGAGGAGCTGCAGCGACGCTTCCAGGGCGGCACGGGCTAGCTGGTTCCCGGCCTGCTGGCCGCTCAGCCCTCCAGCGCGCCCCGCTCCTTCAACGAGCCGAGGAACTCGGCCACGTCGGCACTGGCCTGAGCCTCGTCGACGTCGAACTCCTCGAGCAGGCGGGAGCGGAGGCTGGCGACGTCGTGCTCACCGTCGAGCAGGGTCCAGAGCAAGGCACCCGCCTCGTTGAGCACGAGGATCTCCCCGCCGTGGGCGTTGACGATCACCGCCTGTCCCTCGACCTCTTGGTGGGCGAGCCCGTCCAGGGCCTTGGGGCGGTGCGTGTCATCGAAGGCAGTCATGACGTGTCCTCGGGCCGGCTCGGCGTGGGCCGTGTCAGTCGGCAGCGGTCGGAAGAGTGTCGCTGCTTCCCTCTTCGGACCCGTTCTTCGTTCCGGCCGGGTCGAGCAGCGACCAGGCCGAAGCATCGGGTGCGAAGGCGAAGCGGCAGGAGGGTATCGAGGTGACGAGGTCCTTGGCGAGTCGAAGACCCGCCTCTTCGAGCCCGACACCCGTCAGGAACGGTGCGTGCGCCGCCACGGCGGCCGCCCGAAGCGGCACCGGCACGTCGCTCAGGCACGGCCGCGCCGCCTGCTCCAGGAGCAACAAGCGACCACAACGCAGCGCGCTCCCGTCTCGTGAGCGACCGGGAAAGGACGGCTCGGCGAAGAAGGGCGACGCCGCCGTCGACCAGCCTCCGTCGTCACGACGCAGCACGAGGACCACGTCGTCGGCGAGGACCGGACGGGGAGCGGCCAGACGCGCCAGCGTCGACTTGCCGACACCCGAAGCGCCGAGCAGGAGCTCGGCCACGCCGGCTCGCGTCACCGCGGCGGCGTGCAGGAGCAGGCCCGTGTCCGTCTCGGCCAGGCGCCAGGCACAGAGGACCCGAAGCCCGTTCTGGATCGCGTCGTCGCGACGCTGACCGTCGAGCTCGGCGAGGCTCAGCGTGGCGCGCTCGCCGCCTTGGTCGAGCGAGCACGCGAAGTCGTGACTGAGGGCATGACGGCCGTCGTCGTCACGACTGACGTCGACGCGCAGGCGCTGGCCCGGCCGCACGGGCAGCCCCCGGCCCCCGAGATCGACGTCGAGTCGAAGCGCGAGCCCGGCCCGATGCTCGTCCCAGGGGAGCGCGAGCTCCTCCAGGCGCCGGCACGACGCGGCGTCACCCGTCGCGTCGAGCGTGAGCGGGCCGAAGCCGATCATCAGCTCGCGGGCTGAATGCTCTCAGCGCCGAAGTACGGCTGGAGGACCTCGGGGATCGCGACGCTGCCGTCGGCCTGCTGGCACTGCTCGAGCAACGCGACCAGGGTGCGACCGACCGCCAGGCCCGAGCCGTTGAGCGTGTGACAGGTGCGCGGCTTCGCGCCAGGCTCGGGCCGGTAGCGAATCTTCGCGCGTCGGGCCTGGTAGTCCGTGCAGTTGGAGCAGGAGGAGATCTCGCGGAAGGCTTCCTGCGACGGGAGCCACACCTCGATGTCGTGGGTCTTCGCCGCTGCCTCACCGGTGTCACCGGAGCAAAGCACGACCACGCGATGGTGCAGCCCGAGCTTCTGGAGCACGAGCTCGGCCCGCTCGGTCATGAGCTGATGCTCTTCCTCCGATTGCTCCGGCGTGCACACCCGCACCATCTCGACCTTGTGGAAGTGATGCTGGCGGATGTAGCCGCGCACGTCACGCCCGTGCGAGCCCGCCTCGCTGCGGAAGCACGGTGAGTAGGAGAAGTAGCGCAGCGGCAGCTCGGCCGCGTCGAGCACCTCGTCGGCGTGGTAGTTCGTGACCGGCACCTCGGCGGTGGGGATGAGATAGCGCTCGGCATCGCCCGACACCCGGAAGAGGTCGTCGGCGAACTTCGGCAGCTGACCAGTTCCCTTCAACGACTCGGCGAGGACGATGTAGGGAGGCAGGAGCTCGACGTCACCGGCCTCCTCGTGGATGTCGCGCATGAAGCGCACGAGAGCGTGCTCGAGCCGGGCACCGGCACCACGGAGAAAGGTGAAGCGAGAGCCGGAGACCTTCGCCGCTCGCTTGAAGTCGATGATGCCCAGCGCCTCGCCGAGCTCGTCGTGGGCCCGTGGCTCGGCGATGGCCGGTGCCTCGCCCCAGCTACGCAAGACCTCGTTCTCGGACTCGTCGGCCCCGTCGGGGACGTCGGCACCGAGGAGGTTCGGGAAGCGCAGCTCGAGATCCTCACGACGCTCGTCGAGCTGGCGGAGCTGCTTGTCGGCCTCCGAGACCCTCTCCCCCAGTGCCTGGGCCTCGGCCTTGGCCTGAGCCGCCACTGCCTGAGGGTCACCGCCGCTCTTCTTGGCTTCCTGGATCGCGACGCCGATGGCCTTGCTCGCGGCGTTGGCCTGCTGACGCAGCTCGTCGCGCTCGGCCTGGGTCCGTCGGAGCTCGGCGTCGAGCTCGACCAGGGCATCGACCTGGGCCACCCGCTCCTCGTCGCGACGGCGACGCAGGTCGGTCCGGACGCGATCGGGGTCCTCACGAAAGATCTTTCGGTCGAGCATCTCAGTCGTTCCCTTCTTCTTCCGTCGTCGTCGACGCGGTCGCTCCCACGCGACCGTGATGCAGCCAAGCGATGCCGCCGCTGAGCGCTTCGTGCTCGATGTCCGCCAGGCCCACCGAGCTCATCATCTGTTCCAACTCGTCCGGTGGCGGCCAGCGCGAGATGGTGTCGGGCAAGTAGCGGTAAGTCCCCGGTCGTCCGCTGATCAGGTCTCCCACGAAGGGAAGGACCCGACCGGTGTAGAAGCCGTGCAGGCTCGCCAGCAGCGGCTGTCGCGGCTGACCGAACTCGAGGACGATCACCCGTCCTCCTGGCCGCACGACCCGAGCCATCTCGGCGAGCCCGCGCACGGGCTCCACCAGGTTGCGCAGGCCGAACGCGACGCAGGCCGCATCGACGGCATCGGTGGCCACCGGAAGAGCCTGGGCGTCGCCTTCGATCCGCGCGCCACCGGGGCCGGGCTGACCGTGGAGGAGCATGGCTCGACAGGCATCGACACCGAGAACCTGGGCGCCCCGCGAGCCGATCAGTCGACCGAGATCACCGGTGCCGCAGCAGGAGTCGAGAACACGACGGCCCTCGAGAGGCTCGAGCCGATCGGCCAGGCGTCGTCGCCAGGGTCGGTCGAGTCCGAGGGACACGACCGAGTTGACGCGCTCGTAGCTGGGGGCGATGCCGGAGAACATCTCCCGGACCAGCCGGAAGCGCTCGTCACCCCGGGCGCGGGCCGCCGCGTGAACGTCGGTCACCGGAGCCCCCGCGCACGACGAGAGGAGTCGTCAGTCCTTGGAGCTCGAGTCGCCGGCATCGTCACCACCGGCGTCGTCGTCGCGCTCGACGAGCTTGCGGCCACCGCCCTCGCTGGCCGCCGAGGCCGCGATGGACGGACGGTCGACCAGCTCGATGAGAGCCATCTCCGCGTTGTCACCACGACGCGGGCCGAGCTTGTAGATGCGGGTGTAGCCACCCGGGCGCTCGGCGTAGCGGGGCGAGAGCTCGGAGAACAGCTTGGCGAGGACGACCTTGTCGTGCAGCACGCGGGCACACTGCCGCCGCGCGTGCAGGTTGTCCTGCCGGGCCTTCGTGATGAGCCGCTCGGCGAAGGAGCGGAGCTCCTTGGCCTTGGGAAGAGTCGTCGTGATCGCCTCGCTACGGAAGAGCGAGGTGGCCAGGTTGGAGAGGAGCGCACGGCGATGAGCCTGCGTGCGGCCCAGCTTTCTCCCCGACTTGCGATGTCTCATGACTGCTGCTTCCTACGACGAGACGGCCCCGGTCCTCACCGGTCGACCGTCGTCGATCACGCGTCCTGGCCGGCGCGCTCCTCGAGGTGGATTCCCATGGACGTGAGGTCCATGCCGAGAGAGAGACCCATCTGCTTGAGGATCTCCTTGATCTCGTTGAGGGACTTGCGACCGAAGTTCTTGGTCTTGAGCATCTCGGCTTCGGTCTTCTGGACCAGCTCGCCGATCGTCTCGATGTTGGTCTTCTTCAGGCAGTTGTAAGAGCGGACCGACAGCTCCAGCTCGTCGACCGAGCGCTGCAGCTTCTTGGTGAGCTCCTGAACGTCCTCGGCGATCTCTTCCGGCTCCTCGGGCTCCTGCTCCTCGAAGGTGGCGAAGATCGCGAGGTGCTCCTTGAGCAGTCGCGACGCCTCGGCGAGGGAGTCCTGAGGGGAGATCGAGCCGTCCGTCTCGATCTCGAAGACCAGCTTGTCGTAGTCGGTGTCCTGCCCGATGCGGGCGCCCTCGACCTTGAAGTTGGCCTTGCGAACCGGCGAGTGGAGGGAGTCGACCGGGATCCAGCCCACGCCCCACTCTTCGGTGAAGTTGCGGTCGGCGGGCACGTAGCCACGACCCGGCGACACGCGAACCTGCATCTGCAGGTGCCCCTCGTCGTTGAGGGTCGCGATGGCGCGCTCGGGCTCGAGGATCTCGACCTCGGCGGTGGACTGGATGTCTCCGGCCACGACGACGCGGGGACCGCGCACGTCGAGCTCGAGGACCCGCTCCTCGTCGCCGTGGAGCTTCACCGGCACCTGCTTGAGGTTGAGGATGATGTCGGTGACGTCCTCGACCACGCCGGGGATCGAGGAGAACTCGTGGAGGACACCCTCGATCTTGATGCCCGTGATGCCGGCGCCGCGGATCGACGACAGCAGGATGCGACGGAGAGCGTTGCCCAGCGTGGTGCCGAAGCCTCGCTCGTACGGACTCGCATGGAACCGCCCGTACGTCTCGGTGAGCGTTTCCGTCTCGTAATCTAGACGTCGGGGTCTCTGAAAGCCTTGCCACTGCATGTTGATGCGTGAGCCTCCGCGGTGCGCTGGTTCGAACGACTTCCTGCGAACGGCGACGAGCCGCTACTACTTCGAGTAGAGCTCGACGATCAGCTGCTCCTGGATGGGCAGCGTGACGTGGTCCCGGTTGGGCAGGTCCTTGACCGTGGCCTTGAAGTTGGCCGCGTCCCAATCGAGCCAGTCCGGGATGCTGCGTCCGGCCGCCGTGGCGACCGACTCCTGCACGAGCAGGTTCTTCTGCATCTTCTCCGAGAGCTCGACGACCTCGCCCTGGCGGAGCTGGAAGGACGGGACGTCGACCTTGCGGCCGTTGACCCGCACGTGGCCGTGCGAGACGAGCTGACGCGCACCCGCCTGGGACGGGGCGAAGCCGAGCCGCACGCAGGCCGAGTCGAGACGACGCTCAAGACTCTGCAGGAGGGTGTGACCGGTCACGCCCTTCTTGCCGGCCGCCTTCTTGAAGTAGAGGCGGAACTGACGCTCGAGCACGCCATAGATGCGCTTCACCTTCTGCTTCTCACGCAGCTGGTGCCCGTAGCCGATGATCTTGACCCGCCGCTTGCCGTGCTGTCCCGGCGGGTAGGCGCGCTTCTCGATGGCGCACTTGTCGCTGAAGCAACGTGCGCCCTTCAGGAAGAGCTTCATGTTCTCGCGCCGGCAAAGCCGGCAAACCGCAGCCGTGTATCTAGCCATCGTCTCGACTCCTAGACGCGGCGCCGCTTGCGCGGCCGACAACCGTTGTGAGGAACGGGCGTGACGTCACGAATGGCTCGAACCTGGATTCCAGCCTGGGCGATGGCTCGGATCGCGGCCTCGCGACCCGCACCTGGCCCGCGCACCCTCACGTCGACCTGACGCATGCCGTGGTCGCGAGCGACCCGGGCCGTCTGGCCGGCAGCAACCTGAGCGGCGAACGAGGTGCCCTTCTTCGAGCCGCGGAAGCCGTGAGACCCCGAGCTCGACCAGCACACGACGTTCCCCTCGCGATCGCTGATCGTGATGATCGTGTTGTTGAAGGTGGCCGTGACGTGCACGACACCCTCGGGCACGTGCTTCTTGACCTTCTTCTTGCGTTCCTTCGCTGCGGGCACGACCTATCTCCCCTTCTCCTTCTTGACCACCGAACGACGCGGTCCCTTGCGGGTGCGCGCGTTGGTGTGGGTCCGCTGGCCCCGCACGGGGAGGCCCCGGCGGTGACGGCCACCGCGGTAGCTGCCGATTTCGATGAGCCGCTTGATGTCGAGTTGGACCTGCTTGCGGCGGTCACCCTCGACCATCCCCTCCTCCTGGACGACGCGCTGGATTCGCAGCGTCTCGTCTTCGGAGAGGTCACGGACGTGCTGCTCCGGACTCACCTTGGCCTTCTCGAGGATCACGAGGGACCGCGATTGGCCGATGCCGTGGATGTAGGTGAGGCCGACCTTGACCATCTTCTGCAAGGGAAGATCGACACCTGCGATGCGAGCCATGAACGTTCTCCAGCGCAGCCCGATGGCCGCGCGTGCCTGTCAGCCCTGACGCTGCTTGTGCTTGGCGATCTCGCAGATCACGCGGATCACGCCGTGACGACGGACGATCTTGCAGCGAGCGCACATTTTCTTGACGGACGACCGGACCTTCATCGGGACACTCCCGGGAGCAGCGCAGCGAACCGCTGCTCCCACCTACTCTCAGCTCATCTACTTGTAGCGGTACACGATCCGCCCTCGTTGGAGGTCGTAGGGCGACAGCTCGACCTTGACGCGGTCACCGACGAGGATGCGGATGAAGTTCTTGCGGATCTTTCCCGAGACGTGAGCCAGAACCTTGTGGCCTCCCTCCAGCTCCACGCGAAACATCGCGTTGGGAAGGGGCTCGACGACGGTCGCATCCACCTGGATGGCCTCGTCTTCCTTGCCACTGTCGTTCTCGCGTTTCTTACCCATTCAGTCATTCACTCCTGACTCGAGGGGAGAAGTCCCCTGAGACAGACGATTCTCGGGACACGAAAAGTCACCGAAGGCCCGGGGTCGCGCCCGTCTCGAACGCGTTGGGGCCAACGGCAAGACTGCGAAGCGTGGGCCGTTGGTCCGGTCTCGTCGGCCCAGGGTCCACCCCGTCGAGCCGACACGTCATCCGCCGAGAAGTCGCGGATTCTAACAGCGTGCCAGCCCCCTTGGGAAGCCCTGATGGCGGGGCATTTCGCCCCCGACGAGACCAAGTCATGATCGTGCCCGAAGCCTCCCTAGCGACGCGGGCGCATCGGCCCGCTCCGGAGGAAGCCGTCGTAGTGGCGCATGATGAGCTGGGATTCGACCTGCTGGGCGAAGTCCATCGCGACGCCGACGACGATGAGCATCGAGGTTCCGCCGAAGAGCGAGAAGGCGCTCGGCGGCACGTTGAAGCCTTCCTTGAACCAGTTCGGCATGTTCTCGAACAGCTTCCCGACCCAGGGCAGCTCGTGGAGCCGCAGCCCGGAGGTCACCCACATCGGCATGATCGAGACCGCCGACAGGTAGAGGGCGCCCCAGAACGTGATGCGGGTCAGGATGGTGTCGAGGTAGTCGGCGGTCTGCTTGCCGGGGCGAATGCCCGGGATGAAGCCGCCGGCCTTCTTGATGTTGTCGGTGGTGTCGACCGGGTTGAACGTGATCGACGTGTAGAAGAAGCAGAAGAAGATGATCGCCGCCACGTAGAGGAGCGTGTAGAGCGGCATCGCCCACTGCAGCTGGTAGTTCAGCTTCTGGACCCAGGCCTGACCCTGCAGCTTCGGCCACTGGAGGATGAGGCTCGGGAACACGATCACCGACTGGGCGAAGATCACCGGGATGACGCCCGAGGTGTTCAGCTTCAGCGGCAGGTGCGCCATCTGGCCGGCGCGAACCTTCCGGCCCACGACCCGCTTGGCGTACTGGACCGGGATCCTTCGCTGAGCCCGTTCCATGAAGATGATGAAGGCGATGACCGCCAGCACCATCGCTACCAGGAACGCGAGCTGAAGGTAGTTGAGCTCACCACGGTCGATGGAGCCCTTGGTCTGCTGCACCGCCGGCACGAAGCTCACGACGATGGACGCGAAGATGAGCAGCGAGATGCCGTTGCCATGCCACGCTCGCTGATCTGCTCGCCGACCCACATCAGGAAGACGGTGCCGGTAGTCAGCGTGAGCACGGCCAGCACGTAGAACCAGAAGCCGGCCTCGGGAACGAGCTCGCGTCCGCCGCGGGTCTGCGCCTGGTCGGAGGTGAGCCAGAAGGCCATGCCGGTGGCCTGAATCGCGGCGAGCACGCCCGTGAGGTAGCGGGTGTACTGGGTGATCTTCCGCCGCCCCATCTCCCCTTCCTTGGAGAGACGCTCGAGCTCCGGCACGACGACCGTGAGGAGCTGCAAGATGATGGAGGCGGAGATGTACGGCATGATGCCGGTCGCGAAGATCGCGACTCGCGTGAGCGCTCCTCCGGTGAACATGTTCACGAAGTCGAGCGCCGTGCCGGCCGTGCCGCTGAGCTCGTCCATGAACTGCCGGAGCGCACCCGGGTCGACACCGGGCACCGGCACGAAGGACCCGACGCGATAAATCGCCATCAGGCCCAGCGTGTAGAAGATGCGCTTCCGGAGCTCCGGGATGCGCCAGATGGTGACGAGCTTGTTCCAGATCATCTGCCGAGTCCTCGGACTGGAGTGCTCTCGCGATCGGTGACGATCACAGCAGCTCGCAGCTGCCGCCTGCCGCCTCGATCTTGCTGCGCGCCGAAGCGCTGAACGCGTGGGCCTTCACCGTGAGCGCACCCTCGAGCTTCCCCTCGCCGAGGATCTTCAGGCGCGCCGACTTCCTGAGCAGGCCCTTCTCCCTGAGCTCCTCGGGACCCACGGTCGCGCCTGCTTCGAAGCGCTTGGCGAGCTCCTGGACGTTCAGGGCGGTCACCTCCTTGCGGAAGATGTTGGTGAAGCCGCGCTTCGGGACCCGGCGCTGGAGTGGCATCTGACCACCCTCGAAGCCGGGACGACGCGAGAAGCCCGAACGGGACTTCTGGCCCTTGTGGCCGCGACCAGCGGTGCCGCCCTGACCGGAGGCTTCGCCTCGGCCGATGCGCTTCCGCTTCTTCTTGGCGCCGGGTGAGGGCGCGAGAGTCTCGAGATCCATCTCAGTCTCCTTCCACCGGCTCGACCGTCACCAGGTGCAGGACCTTGGTGATGGCACCCCGAACCGTGGGCTCGTCCCGCAGCTCGTTGCTGTCGCCAGAACGACGCAGGCCGAGGGAGCGGAGGGTCGCGACCTGCCGCTTGCTCTTGCCGGCCCAGCCGCGCACGAGGGTGATGCGAACTTTCTTCGCCTCGGACATCAGGCCACCTCGGCTTCCAGGTCGGCCGCGGTCTTGCCCCGCCCGCGAGCGACGCTGTCGGCATCGCGCAGGTCCTTGAGGCCCTCGATGGTGGCCTTGACCAGGTTGTGCGGGTTCCGCGTGCCCAACGACTTGGTGAGGATGTCGGCGATCCCGGCCGCGGTCAGGACGGCACGGACGGCACCACCGGCGATGACGCCGGTACCGGTGGCCGCCGGCCGCAGCACGACGCGACCCGCACCGAAGCGACCGACGGTCGCATGCGGGATGGTCGTGGCATTGCGAGGGATGCGCACGATGTTCCGGCGCGCCCGCTCGATGCCCTTGGCGATGGCGGTCGGCACCTCGCGGGCCTTCCCCATTCCCCAGCCGACGTGGCCATGGCCGTCGCCGACCACCACGAGCGCCGAGAAGCTGAGGTTCTTGCCACCCTTGACGACCTTGGTCGTGCGGTTGATGTGGACGACTTCCTCGGCCAGCTCGAGTTGGTTCGGGTCAATGACGCTATTGCGCTTCATCTCGTTCTCCGGGCCCGGCCGCCTGCGGGCAGGCCGGCAAGAGCTCTAGAACTTGAGTCCGCCTTCACGGGCGGCATCGGCCAACGCGCGGATGCGTCCGTGGTAGACGAATCCGCCGCGGTCGAACACGACCTGGCTGACGTTGAGGGCCTTGAGACGCTCGGCGATGAGCTCGCCGACTTCCTTCGCCGCCGCGATGTTGGAGCCGCGCTCCATCTTCGAGCGGATGCCCTTTTCGACCGTCGACGCCTGAGCGAGGGTCTTTCCCTCGTCGTCGTCGATGGCCTGGCAGTAGATGTGCGCCGCACTCCGGAAGACCGCGAGACGCGGGCGCTCCGCGTTGCCACGGATCTTCCGACGGATGCTGCTGCGCACCCGTGAGCGGTTGAGCTTTCGGTTGATCGCCGCCATCTTCGTTTCTCTCCAGCAGTGCTACGTTGCACGGTCGGCTCGAACGACGGAGACCGTCGTCGTCGCCACGAGGCTCGCTCTACTTCGCGCCGGACTTGCCAGCCTTGGTTCGGATGACCTCGTCGGACAGTCGGATGCCCTTGCCCTTGTAGGGGTCTGGTGGACGCAGGGCTCGAATCTTGGCCGCCACCTGGCCGACGGCCTGCTTGTCGATGCCCTTGACGACGAGCTTGGTGTTGTCCTCGACCGAAATCTCGATGCCCTCGGGCACCGGGAAGTCGACCTCGTGGGAGTAACCCAGCGCCATGTTGAGCGTCTTGCCCTTCATGGCGGCGCGGTAACCGACGCCCACGATCTCGAGTCGCTTCTCGAAGCCTTGGCTCACGCCGGTGACGGCATTCGCCGCCAGCGCGCGCGCCAGACCGTGAAACGCCCGGCTCTGCCTCTCTTCATTGGCCCGAGTGAACTTGAGCTGGCCGTCCTCGACGGCCGCGCTGATCCCCGGAGGCAGGGGCGTGGTCAGGTTCCCCTTGGGACCCTGGACCTTGAGACACCCCTCTTCGACATCGATCTTCACCCCGGAGGGGAGACCGAGCTGCTTGGAGCCAACCCTGGACATGTCAGCAATCTCCTCGTGGAGCCGAAGCGACGGCTACCAGACCTCGCACAGGACCTCGCCGCCGATGTTTCGGCTGCGGGCGTCCTGGCCAGAAATCACTCCCTGGGAGGTGGACACGATGCTCACGCCGAGGCCGTCGAGCACCTTGGGAACCTCCTGCGCCGAGCAGTAGACGCGCCGGCCGGGAGTGGAGACGCGACGGAGCCCGCGGATGACCGGGGTGCCCTCGACGTCGTACTTGAGTCGGATCTCGATGGTGGACTTCGGACCGTCTTCTTCCTTCTTCCAACCATCGATGTAGCCCTCGGCCTCCAGGATGGCGGCGAGACGTGCCTTCATCGTGGAACCGTCGGCCTGGACCGAGGTGTGACCCGCCGCAAGCGCGTTGCGGATGCGGGTGAGGAAGTCGGCAATGGGGTCGGTCATCGACATTCGCGTGCTCTCCGAGTGCTCAGCGCACGAAGGGGAAGCCGAGCTTCGACAGGAGGGCTCGGGCGTGGTCGTCACGCTTGGACGTGGTCACGACGGTGACGTTCATGCCCTTGACGGTCTCCACCTTGGCCAGGTCGATCTCCGG
>JBCCFW010000218.1:0-11311 GCA_039029535.1 Acidobacteriota bacterium
CCCGCCCCCCTGTGATCTCGGCGGCCGTCGTCTAGTCGCTTCTCTCTTCCCCCGCCGTTCCCTCCCGGGACGGCGGGGGTTCTCGCATCAGTCGGCTGAGGCTTCCGAGCCGAGCAGCTCACTCCACCGGCGCGCCTCAGCGGCCACTCGTGAGGGGGCGGTGCCACCGATCAGGTCGCGACGAGCGAGCACGGCATCGACCGAGAGCTGGCTCGTCAGGTCGTCCGACAGCTCCGGCAGCAGGCGCTCCTGCTCGTCCTGCGGGAGCTCGTCCAGCTCGACCCCCTTCGCCTGAGCAACCCGCACGGCTTCGCCCACGCGATCGTGTGCTGTACGAAAAGGCACGCCCGCTCGTACGAGCAAGTCGGCGAGGTCGGTGGCGTTGAGGAAGCCCCGGGTCGCTGCGGCGGCACAGCGCTCGCGGTCGAAGCGGCACGAGCGCACGGCGATGGCCATGACCCGCAGGCAGCTCGACACCGTGTCGAGGGCGTCGAAGAGGGCTTCCTTGTCCTCTTGCAGGTCCTTGTCGTAGGAGGAGGGGAGACCCTTGAGGACGACCAGCAGGGACTGGAGGTCACCCAGCACCCGACCGGTCTTCCCCCGCACGAGCTCGGCGGCGTCGGGGTTCCTCTTCTGGGGCAAGAGGCTCGAGCCGGTCGCCACCGCGTCGTCGAAGCGGAGGAAGCCGACCTCGCTGCTGCTCCAGAAGATCCAGTCCTCGGCCAGACGCGAGAGATGGACCATGGTCAGGCTCGCGGCGAACGCCAGCTCGCAGGCGAAGTCCCGGTCGGACACGGCGTCGAGGCTGTTGCGCGTCGGTCCCGCGAAGCCGAGCTCCTCGGCGATGCGCTCCCGGTCGACCGGGAAGCCTGAGCCCGCCAGCGCCGCCGAGCCGAGAGGGCAGCGCTCCATCCTTCGGGCCGCGTCTTGGAAGCGCTCGCGATCCCGGGCCAGCATCTCCACGAAGGAGAGGGCGTGGTGACCGAGGGTGATGGGCTGGGCGCCTTGAAGGTGAGTCAGCCCCGGCACCGACCAGGCCGCGGTCTCCTCCGCCTGCTCGGCCAGGGAGCCCAGCAGCTCGGCGAAGCGTGCGTCGATCTCGACGACGCGCTCACGGCAGTACAGCCGGAGGTCCGTGGCGACCTGGTCGTTGCGGGAGCGTCCGGCGTGGAGACGCTTGCCCAGGGCGCCGAGCTTCTCGACGAGCCGCGCCTCGACGAAGGAGTGGAGGTCCTCGTCGTCGTGACTCGTCAGGCTGGTGGTGTCCGGGTGCTCCCGTCCGATCTCCGTCAGCGCGGTCTCCAGCGAGGCGACCTCGTCACTCGACAGGATCTCGAGGCGACCCAGCGCTCGCGCCCAGGCGGCAGAGGCTGCCAGCTCGGCCGGCAGCAGCCGATGGTCGAAGCCCAGGCTCCGGTTGAGGACCTCGAAGTCCGGGTGGAGTCCGTCGCCGTCGAAGCGGCCACCCCAGAGTCGGCTCACGACACCCCCGTGGTCGCGGCTTGCTCCGAGCGCACGCGCGCCGCGACCCGACCCGGGAGACCGTAGATTCGAAGGAAGCCAGTGGCGTCGGCGTGGTCGAAGGCGTCGCTCTCCTCGAAGGTCGCCAGCGACTCGTCGAAGAGCGAGCAGGGGCTCGTCGTCGACAGCGGCGTGACGGAGCCCTTGTAGAGCCGCAGCTGCACGGTGCCCGTCACGGTCTCGGTGACCTTCGCGAAGAAGAGGTCGAGCGCCTCGCGCAGGGGATGGAACCAGCGGCCGGTGTAGACCAGCTCCGCGTGCTCGATGGCCAGCCGCTCGGCCTGTCGCGCCGTGTCGCGCTCGAGAGTGAGGGCGCGCAGGCTGGTGAGGGCCTCGAGCAGGACCGTCCCGGCCGGCGTCTCGTAGACGCCGCGCGACTTCATCCCCACGAGGCGGTTCTCGACGAGGTCGGCCCGGCCGACGCCGTGCTGGCCGGCGAGCTCATTGAGCGTCTCGACCAGCTCCACGGGACCGAGCGTCGTGCCGTTCAGCGACACGGGCACGCCCGCCTCGAAGCCGAGCTCGATCTCCACGCCTTCGTCCGGGGCGTCTCGGGGATCGACCGTCAGCAGGAAGAGGTCGTCCGGTGCCGCGCTGCCCGGATCCTCCAGCGGGCCGCCCTCGTGACTGAGATGCCAGAGGTTGCGATCGCGTGAGTAGATCTTGGTCTTCGACACGTCGACCGGGATGCCTGCTTCTGCCGCGTAGTCGATGGCGTCCTCGCGCGAGCGGATGGACCACTCCCGCCAGGGAGCGACGATGGTCAGGTCCGGCGCCAGGGCCTGGTAGGCGAGCTCGAAGCGCACCTGGTCGTTGCCCCGGCCGGTGCAGCCGTGGGCCACAGCGCTCGCTCCGATGCGACGGGCGTGCGCGACTTGAGCCTCGGCGATGACCGGACGCGCGAGGCTCGTGCCGAGGAGGTAGCGGCGCTCGTAGATCGACAGCGCACGCAGGCAAGGCCAGGCGCAGTCGACCAGCATGCGTTCGCGCAGGTCGACCACCTCGCACGAGGCGGCGCCTGAGGCGAGGGCCTTGTCCTCGACCCCCGCCAGCTCGCCGGCGCCCTGTCCGACGTCGGCCACTAGACAGTGCACCTCGAGACCGTGCTGCTCCCGCAACCACGGCACGATGATGGAGGTGTCGAGACCTCCGGAATAGGCGAGCACGACCTTCTCGTTCGTCACGATCTCTCTCCGGTCATCAGCCCTTCCAGGAGCTGGCGGAAACGTTGGGCGGAGCGCTGGTCCTGGCAGATCACCAGCACCGTGTCGTCACCCGCGAGGGTGCCGAGGACCGTCTCTGGACGGTTCTCGTCGATGGCGACCGCCAGGGGAGAGGCTCCTCCCGGCGGCGTGAGGAGCACGACCTGGTTGAGCGCCGAGCGGACCTCGCGCAGCCACTGCCGCACGGCCTGCTCGAGGGTGCCGGTCGTCGGGGCGGCCCCCGCCAGCTCGTAACCCTGCGGACCCTTCCGGACCTCCAGCGAGCGGAGATCCCGGGAGAGCGTGCCCTGGTCGACGCCCAGGCCGCGTCCATCCAGCAGCTCGCCGAGCGCCGACTGGCTCTCGATGGGGCCACCCTCGAGGAGCTCGAGGATGGCGGCCAGTCGTCGTTGTCGCGGGGTCTGCATTTATTTGCGCTCCATCGCCATATTATTGGTAGCGCGGGACGAGGTCCAGCCCTGATCGGAGAAAAGGAGCGACCCGGGGGTCGGTTACCCGAC
Source organism: Acidobacteriota bacterium (assembly GCA_039029535.1). Lineage (GTDB taxonomy): Bacteria > Acidobacteriota > JBCCFW01 > JBCCFW01 > JBCCFW01 > JBCCFW01. The sequence goes on from JBCCFW010000218.1 coordinate 3,245, forward strand.
GACCTGGCGGATCAGGCGCTCGAAGGCGTCCTTGAGGAAGGAATGCGGGAGGCCAGGGAGAGCGCCGGAGGAGCGCATGGCCTCGCTGTCGGCGGGGTTGCCGGCGATGGTGAAGACGGGCACCGGCAGGGCGTCGAGACCCTCGCGGAGCGCGACGATGGCTTCGAGGCCGGTCGGGCCGTCCTCGAAGTGGTAGTCGACCAGGACCAGGTCGGGCCGGTGTTCCTCGACCTGGCGGTTGAGCTCGGCGGCGGTGGTCGTGAGCTCGAGGTCGACCTGCTCGAGTAGGGACGCGTCGGGCAAGTAGGGCGAGAAGTCGGAGCTCGCGACCAGCATCCGGGGCTTGCCGTCCTCGACCCGACCCTCACCGTCGAAGCGGAGACAGGTCAGCTCGGATCGCTCGTCGTCCCAGGTCATGACCGCGCCGCCCCGTCGCCAGGAGGTGGCGAGGGCGACCGAGCCAGGGCACAGCAACGCCGGCCCGTCGGCGAGCTTCATCGACCCGGAGCGGAGGAAGAAGCGCTCCTGCACGGCGCCGCTGGCGTCGGGCTGATAGACCAGCGCCTCGAACAGGTCGCCTCGAACGTGCCGTCCGTGGTCGCTCTCGAAACGACCCCGCAGCTCGAGGACCTCGGGCACGCCGAAGCCGGTGGCCCAGTGGAGGCTGTTGAGCTCCACCTCGGCCGGTCCGTCGTGGCTGAGCTCGAGACCCGCGCTGGACTCGCTCGCGCTCCAGCCAGCCGCTCGCTCGGGCTGGTCGTGGGGAGAGGTGAGCACGAGCGCGTCGGCCGCCTGGAGAGCGGCGACGACCGCGTCGTCGTTCTCGCCTCCCTCGGCCGTGCTGCCGAGGCAGGCGACGCGATCACAGCCCTCGTCGGACAGGAGCCCGAGAGCGATCTCGAGGGGGGCAAGTGAGCCGCGAACGTCGGCGATGAGTCCGAGCTTCATGCGCGGATCATGTCATCGCTGAGCGGCCGAGATACGATGCGCATCACTCTCCCGGAGGCCACCGTGTCCACGCCCAGTCCCGAGATGCCCGCCTTTCCTGCGATCCCGCCTTCCAGCGGAGGCGGGGGCGGTGGTGGCAAGGTCATCCTCGGCTGTGGCATCGCCTGCGCCGTGTTGCTGGTCCTCGGAACCGTCGGTTGTGGTGCCTTGGCCTGGTTCGGGCTCGGCGTGCTCGGTGACGAGGTGAAGAGTCGTCTCGGCGACAACCCGATCCTCGTCGAGCACCTGGGAGAGCTCCAGGAGGTGACGATGGACATCGCCGAGTCGATGGACAACGAGCACCCGGACATCCTCGTGTTCCGGGCCGTCGGCACCCAGGCTTCGGGGAAGCTGACGGTGGAGATGCGCGAGGTGGGCGGCGAGCAGGAGATCGTGGCCGCCGAGCTCGAGCTGGACGACGGCCGGGTCATCGACCTCTTCCCCGAAGAGACCGACGAGGGCGAGGCCGAGGCGACCGGCGCCGACCCGGACACCGACGGCGCGGCGACTCAGGAAGCCGCCGGAACCGAGCAGCCCTGAGCTCGTCGGTGCGAGCTGCGCAGTCGTTTACTCGAGGAGCTTGGCGGCGACCTTGAGGCTCTCGCGCATGCGCTCGAGCGACTGACCCAGGCGGGCGACCTCGTCCTTGCCTTCGATCTCGATGGGCTCGTCCATCTGGCCGAGCGAGAGCTCTTCGGTCTTGGTGGTGAGGTAGCCGAGCTTCTTGGTGACGCCCTTGGCCAGCAGGAAGCTGAAGAGGATCGCGAGCACGGCGACCAGCGAGACCTCAGCGAGCAGACGCAGGAACTTCTTCTTGAGCAGGGCGAGGAGCGTGTCGACTTCGTAGTCGGCCTCGAGCAGCCCGACGACCCTGCCGCTGCTGTCCATGATGGGAGCGTAGGCGGAGATCCACGAGCCGTGCTTGTCGTGGTACGTCGCCGTGTGGGCCGGCTCGCCGTTCTCGAGGGTCGGACGCATCTCGTCACGCACCGGGTAGGTGTCGCCGATGTAGGGCGTCTCGTTGGTCATGACGACGAACTCGAGCTCGTCACCCTTCGGGCGGAAGGTGTAGACCTCCGTGTCGAGGCCGTTGCTCCGCTTGACCGCGCGGAGCTGATCGCGGAGCTCGAGGAAGGCCGTGCCGGTCGCGTCATCCGGACCCTTCACCAGCTCGTGCGCGTCGCCGTCGATGGAGAGCGCAGCCGTGCTGACGATGGCCTCGAGTCTCATGCCCAGACCACTCTCGAGCTCGGTCTTCGAGATGCGATAGGACAGGGCGGTCACGCCGGCGATGACCACGAGACAGAGCAGCGACGTGAAGAGGGTGAACTTGACCTTCAGGCTCAAGGCGGACTCCGGGCTGCGTGAGGGTGGTGACGCGGACCATGCGTGGGTGCCCGGTACCGCGTCGGAGGTTCAATGAAGAGGTCAGGCGCCGAGTTTCTCGGCACGGGCGAGGAACTGGCTGCGCTTCTTCTCGTCGGTGATCGAGTCGGCCAGGCTGTCGACGAGACCGGGCCACTGGCCGCTCTCGAGGTCGTCGAGGTTCATCTCCCGAGCCTTCGCCTCCTTGCGGGCCACCGCCTTGGCGAGGGGACCGAGGAACTCGGCGAAGAGACCGAGCAGCTCCTCGACGCTCTGGGGCTCGACCTTCTCGATCGTCGGTCGGCCCGCGTCGGCGAGGACCTGGCTGATCGCTTCACCCGGCGCCGGCACGGCCAGGGTCATCGCCAGGGAGCTCGTACCGCCGCCGGTAGCATCATCGGGGAGCGCGCCGACGGACTCCATGACGGGGACGAGCTGGTCCAGGTCGGTGTTGCGTTCGCAGACGACGACCAGGTCGCCGCGACGACGACGACGCACCAGCACGAGACCCTCCTCGTAGCGCAGGTCGGCGTCCTGGAGCTTGCGGGGGAGCAGTCGAAGCGCGCGGCCGAGACTGTCGATGCGCTCACCGCCGGCCTGACCGATGAGCTCGTCGGTGAAGCTCGTGACGGCGCCCTGGAAAAGGACGCCCCAGCGCACGCCGGGGACCTGCTTGAGCGTCGCGAGATCAACCACGACGAGGACCTAGTTGGAAGAGGCCGACGAGCGCGTTCTCGTTCTCGGCGTGCAGTCGCTCGGCCGAGGTCGAGCCCGAGTGCAGGGCGGCCACGTTCTCGCCTCTCGGGAAGAGCACCATGGCGCCGTCTCCCAGCTTGATGTCGGCTCGCTCGAAAGCGCCGAGGACTTCCAAGGTGCCGAGCTGGTGACCGACCTCGTTGAAGGCGCCCAGCGCACCGCTGATGTCCTCGCCGAAGCTGACGTGCGGATGGCCGGTCGTGTCGAGGACCGCGCCGGCCAAGGGCTCGAGCTCCTCGCGCAAGGCCAGGTACTGAGCTGGATCGACCGCCGTCGCGCCGGCCTCACGGCAGGCCGAGTCGACGAGCTGCGCGGCCGCGTTGGCATCGTTGGGACGAGCATCGGGGCTCTTGGCGGTGAGCGTTTGCAGCAGCTCCCACGCGGCCGGGCTCACCGTGGCGCCGAAGGACGCCGGCGAGGGTAGCGCCTGCTGCGAGTGCATCATGAGGACCTTGACGAAGTCCGGGTCCTGGTAGGGGGCCTGGCCGGTCAGCAGCTCGAAGAGCACGATGCCGGCGGAGTAGAGATCGGCCCGGTGATCGACCGAACGACCGCCGGCTTGTTCGGGCGACAGGTAGCGCGGCGTGCCCAAGACCATGCCCGCCTGAGTCACGCCCTGGCCCTGGATGTCACGGACGAGACCGAAGTCGAGGATGAGCGGCTCGCCGAGCTCGTTGAGCATGATGTTGGCGGGCTTGATGTCGCGGTGCACGTTGCCGTGCCGGTGCACCTCGGACAGCCCCTCGAGCACCTGACGGATGAGCCGCAGGGCGTCGGTCTCCGGTAGTGGACCCTGCTCGGACACGAGCCCCTCGAGCGTGGGGCCCTCGACGAGCTCCATGACCGAGAAGGCACGGCCGCCGTGATCACCGATGTAGTACACCTGGACGACGTGCTTGCTCCGGAGCTTGGCGAGGGCCTTCGCCTCGGCGACGAAGCGCTCGGCGGTCCCACCGACCTGGCTCTCCTCGGAGATGAACTTGACCGCGACCTTGCGGCCCAGGCTCTCCTGCACGCCCTCATAAACGGTGCCCATGCCGCCGGCACCGAGCTTGCGTCGGAGCACGACTTCTTGACCCGCCGGTCCCACCGTCTGGCCGACCAGGGGGTCGTCGCCGGACAGGAGCTGCAGCACGCGTCGTGACAGCTCCGTGACCGGGGCGGGCAGGGTGAACGAGTGGGGGAAGCCCTGTTGGCCGAGCTGCGCAGTCAGCGGCTTCGTCGCCGCGCTGTCCAGGAACAGGACCGGAATCTCGTTCTGTCGCGCGTGGTCGAGCAAGCTCGCATAGCCCTGGACGTCGGGTGCGAGGTCCAGGGAAATGACGAGAACGTCGGCCTGGCGGCCTTCCAGGAGGAAGAGCGCATCCTCGGCACCGTCGACGAAGAACGGGCGGAGCCCGGGCACGTCGAGCTGTGCCTTGAGAGCGTGGGTGAGGTTGGGGTCCTTGGCGACGACGAGAAGCATGAGAGGGCGCAGATGTTAGCTCGGTTCGGCTGTTGCCGCTGCCACGGCCGTGGCGACCAACGGCGTCACGCAGGGGTCCAGCGGATCGGGGAGGATGCGTTCGGCCGAGGGCTCTCCGACGGCGTCGGCGAGGGCCTTCACCGCAGCGAGCTTCATGGCCGAGTTGATGGTCGGTGCGCCGGCGTCCAGCGCACCTCGGAACAGTCCTGGAAATGCGAGGACATTGTTGACTTGATTGGGAAGGTCGCTGCGTCCGGTACCGACCACCGCTGCGCCGGCGGCGTGCGCGGCCTGCGGGTCTATCTCGGGTATCGGATTGGCCATGGCCAGGATGATCGGGTCGGACGCCATCCGTTCGACGGCGTCGCCGCCGAGCACGTTCGCCTGGCTGACGCCGATGAAGGCCTCGCAGCCCTCGATGACCTCGGCCAGTGAGCCGGCGCGACCCTCGCGGTTGGTGGTGGTGGCCAGCTCGTGCTTGATCGGGTTGAGGCCGTCGCGACCCGGGTGCAGGGCGCCGCGAGAGTCACAGACGATCAGGTCGGAGACGAGGCCGGCTCCCTCGCCCTTGCCGAGGAGACGGGCGATGGCGGTGCCGGCAGCCCCCGCGCCGCTGATGACGACTCGGAGGTCGCCGAGAAAGCGACCGGTGACGGCCGCTGCGTTCTGCAACGCCGCCAGCAGGACGATGGCCGTGCCGTGCTGGTCGTCGTGGAAGACGGGGATGCCGAGATCCTGGAGGCGGTCCTCGACCTCGAAGCAGCGCGGCGCCGCGATGTCCTCCAGGTTGATGCCGCCGAAGACCGGCGCGATGCGGCGCACGGTCTCGACGATCTCGTCGGCGTCCTGGGTGTCCACGCAGATCGGCCAGGCGTCGATGTCGGCCATGGTCTTGAAGAGCAGGGCCTTGCCCTCCATGACGGGGATGGCGGCCTCGGGGCCGATGTTGCCGAGCCCGAGCACCGCCGAGCCGTCGCTGACCACCGCGACCGCGTTGCCCTTGAGCGTGAGGTCGCGAGCCCGGGAGCGGTCCTCGGCGATGACCCGACACGGCTCCGCCACTCCGGGCGTGTAGGCCAGTGACAGGTCGTCCCGGTTGCGCACGGGAAGCTTGACGTGCAGCCCGATCTTTCCGCGGAGCTGTTCGTGGACGACGAGGCTGCGCTCGTCGAAGCTCGCGCCTGCCGAGCCGGTCACGCGCGGTCTCGATCGCGGATGACGAGCAGGCGAATCTCGCTCATGTCTTCCATGGCGAAGCGGATGCCCTCGCGGCCGAGGCCCGAGTCCTTCACGCCGCCGTAGGGCATGTGATCGACGCGCCAGCTCGGCACGTCGCCGATGACCACGCCGCCGACCTCGAGCTCGTCCCAGGCCCGCTCGACCTTGTAGAGGTCGCGGGTGAACAGGCCGGCCTGAAGACCGAAGACCGAGTCGTTGATCCGCGCCAAGGCCTCGTCGAAGTCGGAGAAGGTCGAGAGCACCGCCACCGGGCCGAAGGCCTCCTGGCAGACGACGTCCTGGTCGCCGGGCACGTTCTCGAGCAGCGTGGCCTGGAGCAGGGCGCCCTCGCGCTCACCGCCGCAGAGAAGGCGGCCGCCGGCCTTCACGGCCGACTGGATCCAGCCGTCGAGACGGGCGGCCTCGCGCTCGGAGATCATCGGACCGATGAAGGTGTTCTCGTCCTTGGGGTCACCGGCCTTCAGCGTGCCGGTCGCCGCGACGAGCTTCTCGCGGAAGGCGTCGACGACGTCCTCGTGAACGAGGATGCGCTGGACGCCGATGCAGCTCTGACCGCTCTGGTAGAAGGCGCCGAACACGATGCGCTCGACCGCGTCGTCGAGGTCGGCGTCGGAGTCGACGAGCACGGCCGCGTTGCCGCCGAGCTCGAGGACGACCTTCTTGCGACCCGCCCGTGCCTTGAGGTCCCAGCCGACCCCGGGCGAGCCGGTGAAGCTCAGCAGCTTGAGACGGTCGTCGGTGGTGAAGAGCTCGGCCCCGTCGCGGCGGCAGGGGAGGATGGAGAAGGCTCCCTTTGGCAAGTCGGTCTCGGCCAAGACTTCGCCGATGACCAGGGCGCCGATGGGCGTGAGGCTCGCGGGCTTGAGCACGAAGGGGCAGCCGACCGCGATGGCCGGGGCGACCTTGTGCGCCGCGAGGTTGAGCGGGAAGTTGAACGGGCTGATGAAGGAGCAAGCGCCGATGGGCACGCGCTTCCACTGCCCGCGGTAACCCCTGGCGCGAGGCGAGATGTCGAGAGGGAGCACCTCGCCGGTGAAGCGGGTGGACTCCTCGGCGGCGACCTTGAAGGTGTCGATGAGCCGAGAGACCTCGCCACGGGAGTCCTTGATGGGCTTGCCGGCCTCGAAGCAGAGGGCGTCGGCCAGCTCGTCGAAGCGCTCGCCGAAGCGACGGACGCAGTGCTCGAGCACGTCGCGACGCTCGTAGGCGGCCATCTTGCGGAGGGGCTCCTCGGCGTCGCGGGCCGCGCCGATGGCCTTGTCGATGGTGGCGGAGTCGACCAGGGGGACGCGGGTCGCCACCTCGCCCGAGTGCTTGTCGACGACCTCGAGGTCGTGGTTCGGCTCGCAGGCCTCGTTGGCCACGAAGCAGGGGTAGCTCTCTCTCAGCTCGCTCATGCGGGGAGCTCCAGGGCGGCGCTGCGCCGCGGCAGGTCCTCGTTGAAGTTCCGGTGGTCGTCGGAGTAATCGATGGGGCAGTCGACCAGGTGGACGCCGCCGTCCTGGAAGCACTGCTCCAGGGTCGGCGCGAGCTGGTCGGCGCTCTCGATGCGATGACCCCGCGCACCGTAACTGTCGGCGTACTTGATGAAGCAAGGGTTGCCGAAGTCGAGACCGTGGTCGGCGAAGCCCATGCCTGCCTGTTTCCACTTGATCATCCCGTATCCGGAGTCATTGAGGATGAGCACCACGAGGTCGAGGCCGAGCCGCACGGCGGTCTCCAGCTCCTGCGAGTTCATCATGAAGCCGCCGTCGCCGCAGAGCGCGAGGACCCGGGTCTCGGGCTGGAGGAGCTTGGCGGCGATGGCGTTGGGGAGACCCGCGCCCATCGTCGCGAGGGCGTTGTCGAGCAACACCGTGTTGGGGCGCCGCGCCGGGTAGCTGCGGGCGAACCAGATCTTGTACATGCCATTGTCGAGCGACAGGACGCCGTCATCGGGCAGGACCTTGCGGACGTCGGCGACCACCCGCGGTGGACGCAAGGGGAAGGCGTCGCTGTCCACTCCCTCGGCGAGGTCGCGTGCGAGCGCCTCTCGGACGGTCTCGGCCACCGAGTGATCCCAGCTCGGGCTCGGCTCCAACGCTTCGTTGAGCTGCCACAGGCTGTTGGCGATGTCGCCGACCAGCTCGACCTGGGGGAAGTACACCGGGTCGACCCGCGCCGAGAAGAAGTTCACGTGCACGACCAGCGGTCGGTCCGCCTGCATGAAGAACGGCGGCTTCTCCACCACGTCGTGACCGACGTTGATGATGAGG
>JBCCFW010000219.1:0-11234 GCA_039029535.1 Acidobacteriota bacterium
CGACACGCCGTGAAATGGGGCGAACTGATCGAGGGCGATATCCGCAATGAAAGCGAGATTCGCGCGGCCCTGGAGAAAACACGTCCTGACGCCGTCATGCATTTCGCCGCGAATATCGAGGTCGGCGAAGGTGAAAAAGCCCCCGGCGCCTTTTACGAAAACAATGTCGCTGGCACGCTCAATGTTGTGCGCGCCATGTTGGATCTCGGGCTACAAAACTTCATCTTCTCCTCGACCTGCAAGCACTGTCAGACCGACGTGCCCCAGCTCGTCGAGTTCGAGAAGACCCATGCCGACGCCTACGACATCATCGGCATCACCAAGATCAAGAACGACCGCCACCGCAAGGTCTCGACCAAGTACTTCAAGGACCAGGGCATCGAGTTCCCCATCCTCGAGGACGCCGGCCGGGTCAGCGAGCTGCTCAAGGTCACCTCGACCCCGACCACCCTCTACGTCGCCCCCGAGGGGATGGTGGTCAAGGCCACGTACTACCAGCACCGCGAGCTCGAGAAGGACTACCTGTCCTACCTCCCGCAGCTCCGGGGCGCACCCGCGCCGCCGCCGTCCCCGCGCAAGAAGGGCTGGCACTTCCCGCTCAAGGTCAAGGACGCCAAGGGCGAGGTCGTCGACCTGGCCCGCTCGGAGGGCAAGCCGACCCTCATCCACTTCTGGGCGACCTGGTGCGGCCCCTGCGTCAAGGAGCTCCCCGAGTTCATGGAGCGGGTCCCCGAGCTCGAGAAGGAGGGGGACGTCTACCTCATCACCGTGGAGGACGACCCCGCCGCCGTCGCGAAGTACGAGAAGAAATCCGGGCTCAGCCTGGGCTCCTACCTCTCGCCCCACGAGGGTCTCGCCGAGAACCTCGACTTCTCGCGCTCGGTTCCCCGGACTTACGTCCTCGACGGCAACGGAAACGTGACACGCCTCCTGCGTGGCTCCTACGACTGGAAGGACCCCCACCGCTTCGCCAACATCCTCAACCGGATGAGCAAGTAACGGGTGTCCCCTCCCCGTCCCGAGGCGTCCGGTCGGGCGGACGCCTCCGTCCCGAATTGGGGCGGCCCATGTCTTGACGGCTCCTGGGGCCGAGACTACCCTTCAGCACTTCTCTGAAAGCTCCAAGTCCAGGCTCATCAGCAGCTTGGGAGCCCCCGGCATGGCGCCCATACTCGACGTCCGTCACCTGCAAACCCACTTCCACACGGAGGACGGCGTCGTTCGCGCCGTCGACGACGTGTCCTTCACCGTCGAGGCCGGCGAGACCGTCGCGCTGGTCGGCGAGTCGGGCTGCGGCAAGAGCGTCACCGCCCTCTCGGTGATGCGGCTCGTCTCCCCTCCCGGTCGCATCGTGTCGGGCGAGATCCTCTTCGACGGCACCGACCTCGTCGGTCTCCCCGAAGAGGACATGCGGAGGATTCGCGGCAACGACATCGCGATGATCTTCCAGGAGCCGATGACCTCGCTGAACCCGGTGTTCACCGTCGGGGATCAGATCGCCGAGGCCATCACCCTCCATCAGGGTCTCCCTCGCGCTCAGGCGATGGACGAAGCCGCGCGGATGCTCGACAAGGTCGCCATCCCCGACGCCACCAAGCGCGTCCGCGACTACCCGCACCAGATGAGCGGCGGCATGCGTCAGCGCGTGATGATCGCGATGGCCCTGTCCTGCAACCCGAAGCTGCTCATCGCGGATGAGCCCACCACCGCCCTGGACGTGACCATCCAGGCGCAGATCCTCGACATCCTCAACCGGCTCCAGGAGGAGTACCAGTTGTCGGTGCTGATGATCACCCACGACCTGGGCGTCGTCGCCGAGACCTGCCGACGGGTCGTCGTCATGTACACGGGCCGGGTCGTCGAGGAAGCGCCGGTCGAGCAGCTCTTCGCGACGCCGAAGCATCCCTACACTCAGGGCCTCCTCCGGTCGATCCCGAAGCCCTTCACCGAGGAGCTCTCGTCCGAGACCCGCCTCCCGACCATCGACGGCAACGTGCCCGACCTGCGCGAGCTGCCTCCTGGCTGCAAGTTCGAGCCCCGCTGCGGTGACAGTGAGGAGCGCTGCCTCAACGACGAACCACCGGAATTCCATGCCTCCGACGGCGCGTGCCGTTCGCGCTGCTGGCTGCAGGAGTCCGAAGACGGCACCCCCACGGAGAAAGCATCATGAGCACTGCATCGGCACCCTCGCCCGAGAGTCGGCCCCTGCTGCGCGTGCGGGACCTCAAGAAGTACTTCCCCATCAAGAAGGGCGTCCTGTCTCGCGTGGTGGGTCACGTCAAGGCCGTCGACGGCGTCGACATCGACATCCTGCCCGGCGAGACCCTCGGCCTGGTCGGCGAGTCCGGCTCCGGCAAGACGACGGTCGGCCGCTGCATCCTCCGGCTCATCGAGCCGACCGAGGGTGAGGTCCACTTCGACAGCCGCGGGCTGGACGCCGAGCTCCAGGGCGAGGCCGACTCCGACGGCTACGTCGACGTCCGGCCGCTGGGCCGCAAGCCGCTGCGCAGCCTGCGCCGCGACATGCAGATCATCTTCCAGGACCCCTTCGCCTCCCTGAACCCGCGGATGACCGTCGGCGCCATCATCGGTGAGCCGCTGACCATCCACGGTCTCGCCAGCGGCAAGGAGAAGGAAGAGCGGGTGGCCCACCTGCTCCAGACCGTCGGTCTCGACCCGCGCTACGCCGAGCGCTACCCACACGAGTTCTCCGGCGGTCAGCGTCAGCGCATCGGCGTCGCCCGCGCCCTGGCGCTCGAGCCCAAGTTCATCGTCGCCGACGAGCCGGTCTCGGCCCTGGACGTGTCCGTCCAGGCGCAGGTCGTGAACCTCCTCCAGGATCTCCAGGAGCGGCTGGGGCTCACCTACCTCTTCATCGCCCACGACCTGGCGGTGGTCGAGCACATCAGCGACCGCGTGGCCGTGATGTACCTCGGGCGCGTGGTCGAGGTGGCTCCCGCCAAGACCCTGGCCCATGAGCCGCTGCACCCCTACAGCATCGCCCTGCTGTCGGCGGTCCCGATCGCGGATCCGACCGCTCCGAAGGACCGCATCATCCTCAAGGGCGACATCCCGACGCCGATCAATCCGCCCAGCGGGTGTCGGTTCCGGACGCGCTGCCCCCACGCCCACGACCGCTGCGCGGCCGAGGTACCGCCTCTCGAGGAGGTCCGGCCGGGCCACTGGGCCGCCTGCCACCTCATCGAGAACGGGCAGCTCCCCGATGAGGTCCTCGCCACCCGCCGTGGTAGCGGCGGAGCCTGAACTTCGACCCCGTGCAACTGCCAGGGCTCCAGCGTCGTAACGGGTGGAGTCCTGACACGTCCTTCGCTGAGGCGGGCCTTCCACGGCCCCGCTCAGGGAGCGCGCTCGTGAACCCCATCGTCCAGCTTCGTCGTCTCCCCCGCCTCGCACGGCTCGGTCTCGTCTCCGGCCTCGTGGCGTGCCTGCTCGCTCCCGCCGCCGGAGCCACTCGCATCGTGAAGGCTCCGGCGCCGCCGCCGAAGCTCCCCGACCTGCGAGCGGCGACCCAGCGCCAGGAGGTTCACCTCACCCTGGCCGCCGTCATCGAGCAGGTCCTCGCGGGCAACTTCGACGTGCAGGTCGCCGACAACGAGATCGTCCGGCGCACCTCGCAGATCACGGGTGCCCGAGCGGCCTTCGACCCGACGATCAACGCCGACATCCAGCACCGCTGGGCGGTCCAGCCCGAGGTCAACCAGACCCAGGCCGCCGCCGACGGTGGCGCCACCTCCACGGTGGTCAACCCCTGGTCGGTGACCCTGGCTCAGCGGCTCATCACCGGCGCGAACTACCGGTTCACCCTCTCCGGTCAGCGGCAGGAGACCAACGCCGCCTTCGTCGGCCTGTCGCCGAACTACTCCGTCAACGCCACCTTGACCTTCACGCAGCCCCTGCTCGAGGGCTTCGGCCGCGACGCCAACCTCCGCGCGCTCCGCACCGCGAAGAACGACGCGCTCTCCGCCCACGGCGACCGGGTGATCCAGGTCCGCGAGTCGATCAAGCAGACGGTCGACGCCTACTGGGACCTCGTCTTCACGCTCGAGGACCTGAACGTCAAGGAGCAGGCCCTGCGGCTGGCGATGGAGCTCGAGGCCAAGAACCGCATCATGGTGGACGTCGGCACGATGGCGCCGCTCGAGGTGCTCCAGGCGCAGTCCGAGGTCGCCGAGCGTCAGCGCGCGATCATCGCCGGACGCGCCGCCATCCGGGCCGCCGAGGATGCTCTCCGTCGTCTCATGGGTCTCCCCATGAACTCGCCGTTGTGGGACCGGGCCCTCCGCCCGTCCGAGCGCCCTTCCTTTTCGGACGGCCGACTCGAGCTCGCCGAGGCCCTCGCCCTCGGCATGGAGAACCGCCGGGAGCTCAGCAATGCTGCGCGCACCGTCGACAACGCCGAGCTCGCCTTGGCCGCTGCTGCCGACACCCTCAAGCCTCAGCTCGATGTCGTCGCCACGCTGGGAACCGCCGGCCTGGCAGGTGACATCAACGACAACCCGCTGACCCCCGAGATCGAGATCCTCCGGCAGAACTACGTCGAGGCCTTCGAGCAGATCGGCGACCGCGACTTCAACAACTGGAGCGTGGCGCTCAACTTCTCGCACCCGCTGCGCAACCGAGCGGCGCGGGTCGAGCACCTCATCGCCCGTCTCAACCTCGAGGATGCCCGCATCGGTCTCGACCGCCAGCGTCAGACGGTGGTCCTGGAGGTGAGGGACGCCGTCCGCAACCTCGACACGGCGCGCGAGCAGATCGCCGCCGCCCGGGTCGCCCGCGAGCTCCAGCAGCGCAAGCTCGACGCCGAGATCAGCCGCTTCGACAACGGCCTCTCGACCAACTTCGAGGTCCTTCAGTTCCAGACCGACCTCACCGCGTCCGAGTCGGCCGAGCTCCAGGCCATCATCGACCACGCCAAGGCGCGCTCGGCCCTCGGCCGCGCGACGGGCACCCTCGTCGACGACCTGGCTCCGAACCTCGCGCCAGCCCCGCTCGACCCGTTCCCGACCCGCAAGGAGCGGCGGCAGCGGAAGGCGGAGGCCTCCGGCTCGTGAGCCGCGCCGCCGCCAAGAAGGACGGCGGTCGTCCGCCGGTGGTCCTGGCGGAGAACCTCACCAAGCACTACACCATCGGCCCGGAGACCGTCCGCGCCCTCGACGGCGTCGACCTCTGCATCGAGGCCGGTGAGCACGTCGCGATCATCGGGCCCTCGGGCTCCGGCAAGTCCACGCTCATGAACCTCGTGGGCTGTCTCGACACGCCGACCGGCGGCGAGCTGACCATGTCGGGCCGCCCGGTGACCTCCCTGGACGACGACGGTCTGGCCGCCCTCCGCAACGAGGAGATCGGCTTCGTCTTTCAGTCCTTCCACCTCCTGCCGCGGGCCGACGCCCTCGAGAACGTCGCCCTCCCCCTCCTCTACGCCCGTCTCCCTGACTCCGAGCGGAAGGACCGGGCCCAGGAGGCCCTGGAGGCCGTGGGCCTCGGCGACCGGACGAAGCACCTGCCGACCCAGCTCTCCGGCGGCCAGCGTCAGCGCGTGGCCATCGCCCGGGCTCTGGTCAACCGGCCCTCCCTCCTCCTGGCCGACGAGCCCACCGGCGCTCTCGACAGCAAGACGGGCGCCGAGATCCTCGATCTCTTCGACCGCCTGGTCGAGAACGGGCACACCATCGTCATCGTGACCCACGAGGACGCAGTGGCCCGTCGCGCCCCCCGAGTCGTGTCGATTCGGGACGGCCTGATCCACCAGGACCTGCGTCAGGAGCCCGTCGCCGAAACCTCTCATTGAGGCCTGGCCAGGACTGCGCTCAGGGGCGATGAGATGAACCACGGAAGGCTCTTGGCGCCGTGGACACCCTCTCGACCCCCCTGTTAAGATGGCGGCACTTGCATGCTGAAATGGCAAGAGTCGCGCACGGTGCCCAGTGCCTGCCGTGCTCGGAGTCCGTCATGAGCCCCATTCGTCGTCTTTCGCTGACGTCAGCCCTGGTGCTGGCCGTTTTCTGCTTGGCCGGTGGCCTCGGCTGCTCGAGCAGCACGCCGACGGACCCGAGCGCCGGCAACAGCACCGCCGGAACGGACAATTTCCTCTGCGCGACCGTGACCGTGCTCGACGTCGGGCCGGAGTGCTTCCCCGGGAGCTGCCCCCCCGAGTTCTTCCTCTGCAGCAACAACTCGCCCGTGTTGGCCGGCACGACCTACTCCTTCGTCGCCGACGACGTCAGCGCCGGTCTCAACCCGCCGCTGGCCGCCAGCGAGCCGGTCTCGAGCCGCAGTCGGCTCAACCTCACCGTCGCCGGCACCGAAGCAGCCACGGGCCGGAGCCTCGGCCTGATCTTCTCGATCGTCGACATCGCCGACCCCGGCGGCTCCGCCGAGCTCACCATCGACATGAACAACCGGGTCAAGAACTTCTTCGACCTGGAGATCGACTGCACCGTCGTCAACCGCGACGGGCTGTCCGAGATGCTCTTCAACTTCCCGCGCACCGACCCGCCCCTCTCCTTCACGCTCGATAGCTGGGAAGAGGCCGACGGCGTGGTGGCGCTGGCTCGAAACTCGGGGCTCACCTTCTCGCCCACCGGCGTCATGGAAGGCAGCTTCAGCTTCGAGGTCGAGAACCTCCAGGAGGTCGGTGGCGCCGATCCCATCCGCGCCCGTCTCCGCGTCGAGGGCAACTTCCGCCTGAACCTGCCCGCAGTCCAGCAGACCGTGCCCGTCTCCACCACCGCCGGTGGTTGCTGAGGAGCTGAGCCATGACCCTCGATTCGACTCGACTCAACGCTTGTGCGCTGGCGCTCGCCCTGGTCGGTAGCGCTTCTCTCTCTCAGGCCCAGGAAGTGAAGCGGAGCGAAGGCCGCTACTTCCTCGAGATGTCCGAGATCTTCTTCGAGGCCGACGCCTTCGACACGCTCGTGGGCCACACCGCGCCGGCCGACGACATCACCAACGTGACCCCGGTGATCTCGAAGCTCTCCGACCCCGACCCCGAGACTCCGAAGATCACCTTCGGGCTCACGCGTCCCTCGGGTGCGAAGTACGAGCTGTCCTTCCTCCAGTTCGACAACAAGGACAGCCTCTTCCCGCCCGACTTCGCCGACGACTCCCTGCGCGCGTCGACCACGTTCTTGCCGCCGGGCGTCCAGTTCGAGCACCAGGAGATCCCGGTCCCGGGCGCCAACCCCGTGACGGCCGGTGCTCCCAACGTCGGCACGATCCTGGCGCACCGCTCCAGCGTCGACTTCAAGACGGTCGCCTTCAAGTACCGCAACACGATCCACGAGAACAAGCGCGGTCAGCTCCAGTGGAGCGCAGGCATCCGCTACGCGCAGCTCGAGCACGGCGTGCAGTCGGCGCTGGGCTTCCTCATCGAGCCGCGCCGCCCGATCGAGATCGACACGGGCATGACCCAGATCCGCATCGGCGGTGACCCGAACCAGCAGGACATCGCCATCTTCACCGCCGAGTCCTCGGTGCAGGGCGTCGGTCCCCAGCTCGGTCTTCACGGCGACTGGTGGCTCGACCAGAAGAAGAAGCGTCTCTCGCTCAGGGCCGAGCTCGAGGTCGCCTACCTGCCGGAGAGCACCAACGGCAACTACGGCCTGAACCTCGTCGACGTCTCGTCGGTGAGCGACAACCGCAGCTTCAACTTCGGCGCGGTGGCTCCGCGCATCCCGGGTCTCACCGACACCTTCCAGGGCCCCTTCCGCGGCGGCGTCGCCCATGGCGACTACACCGACGGCCTGCTGATGGCCGAGGGCACCCTGGGCCTGCGCTACCACTTCAGCGACCACGTCGCCCTGGGCCTCAACGGCTGGTTCCTTCGCTGGAACGACGTGTTGACGGCCAACACCATCCTCGCGGAGACGACGCCCAACATCACCTTCGGCGTCATCCCCGCCCCCCAGGGCAACACCCCCGACCCGGACGTTCAGGGCGCCGAAACCTTCATCCTCGTCCCCCGCTTCGAGCAGCGCGAAGACGTCACGTTCAGTGGCGTGAGCGTGAGCCTCGACTTCACCTTCTAGTCCCTCCTCGCCTCAACGGATGCACGCCATGCTCAAGACGCTCGCTCGTCGCGCTCTCCCGCTCCTCGGCCTGCTCGCCGTGGCCACCCCGGCCCTCGCCCAGAACGGCGCGGTCAAGGGCAAGGTCCTCTACCAGGACGGCTCCGAGGCCGCCTTCGTCACGGTGTTCCTCGAGAGCGAGCAGACCACCTGGAACGAGTCGGCCATCACCGAGGACGACGGCAGCTTCCTGTTCCGACCGGTCCCGGTCGGTCAGTACAAGCTCTACGCCTTCGAGGCGGGCCAGAGCTCGAGCAGCTTCACGGGCATCCGCGTGACGGCCAGCCGCACGCTCGAGTTCGAGATCGCCCTCCAGCCGGCCGAGGCCCTGGAGGAGAAGGTCGAGATCTCGGCCGCCGTGCTCGACCTCGTCAACACCCGCAAGACGGACGTCTCGACCACCCTCGAGGGTGAGTTCATCGAGTCGATCCCGCTGCAGAACAAGCGCATCCAGGACATCGTCGCGCTCTTCGCCGGCGTGACCCGCAACGGCTCCTCCGACAGCTCCGACATCTCGGTCGGTGGCGGCACGGCCGCTCAGGTCGGCTACCGCATCAACGGCCTGTCCATCAACGACCCGGTCGGCGGTGGCGCCATCCTCGACATCTCCACCAGCGCCATCCAGAGCTTCCGTCTCATCACGGGCGGCTTCCAGGCGGAGTACGGCGAGCAGTCCTCGGGCATCGCCGAGATCGTCACGAAGTCCGGTACCAACGAGATCAGCTTCCAGTACGACCTCGACTTCCGTGACTCGCGCTACGGCGCCCAGTCGCTGGACGAGCTCGACGACGTCGCCGAGATGTGGCACGAGATCCTCACCGGCGCGAACAGCCTGATCGCCGACAACCTCGCCGCCGGCTTCGAGCTCCTCGGCATCGACGAGCCCTCGACCCGCGCCGACGACGAGAACCCCCAGTTCCGGCACCGTGTCCGTCACGCGGTCAGCACGGGCGGCCCGATCGTCCGTGACAAGTTGTTCTTCCACGTCACGGTGGAGTCCCTGGCCAACGACAACGGCTCGGCCTTCGCTGGCGGCACGTTCTACAACGACACCATCCTCGCGAACGCCCGCGTCGACTGGGAGCTCAACGACAGCAACAAGATCGAAATCAACGCCAACGTCGACAACTTCGAGAACACCGGCTTCTCCTCGACCTTCCGGACCCCCGGCACTCAGCGCGACTTCCGCGAGACCTCGGCCCAGGTCCAGCTCGTCCACAAGAAGACCTACGACAACGGCAGCTTCATCGAGTCTCAGTTCGGCTTCACTCGCAACTACCGCCTGACGCGTCCGTCGGACCGCCGTCAGCCCATCGACGTCGAGTACGAGATCCCCCTCCCCGGCGGCTTCGTCAGCTACGAGCTCGGCACGGCCGACGCCGATGACGACCTCAGCATCACCGAGCTGCGACTCGAGTCGACCTACAGCCAGCTCCTCGGCGCCGAGGACAACCACGACTTCAAGACCGGCGTCAGCTTCAGCCACGTGAACGCCGACCTCTCCACCAAGTCGGCCACGCTGGTCCGTGACTTCCGGGTCTCCGACGACCGCAACGTCATCGGGATGCCGGGCATCGACATCGGCAACGTCTTCCAGTTCGGCGACGAGGTCCGCATCTCCAACTCGGCCTGGCGTGCCTCGCTCTTCGCCCAGGACCGCTGGCAGGTCACCGACAACCTCACGCTGGACCTCGGCTTCCGCGCCGACTACCAGAACTTCATCGGTGAGCTCTTCCTCGCCCCGCGTCTCGGCTTCTCGCTCGATCCCATCGGTGACGGCCAGACCCGCATCTTCGGCAACTGGGGTGTCTTCTACGACAACCTCTTCCTGACCTCGCTGCAGTGGGAGGCCAACCCCCCGCGTCTCATCAGCGACCTCAACTTCGGCAACCAGTTCGACCAGCGTCGCTTCAACGAGACCAACATCGTCGACATCTTCCGCCAGGCGCAGGCGACCCCCTCCTCCGCCGCGGGCGACCTCGAGACCGTTGCCTACCTCGAGCCTCTCTTCCGCGATCGCTTCGTCGCCGACGACAACCTGACGGCTCCGACCAACAAGGCCTGGACCATCGGCATCGAGCGCCGTCTACCCGCCAACCTGCGCTTCCAGATGACCTACCAGGAAGCCAAGCGGACGCATCAGCTCACGCAGGGCACCATCGTCCAGGCGATCCCGCAGCTCCCGGGCTTCCCGACGCTGCGCGACATCGTCCAGGGCTCCAACGGTTCGGGCGCCTACCGCCAGTGGACCGTCGAGCTCCAGCGCCCCTTCTCCAACCGCTGGCAGGCCAACGCCTCCTACACCCAGGCCCGCTCGACCGGTCCGCTCGCTCCCGACCTCAACCCGCTCGATCCCACTGACGTCGTCTCCGAGGACGGCGTCCTGGGCAACGACCGCACCCACGTGGTCAAGCTCCAGGGCACGGGCGAGCTCCCCTGGAAGCTCCGGATGTCGGCCGACTTCACCTGGCAGACCGGTCAGCCCCGCACGGCCGAGGTCGTCCAGTCCGATGGTCGGGTCATCCGCCCCTTCGGTCGCAACACCGTGCGACTGCCGTCGAGCAAGCAGCTCAACTTCGCCGTGCGTCGTGACTTCCAGACCGCCGACGGCGCGCTCAAGCTCCGCGGCGAGGTCCGGCTGGTCAACGCGCTCAACACGCTCAACGTGTTCGGCGGCGTCGGTCGCTTCGAGCTCCCCGAGGGCCTCTCGGACCCGAACGCGGTCCCGCCGTTCAAGCCGACCATCATCGCGACCGGCATCGACGTGCCGCGGTCGCTCGAGTTCGGCTTCACCCTCTCCTTCTGACGTCGGGGATCTTTCGCGCCCTGGCTTTGTTGCTCCGGCGCTCGCCTACTGGAGTAGGCGTCGCTTGGAGCGCCTCGCCAGGACACGAAATCTCTCCCGACGTTCGGTGCATCGGCTGGGCCTCCCTCTCGAGAGACAGGGAGGCCCTTCGTGCGTTCAGGGGCTCCCGGGGCGCGGCGCTGGCGCACCGCGCATCCACACCTCGGCGCTGACGCGCCTCGCGAGAACACCGCGCACTCGGCGCTGACGCGCCTCGCGAGAACACCACGCACTCAGCGCTGACGCGCCTCGCGAGAACGCCGCGCACTCGGCGCTGACGCGCCTCGCGAGAACACCGCGCA
>JBCCFW010000220.1:0-11182 GCA_039029535.1 Acidobacteriota bacterium
CCTGGGTGGCCGTCCAGGTGCCCTGTCGAGGCGTCGACGACACCGCCTGGGGGCACCTGCGACAGCTCGCCGAGAGAAGCGTGGGCCTGCACGAGCCGCTGCTGCTGGTAGCCACCTGTGCGGAGGCTGGCGTGTCGGGGGAGGAGCGTCGTCGCCTGCTCGGACGCCTGGGTGTCCCGGCAGGGAGCTGGCGCCTGCTGTCGCGGGACGATGCCGACTCGCACTGGCTCGAGGAGCGCTGGCGTGGGGCCGACGACGGCTGGGGGCCGCTCATCATCGTGGACGGCCTGCATCGTCGCCGAGGGCGCTATGACCTCACCGAGCTCGGTGTCGACGAGGTCTTCCACCGTACCCAACACGTCCGGATGGCGGCAGCGATGGAAGGTGCCTCGAGCACGAATTGAAGCAGGAGGTCGTCGCGGTCGTCCTCCGTGTCATGATCGCGACCCATCTTTCAGGAGTCCCCCGTGAGCGATCCCGTCATGCCCGAGCTGTCGACCGTGTCCTGGACTGCGTCCGCGACCGGTCTCAACTTCCACGACCTGGCCGAGGGCAGCGGTGACGCCTGCGCCAACGGCAACAACGCCACCGTGCATTACAGCGGCTGGCTCGAGAGCGGGAGCCTGTTCGACAGCTCGAAGACGCGGGGCACGCCGTTCACCGTCGAGGGCGTCGGTCAGGCGCCGGTCATCGACGGCTGGAACGAGGGCCTGGTCGGCATGAAGCCGGGTGGTCGTCGCTTGCTCAAGATCCCGTCCTCCCTCGGCTACGGAGACATGGGCATCGACGGGGTCATCCCCGGCGGCGCCACGCTCATCTTCGAGGTCGAGCTCCTGTCCGTGTCCTGAGGTTCACCGTGATGCTCTCTCGCACCCTGCTCGCCGTCGTTCTCACGAGCCTGGTCGGCTCCGCCCTGGCTCAGACGCGACCCGCCCGCCCGGCGCGACCGGCGGCACCGCCTCGGCCGGCCGGCCAGTCTGTCCCGGGCTTCGTCGAGCCCGAGACGCTCCTGTCCGGCAAGTTCGACACGCGCCCCTCGGGCCTCAAGGTCCGGACTCTCCAGCCTGGTGACGGACCCGCGGTCGAGGCGGGGGACAACGCGACCGTTCACTACATCGGTCGCCTCTTGTCCGGGAAGCTGTTCGAGAGCTCACGCACGAGCGGTCGTCCCTACACCGTTCGAGGCGTCGGCAAGGCCGCCGTCATCGCAGGCTGGAACGAGGGCCTCGTCGGGATGAAGAAGGGCGAGCATCGTCGTCTCGTCATCCCGCCCGAGCTCGGCTACGGCAACCGCGCCCGCAGCCGCATCCCCGCCGGCTCGACGCTGATCTTCGACATCGAGGTCCTCGACATCGCGGCCGGTCCCAAGCCGCTACCGATGCCGGAGTTCCCCGACGTCTCGAAGCTGCCGCTGCTCAGCAGCCGCACGGGCCTGCGTCATCACGACGTCGAGGTGGGGAAGGGCCAGCTCATCACCGAGGGTGCTTCGGTGCGGATGCACTACGCCGGTTGGCTCGACGACGGCACGTTGTTCGACGCGTCCTTCGAGAAGGGCACGCCCTACGCAGTGCGCGGCCTGCCGCGCGCCCGGGTCATCAAGGGCTGGAACGAGGGCCTCCTCGGGATGCGGATCGGCGGCCGTCGCGTGCTGGTCATCCCGCCCGCGCTCGGCTACGGGCAGCAGGGTCACCCCGCCGGCATCCCCGGTGGCGCCACGCTGGTCTTCGTGGTCGAGGCCGTCGAACTCATCAAGTGACCGACTCCCCGACGGACGAGCCCCGGCTGCTCGTCCGTCAGGTCGAGCTGCCTCCGGGCTCGGACGACGGTCTCGACCTGTCGGAGGTCCTCGCGAGCCGGCTCGACGTCGATCGCGAGGACGTCCTCAGCGCTCGGCTCCTCAAGCGCAGCGTCGACGCGCGCTCCCGGCCCCCGGTCGTGCGGGCCAACATCGAGGCCCGGGTTCGTGCCGGCCGACGTCTCCTCGACCGTCACCGAGGCGACCCGAACCTCGTCGAGGCGCCACCGCCGAAGCAGGCACCGGTCGGTCACGTCCGCATCCAGGGCCGCCCCATCGTCGTCGGTGCCGGGCCAGCCGGTCTCTTCTGCGCCCTGGCGCTCGCGGAGAAGGGGCACGCCCCGCTGCTCGTCGAGCGCGGGCGCAGCGTGCGACCTCGCTGGAAGGACGTCCGCCGCTACTGGCGTGACGGCACGTTGGACGCCGAATCCAACGTGGCCTTCGGTGAAGGGGGAGCCGGAACCTTTTCGGACGGCAAGGTCTACACCCGCCGCAACGATCCGCGCACGCCCTTCATCCTCGAGACCCTGGCCGAGGCGGCGGACGCCCCAGACGTGCTCGTGGACGCCCGTCCGCATCTCGGAACGAATCGCTTGTCCCGTGCGCTCTTCGCGCTGCGCGAGAAGCTGGAAGCGGCCGGCGTCGAGCTCCGCTTCGAGACGCGGCTGGAGGACGTCGAGCTCGACGACGAGCGTCGCGTCCGATCGGTCACTCTCTCGGGTGAGCGCTGCGAGACCGACGCGGTGTTCCTCGCCTGCGGTCACTCAGCCCGCGACGTCCAGGATCTCCTCGTCGCCCGTGGCGTGACCTTGGAGGCCCGGCCCTTCGCGGTGGGCGCGCGCATCGAGCACCGGCAGGAGCTCATCAACGAGGCCATGCACGGCCAGGCAGAGGTGTCCGAGGAGCTGGGTGCGGCGACCTACTCCTTCGCCTGGTCCCGACGCGGCCTGTCGGCGCACAGCTTCTGCACCTGTCCCGGTGGCGAGGTCGTGGCGGCCTCGACCGAGGAGGGGGCGCTCACCGTCAACGGGATGAGCTACAGCCATCGGCTCCAGCCGTTCTGCAACACGGCGGTGGTCGTCGAGGTGCCGCCCGAGGACCTGCCCGGCGAGGGGCCGCTGGTCGGCGTGGAGTTTCAGCGTCGGCTCGAGCGTCGAGCCGCGGAGCTCGGCGGCGGTGCGCAGCGGGCGCCTGCCCAAGGCGTGCCGGACTTCCTGGCGGGTCGCAAGAGCCGCGAGATGGGGCCCACGTCCTTCCGGCTGGGCCTCGAGAGCGTGGAGCTCGGCGAGCTGCTGCCCGAGCGGGTGGTCGCGTCGATGCAAGGAGCCATCCGGAACTTCGCGCGACGGGTGCCGGGCTACGACCGTGAAGGTCAGCTCATCGCGGTCGAGGCCCGAACGACCTCCCCGGTGCGGGTGTTGCGCGACGACGCGACCGGCTGGTCAGTCAACACGCCCGGCTTGTACCCGGTCGGGGAGGGCGCAGGATTCGCGGGCGGCATCGTGTCGGCCGCCAGCGACGGGTTGCGCTCGGTGGAGCGGATCGCGGAGAGAGCGCGCTGAAGTGCGGCGAGCCTCGGCGACCGTCTCGAGCTAGAGCGCCTGGCCGCGACGCTGTCGGACCGGCGCCTCGGACACGACCTCGATGCTGCCCATGCCCGTGGAGACACGGAGCTCGATGTCGGCCGAGCCGACCTGGGCCTTCAGGCGCTCGCCGTGCTGGCTCTCGATGCGAGACCCGTCGCCCGAGTGAAGGCTGACGTCGCCCATCCCCGAGCCGGCGCTGATGTTGGCCGAGACACCGGCTCCCAGGCTGACGCTGACGCTGCCCATGCCCGTCTTGAGCTGGGTGTCGCCGGTGAGGCCGTCGAGGTCGGCCTCGATCGAGCCCATGCCCGTCGAGGCCGAGCAGCGAGCGACGTTGCCGGCCACCTGGATGGAGCCCGCGCCGGTGCGCAGGGTGACGTCCTGGCCGGTGGTGTCGGACACGAGCAGGTCGCCCGCGCCGGTCTTCACGTCGACCTCGCCGCCGGGGCTGGAGACGGTGACGTCGCCGGCACCGGTCGAGAGGCGAACGTGGCCCCGGCAGTGGTCGATGGCGACGTTGCCGGCGCCCGTGGACGCCTTCAGTGAGCCGTCGAGGTCGGCGAGGTCGAGGTCACCGGCGCCGGTGGCGAGGTGGAGGTCGACGCCGCGCGGGAGCTCGAGAACGGCTCCGGCGATGCTGACGTCGTCACCGTCGCCCTTGTCGTGGCGGTCGGAGCTGGAGAACCAGCCTCCGAGCCAGCCGCCGTTGCCGCGGCCTTCCAGGGACAGCCTCACGCCCTCGGGGCCGCTCTCGTCCTTGACGATGAGGCTCTCCGGGCGTCCCTCGTCGAGCTCGACGACCAGGCGGGCTTCGCGGCCGTCGGTGGGGACGACCTGGATCTCTCCCTGGTCGAGCTGGAGGGTGTAGCTGCCTCCGGACGGCACGGAGTGAGTGAGAACGAGGTCCTCACTCAGCTCTCGCTGAGTGACGCGGCGATCGTCTCCGCGGGCCTGGGCGGTGCCGCTGCCGTCGAACAGGCGGGCGGCCAGGAACGCGGCTCCGACCACGATCAGGCCGATTCCGAGCCGACGGCGGGCAGGAGAGGGGTGGTGGGCGCTGCGACGGAAGTGGTTCATCTGGGGCTCCTCGGAGGTGGGCTACGTGCCCGAGCTCCGAGGGGTTCCCGGGTTCACGCAGGAGGTCCAATGGGCGGCGGCGGGTTGAGGACCACGGCGTTCTGGTGCAGCGAGCCTCGCCTCGCGGAGCCGCAGATCTGGCCTCGGTCGTTGATGTCCGTCACCTCCACGAGCGTCCAGCCGGGCTGGACGACCAGCGGGTCGAGAAGGAAGACCCGGCGGGGGTCCGCGAGCCAGACCGTCGGGTGCTTCGGCCCCTTCGGAGTCTCCTGCATCCAGCCGACGGCTGCTCCGGACTCGTTCATCGCGACGGCGCGTGCCCTCGTCACTGCCATTCCGGGTGGCGTCGGCAAGACCTCGACCACGCCGGCCTTCCAGATCACGGCCTCGGAGAGGCAGCCGGCTGCGGTCATTCTCGAGCCGCAGATCCATCCGGTCGAGGAGGCGATGTCGCGGCCCACCGAGCCACGGCGCTGGACTGAAGCCCGCCGATCGAGTCCCTTGGGGCTTCCATCGACATCCCACCGCGTCGCCGAGAGGCCGAGGTCGGTCGGTGCGGCGATGCCCTCACACGCGGCGTGAGTGATGCCGCACGGTCGCGAGGTGCCGACGACCTGCCGACCGAGGCCAGTGGCGGCATTCGGCGTGCTGACTGCGAGCCCTTCACTGGCATCCGAGTCCCACCAGGGCAAGAGGAGTGTCGGCGTCGCGTTCGGTTCCACCGTCGCGACGAACGCCAGACGACACTCCCCGATATCGGCGATGCCGGTGACCATGGGCGGAATGGCATCGTTCACGCCGTAGGCCGAGGAGTGCTCGGCGATGAAGCCGGTGTCCGAGAAGTCGATGGGCCAACGACCGCTGTCGGGATGATACGCGACGGCTTCGCCAAGGACGGGAGTCGCATCCTCGACGAAGGCATCGGTCGGCCAGCCGTCGAGGCTGGCACCGACACACCACCGTGCCTCGTTGATGTCGGTGAAGACGGAGACGTTGGGCAGCACCAAGGGCGCGTGTCTCTCGTCATGAAACGAGATCAAGGCCGAGAGGGAGAGCTGCTCGGTGTCTTCCACCCACCCGACGACATCACCAGCCTCGTTGAGGCCGAGAGCAGCACTCCGCGGAGACAACAGGAGCCTCTCCAGGTCGTACCGTGGCGGAGCCTGAGCGTGAGCCGAGAAAGGGACCAAGAGCAAGGCGAGAAGACGGGCAAGGAACGGCACGACGGTCCTCCTGAATCGGGGCGATCCGGGCTCGGCGACTCCGCCCGGGGACGGCTGGAGGATCGTGACCCTCCCGGCACCTGGGCAAGTCACGCCGTACCGCATTCCCTCGGTCTCGGGCCTTCAGCTCGTCGCCTGATCCTCCGGGGGCGGGAGCTGCTTCTGCAGCACGACCTTCAGGATCTTCCGGCGATCCCAGAACGTCCCGCAGATCTCGAAGCCGTCCCCGAGGTTGGCGATGAGCATGGGTTGGTTGTCACCGGTCGTGATCGTGCTGACGATCCGATAGCCCCGCTCTCGGCACCACTCGTGCTGGGCCCGCATCAGCTTCCTGGCGATGCCGCGACGACGGTGCTCGGGATCCACCGCACCGATCCAGCTCTCGAAGTAGCCGGGCCGCTCCTCGAAGCCGATCTTGTAGCCGACGAGACGGCCGTCGTCGCGGGCGAGGCAGCTCAACACGCGGTGACGGTGCACGAGCTGGTCGAGGAGCCCGCTGAGATCAGCGCCATCCACTCGTCGGCCGAGCTCGCGGAGCTCCGCCGTCAGGGCGTCGTCGGGAGGGCCGTCCACGAGCTGCACGGAGAGCGTCATGTCGGCGAGGCTACAACGGCCCGGCAGGCGAGCCGAGACACCCCGTCAGCCGATCGTGCACTCCTCCGGCACGTAGACCTCGCAGCGGTTTCGACCCGTGCGCTTGGCCCGGTACAGCGCCTCGTCGGCGGACTGGATGAGGGCCTGGACCGAGCGTCCGTCGGCGGGGAAGAGGGCCACGCCGATAGAGATGGTCACCCGATAGGAGGTGCTCTCGTAGTGGAACGGGTGGCGCTCGATCTCGCGTCGGATCCGGCCGGCTGCCTGGAGCCCCGCCTCGCGATCGGCTTCCGGCAGGAAGGCGAGGAATTCCTCGCCACCGTAGCGACCGCAGGAATCGATGGACCGCAGCGAGTCTCGGAGGATCTGCCCGACCTCGGCCAGACAAGCCGATCCCACCAGGTGACCGTGCGTGTCGTTGACGTTCTTGAAGTGGTCGAGGTCCATCATGAGGATGGAGAACTCGCGACCGTAGCGCTCGGCGCGAAGGAGCTCTTTCTGGAGACCGCGCAGCACGGACCGACGCGTGAGGAGGCCGGTGAGATCGTCGACGTGGATCATCTCGCAGATGCGGGCCTGGAACGCGAGGTCCTGGGCGTCGAGGAGCGAGAAGCGAAGCAGGCAGCCGCCGACGTCGATCTTGTCGCCGTCGGAGAGCTCGGCCCGGTCGATCGTCGTGCCGTTCTTGCTGGTGCCGTTGGTGGAGCCCAGGTCGACCAGCTCGTAGCGCTCGGCGTCGAGCATTCGGACCAGGGCGTGGCGGCGTGAGACCTTGCCCTCGGGAAGGATGAGGTCGCAGTCCGTCGTCCGACCGATGACGGTGTCCCGTCGGGTGAGAGGGTGGAGGGCCCCGATCTCGTCACCGTCGTAGACGATGAGGGTCGGGGTCGGTCTCGAGGTCCTGCCCGGCTCGCCGGTCACGTCTTCCGGCAAGTTGCAGGCTGGCACCACCTTGGTTCGTCCGTCATCCGCCACGGGCTGCTCCTGCCTCAGTCATCGGCCAGCAGGCCCGGATCTTGAGCCCTTGACGCCGGGGCGAAAGAGACCGGGAGGAGAGCGCGGAACTTCGACGGAGAAGCCTGGCCAATCGGGACCGAGCGCGCTAAAGTACGCGCTCGCCTCGGCCCGGCGGTCTCCGCCCGAGCGCCGAGAGGACCTCGCGCCCGTAGCTCAGCCGGATAGAGCGCCTGTCTACGAAACAGGAGGTCGCACGTTCAAGTCGTGCCGGGCGCGCCACTGGTTTCCGCCTCTCTCCACGTCATCGGCGGCCAGAGTCCGTTCCGAAGGACCGCTCGGTCCGACTAGCCTCAGGGAGGCAGGGCCGACGTCCATCGGCTGAGCCCAGGAGCCGTCGAGAGTGCGACGTCTGGAGTACGTGGGGACGGCATCGGTGCGCGAGCGGGTCGCCGGTGCGCCGGCTGGTGCTCGGATCGCCTCGCGCGACGACCTGCGAGCCTGGCTTGCCGAGCAGCCTCCAGTCGAGGGTGAGTCCTGGGCGACGTTCGTGGTCGGCGTCGATGGCCTCTTGCGTCTGGCGCCGCAGCGCTCCGAGCACGTGGCCTGTGCCGGAGGTGAGCCCGTGCTGGCTGCCGGAGAGATGGCCTTCGATCGGGAGGGGGAGCTGACGTACTGCTCGAACCAGTCGACCGGCTACTGCCCACCGGAGAGCTGCTGGCCGGCGGTGTCCGTGGCGCTGAGGAAGCTGGGGGTTCAGGCAGACGGCTTCACGATGACCTGCTCGTTCCGGCGCTGCCCGGCCTGCGGCGAGCGGAACCTGGTCAAGGACGGCTGGTTTCGCTGTGGGGCGTGCGACGCGGAGCTGCCTCGGGAGTGGAACTTCGGAGCCTGAACCGACGTCATGACCGCTGGTCTACACTGCTCTCGGTACCAGGGAGGTGCCTGTCCCTGTTGGAGCGGGGAGAACGGAGGGAGGGAGCATGAGGGGAGCCCGGTCACCGTGGTGGGCCCTGCCTTGCCTGGCGTTCCTGGCCATCGGTGCGGACGCAGCCCCCAACGTCTCGGACGCCGAGGCCCAGCGTCGGCTGCAGCGAGGTCCTCGTCCGAGCTTCGTCATTCCAGCCACCATCGACTTCGACGTCGAGGCGCCGGACGAGGCGAAGCGCGGCCTGCACGAGCTTCTCCTCGACACTCAGGTCGACGACACGGGTCCTGAGCGCGTTCGGACCGTCCGCTGGGTGCGAAGGGTGACGTCCGAAGCGGGCTTGCAGGCGGTGAGTCGTGTCCAGTTCTCGTTCGATCCCGCCTACGAAACGCTGATCCTCCACGCGATCCGGCTGCATCGGGGCGAGCAGGTCATCGATCACCTGGACCTGTCGCAGGTCGAGCTGCTCCAGCGCGAGCCGAACCTCGAGGCGAGCCTGTACGACGGCGAGCGCACCGCCGTGACGTTCCTGGCGGACGTGCGAGTCGGCGACGTCCTCGACCTCGAGTGGAGCAAGACTGGCTCGAACCCGGTCCTCGAAGGCCGCCATGGCGATCGGGTCGACCTGGACTGGACGGCACCCGTGCACCGCAACCGGTTCCGGGGCCTCTGGCGCGCCGACTCCGCACCTGCCTGGCGTCTCCTGCGCAGCGATCTCGAGCCCTCGGTGCGTCGAAGCGGTGGGCGGGTGGAGCTGAGCTGGGACCAGCGCGACCTGCCGGCCACCGAGCACTCGTCGGGGCTGCCGTCATGGTTCGACCCCTGGCCTCGGGCGCAGCTCAGCAACTGGGCGAGCTGGAACGAGGTCGCCCGCTGGGGTCACCGTCTCTTCGCGGTGCCGGACGAGCCGCCGGACGAGTGCGAGGCCCTGCTGACGGAGCTCAGAGCGTCGTCGATGGGCGATGCCGAGAAGGCCCGTCGGGCGCTGCGCTTCGTGCAAGACGAGGTGCGCTATCTCGGCATCGAGCTGGGCGCGCGGGCTTATCGGCCGACCGACCCGGCCACCGTGATGCGACGGCGTTACGGGGACTGCAAGGACAAGAGCGTCCTGCTGGTCACGATGCTGCGGGCGCTCGGGCTCGAGGCCGACCCCGTCCTCGTCCATGCCTGGAATGGGCGACGCGTGGCCGAGATGCTCCCCACGCACGACGTCTTCAACCACGCGATCGTCCGGCTCGAGCTCGACGGTCGCTCATGCTGGCTCGATCCCACCGTCCTCCACCAACGCGGCCCCCTGGCCGAGCGGCACGTCCCCGATCTCGGCTGGGTGCTCGTGTTGCATCCCGAGACGAACGAGCTGACCCGCGTCGAGCCGCAAGGCCAGGGGCGAACGCGGGTGCGCGAGCACTGGGTGAGCGAAGGGCTCGACCAGCCGGTGACGCTCACCATCCTCAGCCAGTACGACGGGTTTCAGGCCGACGACCTCCGCTCCACGCTCGCGCATCAATCGACCGAGTCACTGGCCGAGCAGTACCTGCGCTTCTACGCGCGGCAGCACTCGGGCATCGCCCTCTCGAAGCCCCTGGTCATCAAGGACGATGAAGAGCGCAACGTCCTGACGGTGACCGAGTCGTATCTCGTCGAGGACTTCTGGAAGCACCAAGGGGAGAGGCAGTACTGGCTCGGTGAGCTCTGGGACCTGCAGCTCGACAACCATCTCGCGACACCACCGCAGGGGGAGCGCACGCTGCCGTTCGCGGTGACGCACCCCGTGGACTACGAGCTGACCCTTCGCTTCGATCTCCACCAAGACTGGAACGTCGAGACCGACCACCGGATCGTCGAGGGTGCCGCCTTCCGCTTCGAGCATCACAGCCGCCTTCGCCAGGCCCGACGTCTCGAAGTCCGTCATCACTTGGTGACCTCCGAAGCCTCGCTTCCCGCCGAAGAGCTCGAGCAGCATCGCCGGGACATCGACGAGGCGCGGAAGGTGCTCGCCTACAGCCTGACCTGGGCGCCGGAGGTCCCGGCCTGGCGTGAGGGCGGCGTCAACTGGGCCGTCTTGGCGTTCGTCGTGGTGACCGTCGTCCTGCTACTCCACTGGGCCGTTCGCATTTACCGCTGGCGGCCGTCCGAACAGCCCGAGCTCGTCGTCTCACGCCCCATCGGAGGGTGGTTGCTCCTCGTCGCGTTCGGTCTCGTCGTGTCCCTGCCTCGATTGATCTGGGACATCGTCGAGGCCGTTCCGAGCTACTCGCTCGGCACCTGGACGTCGGTGACGATTCCGGGAGCCGAGGCCCATCACCCGCACTTCGCCCCGGTCCTCCTCTTCGAAGCGTTCGTGAACTGCTTCCTCTTGCTCGGTCACCTCCTGCTCATGGTGACCTTCTTCCGCAAGATGCGGGTGCTGCCTCGGCTCTACATCGGCTACCGCTTGCTCGGCCTCGTGTTCGTCGGAGTCAACCTTCTCGTCTCGAGCGATCTCCCCGGCGTGGAGACCGGCCCGAAGGAGAAGGCGCTCTACCTCGGGCAGGTGTTCTTCAGCCTGCTCTGGTGTCTCTACTTCCGCATCTCCGAGCGCGTGAAGGAGACCTTCGTCCACTGAGGCCGGACGACCGAGGCGTTCAGGAGCCCGAACGTCGGGCCAGTCGGGTGAGACAGCGGTCGAGAGCATTGGCGAAGCGCTCGCGGTCCTTGCGTCCGAAGGGGGGAGGCCCCGAGGTCGGCAGCCCGCTGGCCCGGAGCTCCGTGGAGAGGTCGCGGAGGTTGAGCGCCTCCTGCACGTTCTCCTCGTCGAGGATCCGGCCGCGGGGATCGACGACGAGGCAGCCCTTCTCGACGACGCAAGCGGCCAGGGGGAGATCGGCGGTGATCACGAGGTCACCCTCAGTACAGTGGTCGGCCACGTGGATGTCGGCCGCGTCCGGGTCTCGGGAGACCTGCGACGTCGCTGTTCTGGGGTGTACCGGTCGAGATACTGCATTAGGAGGGGCCGCGGTCCGACGAGGCTCATATCGCCTTTGAC
>JBCCFW010000221.1:0-10741 GCA_039029535.1 Acidobacteriota bacterium
CGACCCCTCCCCGTAACGATGGGGATTGAGACTGTTGTCGCCGTCGTAGTCGCCCTCGGCAGGATTGGGTCGGCGACCCCTCCCCGTAACGATGGGGATTGAGACTCCTCACCCCTGTTGGCCTTGACCTTCCGAACCGCCCGTCGGCGACCCCTCCCCGTAACGATGGGGATTGAGACTTGCGAGACCCGGAGGTCTGCTGCGGTCGCGGAGTCGGAGTCGGCGACCCCTCCCCGTAACGATGATGGGCCTGACCTGATTTGGTGGACACCTCCAGAGGGGGGAGAATCCCCCGGGAGGCTCAGGTGTCCACCAAATCAGGTCAGGCCCAATGGGGATTGAGACAGGTAAAGCGATTGCTGAGCCATGTCGAACATGGAGACTCAGGCTCGTTCCGAGTCAAGTGGTCGGCGACGACATCTCGTGGCCAACCCACTCTCATGCTTCAAGCCTCGTCCTCCCCAGGTCGGACCACGCTCAGCGTGCCCCGTGCCTTCAGCCTCCGACCACTCGCCTGGAGTCGCACGAGCATGCCGACATCGACCTCTCCGTCCGTCGGCCAGTCCTCCTCCGTCAGCACGTCGACCACGACGTCGACGAGCTCCCGAAGCCGCTCATCAGGGACCTGCCTCCCCTCAGCCCGAGCCTCCAAGACGAGCGGGCCGAGCCCGGACCGCAGCAAGACGCCTTCCGCCTTCCCTCCTCCATGGAAAGAGAGCATGACTGCTCCCGCTTCCTCGGATTCCAGCAGGTGCTCACTCAGGTTCAAGACGTGTCGAAGGCCCACCCGGGCTCGTCGACGCACGGCTTCCTTCTTTCTTCGTTTCCTTGCCATGGGCGTCATCGACGACTACACGACGCGGAAGGGACCGATGAATTCCGGTGTTCCCGCCGCTGCCGCCGACCTCACACCCAGGACACTCTCCCACGACCCATTACTGACACCAACGGAAGTGCCCCCTCGTTCAGTACGGGAAGTGACGAGACACTCTCTCCCCATCGGGTCCTTCGTCACTCGAGAGCTGACGGAGGATCCCGGGCTGAACCTCTGCGAGGCGAGTCAGCGCCTCCCTCCCCTCGTCGCCGCCACGCAGGGCGGCATCGAGCTCGGCCAACGCCCGGAAGATCCGACCCTCGACGGTCTCCGGTGGCCCCGGCTGCTCCAGGGTCTCCTTCGACGTCGGGGAGCAACGAACCACCGTGCGCCAGGCCGACCAGCGCAGGTGGGAGGGCAAGGTCGCGTCGGCCGCCACGGCCCGCAAGCCAGCCAGCGTCGCCGGGCTCACCGGCTCCAGCCAAGAAGCCCCCACGAGACGAGACAGGCGGAGGAAGCCATGGTCGGCAGCGAGGAACGCCCCCTGATCGGCCAGACGTCGCGCGACCTGCTCCAGTTGCGCGAAAACCGACCCCTCCGTCAACGCACCGGCCAGCCGGAAGGCGGAACAGAGCACCCGACTACTCCCCGGAGCCAGGCTGAAGGCGAGCCGGGTGTCCAGCACCTGACGCGCCCGCGTCAGCGCCGATGAGGGTTCGGGACCGATGGACTCGAGACGGACGAGGCTGCCGTGCACGGTGAGCTGCTCGGCGTTGCTCCGACCGACCTCCGGCAGGTCCAGCCGCTCGATCAACTCCTGAACCTCTGAGCGCGAGGGCTCTCCGTTGTCGGCGGCGTGCTGGACCACCTGCGCCAGCAAGCGCCATCGTAGGGCGGGAGCCTCCTCCATCCACCGCGACAAGACGGCGAGGTCAGGGAGCGGCGCGTGACGGCCGCCGTGGCGGGCCGCGACCGACTCGACGAAGCCCAACCGCCACGCCCACTCGCGTTCTTCGGTGGAGTCCGCACACGTCTCGCGCACGACACGTGCCGTGTCTTCCAACGAGCCCCAGCCCACCACGACGCTCGACTCCCCCAGGGCCTGGGCTTGCAAGAGCGACACGAGCTCGCGTCGACCGTCCGGTGTCGCGGCCTCCTTCCGCAAGCGTTCGTTGAGCTCGAGCCCCAGGCCGAGCTCGATGAGCTCGCGCGCCGCGCACACGGGCACGAGCTCCACTCCCGAGGGCGCCTGGAAGGCCGCCGTCTTCAGCTCTGTCTCGTCGTTCTCACTCCGCGGCGCTGCCACGAGCACGCGCCGGAGGCCCGGGGCTCCCGCGAGGGCGGCGACCTTGAGGGCCAGGCCGTCGCAGGGTGCGAGCGTGCCGTCGGCCTGGAGCTGACCGGCACAGGCCACGTCATCTTCAGGTGGTTGCTCGAAGAGAAGCGATGCCAGCGACAACAAGAAAGAGAAGCCGAAGGAGCGCCCGTCCACGGCGGAGATTCGGGTGGCCGCACCTTGCTCGACGTGATGAGCCAGCCGATGGACGGCCGGGACGTCCAGCTCGCCCTCGTGCAAGCCACGCCAGCGAAAGGGCACGACCCGAGGCAGGGCCGCGCCGGCCCAGCGCCAGGCTTCAACGGCCCGTCGCCCCAGGGCCAGCGAACCCGTCTCCGTCGGCTCGCCGGCGCGGAAGAGCACGACGACGGACTCCCCGCGCTGCCCCACCGTCGCGAGGCCCACGGCATCGCCGGGCCGTGCCGGAGGCTGGTCACCGTGAGAGTCTCCCAGGGCTCGGCGGGCGCTCCCTTCCCGCGGCCAACACCAAGGGCCGAGGGCCCGCTGTCGAGAAGTGGGCTTCATGGGCCTCTCTCCGTCGGCCACGCCCACCAGGCCGAGGGGTCGTTGATGAGCGCACGGTGTAAGCGTTCGTCGTCGAGGGGTCGTTCGAGCTCGAGAGTTCGTGCCACCGCCCGGCCCACGAGATCGAGCTCGAGGATCGAGCGGGGAACCGCGTCCTCGAAGGAGGCTCCCCGCACCGAGCAGAGAACCCAGCGCACGCTGGCCAGCTCGTCGCGAGCCTGCAGGACGGATCGCAACAGTGTCTCCCACTCGGGCTCTTCCCAGTCCAGGCGGTCGAGCTCGTCGAGATCGTCCCGCAGGCCGTCGACCTCCGCCTCCACCAGGAGCGCCAGCTCCCGCACGTGGCATGGCTCGAGCGAGGCGGCCCAGGCTCGCGGTGGGTCATGCCAAGCGGCCAAGGCCTCCCGGTCGCCGTCACGCACCCGCTGCACGAGCTCGGTGGGCTCCCCCAGGGCCCGCGGCTCCAGCAGCCGCGCATGGGTGCCTACCGCCACGGCCAGGGACCACGGCTCGCTGGGATCGAGACA
Organism: Acidobacteriota bacterium; assembly: GCA_039029535.1. GTDB lineage: Bacteria > Acidobacteriota > JBCCFW01 > JBCCFW01 > JBCCFW01 > JBCCFW01. Next base: position 3,203 of record JBCCFW010000221.1, read on the forward strand.
CTGTCGAGTCTCCTCCTTCATCCAGGGATCTTCCAGGCCGTCGAGCCAGGATGCCACCGGAGCCGCCGGCCACTCGACGGTGGGAGCGTCGTCGGAGCGTACGAAGAGCTGCACTCCCGTTCGGCCGGCCTCGTCGCCGACGAGTATCAGCACCGTGTCCTCGTCGAGCCGAACCCCGACCCTCAGCTCCGCAGAGGCGTCGACCACGAGCGAACCGTCCGCCTGCGATTGGACCTTCCCCACGCTCCGGGGTAGCACGACGAGCGGAGTCCCCCCGTGACGTTCGAGAAGGAGCAGGCGATCCGCCGTCGTGCCTGCGTGACTGAGCGACACGCCCGTGGGCTCGAGAGAGGGCACGACCCAGGGGAAGAACTCGGCCAGGGCGATGCGTTCGATGAGAGGGAGGTCGGGAGTGGGTGCCAATCCCTCCGCTTCCTCGAAGATGGGCTGGGGAAGCCAATCTTGCTCGATCGGATTGTAAGAGGACAGTCCGAGCTGTCGTCGCATCAAGGCCTTGAGCTCCTCACCGTCACCCTGTCGCTTCAGTTCCCTGACCCTGAGGTCTTGCACTCCTCGCTCGAGGGCAGCCACCCAATCGGCCGTCGTCAACGTCCATCCCAGGTCCGGCGGAGACCAGCTCCCCTCTTCATGGCCCCTGGCGATGATGACCTGCAAGGCAATGCGATGCCTCCGGTGATTGCTGTGAAGACGGTTGCGCGCCTGCTGAAGAGTGCCACCACCCACCGCCCTCTCCTCTCGAATGAGGTCTTCGAAACCGACCTCTCCCGCCAGGAGTCGACGAAGGTTCGCATGAACCTCGCGTCGTCTCTGGCGAATCCGGGCTCCACGCGCCCGCTCGACGGCTCGTTCCAACACCGGGCCGTCCAGAGCCCGCCTCACGGCGAGCTTGAGCCTCTCCATTCGCTCGGCAGCCAGAGCGTTGGCACGGTCGGCCATCACCAGTCGGGTGGGGAACTCTGGCAGCTCCTGCGACTTCTCGCGCTTCTTGCGCAGGTCGAGCCACTCGTTCCTCAGTGCTTCGTGGAGCTGGCCCCAGGCATGCCCCTCGTCGTTCGGCCAGCTCGAGCTCTGGAGCGGGTTCCTGTCCCACTTGAGCCAGAGCTCGCTCACGGCGTCATCCCAGAGATCATCCGGACTCTGGCGCTCCAGACGACGCCGAACCTCCTGGAGCGCCTCCCCCACGATGGTGCCGGCCTCCCGATCGCCCGATGTCCTCATTCGCCGATACGCCTCGTGCAGCGGCAGCGTCACGGGGCCGACTCCCATGCTCGCCGCCACTCCTCCGCCTGCTCGCGGGCCCAGCGCCTGGTGGATGGACCGGTCGGCAACACGGCCGGCTCGCCTTGCCGAAGGCCCGTGAGACAACGCGCCGTCTCACCGGTCGCGCTCACGTGGCTGGCCGCCGGCGCACCCGAACGGACCGGCCAGCACGGGGCCAGGCCGGCTTCCACCGCTGTCAGGGACTCCGCCTCCAATTGACGACGCGCCCGCTGCGCGAGGACCTCGGCCGCCACCAACAGCGGCCGTTGCTCGGCACCCTGTCGCGGGTTCGACCAGGGCGCCAGGCTCACGCGCCGGTGCGCGACGAGCGCGTGTGCCAACGCCGCCTGTTGGGCCAACTCGAGTGGCGTGGGGTGCCCCCGTCCGTCGTCGACGACCCAGCGCACGGCGGCCAGGCGGAGCTCGTGCGTGCCGTCCCTTCGTTCGAGCACGTCGGCCACCCGCTGTAGCTGACTCTCCAGCAACTCGAGGAAGCGCTCCTCTCCACTCGTGTCCGACTCCCCCGGCTCACCTTCACCGGTCACGAAGCAGGCAACCGCGTCGGGGCGCGCGCGGTGCAGGTCAGCGAGCAGCGCGTGGACGTCCTGACGTCGACGACGTTGTCGATCGCGCAGGCTCCGGCGGAGCACGGGGGCCTGCACGAGGACATCCGCTAGACGGCGGCCGTCTTCGGGTTCGGGCTCGCGGCCTACCGTGAGGTCCTCCCGGACCCGCTCGAAGGTCGTCGGCTCGCAGGTGCCGAGAAGCGCCGCCAGGGGCTCGTCGTCCTCGTCGTCTCGACCGTCTTCGTCCTCGTTCATGGCCCCAGCGACGGCCAGCAGCTCCGGCCGGGCCAGCACGCGACCGAGCAGGGCCCAGGGCACCGAAGGCACCAGTTGACGCAAGAGACGACGGACACGGAGCTCGTCGGCCTGGCTCAGACCGTCCTCGACGAGGAGCCCCACCACGCACGCGGGGTCCGTCGGGTCGTCGAGCCGACCCGCATGACCGCTGAGGAGTTGCCAGGAACGGGTCGTCACGCGCGAGGCTCCGTCGAGGACGAGGGCGGGAGACGTCTCCCGAGGGACGCTCCCCGCCGGGCGTGCTGACATCGGAAGGGCCAGGCCGAACGGTCGTCTCGATCACGAACTGTCAGCAATCCTCGGCAGCGACGTCCAGGGGACGTCGGGCCAGGGACCAGGCGGTCGGTTCCGGCGAGGAGCAGTGGGATGAAGACCTCGGTGGCGCGCACGACCCTGATCATGCCCTTGACCTGGGAGTGCCCGGGAGGCCTCGAGCGCCTGGACCGAAACCTGGTGCAGCGCAAGTACCGGGTCGGTCGTCATCGACACCCGCTCTGGGTCGAGACGACAGCGCACAAGCTCGCCGCCGGTGTCGTCGACCTCGACCTGGTCTTCCGTCAGGTCATCGGAGATCCCGAACGGCAGGGTTGGTCCTGGCGCTTCTGGAAGCTCAGCCCCCAGGCGTGCCAACTCCTCTTCGACGAGCCGAAGCTGATCGATCGACGACTTCAGAAGAAGGGAACAGTCGACAAGGTGGTCGTGAGCGGCATGGAGCTCTGGCTGATCGTCATGCCCTTCGGGGTCGGGATGCTCTGCTTGCGTTTCCACTGGCCCTCGCTCCCCCTCGAGGAGCTCGCCGAGTGGCTCGACACGGCCCGCCACGTCCGCCGCTCGAAGGGCTTGCGTGGTTGGCAGCTCGGCCCCCCGAGGGTCCCGTACGCAGAGCGGGACCTTCTCCGAGAAAGCCTGGGGGAGACCGTCGCGGACGCAGTGATCAACTGGACCGAGATCAGCTTGAAGGGGCTGATGAAGGAGCTGCTCCGGGTCGGGGATCGAGACTGCCACCTGCGCTCCTGCGAGAACCAGGGGCGTCTCCACACGACCCTCGTCCTCCCCGAGCACCCGGGGGAGAAGGAGACCGAGTGGCTCTTCCGCGCTTCCCGCGGCTACGGCACGAAGTACGCGACACCCGACGAGCTGGTGGTCGGGCACCTGCTCGCACCCCGGTCGAACCGACGTCTCTACTCCACCCGCGAGGGCGTGATCGCCCTCTGCTGGACCGACAGCAGCGAATCCTTCGACTCCCGTGAGTGGGTGAACCGGCACCAGGGTCTCTACCTCCTCCTCGCCCTGCAGGTGCTCGGAGAGTCGCTCACCCTCTCCCGGCTCTCGAGCGAGGCGGCCCACGGCGTGGCGAAGTTCTCGAGGCTCCGTCGAAGCGGTGGCACGAGGTCGGTGCTCGAAGCACGCGAGGAGCTCCGCGACCTGGCGACCAAGATGCTGCAGTGCAGTCTCGCGCTCTTCATGGAGGACTGCGGGGCGGTGACCGAGAACAGCATCGTCTACCAGGGCCTTCTCGACCTCCACGTGGTGCGCCAACAACGGGCCGAGCTCCGGCAGGACGTGCGCGATCTCCTCGCCGTGGTCGAGGCCGACCATGCCGAGGAGGTCGCCGAGCTGCGGGAGCGCGAAGCACGACGAGACCGCGAGCGCGCCGACGCCCAGCGACGCTTCGCGACCCTCCTGGCCCTGGCCGGCGCGGTCGCGTTGCCCTTCACGATGGCCGGCGGCATCTTCGGGATGAACTTCACCGACACCATGCCGCAGTGGCACTTCGGCTGGGTGGTGGGCCTGACGACGCTGGGGAGCAGCCTTCTCGCCGCCTGGGCCTGGCGGTCCTTCGCTCGCTCCGAACGGGAAGAGCCCCCACGACGCGGGTGACCCCTCAACGTCGTCGTCGGCAGAGCTCGATCAGGCCGAGACGTCGGAAGATCGCCGAATCGACTGGCCTGTCTCCCTCGACGCCGTGTTCGCGGCGATGGCGGGCGATGAGCCGGTCGAGAACGAACCTGCGCAGGCGTCGTGCTTGCGACCTCGTTCGACGCGCGCCCTGGTTTCTCAGCCAGGGGCGGAGGATGGCGTTGAAGCGCTGGATCAACTCGGCCACCGAACCCTTCCGCCGTCCGGCACCTGCCAGCTTCTCGCGGAGTCGTCGCAGGGACTCGTCGGAGGGCTTGACGAGACAGTAGAGACGTTGACGATCACGACGGTCGACCACGCCGCGGAAGGTGAGTCCGAGGAAGTCGAAGCCGTCGCGAGCGTGGGTGATGCGGGTCTTGCTCGGCGAGAGGACGAGACCGAGCTCGGCGAGCGAGCCCTGCAGCCGGTCCAGCCAGCCGGCCGCGTCGCCCCGGCAGAGCACGACGAGGTCATCGCAGTAGCGCACGAGCCGTGCCTCCTCCTGCCATGGCTGCCATCGAAGGTCGAGCTGGTGGAGGTAGACGTTCGACAGCAGCGGTGAGACCACGCCTCCTTGCGGGACTCCCCGCGCCACACGGAGCACCTGTCCGTCGTGCACGACATCGGCGGCGGTCCACCACCCCAACCAGCGCAGCAAGAGTGGATCCGACACGCGGCGCTCGAGCTGCGCTCGCACGCCGGCGTGGGGCAGGGAATCGAAGCAGGCCGCGACGTCCGCGTCGACGACGTGATGATGACCCGTCCGGACGGCCTCGATGACTTGATGCGTGGCGGTCTTGACCCCGCGTCGCGGCCGATAGCCGTGGGAGCACGGGAGGAAGTCGGCCTCGTAGATGGGCTCCAGCACCAGCTTGACGGCCGCTTGCACGAGGCGATCCCGCACCGCCGGGATCGAGAGCCGGCGCGTGGCCCCACGGCCCTTGGGCACGTCGAGACAGCGGAGAGGCAACGGCCGATAGCGACCGGTGCGGAGCTCCTCCCGAACGTCCTCGAGCCACTCCCTCACGCCCGCCGCCTCGAGTCGGTGGACGCTCACGCCGTCGAGACCGGGCGCTCCTTCTCGCGAACGGACTTGCCGCCACGCCTGCTCGAGGACGTCACGCCGCCAAGCCAGTGGCACGAGCGGTCGGAAGGTCGCCGCCGGCCACTGCTCCGCGGCCCGGCGTAACTCCCGGTGGAAGTGCTCGAAGGAGCGTGGGTCGTCGCGGAGCGGGAGCTCCTCGGCGAAGGAGGACACGAGGTGTTGCAAGCCGGAGGCGCTCCCATGATGAGGTATCGTCATCCCGTCGTGAGTGAGCGTGCGATCGAGCACCCGCCGACGCCAACGAGGGGTGTTCAGCGTGTTGCACGACGGGGATTCAGCCGAGCTGACGCTCCCCGACTACCTACGACGGCTGCGCACGCTCTCCGGCGAGTCGCTCCGCTCGCTCTCGAAACGGATGGGGGTCAGCTTCGGCGCCCTCGGGGGCTACGAGCGCGGACGCAACGACCCCACTCTCTCGGTGCTGCGTCGCTACCTGGAAGCCCTCCCCGGAGCCACCGCCCACGGGCTGCTCGGCCTCCGCGCCATCCACCCTCCCGCCGGCACGCCGGCGGCCGCCACGACGACCCGCGTCGCCTTCGGTGTCGGAGCGAAGCTCATCCGGGTGTCGTCGGGACCACGTGAGTGCACGATCGAGATCGAGGGCCTCCGCCCCACGATCGCCCCGCTGTCCGACGCTCACGTGCAGGTAGCCCTCCTGCGGCTGGCCTGCGTCGGCTCCAACTCGTTCCTCCGCCAGCTGGAGCAGGCCCCCTGGCCGGCACGACGGAAGCTCTCGCTGATCGAGGGCACCGCCCGTCACGAGTTCCGACTCCCCCGCGACCCGTCGGCCGGGCTCTCCTATCGCTGGTCGTGCCCCAAGAAGGAGGCGCGCTGGCCTGCCAGGGTCGGCGACGTGAAGGTAGCCGCCGAGTGGCTGCTCACCTACCCCTGCGAACGGCTGATCCTGCGCACGTGCGCAGCGGAGTCGGCGGATGGTTGGCGACTCTTCTCATGGCTGCCGACGGGCCAGGGTGTCGACGAAGACCTCACCGGCTGGCTCAACCAGGGTCCGAGCCGGGCCCGTCGGCGGGCCCCCTGGACGCAAGTGGTCATCGACGCGCCGACGCCCTGGTTGCGGCTCGCCCTGGGACGGGCGAAGGGGGAAGCGGAGCCTCGCTGGGAACCCTCCTCACGCCCCGTGGCCCTCACGCTGCTGGCTGCCCGCCAGTCACGGAGCTTCAGCTACCGGCGGATGGCTCAGCATCTCGGCGTGGGGAGCCACGCCACCGTCCTCAATGCCGAGTCGGGTCAAGACGTGAGTCGAGCGACGGCAGCGGCGTACTCGCGGGCCTGCCAGGAAACGCCGCCGCAGGCCTTGCTTCCACAACGTCCCGCCGACGGCGTGCTCGATCGAGACTGGCTCTGGGAACACCAGCGGGATCTCTTCGGCTTCGAGGCTCGAGAGATCAGCAAGGACCTCGAGCTCACCTCCGCGGGCGTGGCCCGGGCTGTGGTGCGAGTGACCGGCCTGAAGGAGCTCCGCGAGTGGAAGCAAGAGCTCCGCGTCCCGCTCACGCTGCTCCGCTCGGTGCTCCAGGATGCCCCGCACGTGCTGGCGCGGCTCGAGACGGATGCCGAGCTGAAGGTGGGCCTACACCGTGACCCTCACGATCAAGGCGAAAAGGTGCTCAAGGTTCCGCCGGCGCGGGCCCGTCACGGTCTCAGCTTCGAGTCACGGCTGGAGACCAAGGACTCGGCGCTCATGCTGCGGGAAGACCAGGTGGTGGGGCGACCGGGCCCTCATCACGTCGGCACGTCACACTCCATTCGCTTCCCGACGCAGCAGCTCACGGTGACGGTCGTCTTTCCCGAAGGATACGAGCCCCGGGAGCTCCGGGGCTCGTCGTTGCCGGTGGCACTCGTGCCCGAGGTAGGACTGCCCGAGTGGTCGGCGTGGGGCGCCCCACCCGAGCTGCGCACCTGGCGACGCGGCGGTCGCCTGCGCGTGCGCTTCGGGGTGGAGCGCCCCTTGGTAGGAGAGAAGCACGGCATTAGCTGGCGCTTGCCGTAGAGCCGCTGTCGGCTGCCGTCTCTTCCCAACCAACCGTGGCGAGGTGCAGGCCCTCAGCGAGCTCATCGAGCTCGGTCAAGGAACCGCAGTCGCAACGCAGGTGCTCCCGTCGGAGCTCCGCGCGCCGCGCGTCCAGCTCGTCGAGGGTCACCAGGAGAGGCGACGCACACGACAGGCTGCCGTCACAGGCGAGCACGGGGTCCACACCCGCCGCACCTACGGTGCGCCTATTCCCCCTCAATGTTCTACTTGCACACCTGGCACTAACATGACTGCAGCTCCCCTGTGTCCTCTGCCACAAACACCGCAAGCATCCTATATACCCCACCAACACCTCCTATCTAGTGGCGGCTGGTATCACTTCAGTTGCACGCAGGTCA
>JBCCFW010000222.1:0-10738 GCA_039029535.1 Acidobacteriota bacterium
CCAACCCACATCCATCCCTCGGGTCGGGGCCCGGATGCCGTTCTTTTCTTTCGTGAGAGAAAGCGGGGGGTGGCTGCGCATGAAGAGCCGGAGGGAGCTCGCCCAGCTTGGGACGAGACCCGCTCATCAAGGAGGCTCACCATGCGAACGTTCGCTGCTCTTCTCCTCTTCCTCTCTCTCGCACTGCCAACCAAGGCGCAGTTCGATGCTGCCTACGATGGCTTGCTGGCTGAGGCACTGGCTCTCATCGAAGTCGGCAAGGTCACTCAGGCCTACGAGCTCATCGCCCTGTCGGAGGAGGCACCCACCTTCGCCGACCTCCAGCCCGTCATCGAGCAGGACCCGCTGCTCGCCGTCGCCGTCCTCGACATCGAGAACGAGGGTCGCTGCCAGATCTTGGGCATCGTCATGGAGGAGGCCGGTGACGACATCAACCACCCCGAGGAGATCGCCGGTGGCCTGATCGACTGGACCGAGGTGATCACTCGCGTGAACGCACGCTCGGTTCACTCGGTGTTCGCCGAGCAGCTCGCCGATGACGAGCTGTCTTTCGACGACCTCTTCGCTGGTGCGGCCAGCTCGCCTCAGTCGGTGTTCGCCAAGATGGTCCTCGAGCAGCCTGGCATCGACTGGCTGGCCTTCCGCGCTCAGGTTCGGGACGACCCCTACTTCGCCTTCCTCGCCCACGGCGCGGTCGGTGGCGTGGTCGGCCTGGGCGACTTCGACAAGCTCATCGCGGTCGATCCCTTCATCGCCCTGGCCAGCCTGCGTGTCGGGCTCCAGGTCGCCGACCTCGTCTCACGGGTCGCTCCCGACCTGAAGTCCAGCCAGGACATCGCCGGCGTCGCTGCGCTCGTCGAGCAGGAGCCGCTGTCGGGTCTGGGCTACCTCCGGCTGTCCGTTCTCGTCGCCGATCAGCTCGGCTTCGACACGGCGGCTGCCGCCAACCCCCGGGCCGCCTTCATCGCGCTCGGTCTCAACCAGCGCGTGTACTCGCACGGTGGCGGGCTGTGGAACGAGGGTGGTGGCTACGTGCTCGGCGTGGACGACGGAGGTCGCATCGGCTTCGTCGGCTTCCACGACATCGGCAGCTCAACCGGTCGCGAGGCCGGCGAGCTGACGCAGGCCAACGAGCACGTGCCCACGGCTCCCTGGCTCCTCATCCTCGAGGACGGCGTCCGCATCAGCGAGACGGCCGTGCCCGTCGGTGAGCCCGGCAGCGGCATCGCCGACATCGATGGGGTCGCCGACATCGACGGGCTCGCCGCCCAGTTCGTCACCCGCGACGGCATCCATGCCGCCGATGCGGTCCTGAGCTGGTCCGAGGCCTACGAGATGACGGTGAGTGAGCCGCTCATCGGCCTGAACCTGCTGCGCGTCGACGTCGGTGCGCTGGTGGAGGGCTCGACGGGCGTGCGCTGCGTGCCGTAGCGCGTCACGCGAAGCGCGGCATCCGGGTCTGGCGGGCCCGGATGCCGCCGAGCTCAGATCGGTCGCAGGTCGACCCCGTCGAGGCACCACACCTTTCGCCCCTCCACGTCGAGGCGGGCCAGCAGGTGGTACGACGCCGGCTCGCAGCGCGTGAACCACCGCGACGCCGCGGCCAACGGGCTGCCCTGAAGGGTCGCCAGCGCCTGCTCGAGCGTGCCGCCGTGGGCCACCGCGACGATGACGCCGCCCTCGGCGTCGAGCCGAGTCTCCACCTCCCGCAGCCACTCGCTCACGCGCCGACGGTGCGACGCGAGGCTCTCGCCGTGGGGCGGGTCGTCTTCCGGGTGCTCGTAGCAGGCGAGCTGCAAGCGGTGGCTGTCGCCCATCGTCGTTCCGGGCGGGAAGCCGTAGTCACGCTCGGCCAACCGGGACTCGACCGTGGGTGCGAGCTCCAGCTCACGCGCGAGGATGTCCGCGGTCTGACGGGCTCGCAGCAGGGGGCTCGTGAGCAGCGACGTCGCCTCGAAGCGCTCGCGCAGGTGCTCCGCCAGCCCCTCGGTCCGAGCGACGCCCCACTCCGTCAGGCCGTTTTCGTCATCGGAGAGCCGCAGCTCGTCGTCGGAGCGGAGCTGGGACTCGACCTCGCCATGCCGCACCAGGATGAGTCGTTTCACGATGACGACCTCGTCGCGCGAAGACCCGGACATTCCCCCGTGAACGGCCCGACGGGCAGCCCCGTCGCACCCCGACGTCCGGAGTCAGCACGACACTAATCAAACTCGCCCTGCACGTCGAGCGAGGGCGGTCCATCGCTCAGGCTGCCCTCACGAGTGCAGAGCGCGTCCGTCCACCGCGAGGGCCGCTTCCTTGACAACCTCGGACAGCGTCGGATGCGCATGGCACACGCGCGCCACGTCCTCGCTGCTGGCGCCGAAGCTGATCGCCATGGACAGCTCCTGGATGAGCTCGCCCACCCTGGGGCCGATGGCGTGGGCGCCGAGCACGCGGTCGGTTTCGGCGTGCGCGAGGATCTTCACGAAGCCGTCGGTCGAGCGCAGCGCCCGCGCGCGTCCGTTGGCCATGAAGTCGAAGCGACCCTTGCGATACGGCGTGCCCGCCTCTTCGAGCTCCTGCTCGGTCTTGCCCACCGACGCGACCTCGGGCTCGGTGTAGACCACGCCCGGGATCGCGTCGTAGTCGACGTGCCCCCAGCCGGTCTTGATGAACTCGGCCACCGCGACGCCCTCGTCCTCGGCGAGGTGCGCGAGCATGGGACCCGGGATGACGTCGCCGATGGCGTGGATGCCGTCGACCTCCGTCTTCCAGTGCTCGCCCACCGGCACGAAACCACGCTCGTCCGTCGAGAGCCCCACCGCCTCCAGCGCGAGCCCCTCCGTGCAGGGCTTGCGACCGACCGCCACGAGCACGCGGTCGCAGTGCGTGGGCTCGCGACCCTCGACCTCGACGACGCAGTGGTCCCCTTCGGCCTTGGCCGAGAGCACGCGGGCCTTGTAGTTCAGCGACAAGCCCTGCTTCTTGAAGAGACGACCCGCCATCTTGCAGAGGTCGCGGTCCATCCCGGGCAGGCAGGTGTCGGCGTACTCGAAGACGGTGACCTTCGAGCCGAGACGACTCCAGACCGAGCCGAGCTCGAGACCGATGACCCCGGCGCCGATGACGACGAGATGCTCCGGAACCTCGCGATAGGCGATGGCTTCGGTGCTGCTCCCAATGCGATCGCCGTCGAAGGCCATGCTCGGGAAGGTCGAGGCCACCGAGCCCGTCGCGATGATGACGTTCTTGGCCTGATGGATCGCCTGACCGCCGTCACCCTCGACGGCCACCCGATGCCAGTCGCCCTCCTTCGGCAAGAAGGAGCCCCAACCCGACAGGTGGGTCACGCCGTTCTTCTTGAAGAGGAACTCGATGCCTTGGGTGAGCCCCGAGACGATCTCGTCCTTGCGCTTCATCATGGTCGGCAGGTCGAGGCTGACCTCGGCCTGGACTCCGTGCGCGGCGAGGCCCGACTTCGCCTCGTGATAGCGCTCGCTCGACTCGAGCAGGGCCTTGCTCGGGATGCAACCGACGCGCAGGCAGGTGCCGCCGAGAGCGGCCTCCTTCTCGACGCAGGCGGTCTTCAAGCCGAGCTGGGCAGCGCGGATGGCGGCGACGTAGCCACCCGGGCCCGCACCGATGACGATGACGTCGAACTGATCGGACATGGCCTGCTCTCCGCTGAAGGCTCGGACGGGGTCACGCGTCGATGAGGATGCGCTCCGGCTCCTCGACGCACTCCTTGATCCGCTTGAGGAAGCTCACCGCCTCTCGACCGTCCACGAGACGATGGTCGTAGGAGAGCGCCACGTACATCATGGGTCGGAGCACGATCTCGCCGTTCACGCCCACCGGTCGCTGCTGGATGGCGTGCATCCCGAGGATGCCCGACTGCGGCGGGTTGAGGATGGGCGTCGAGAGCAGGCTGCCGTACACGCCGCCGTTGGAGATCGTGAAGGTGCCGCCGGTGAGCTCGTCGACGGAGAGGTCGCCCGACTTCGCGCGGCGACCGAAGTCGGCGATGGTCAGCTCGATCTCGGCGAAGCTCAGCAGCTCCGCGTTGCGGATGACCGGGACCACCAGGCCCTTGCCGCCACCCACGGCCACGCCGATGTCGTTGTAGTTTCGGTAGACGACGTCGTCGCCACGGATCTCGGCGTTGATCGCGGGGAAGGCCTTGAGCGCCTCGACCGCCGCCTTCACGAAGAAGGACATGAAGCCGAGCTTGATCCCGTGCTTGGCGACGAAGGCTTCCTGCCGTCGCTTCCGCATGGCCATGACCGCGCTCATGTCGACCTCGTTGAAGGTCGAGAGGATGGCCGCGTTCTGCTGTGCCTCGACGAGGCGCTCGGCGATCTTGCGCCGCAGCCGCGTCATCTTGACGACCTCTTCCTCCCGACCCGGCTGACCCGACACGACCTTGGGAGCCGGCGGCGCAGGAGAGGCGGGAGCGGGGGCCGGCGTTGCCGCAGGTGCCGCAGCCGGCGCGGCGCTCTTGCCCGCGACGTGACGCTGCACGTCCTCCTTGAGCAGCCGTCCACCCGGACCGGTCGCCGTCACTTCCGACGCCTTCAGGCCGTGCTCGGCGAGCAGGCGCTCGGCGGCCGGCATGACCGCACCGTCACCACCCGAGGCCGCCGCCGGAGCGGGCTCGGCAGCCGGGGCCGCGGCGGGAGCGGGAGCCGCGGCGCCACCCTCGGGAGCCGCAGCCTCTTCCATCCGCGCGATGACCTCACCGACGTTGGCGACCTCCTCGGCCGCCTTGAGGACCTCGCGAACGTAGCCCGACACGGGAGCCGGCAGCTCCTGGTCCGCCTTGTCGGTCTCGAGGACGACCAGCGGCGTGTCGACCGCCACCCAGGCCCCCTCTTCGACCAACCACTCGGCCACGACCACTTCGGTGATGGACTCGCCCGCCTGGGGCACCGCGACCTCGACCGCCATGTTGCTCTCCTGATTTCTTTCGCAGACGAACGGAGTGGGTCCGAGCCAGTCCGGGCTAACTCTGAGACTCGGTGGCCGGCTCTCGCACGGGGAGGCCGGCGAACAGCTCCTCGATCAGACGCTCTTGCTCGATGGCGTGACTCCCGGGCGAGCCGGTCGCCGGGCTCGCCGACTCGGGTCGCGACACGACCCGCATCGTCCGCCCCGCCAGCTCCGCACCGGGCAACCGCGAGCTGAGATGCGTCCACGCGCCCATGTTGACCGGCTCCTCCTGAACCCAGGTCAATTCGGCGCTCTCCGGCCAAGGCTTGAGAGCCGCTTCCAGCTCGGCCTCAGGCAAGGGATAGATCTGCTCGAGACGCAGCAGGACCAGGCCCTGCACGCCGCGCTCGCGTCGCGCTTCGAAGAGGTCGTAGAAGACCTTGCCCGAGCAGAGGGCGACACGCTTCACCTCTTCCGCTGGCGGCGCCTCCGGATCGGCGAGCACGGGCTGGAAGCGTCCCTCGGAGAGGTCGCTCCAGGTGCTCCGCGCCAGCGGATGTCGCAGCAGGCTCTTGGGCGTCATGAGCACGAGGGGCTTGCGCACCTTGCGCTTCACCTGACGACGGAGCCCGTGGAAGAGCTGCGCCGGAGTGGTCAAGTTGGCGACCTGGATGTTGTCCTGGGCCGACAGCATGAGGAAGCGCTCGAGCCGCGCCGAGCTGTGCTCGGGGCCCTGCCCCTCGAAGCCGTGAGGCAGGAAGAGCACGAGCCCCGACAGCCGCGACCACTTGTCCTCGGCCGAGGTCAGGAACTGATCGATGATGACCTGCGCGCCGTTGGCGAAGTCGCCGAACTGCGCCTCCCAGATGACCAGCGCCTCCGGCCACTCCAGGCTGTAACCGAACTCGAAGGCGAGCACCGCCGTCTCCGACAGCGGGCTGTCGCGCACGTCGAAGAGAGCCTGACCCTCCTCGAGATGCGCCAGCGGCGCGTGCGTTCGACCGGTCACCTGATCGCGAAGCACCGCGTGACGATGACTGAAGGTGCCGCGGCCCGAGTCCTGCCCCGAGAGCCGCACGGGGTGCCCCTCGGTGACCAGGCTGGCGTAGGCGAGGATCTCCGCCCCGCCCCAGTCGAAGTCCTGCTCGCCCGCCGCCATGGCATGACGCTGCTTGAGCACGCGGTTGAGCTGGCGCAGGAGCTTGAAGTCCTCGGGGGCCCGGCTCGCCGCCTCGAGCAGGGATGCCAGACGCTCACGCGGCAGGGCGGTGTCGACCTCTTCCCAGGTGCTAGCCTCACCACCGTGATAGCCGACCCAGTTCACGCGGAGCTGGTCGTCGGGAGCACGATGCTCGACGGCCTTGGCCTTCTCCAGCTCGACTTCGAGCCGCTGTCGCACCTCCGCCTCGATCTCCTCGGCCCGCTCGCGGGTGACGTGACCGAGCGCGAGGAGGTTCTCGAGATACGACTCGCGCACCGAGGGCTTGGCGTCGACGAGGCGGTACATCTCGGGCTGGGTGAAGCGAGGTTCGTCACCCTCGTTGTGACCGTGCCGCCGGTAGCAGTACATGTCGATGATGACGTCACGACGGAAGGTGTCGCGGAACTCGAGCGCCAGGTGAATCACCTGCGCGACCGCGTCGGGGTGCTCGCCGTTGACGTGGAAGATCGGGATCTCGAGCATCCTCGCCACGTCGGTGGCGTAGGTGCAGGAGCGCGATGACTCCGGCGGCGTCGTGAAGCCGACCTGGTTGTTGATGATGACGTGCACGGTGCCGCCGGAGCGGTAGCCGGGCAGCTCGGAGAGATTGAGGCTCTCCTGCACGACGCCCTGACCGGCGAAGGCCGCGTCGCCATGGATGACGAGGCCCATGACCCGGTCGCGATCCTGGTCGAGGTAGCGCTCCTGCTTGCCACGCACGCGGCCCTGCACGACCGGGCCGACGAACTCGAGATGACTCGGGTTGAAGGCGAGCGAGAGACGGACCTTCTTTCCACGGGCGGTGACACGCTCGCTCGAGAAGCCCATGTGGTACTTCACGTCGCCGCGACCGACCTGGCTCTCGGGATCGATGTCGGCGAACTCGGCGAAGATCTTCTCGGGCGTCTTGCCCATGATGTTGGCCAGCACGTTGAGCCGACCGCGATGCGCCATCCCGATGACGACCTTCTCGACGCCGAGCTCGGCCGCCTCTTCGATGGCTTGCTCCAGCAGCGGGATGAGACTCTCACCACCCTCGAGCGAGAAGCGCTTCTTCCCGAGGAACTTCGCATGGACGAAGGTCTCGAAGAGCTCGGCCTCGGTGAGCTTGGTGAGGATCCGCTCTTGCTTCGTCGGGCTCAGCTCGAGTCGATTCTCGGTGCCCTCCATGCGGAGCTGGAGCCAGCGCTGCACCTCGAGGTCGTCGACGTGCATGTACTGGATGCCGATGTGACGACAGTAGGTGTTGCGGAGCCGCTTCAAGATCTCTTCGAGCGTGGCCTGGACCGGACCGGCACCGCTGTCGAGAGAGAAGCGCTTGGTGAGGTCGTCTTCGATGAGACCGTGATGCGAGAGCTGGAGCTCCGGGTGACTGGGTCGCTCCGAGCCGAGGGGATCGACCTGGGCGATGCCGTGACCCCGCACGCGATAGGCGCGCACGAGCTGATCGACTCGCTCCTGTCGCACGTTCGATTCACGCAGCCGTCCGGTGACCACCTCGAAGAGCGCGCGCGCGATGCTGCCGTTCTCTTCGACCAAGGCTTCGACGGTGTCGGCGTGGACCTGGAGAGCAGCGACGTCGGTCTCGGCGACGGCGTCGGCGGAACGCGGTAGCCGGTCCATCACGGAGAGCTCGCCGACCACCTGACCCGGGCCACAGCGCGCCAGGACCTGTCCCCCTCGCTCGATGCGGAGCCGACCTTCGACGACGACGTAGAGACTGTCCCCGGGGTCACCCGTGCGCAGCAGCGCGTGGCCGGCCGAGAGCTTGACCTCCTCGGCGGCCACGGCCACCCGTTCGAGCTCGGGCGGGCTCAAGCGAGACAGCAACGGCACCTGCTGGAGCGCCGGCACCCGGGAGGCGACCTGCGGGCCACCCCCGTCGGGCAGCGGCGGCAGGGACGTCCGACGCGGCGACGCGGCCGACGGGGCGGCGGCCGAAGCGCCAGCGGCCGAGGCGGGCCGAAACAGGGTGCCGGCCGCGAAGCTCGGTCCCTCGCCGACACCCCGTCCTTCTTCCTGGTCGAACAGGCGCCGCCAGTCCTCGGGTACGGCGGTCGGGTCACGGCGGTAGGCGGCCAGCATGGCTTCGGCGTGGGCCAAGTTGGCGATGCCGAGCCCCGCGTCCTCGCGGTCCATGTCCATCATCCTCAGGGGGCGGAGTCCAACGACCCGGTCATCATGGCACCGGTCCGCCCGGTGGGGTGCGACGGGGCATCACGGCCCCGAATCCGTCACCGGGCGCCCCGGCACGGCCAGCGCTCAGGGTGCGCCTCAAGCCCTTTTTTATCAGAACCTTGGCCTGATCCGGCCGATTGACTTCCGAAAATTAGGTGGACGCGAACGCGAATCGACTTCAACTTGTGTAGAAAAGTGACCGAGGGCCGCGTCTGGCCCCGACCCCTCGTTCTCCCGCGGGGGCCGGTGCCCGACGTCCCCTCGGCCCTGCCGAGAGAATCGTCATGCGCATCGCATCGAGCCACGCCCTCCGAGCCTTCGTCGTCCTGACCAGCCTGGTCCTGCTCGTCTGCACGGCCACGGCCCGTCCGGGTGACCGACGCTTCCACGGACGCTCCTTCGGCACCCCGGCGCCGAGCCCGGAGCTGCCCCTGGATCTCCTCCCGGAAGGCCCGGAGACGACCTTCTCCGACCTCGACTGGCGGGTCGGCGAGGGCTTCGACGCCTCGGCCGCGGCCCACGCGCTGCGCCCGGTCATCGGCTCCGACGGCAACGGTCGGCTCCAGCTCACCGTCGACGTGCCGCTCCACGGCTCGGTGGTGTTCCACCAGCAAGGCCTGATCGTCGACGCGCCGACCGGCGAACGCTCGGTGCCCTGGGCCCACGAGGCGCGCCGCTCCCACCGCCCCCGCGGCAGCCGCAGCCTCGACGAGCTCGCCAGCCTGCCCTGGCTCATGCCGCTGCCCGTGCGCACGGTCGAGACCGCCCGTGGTCTCGAGATCCAAGGTGCCTGGCTCGGCGGCGATCAGAGCTTCCAGCTCGAGCCCGGTGCGCTCGGCCATCGCGTGACGCTCCGCGAGGACGCGATCGACCACGTCGACACCTTCGACCTCCGCTCGACCTTCTTCGTGCTCACGCCGCCGCGCACCGAGCTCGTGGTCGCCGCCGACGGTCGCGTCGTCCTCGTCGACTTGCAGGGGCGCGAGCTGCTCCAGCTCGACGTGCCTTCCCTCCGCGAGGGCCTCGGCGCCGAGGCGATCACCGACGTGGCCCGCTGGGAAGTCGAGAGCGCCGGCGCCGGCCAGGTCCTCTCGCTCGTGGTGCCCGGCCAGTGGCTGTCCGATCCGTACCGGCTCATGCCCGTGCGGCTCGAGACCGAGATGAGCGTCCAGACCATGCTGGACATCGCGATCGCCCCGGCCGACGGGATGATCAAGGGCCACGCGAGCTTCGGCTCGGTGCTGCGCAACCGCGATGGTCGCCACTTCGTCGACTTCGATCTCGCCACCCTGCCCGAGACCCTCGAGATCGTCGCCGGCAAGCTCCGCGTTCATCGCGAGCTCGAGCGCGGCCTCAGCAACGTCGGCGCGGCCGAGATCCGCGTGGGCAACCTCACCATTCCGAACGCGAGCCCGGGCCGCGGCGCGGTGATCAGCCCGCGGGACCGCAAGCAGTCCCGCTGGTTCGAGGTGCCGCTCACTGCCGAGTGGCTCGAAGAGCTCCGTCGTCAGGACCACGGCACGGCCTCCATCACCGTCGAGCTCTCGTCGTTCGCGCTGGCCGAAGCCCTGTTCGACGGTGACGTGAGCGTCCTGCAGGTGCAGGAGCTGCCCGACGCCGGTGACGTCCTCGTCGACGTCGTGCTCGAGCTCGAAGGTCCCGACGTGGACGCCGAGGGCCAGGGCTGCACCGGATACGACTGGGAAGGCGTGCCCGAGGGCACGGTCATCGACCTCCAGTTCCAGGGCGTCGACGTCGACGGCCGCACCAGCAGCGGACCGCACGCGATCGTCACGCTCGACACGACCGACCCGACCTGCGGCGACGACGACCTGCAGACGCCCGGCATCGGTCCCGGCAACGACACGCCGCTCGGCAACGTCCTCGTCCTCCAGGACTCCGAGGGTGCCTGCCAGCCCAACGACCTCGGCCACGGCGGTGTCATGGAGTTCCGCTTCGACGCGCCCAGCCGGATCGACTCGGTGACCCTCATCGACAACGACGAGGACAACAGCTCCTTCCGCGTGTTCACCTCGGGCGGCATCGCCATCAACCAGATCGTGCCCAACGGCGGCAACGGCGGCGTGCAGGAGATCCCGGTGAACCTCGACGACGTCGTCCGCATCGAGGTGAGCTTCGCCGGCTCCGGCGGCGTGGCGGGCATCGGTGGCGGCGGCGGTGTTCCCTTCACCAACTGCTTCGCCGGTCATCAGCAGGGCACGACGATCACCGACCAGTTCCCCGGCGTGACCATCTCCGGCACCCGCGAGATCGTGATCTTCAACTCCAACGACCCGACCTGCGGTGACACCGACCTCCGGACGCCCGGCGTCGGCATGGGCAACGACAGCGATCTCGGCAACCTGCTCGTCTTGCAGTCGACCGGTCACTGCCGACCCAACGACTACCGCTTCGGCGGCACGATGACCTTCGAGTTCGACGAGCCGA
>JBCCFW010000223.1:0-10738 GCA_039029535.1 Acidobacteriota bacterium
CCGCGATCGCCGTGCCCAACTTCCTCCACGCCTTGCAGCGGGCGAAGCAGGAGCGGGCGGCCATCGAACTCGCCGAGCTCGCGAGGGTGATCGAGGCGAACCACGCGATCGAGCAGCGTCCGCTCTCCGACGACTGGATGCCGTTGACCGAGGCCTTCGACGGCCTGAGCAAGCAGGTCGGGCCGCTCTCGCTCACGGATCCGTGGGAAGGCCCTTACCTCTACCGCAACCGAGGTGACGGCTACTGGCTGGCTTCCTTCGGTAGTGACGGCCTGCCGGACGTGCCCGCGCCCGAGGGACTGGTGTCCGAGCCCACGCAGGACCTCTTGCTCCGCGACGGCGAGATGGTCTCCTGGCCGGGGCCTCCGCCGGGTGGGCGCTGACGCCCTCACCTGATCTTCACGAGACCGCCCCACCTTGACGGTGAGGTGCTCACGTGACGAACGGACGTCGATTCGCGTTCTTGCTGTTGGTGGCCCTGGCCTTGACCCTGGTCGGCTGGTGGGTGCTGAGCCACGAAACCCCACGGCCTGAGCTCCTGCCTGCAGTGAGCGAGCCGCCAGGCGAGAGCTCGTCCGAGGAGGCACCGAGCGTGAGCTCGCGCGTGGAGCCGGCTCCCGCCCCGGTCGTCGCCGAGGCCGTGCCGCTGACCGTGGTGGTTGCGCCGCACGAGGAACCGCCGGTCGACGATGAGGAGCAGGAGCCCGTCGTGCTTCCGCCCGCGCGTGATGAGGGGGAATCCGAGAACAGCCCTGTCGAGGTGGACGAGCGGTCGGCGCTCGATCGCGTGAGCGAGGCACGCTCGGACGAGTCCCTCCCACCAGTCGAGGCGCTGCCGGTCGTCGGTGCCGTTGCCGGTCGCCTGAGCCTTCGCGAGGCGAGGCTGGCCCGACGCGAGCACGATCGTGAGCCGCCGTGGCTGGTGGACGTCGAGCTTCCCGGCGGTCGCATCCTGCCGCATCAGCTCGTACACGTTCCCCTGAAGCTGGCCGACGAGCACGGACGTCCCGAGCTCGCGCGAGCGGTGTTCGTTCACGAGCATGGTGAAGAGCGGCAGGAGAACACGTGCCTCGTGGAGCGGGATGGCGAGACTTGCGTGCTCGGCCTGGTCCATCGATCGGGGATGACGCCCGGTGCCTGGCTCCTGCTCTCGCTCACGCTCACTGACGATGCCGACAACGAGCGGGTCGTCACGCAGCGCCCCGACGGCTCACCGCTCGGCTTCGTGACGGAGCTCGTCGACACGAGCTCCGATGACCTGCCGCCCCAGCTTCACGAAGCTCGTTTGGAGCCCGACGTGCTCGTCGAGGGAGAAGAAGCCGTGCTGACGGCTCGGGTCAGCGACGAGGGGCTGGGCGTGAGGTGGGTGCACGCCCGATTCGAGTCCCCCAGCGGCGGCGCGCGACACGAGATGAGGCTGACAGACCAGGGCGATGGCACCTGGAGCGCGCGGTGGGCTCCGAAGCTCGGCAGCGAGCTGGGGCGCTGGCAACTTCAGTGGCTGGGTGCGATGGACATGGCGGGGCTGGTCACTGGCTGGAGCCGACGAGATGCCGCCGTGCTCGGGCTGGGCTTCGAGCTGCTGCCCGCCGAGCGGGATCGGGAGCCTCCACGACTGCTCGAGCTCGGCACGAGCGTCACGCCCTTGGAGAGTGGAGCCTTCGAGCTCGTCGTCACCCTGGAGATCTTCGAGGAGTCGTCGTTCCCGGTCACGGGGCGGGCGCTCATCGAGACCGTGGACGGTGCTCACCGAAGGAAGCTCGGGTTCATGGCAGAGGAAGGCGGAACGCCCGACCGGCTCGTGGCGCGTGCCGAGCTGGACGTCCCAACGGGTGAGACCTGGTCGTTCGTCAACCTCTACCTCGAGGACGCCCTCGGCAACTTCGAGACGTATCGGCAGGGATTCGACGCCGTGCTGGAGGGCGTGGACTTCGTGGTCGAGGGAGCAGGTGACGTCAGTCCGGTGCCCGTCTTGCTCGTGGCGGAGCGCTGACTCTTCAACCGTGCAGGTAGCGGATGAAGTGGAGGAAGAGCGGCGCGGTGTAGGACAGGCTGTCGATGCGGTCGAGAAGTCCACCGTGCCCGGGGATGAGCTGGCTCGAGTCCTTGACCTGCAGGTCGCGCTTGATGGCCGAGATGTTCAGGTCACCGAGGAAGCCACCCAGCCCGATGATGAGCCCGGCCAGCACGGACTGGAGCGGAGTCAGCGGCGTGAGCCAGGGGGCCACCAGCCACGAGAGCAGGATGGTCGTGCCGACCCCGCCGAGGAGACCCTCCAAGGTCTTGCCGGGGCTGACCGTCGGGGCGGCCTTGGTGCGGCCGAGCGTCTTGCCCCAGCAGAACTGGGCGACGTCGTTGAGCTGGGTCAGCGCGACGAGGAAGAGCAGGAGCCCGGGGCCGTCGGCCGGGTTGTCGGCTGCACCGGGTAGGGCGAGCAGGTAGGCGGCGTGTGACACGCCAAAGATCGTGATCATCGCCCCCCAGTGCAGGGTGCCGATGGCGCGGAGGTAGTCCTCGGTCTTGCCGATGAGCACCATGCGGGCGGGGAGGAAGAGGAACACGTAGACCGGCACGAAGATGATGAACATCCCGTACCAGCCCGTGGCGACCCACCAGTACTGGATGGGGATGGCGGCGAAGAGCCAGAGGTGTGGACGGTGGTCCTCGCTCCGGGTCGGCACGAGCGAGAGGTACTCGCGGAGCGCGAGGAAGCTCAGCAGGGCGAAGAAGACGAAGGTCACCGTGCGGTGAACGGCCACGGCCAGCGAGAAGACGCCGACCATGATCCACCAGCTCTTGATGCGGGAGCTCAGCTCGTCGAAGTTGCCCTGGGGCTTCGCCTTCTTCAACGCGAAGACGATGAGACTCGCGAGGACGAGCAAGCCGACGATGGCGCCGAGAGCCATCAGGAGGCGATCGTCAGGTAGCTTCATTGCGACCTTCCATGAGCGCGCGACGGCAGCGCTGGACGGAGGTGAGCACGGCCAGCACGCAGGCGAGCGCGAGGAGAACCATGCTCCAGGTCCCCGGGCTCACGCCGAGACCCAGCAGCAGCCCGATGAGACCGAAGAGGAAGGCGCGGTCGCTCTTGCCGAAGGGACCGTCGAAGCGTCGCGACGCGCCGACGTGGAGAGCGGAGAGCCCGGCGACCTCCACGATCAGCGAGAGCACGACCACCCCGACCACGAGCGCTGGTGAGAGGCCGGTGACGAGGGCGAAGGGGAGGTAGAGCGCGACGTCGGCGCCGACGTCACCGAGCTCGTTGAGGAGGGCGCCGAGCCGGCTGCGGAGGTCGTGCTCTCGAGCGAGCATCCCGTCGATGGCGTTGAGGGCCATCCGGGCGAACAGGACGACGGGGACCAGCAGCAGGCCGTGACGACGCGTGGGCTCCCAGGCGATGAGCGCGCCGGCGGCGACCGACAGGACGATCGCCGCGACGGTCACCTGATTGGGCGTCACGCCGCGGGCGGCGAGGAAGCGACAGGTCGGTCGAAGCAGCGCCTGAAAGCGCGGCTTGAGGTCGTAGATGCTGGCCACGGCAGCAGCATGGCACGGATCGCGATGCAGCCGCGATCCGTGCCCGGTGCTCAGAGCACGGCGAGGACGTCCTCGGGGTGGGAGGCCGGGTTGGCCTTCTCCCAGGCGTGACGGATGGTGCCGTCCGGGCCGATGAGGTAGGCGATCCGATCGGGATAGCCCGCGTCGGCGGAGCTCGCGGCGCCGTAAGCGAGACCGAGGCTCTTGTCGGTGTCGCAGAGGAGCTCGAAGGGGAAGGAGAACTTCTCGGCGAAGGCCCGGTTCTCGTCCTCGGTGTCGAAGCTCACGCCGAGGACGGCGAGGTTCTTCTCTTCGTACTGAGCGGAGTGGTCGCGGTACCCGCAACCCTGCTTCGTTCAGCCAGGGGTGTCGGCCTTGGGATAGAACCAGAGCAGGACGTTGCGACCCTGGAAGTCGCTGAGCGAGACGTCCTGACCCGAGTGGCCGCGAACGGTGAAGGCGGGAGCGGTGGTGCCGACGGTGAGCATGGTGAGCCTCCGGTGACGAGGGAACGCTGAGGGCTTAGGGTACCAAGGCCCGCAGCGTCGGGGCGGAGCTGGAGGATGGGACGACGTGCGAATCGTGATCGTCATCGAGGCGGAGGGCGTGACGCCCTCCGTGCTGATGGAGCTGAAGCGGTTGACGGGACGGGCCCTGGGCGAGCTTCGGGAGGCGCTGACGACCGGGAGACCGGTCTTCGAACGCGATGTTCTCGACAACCGTCTCGAGGAGCATGTCGCGCTCATCGAGGGACTGCTCACCCTCGTCGAAGAACAGGAGTTGGGCCACGACCTGTACGAGCTACGGGAGGGGACGCCGTTCGAGACGCGCGCTGCCCACGGCCAAGATCACGTGAGCCTGGAGTTGCTGCGGAATCTCCTGGAGCAGCTCCGCGAAGACCACCCTTGCTGCGGTGACGAACGTGAGTGACCGGAGCAGATTCGTCGTCGGCCTGCTCGAGGAGGGCCTCGCCCGGGTCGACCTGGCGCTCGAGCGGCACGGGCGAGGTGAGCCGGAGGACCTCTCGGTCGGGATTCTCACGAGCGTGCGACGTGACCTTCAGAAGATGCAGGTTGCGTTGGACCCGGCAACGTACTGTTCGGCCTACCCGCGTTTCGTTCTGGATTGGCCCAATGAGCACGGGCTCATCGACCTGCTCGTCCACGTTCACGCCGAGTACGACAAGCTGAAGTAGGCAGTGGGCGCGAGTCGGACGTGGTCAGTCGGCCTGGCTCATTCGAGAGGTGATCGCGTCGACCTCCTCCACCGTGCCGCCCCGCTGCTTCCGCCAGGCGATCTCACGTTTCCAGTGTTGCTCGAACAGGCTCTTGAACTCGGTGACGGCGATCGGCCTGCGCGAGAGCGGCAAGTCCCTCACGAAGGCGGCGTGGACGATCGAGGGCTCCTCGCCCGTCAGCGTCACCGTGGTCTTCCATGTCGGATCGACCAGGCCGGTCTCCGGAGCATTGGTGTAGTTGACGACCTTCCGGCTGTCGTCGTCTTCTGCGACGAAGTCCACGAACAGGTGCTTGCCGTGCTGGGCGATGGACGCAAGGAGCCCACGCCCCGGATCGACGAAGCCTGCGAGGGCGACGCCTCCCAGCTCCTTGACGACGTACAGCCCCGCGGGCTGGAAGCCGTCGGTCAGCAACTGCCGGGTCCAGGCCTCGACTCGCTCAGGCTCCTTCCAAGCGGGCGTGATGACGGGACTCAGCTCGATGGTGTCCGGCTGTCCAGCGATCGCGAAGTCGGCGATGCGCTTCTTCGCGGCTCGCCAGAGGAGTCGACCGACCCAGCCAACGACGACCATCAGCACCGCCAAGGCGGCGATGCCGAGTGCTGCGGCCGTGAGGAAGTCGTTCATGGTGGCATCCTGGATGAGACGGTCTACGGAAGCTCGAACCCCGGGTTGCCGAGTGAGGTTCTAGCGCTCTTCGGGCTCCGTGAAGCCGACCCGTCGTCGTGGGGTGGCGGGAGGCTCCATCAGAGCACGGATCGCGTCGAAGACGACCTGGAACTGGTGGTCGTACCTGCTCTCGAGCTCCTCGAGCTTTCGCGCAAGATCTTCGTGGGTCGCCAACAATCGTCGCAACCGCACGAAGGTGCGGATGATCTCGATGTTGACCTCGGCTGCCCGAGCCGAACGGAGGACGCTGGAGAGCATGGCCACGCCCTGCTCCGTGAAAGCGAAAGGGCGGAATTTCGGGTGCTGGCCACGCTGAGAGTCGCTTTCCTTTAAGGTCACAAATTGTGACCTTAAAGCTCGGAACTCTTCGAGAGTGAGCTCGAACATGAAGTCTTCGGGGAAGCGCTCCCGATTTCTTCGCACCGCCTGTTTCAGGGCCTTGGTCGTGACTCCGTACAGCGTCGCCAGGTCCGCGTCGAGCATGACCTTCTCTCCGCGAGCCAGGTAGATGGCTCTCTCGATCTGCTCGCTCGTCAATGCCTCTCGGTCCGTTCTCTCTTCACTCATCTCAGCCCTCCTCTTCCTCCAGCAGGGACGCGTGTCCGTCCTCCGCCAAGATCACGTGGTCCAGCACGGGGATGCCCAGCAAGTCACCGGCCGCGACCAGCCGGTCGGTCAGGCGGTGATCGTCCCGGGACGGCTCCGGGTCGCCCGACGGGTGGTTGTGGACGAGCACGATGGAGGCCGCGTTGGCCAGCAGCGCTCCCTTGAACACCTCCCGCGGATGCACGAGCGCAGCACTCAAGTGACCGACGGCGATGAGCTCCTGCGATCGCAAGCGGTTCTTGATGTCGAGGTGCAGGCACACGAAGTGCTCGCGGTCGAGCGTTGCGAGCTCCTTCGAGAAGGCCGTGGCCACGTCCGACGCCGAGCGCAGGATCGGACCGCCCGGCTCCCCCTTGCTCGGCACGAGCCGCACGCGCACCCACCAGGGCATCGTCGTGCTCATGGTGCCAACACCCCACCCAAGCGATCGAAGTGCCGATAGGCCAGCGCTTCCGCGACGGCCTCGGCCGTCACCGACCAGCTCGCTGCCGTCGCCCCCGCTTCGAGGTCCTGAATCGTCAACGCCACGCGCAGCACGCGATCGTGGGCGCGTGCCGAGAGACCGAGTCCGTCCACGGCATGAGCGAGCAGCCGTCGTGACTCGTCGTCGAGCACGAGTCGCTCGTGGAGCTCGCTCGCGCGCAGCTCACCGTTGGGGCAGCCCTGCCGATCCAACTGACGACGTCGTGCAGCCTCCACGCGGGCCCGCACGACGACCGAGCTCTCCGACGGCATGCGCGACGTGAGCTCCCGATGACTCAGAGCCGGCACGTGGACCTGCAAGTCGAGACGGTCCAGCAATGGACCCGACACGCGGCGCCGATACCGGTGCACCGCCGTGTCGGAGCACGCGCAGGGCCTTCGCGGCGAGCCGACCCAGCCGCAGGGGCACGGGTTCATCGCGGCGATGAGGAGCGTGGCGCAAGGCAAGCGCAGGCGAGCATGCGTTCGCGCGATCTCCACGACACCGTCTTCGAGCGGTTGACGCAAGCTCTCCAACGCATCGCGCCGGAACTCCGGCAGCTCGTCGAGGAACAGCACGCCGCGATGAGCCAAGGTGAGCTCGCCTGGAGCCACCGGCTTGCCGCCGCCGAGCAAGGCCGCCGTCGACACGCCGTGATGCGGTGAGCGGAACGGTCGTCGTCGTGCGCGTTCGGTCGAGCCAGCTCCGAGCAGCAAGCCGGCGGCGGAGTGAACGCGCGTCACCTCCAACGCCTCCGTCTTCATCAACGGCGGAAGGATGGTCGGGAGCCGTCGTGCCAGGAGCGACTTGCCCGAGCCGGGCGGTCCGACCAACAGCAGGCCGTGACGACCGGCAGCCGCGATCTCGAGCGCACGTCGGGCATGACCATGACCACGCACCTCGGCGAGGTCGACGTCGTCTCCATCCGACTCCGCTTCGCTCGCCGAGGGCTCGCGGGGCTCGGATGGGGCGATGGCTTCATCCTCACCACGAAGCCATGCCACGGCCTGTCCGAGATCGCTCAGCGCGTGCACCTTGATGGCCTCCACGAGCGCGGCTTCCGCAGCCAAGGCCGGCGGGCAGGCCAGCCGCGCGAGCCCGGCAGCGTGGGTCGCCTCGGCGGCCGCCAGGGCTCCGGGCACCGGACGGAGGCTGCCGTCCAGACGCAGCTCGCCGAGCAAGACGGTGTCCGCGAGTCGGGTCTCGTCGACCAGGCCCTGCGCGGCGAGGCACGCGACGGCCACGGCGAGGTCCAGGCCGGCGGCCTCCTGCGGCAGGCCGGCCGGGCTGAGGTTCACCGTGACCGGCGTGCTCGGCCACGGGAGACCGCGGTTGCGCAGTGCCGTCTTGAGGCGATGCTCGAGGACGCGGCCGAGGCTCGGTCCGGCCCCCAGGACACGGAACGAGGCGATGCCGCGGGGGGCGACGTCGACCTCCACCTCGATGAGGCGGGCCTCGACTCCGAAACGGATGGCTGTGCGTGCACGGGACAACATGGCGTCCCAGGTACAGCAGGGACCGTGCCACGGGCCTGAGCTGGCCGAATTCGGCAAGATCGACGTTTCGGATCGTCAGGGGCTCGTGACGCTCGTCAGGGCCCCTGGACGATCCGCGGCGCGGTCGTTTGACAGCCCCCGCGGCGAGCAGGCAGGCTCCCCGCGCCAACCCGCTCGCGGAGAAACGTCCGATGACCCTCACTCGCTCCCTTCGCCGTCTTCAGCTCGTCGTCCTGGCCCTCGGCCTGACCCTGACCGCGACCGCCGTCACGGCGGGTGAGCTCGTCGTCAACCAGCCCCTCTACGGGCCGACCGAAGAGGGCTTCCGCCAGTTCCTTCAGGACGAGCTCGCCAACCTCGTGGTCGGCCAGAGCTTCGAGTACCAGGGGCACCAGCTCACCGCCGTCGCCGTGCCGCGTCTCCGTCGGATGCACGTCGAGATCCCCAAGCGGCCGCATCGCGACTACGGCTCGGCGCGTCGAGGCTGGGCGCTCGCCACCGTGCACGTCGAGGTCGACGGCGTCGTCCGGGCCGTCGAGTTCGAGATCAACGCCGTGCACGTCTTCCAGCCGGCGACCTGGGCCTGGGACCGCGTGCAGCTCGAGCTCCACGCCGGCACCTTCTACGACTTCGCCTCGCGCACCTTCAAGTAGCGCCAGCGCGACCGCGCGGAAGCCACGACCTGCGAGTCTCGCCTCGCAGTCTCAGCGGCGGCGTAGGTCGAGCGCCTTGCCGCGGATGCCGACGTCCGCCGAGACGTTCCAGTAACCGCCGGCCCTCAAGTCGTCGAGACGCAGGCGTCGGACCAGCGGCGGCTTTCCGTTGGGCGTGAACGTCACCGTGAGCTCGCGCGCCGGCACGGGCACGTCCACCCTGAGCTCGTAGCGCGGCTTGATGTTGCGAGCCTTGAAGCCGGAGCGCTCGCTCTTGGCGACCTGCTTGCGGCCGACCTCTCGACCGTCGGCCCGAACGATGAGCGTGCCGCCGCGAACGGTGAAGAGCTCCAGGCCGATGCCCGCGGTCGCTGGTGCCTGCTTCCTGGCGGGTGTCGGAGTCGAACGGGAGCTAGTCGCCGGCGGATCCGACGAACGCGATGGCTTGGACGCCGGAGGCTCTGAAGCCCCGCCCGTCGGCGCGGGCGGCTCGGGGTCGGAGACGGACGCGTCTGAGTCGGGCCGGCCTTCGTCGTCCGTCGACGCGTCCCGAGTGTCCGTGTCGTCCGACGTGCGTGGAGTCGACGGCGGAGACGGTGGGAGCTGGCTGCCCTCATCGCCGCCGGCATTGCTCGCCGTGGTCACCGGCGTCGAGCCGGAGCTTGCCCCGTCGTCTCCGCGAGTCAGCGCCCAGCCGGCAGCACCCAGGAGAAGCAGCGCCGCTCCGGCCATCGCCGCGATCAACGGGCCCCGCTTGCTGCCCTTCGCCGGTTGCTGTGCGGCAGCAGCAGGCGGCCCCAGCATCGTCGCCGCCTGCGTGGTCGGGCTCCGAAGTGCCGCCTCGGCGGCGCGCGCGAGCAGGCCGGCCGAGTGGAAGCGGTCGTCGGGCTCCTTGGCCAGGGCGGTGGCGATGACCGAGTCGAAGGCCTCCGTCACCGACTGTCGGAGCTTGCTCGGCTGGGGGACCGGGTCGCTGACGATCGCGTGGGTGGTCGTGATGATGTCGTCGCCGCCGAAGGGACGACGACCTGTCAGGCCCTCGAAGAGCACGACGCCCAGCGAGTAGATGTCGGTCGCCGGCGTGATGTCGCGACGACGGATCTGCTCGGGCGACATGTAGGCGGGGGAGCCGAGGATCTGACCGGCGACGGTGAGGGAGTTGTCCCCGACCTTCGCGATGCCGAAGTCGGCGATCTTGGCGTGGCCGTGGCTGGCGACCAGGATGTTGGCCGGCTTGATGTCGCGGTGGACGACCCCACGGGCGTGGGCGTGGTCGAGGGCCTCGGCGACCTCCGCGATGACCTTGACCAGCCGCTCCGGATCGAGCCCCCGGGCGATGAGCCGATTGAGGTCGCGCCCATCCACGTGCTCCTGCACGAGGTAGGCCTGCCCGGTCTCCGCGTCCGTGTCGGCGTCGAAGACCGCCACGATGCCGGGGTGGTTGAGAGCGCCGGCCGCTCGAGCTTCGTTGATGAAGCGTTCGCGAAGCTGCTGGGCCAGGTCGGCCTCGGTCCCGGCCGGGAGGACGAGGGTCTTGAGGGCGACGAGACGGTCGATTCGGGGATCGCGGGCCCGGTAGACCCGGCCCATCGCGCCACGGCCCAGCTCCGCCTCGATCTCGTACCGACCGATGCGTTCGGGAATCGACTCAGGTTCGATGCTCACGGTGCCGATTCTAGTTTGCTGGCCGCTTCGATGGGCGGGGTGCCTGGGCATCTGCGCTCGGATGGACCATTCTTTTCCTGAAGGGGCGTGAGATGTCACGTTCCGGGATGTCGTGGTCCGTGACAGGACGACGCCCAGGCTTGACCTGAGGCGGGTCTTGGACGAAATTTCGAACGAGGAGCGAACGAGAAAGGAGGAGGGCGATGCACTTGCTGGCTGACGACGACACTCGCCCGATCACCCTCCCGCCCTCCGTTCGGGGCCGGCGGCGGCAGCGTCCGGCGCTGACCCGCATCACGGGCGTGGGTGTCGGTGAGACGCACTCGGTGCCCACCGAGGCCGGGCATCGGCATCTCAAAGCATTCGATCGTCCGACCGAGATCCGCTTTGAGCAGGATTATCTCAACAGCAG
>JBCCFW010000224.1:0-10721 GCA_039029535.1 Acidobacteriota bacterium
AGCAAGACAGTTCGGGGCTCGGTAGTCGCGACTGGGGTGGTGTTGGGGCTCTTGGCAGCGAGCCCCGGCGTGAGGGCGACGACAGGGAGCGTCGGGTCGTTCGCCTGGCTGCCGAGCGGGCGTGATGCTCGAACCCACGCGATCGACGAGACCAAGCTCGTGGCGGATGACGGGCAGCCCGGCGACATGTTCGGCTGGTCCGTGTCCGTCCATGGTGGGGTCGCGGTCGTCGGGGTCTTGGGAGATGACGGCGGTGGGAGCCAGGCTGGGGCGGCTCGAGTCTTCTCACGCGGCGACGCGGGTTGGGAAGAGGTGAAGAAGCTCGTCGCCAGCGATGCCGAAGCCGGCGACGCGTTTGGCCTCTCCGTGTCCGTCGATGAGGACGTCGCGATCGCCGGAGCACCTTGGGAGGATGCCGCCGGAGCTCGTGCCGGCGCGGCCTACGTCTTCGTTCGTGACGTGGGAGGGGCCGACCACTGGGGAGAAGTGAGAAAGCTCAGCGCCAGTGACGCAAGGATCGGTAGCACCTTCGGCGCTTCCGTTTCGATCAGCGGCGACACCATCCTCGTTGGAGCCGACGGCGACCGTGATGCAGGGCTTCAGTCCGGCGCTGCCTACATCTTCGTTCGTGACGAGGGAGGGGCTGGCAACTGGGGAGAGGTCAGGAAGCTCACCGCGAGCGATGCGGAAGCGGGCGATCGCTTCGGCTACTCGGTCTCGATCAGCGGCGACACGGCGGTCGTCGGAGCCTTCGGGGAGGATGACCTGGGGGCCTTCACGGGAAGGGCCTACATCTTCGGGCGCGATGAAGGCGGGGTCGACCAGTGGGGGCAGGTCGCCGTGCTCACCGCGAGCGACGCGGCTGTTGGCGACAACTTCGGATTCACGGTGGCGGGCGGCGAAGAGATCGTGGTCGTGGGAGCGCTGGGTCAGGATGAAGCCGGAGACAACGCCGGCGCCGCCTACGTGTTCTCTCGTGACGAGGGAGGACCTGCCGCCTGGGGAGAGCTGGCCAAGCTGACCGCGAGCGATGCTGCTGACGGCGATGGCTTCGGCTACTCCGTCGCAGTCGGTGAGAACCGGGTGATCGTCGGGGCTCAGTCTGAAGACACGGCCGGGCTCAGCGCTGGCGCCACGTACGTCTTCTCGCGTGATGAGGGAGGGCCGGCGGCCTGGGGTGAGTCGGTCAAGCTCCTGGCGAGCGACGGAGCGGCCGGAGATCAGTTCGGCCTTGCCGTCGCGGCCAGCGGCGACATTGCAGTCGTGGGGGCATTCGGTGCCGATGCCGGCGCGGACGGCAGCGGCGCCGCCTACGTCCATGACCTCGGGACCGAAGAAGAGGATGCTTGCCCGGACAACGCGACGCGGTCTGATCCGGCAGATTGTGGCTGTGACATGAACTGTGCGAGCTTCGACTTCGAGGGCCTCGAGCCAGGAACGTCGGTCAGCACCCAGTTCGTCGGCGTCACTCTTTCTGGCAGCGCACCTGTCCACTCTTTCGACACCACGGCTCCCACCTGCGGGGACGATGACCTCGCGGCTCCGGGCCCCGGTCTGGGCAACGACGTGTTCCTGGGTGACGTGCTCGTGCTCTCGGAGGATGGCTCCTGTACGCCGGACGACGCTGCACGCGGCGGGACGATGACCCTGCTCTTCGATGTCCCGGTGGAAGTCAGCTCGGTCGGTCTGCTCGACATCGACGCCGATGAAGACGAAGGGCACGTCCGTGCCTTCGATGCGCTGGGTCGGTCCATCATCGAAGTGCCCATCCCGGCTCTCGGCGACAACTCTTGGCAGGCCGTTCGGCTCGAGGCTTGCGGCGTGGTCCGGCTCGAGATCCACCTGGACGGTAGTGGCGCGGTCACGAACATCGGTTGTGACTCCGCGGTGACCGAACCGGGTCTCCTGGGGACGCGGGGGACTCGACCCAGCGAGCCGGATCGGGGGAGGGGGCATCGTCTCGCGGGCCCGGGCGAGTGGAGTCGTCGCTTCGGCGAGCGCCGCGGTCGGTAGCCATCGCGTCGTCGAGCGGACCGAGAGCATGCTGCTCCCTGACGACCCGACGTCTTCACGTCGAGTCGCCAGGGCCCCCTCATGCCTTTGGGCTCACCCGCGTCCAGCACGCCGACGCGGGTGAGCTCGGTCCTCAGCGGATCAGGTCGATCTCGCCATGGCCGACGAGCTGCAGCGGTTGGTCGCAGTTCTCCAGGAAGAGCAGCCACACGTAGACCCGGGTCGAGGCCGGAGTGCTGTTGTTGTTGCAGCGGTTGCCGTCCCAGCCGATCTCTCCATTGAAGAAGCCATCGATGGTGTCGAAGCGAAGGTCGCAGACTTTCGAGCCCCAGCGCTCGAAGATCGACAACTGGGCGCCGGAGGCGTTGTAGGCCGGCATCGCTTCGAGCGGCAGCGTCGAGTCGACGACGGCGAAGAAGTCGTTCGGCCCCGGAATGCCGGGAGTGAACCACTCGGGAGCGACGATGGGGGGGAAGGGGCCGAGGAACGCACCGCCCAGCGTCAGGGTGTGACTGGCCGATGCCGATCCGCAGTCGTTGGTCGTGGTGACGTCGTAAGTCGTGCCCAGGTGGGGGGCGGCGACGATCGAGCGGGTGGTTTCACCCGTGCTCCAGAGCACGTCTCCTCCTCCCACGGTATCGGCGATCAAGTGCCAGACTGGCACGCAGGCATCGAGCCGCTCGGCCCGGATGCTCACGCTGGGAGGAGCTGGCCCCACCAGGACGCTGTCGGTGGCGACGCAACCTTCCGGGCTGGTGGCGGTCACCGTGTAGATCGTCGGTCCGCCCGGGAGCACCTGGGGCATGGCGACGTCAGGGTCGCTCAGACGAACGGTCGGGCTCCACGAGTAGGTGTAGCCGGGGAGAGCAGGCGTGCCGATGGTGACGGGAGTTTCGCAGTCGTAGTCGCGTCCGGCATCGGCCTCTGGGCAAGGGCTGATCTCGAACACGCGTGAGATCGTGTCGCTGCCACAAGCGTTCTCGACGATGAGCGTGACGAGGTAGGAACGGTCACACTCGAAGGTGAAGAAGCCGTTGTCAGCGAGGAGGGTCAGGTCGAGATCGGCTGCCGGTACAGGACCACCCCACTCCAGCGGGGTCCCGACCGCCTGCCCGCTGGTGTCGATCTCCACGATGCTCCAGTGATGCGCGGTGTCTTTCTCGCTCGCAGTGCCTCGAGCGTGGATGGGGCCATCGATGCAGGGCTCGGAGGGAACCGTCAGGCGCGCAATGGGCGACGTGCTTTCCGCATCTCCACAGAGGCCATCGAGGTAGACGTAGCCCCAGTGGTCTCCATGAAGGCAGTCGGCAGACTGGAACTGGATCTCGACCTCCTCACCAATGGAGTCGCTGAGGTCGACTCCGAAGCAGTCCCAAGGCTTGAAGACGACGTCGCCTTGCTGTTGGAAGAAGGGATTGCTCGTGTCGGCCCTCACGATGAAGCTGGAGAGTTCGGTGCCGTCCGAAGTCTTGACGATGCGGAAAGAGAAGAAGGGTTGTGCGATTGGGTCATGTCCCGGATCTTCCAGTACCGGGGCGAAGCTGAAGCGGAGGAAGCTGGTGTCTGCATCGACGATCAACCGGTAGTCGAGTCCCTCGCTTTCGGCGCCAGTAGAGTCGTTGCCCAGCCTCGCGGAGTGAGCGTTGCCACCTCCCAGTGGCAGCACCGGCAACACGGAGGGCAGGACATTCGGATCGGCTCCAGGGACGAGGAGCCTGTGACGACCGGGCATGAGTCCGGGAACCCTTGGAGTCGAGCCGAGGCCGCCCGTCCAGCCGGTCCATCCCTGAAACGTGCCTGTCTCGAAGCCGCCGTTGTCACAGAGCTCCTCGCTGGAACCGAAGACTCCAAGAGACCATCCGTCGGAGCCCTGATGCTGCCCTTCGTCGAGCCGCTCATTCAGGCTTTCGCGGAGGTCTCCGGTTTCGGTGGCCAGGATCGTGTCGCCGCCGCCGTCGCCATCGCGGAAGGGGACGTGGAAGACGAAGGGCGTCGCCCGACCGTCCCACCGGCCGATCGGCTCGGCAGCCCGATCGAGGGCTTGGACCGACCAAACGTAGCTGAAGCCGCGCCGGGGTGAGGGTACGGCGCTCGGCCACGTCAGGTGGGAGACTCCTCCGACGACGTGGTCGAGCACGGGCGGCTCGTTGAGGTAGACGGAGGCGGGTGTCTGCCCGGGAGCGATCTCGAAGACCTGAACTCGGTAGGCGATGTCCTGACTAGAGAGGGAGGCGGACGGGGCCCAATCGAGGAGGATCGGCGTGTCCACGTGCTGTTCCTGGCCGTCGTGGGGCAACATCAATGTCGGAGGATTGAACGGGGGGAGAAAGATTCCCTTCTCAACGATGCGTGAGGGGAGATTGCAGTCGGTGCTCGGAGGCAGCGGCTCGTCGTCCTCACCCTCGCCGTTCTCGTCTCCGCCACCGCGCTCCCCGCCACCTTCCTCGCTCTCACCACGGTCTCGATGAGAGTGGATTAGCTGATGCAGGAGGACGTTCGACTCGGAGCGACCGCCGAGCCGGATGGCGGCCGAACGTCCCGGGTCGCCCTCACCATCGGGACCGACCAGCTGAACGTGGAGCTCGTAGGACCCCTGCGGCGGCAGGGAACCCGTCTCGGTGAAGGGCCCATTGAGTGCGTGCCAAGGAGCGCTGATTCCCAGGAACTTGCTGCTGATTCGCATCGCTTCTGGAGGGAACAGCACGTCGGAACCGAAGCTGGAAGAACCGGGCGGCACGTGAACCGGCGAGAGGTCCGAGAGATTGGTGCGGGCGACCAGCTCACCCCGGTGGTAAACGAAGGACTGAATGGTGGCGTTGACGGTCGAGTTGCACGGGTTGGTCACGGTGAGATGAAAGTCTGAGGCCGGGAGATGCCATAGCCCGACGTTGGCCGGTGGAATGGGCGGAGCGGTCAGCTCGAGATCGAAGGCCAGAGCCTGCGAAGAAGCGAGTGGCAGCAATGAGATCAGGGCTGCTGCTCGGAGCAAGAAGGAGGGAAAGCGAGACATGGTGAACTCCCGATAGTCGATGAGATGGCGAGCTTGAGTCGATGGAGTCGGAGCTCGGCCTCGGTCTTCGATGAAGAACAGGGAACGAGCGGCGGCTCGCGAAAGAGCCAGCACCGATGCAGGAGCACCTGGTGCTACCTCGCCTGAATCGTGTGGCGCCGTTCTCTGGGAGACCCGTGCTCATGAGGCAGTGGTCGACTTCACCGAGGCAAGCGGCGGGAGAGCGGAGCCAGCGGCAGGTCGAGCGAGTGGCGTGGCGTGGCGACTCGCATCCCGATCGAAGTCTTGGAACGCTCGGCGTGCAGGGTCATGGCCTGACGTTCACGTGCGAGTGTTGTGAGGTCCCCGTTGGGACAGTGGTGTCCACTTCCTTCTGGAGTCTCGTGAGCGGCACGGCTCACGATGTCGGAGTGGGTGCTGATGGCACCGTCTGGAAGATCGGTACAGACCCCGTCGGCGGGTACGGCTACAGCGTGGCCAGATGGAGCGGCAGCTCGTGGACCACCGTGAGCGGTGGAGCCGTTAGGCTCGATGTCGATCCGCACCGCAATCCGCGGGTCGTCAACAAGCAGGATCTCGAAGTGGAATGGCGTCGCCTGGAACGCGCCTGTCGATGGAGCAGCGGAGGACGTCTCCGTGGGTCCCGGAGGCGAGGCTTGGGTCGTGAATCTCCAGGGAAGCCTCTATCGCCAGTAGTACGTGGTCCCTTGAAGCGAGTGGACAGCGAGCGTGTCGACGCTCGCTGTCCTCATCCGGCTCTCCAAGTAGGCGCCCGGGCTTGCGGACTACGGGCAGTCGGGGCCCGGCTCGATGGTCAGTGACTGCCAGCCGCCGTCACCCAGGGTGCCGTCCTCGTTGACCACCTGAACCCACTGGTGATTCCAGGCGATCGGATCGAAGAGTCCGGGCTGCGACTCGGGATCGATGGTGACGCTCCAGTCGAGGCTGGTCAGCTCCGGCAGGACCGTCGACGGCAGGCTCGGAGCGACCGGTCGGCCAGCCATGAGCCCGTAGAAGAGAAGGGGCTCCATCTCGACGGCCGTCTCCCAGACCGCTCGGCCGTTGGCGTCGCTGTCTTCAGTGGCGTAGAGGGGCAAGACGAGACGGGTCAGCGTCGGCTGTGACTTCTCGTCGTCGAAGGGCTGAGAGGTGTCCGGCGGTCCTTCCGAGCGGAGGGTCGCGACGTGGAGGTGTAGCTCTGCGCCGGGGCGGATGTCGTCCCCGGAGACCCGGAAGCGGCGCGGCGCTTCGTGGCGGAGATCGCAGAGGCCGAATCCGTCGGGCGGGCCGTCATCGAGCAGTGCGTTCTGGTAGACGCGCACGGTGTGCGAGAAGAAGCCGAACTGCCCCACGCCCACGGTGGGGGGCGGCACCCACAGCTTGCTGAACGACGGGATGTCGACGTGTGCCGTGTTGGGCACCATGGGGAGGAGCTGGATCTCGCTCGGCGCAGGTCCGGTCAGGGGAGTGGGGGCGCCATCGGGGTGAGCGAAGCGACGCTCGGTGCCGAGGGGCGTGGACGTGAAGACGAGCCGATCGTCGGCCGTCACGAGGGTCGCGAGGAGCACGACCCGCGGAAGGGAGTTGGCAGCCGGATCGGAGGGTCGGTAGAGATCGGCGTGCGGGTCGAACCAGTAGTCCCTGGCGAAGCCCGCGACGTGCCCCCGGACGGCGAGCCCGGCGTTGGCGACTCGTGCTTGGCTCTCGGCCAGGTCGAGGGCGTCCAGGACCGTCGTGTCGGTCCGATTGTCCGAGTCGACCGTCACGTTGCGACCCACGATCGGCGCGGTGCCGAAGTCGAACTCGTGGCAGTACTGGTTCACCGCGATGAGGTTGTCGCAGAAGGTTCCGGGCCCCGGCACCTGACTGCAGTACAGGAGGTCGAAGCCGAGGAAGTTGAAGCCGTTGATCGTCGCCATCACGTTGCCGGCTCCGCTCGGGAACAACCCCGTGTGCGACAACCCCTCGTAGCCGGTCACCGGCGTGCCGAAGGGCAGGCTCGCGCCATCGGTGCTGAGTCGTGACTCCTTCTGGAACAGCCCTCGCATCGCCGCGCTCTCCATCGGCTGAGCCACCGCGCTCAGCGTGGCGTCGTCGGGAATCGGGTGCGGTTGCTGCTGGTCGGTCGCGACGGTGATGACGTTGTTGCTGCCCTCGGGCAAGGCATGACAGGACTGACAGGAGCCCTGGCCGTCGCTGACTGCGGTGAAGAAGAGCTTGAGACCCTTCCTGGCTCCCGAGCCTGAGAGCTCTTCGGTCAAGAAAGGGGTCTCTGGCGCATCGTCGGGATCGCCGACGTCTCCGGAGAACACTCTCTCGACGGGCTGCCGCGGGTTGGGCGGGTAGTGGATGCTGTTGATGAACTCTTCGTAGGCCTTCATGTCGGCCGTCGAGAGCTCGGCTCCTCCCATGAGATTGGCGAACGCGGGATTGAAGGCGGTGAAGTCGTCGCGATCCGCTCGCCAGTGGTACCGCCCGTTGGTGAAGAGCGGCATCGATTCCGGCGGCACCTCCCAGTTGAGCAGGCCCTGCAACGACTGGGTGACCATGAACTCCTTGTTCGCCGGCCAGTCGTCGAGCGAGATGTTGTCGATCTCTGGGGGCAGGGGGGCACCGACGCCGTCGCTGAGGTCCCAGGCCAGCCCGTCCGTTCGTCCATCGAGATGACAGCTCGAGCAGGACACGAAGCCGCTGCCGGAGAGCCTGGCGTCATAGAGGAACTCCCGGCCCGCGAGGATCCAGGGAGGCACCGGGTGGCTCCTCAGGTCGAAGCTCGCTGCGACGGTCTCCGCGAGGGGGTCGATGACCGTCACCGAGTTCGTGAAGCGGTTGAGAACATAGAGGCGTTCCTGTCCGGGCCGATCCCGCAGGGCCAGGCCTCGGGGGCCTTTCCTCGTCGAGGACGCTCCCGGGGACAGGTCGATCAGGCCACGCGGCCATTGCAGCGGCGTGACGTTCAGGTCCGGCTCGAAGACACCGATCCGATCGCTCGAGAAGGCTGCGACGAACACCTTTGGCAGCTCGCCAGGTCGTTCGAGGACCGCGAGGTCGGTGAGCTGGGCCAGGGCGCCGGCCTTGGCGACCGGCATCGTCAGGGGGAGACCGCCACCGCCCCTGCTCCCGAATCCTCCCGAGCCTGCGAAGCCGGACCGACGGCGGCTCGAGCGCTCGATGGGACCGTGACCGTTCACCGGGTTCTCGGTGAGCAACGACGAGTTGAGGACGGGGCCGGGAGGCTCGGTGAGCTGATGCAGGTTCACGTCGCGGCGGTGCACGGTCGGGCTCGCCGAGCAGGCGTCCTCCACCACGTAGAGGATGCTCTCGACGAAGCCGCTCGTCGCGTTCCGTGCCTCCTCTTCTCCGAAGAGCTCGCCATTCCTCGCTTCAGCACCCACGAGGTACAACGTGTCGTCGTCACCGAAGGCCATGTTCCAGTTCGTGGAGCCCAGCCCGGCCAGGGCGCGTGCATCGCTCCCGTCCAGTCCTTCGGAGTAGACGTCGAAGTCGTAGCGGGTCGGCACGTTGCCGCCGAGGTGTCCGAGCACGAAGAGGCGGTCACAGGCCGTCGCCAGGGTCCAAGGCTGCTTGAGGGCCATGTCGTCGGAGAGGGTGTCGCCGTTCAGGTCGAGGCCGGAAGGGAGCACGGCCGCGCGACGCTCGGCGCCGGGCGTGATGGGGCTCAGGTCGAGGGCGTCGTAGCTCCCGATGGCGTCGTGGGTCGCGTGCGCCACGTGCAGGACCGGTTGTGGCCCCATCGGGCCGTCCAGCTCGACGTAGACGAGGTCCATCGGCTCGTCGGTCACCGGCACGGTCAGGGTCAGCTCGGCCGAGAAGCTGGTGGGACCCATGGGTGCTTCGATCGCGACGACGCTGATCGAATCGCCGAGAAAGTTCGCCACGTAGAGGCTCTGTCGCTCCTCGACCCAGCGCACCGAGACGGGCTCCAATCCGAGCGCTTCTCGCTCCAGGAAGCGCGGTCGTCCGGCTGCGTCCTCGTTGGTGTCGTAGAGCTCGACCGAGTTGTCGGGCGTGTTCAGGATCGCCAGGTAGTCGTGGCCGGCGATCGTGAACACCTCGATGGGATGGACCTGCGGACTCTCGACGTTGAAGTAGTCCGTTCGGCCCTGAGCCGAGACGGGGTGGGGGGCGAGCACGGCCAGGCCGCACGACAGCACGCCAAGAAGCACGGACACGAAACGGGACAGGGCTCTCATGCGAAGCCTCCGAAGATGAAAGAGGTCGACACGCGCGGAGAGAGCGGCCCGACGGCTCGCAGAATGGGAGCTGCCGCCGCGGCACCGTCGCGATCGCTCGTGCAGAGAGACATGGGGCCCGGCGTCCGAGGAGACCATCCCGGCCGTCCTGTATTCGCGGCAAGGTAGACGGTCGGTCATGATCCTCGTGCGAGGTCCTGGCGGAGGCGTCCGGCCTCGAGATCGGGCGATGGGGAGAGAGCATCGCGCTGGGCGCCGTCAGAGCCGACGACTCTCGTGCCTGCCCGCGGTCAGTCTTCGGCGACCGTGCCGTGCAGCGTGTCAGGGTCTTCGGCGCGGAGGGCGCGGCGAAGGAGCACGGCGGCCGGGGAGTGGAGCCAGTAGGGCTCGCGCCACTCGTCGGGCAGGTGGAGGGCGAAGTCGTGGACCAGCTCCTGGGCCAGCTCGAGCTGGCCGTCGACGCCAGCTTCGTGCCAGGCCAGGCAGGTCTCGACCCGGACGAACACCGTCCCACTCCGCAGCTCGTCGGAGAGGTCCGGCCCATGTCCGGTGCTCTCACCGAGGGCTGCGAGCTGAGCGTACACGTAGGCCAGCCACGTTGGGGCCCCCCACGCCTCGGCGAGGGGACTGGCCTCCAGGAGCAGCTCGAGTGCTTCGTCTTCCCGACCCGTCTGGCGCAACAAGCGACCCAGGGTGGCGAGGGCGGGCGTTCTCGCCTCGTGGGAGGCCTCGCTGGAGATCGCATCCAGGCTACTTCGGGAGTCCGCGATGGCGCGCTCGAGGTCGCCTCGTGCTTCCCAGATCGTGGAGCGGTCCGCGTGGGCTCGGCTGGTGAAGAGGGCCGATTGCTGGGTCGTGGGGTGTGCGAGAACGCGCTCGATTCTCTCTGCTGCCTCGGACAGGAGACCGCAGTCCAGCTCGAGCTTGGCGAGCTCTTGCTCGGTGTAGATCATCAACCGGTCATGACGCAGCTCACGCGCCATGGAGAGGGCTTGCACCGACTCGTGGTGGGCCCGCTGGAGCTGGCGATCACGACGGGCCACGACGGCGAGGTTGCCTCGCGCGTTGGCCTCGACGGCGCGGTACCCTGCCTTCGAGGCCAGCTCGGCGGCGCGGCTGTAGAGCTCATCTGCTCGAGTGACCTCGCCCCGCTTGAACGCGATGCGGCCGAGCTGTTGCAGCGCCCACATCTGGTGTTCGGGATCGCTCATCTCACGGCTCATGCTCAGAGCGAGCTCGCCGACTTCGACGGCTCGATCGTCTTGGTCGAGTCGGGTCAGGGCGGTCTGCAGGTACAGGAGGCCGAACAGCTCCGTGCGTCGATTGCCGGCCTCGCGTGCCAGGCGGACGGCTTGGTCGGCGTGGTCACTGGCCTCCGACGCCTTGGCGGCATCTCCGTGGAGCTGAGAGAGAGAGAGATGGGCCTTGGCTTCGAGGTCGACGTCTCCCAGCTCTCTCGAGACTCGAAGGGCGCGTTCTGCGAG
>JBCCFW010000225.1:0-10610 GCA_039029535.1 Acidobacteriota bacterium
GAGCTCCAGGGGGCGGTTGCCGTGCAGCAGCCGGTGTGACACGACCCGCTCAGTCGAACACCGCAGCTCGAGCCGGGCGTCCCTCGCCACCGTGACGAGTCGGGCTCCGAGCTCTCGGTCGAGGACCTGCTGCGACGCGTCCTCGTCATCGAGCACGAGGTAGCGTCCGCCGCCGGCCTGCGCGACAGCGGGAGCCCACCAGGAGTCCCAGTCGTTCGGTTCGAAGCCGACCACGGTGAGGGGCACGCCCGTTGCCTTGCGAGCCTGGCGTATCCATCCGAGCTCCCCAGCGCGAGGACCTTCGTGGGCGGCGAGGCCCGCGGTGAACAGGCAAGCGTGACGCAGCCGCTTCTCGCGAGACCGGCGCCCGAGGCTCTCGTGAAGGGCGACGAGCCCGGTCTCGAGGTCGCCGTGGCCGCTCGGAGTCAGTGAGTCGATGACCTTCCGTGCCGTCTCGTGCTCGGCTCCGGACACGGCGTCGAGTCGGAGCTGCGCGGCGTCATCGCTCGTCGTGATGAGGGTCAGGCGATCGTCGGGGCGGAGGCTTTCGACGAGCCGATGCAGCTCGGACCGCATCAAGGGCCAGCGAGCCTGCGTGCCCATGGCCAGGGTGCTCTCGGCCAAGACGAAGAGATGACGAGAGGGGAGTGGCCGCTCGCCGAGAGGTCGGGCCCGCAGGGACGTCCGCAGGAGGAGTTGCCCAGGTGCCCAGGGACAGGGTGCGAGCTCGACGTCGACGAGCGCGGCGTGCCCGTCGAACGCCTCGACGATCGGAGTGCTGCCCGGGTAGGCGTTGATGAGCTCCTCGACCCTGCTGAGCTCCTCGTTGGGACGACCGTCTCGACGCAAGAGCTCGCGGACCAGCGGAGGTGACGCGGCGTCGAGCGTGAGCGGCAGCCGTGAGCGAGACCGATCCGAGCTGAGCACGAAGGGCTGTTCCGGTGCGAGGAAGCGCTCCTGGAGATGGTGGACATTCCCGAGATGTCGCCAGAGGTGGGAGAAGTCACAGGAGATCTCCTGGCTTTCGGCGTCGCTGATCTCCAGTCTCAGCTCGAGGCTGCGCCGGCCCGTCGTCGGCACCATGAGGCCCACGAAGGCGTTCGAGACGTAGCCGGTTTCGAAGGCGTAGAGCTTGTAGCGACCGATGGGGACCTGTGAGAAGACGAAGCTCCCGTCCTCTTCGGAGAGGGCGTCGCTCATCCACTCCGAGGTCTCGCTCTCGAGGAAGACCAGGACGAAGGCCGAGGGAAACTCGTCCTCGGCGTAGAGCACGCGGCCGCTGACCTCTCCGACGGGAGTGTCGGGTGGCGTTGCGATCTCCGCGTCGGTTGAGGAGCCTGTCAGGAGGACCAGGGCGACGAGCGCTGCTGCAAGTGAGGACACGGGGCTCCCTCCGGTCGAAGACAAGCGGCGGGCGACGCTGCTTGCCTGAGATGAGAGTCGTTCCCGTGTCCTCGGACTTCAAGCCCGTGGCGGTCAGCCGTCCTGTCGGCCTCCAGACAGCTCGCCGGCTCGCCGGGCGAGGTCGACCAGCTCGGTGCGCTCGGCTGCGTTCTTCGTGCCGAGAGCGTCGCGAGCGATGGCTTGCACGAGAGCCCAGTCGAGCTCCGGCGTGAGCTTCGTGCGCTGGAGGAGGAGCGCGTGACCGGCGGCGGCCGTGGCGAAGCGGAAGTCGTTGGAGGCGTCCTCGAAGGAGCCGCCGTCGTCGCGGACGGTCGCCGAGAGCTTGCGGCTCTTCTTCTCGCCCGGGTTCTTGTAGCGAACGTGGACCGTCGCGAGCTCACCGCTCAGGGCTGCGGAAGTGAGCGACGGTCGTTCGACGTAGCGCAGCGGCTCGGCACCGGCGACGTCGCCGCGCTGCGTCGGCACGATCTCGTACAGCGCGGTCACGAGCTGCCCCGCTCCGAGCTCGCCCGCGTCCTTGTCGTCCTTGCGGAAGTCCGCGTCGGCCAGCGCCCGGTTCTCGTAGCCGAGCAGGCGGTACGACGCGACCTCGGCCGGGTTGAGCTCGACCTGGAGCTTGACGTCCTTGGCGACGGTGAGCTGCGTGGCCGCTGCTTCTGCCACCAGCGCTCGGTGCGCCTCGGCGAGACCGTCGACGTAGGCGTAGTTGCCGTTCCCGTTGTCGGCGACCTGCTCGAGCCACTCGTCCTGAAGGTTGCCCCGACCGAAGCCGAGCACGGTGAGGTCGACCCCCGTGCGTCGCACGCGCTCAGCCAGCTTCACGAGATCGCGACGGGTCTGGAGGCCGACGTTGAAGTCGCCATCGGTGGCGAGGATGACTCGGCTGATGTCGCCTTCACGACGATGCTCGGTCGCGAGCGAGTAGGCGAGCTCCAGGCCGGCCGAGCCGTTCGTCGAGCCGCTCGCGGTCAAGCCGTCGATCACGCGTCTCAGCGTTTCGCGGTCGCTGCCCGAGGTGCTGCGAAGGGCGACGCGAGCCTCGTCGCTGTAGGTGACGATGCCGAGCCGATCGACAGGGCGAAGCTGGTCGACGAGATGACGCAGGCCCGACTTCACGAGCGGGAGCTTGTCGGTCTCGTTCATCGAGCCTGAGACGTCGATGAGCAAGACGAGATTGCGGGGAGGAAGCGACTGGTCTCGGTCGAGTCCCTTGCCTTGCACGGTGATGCGAAGGAGGCGGCGCTCTGGAGCCCAGGGACAGGAGGCGATCTCCGAGCCCACGGCGACCTGATGCTCGCCGAAGGCGGCACGGTCGAGGGGATCGTAGGAGAAGTAGTTCACGATCTCCTCGAGACGCACGGCTTCAGGTGGCGGGAGCGCGCCGTCACGCAGGAAGCGGCGAACGTTGCTGTAGGAGGCCGTGTCGACGTCGATGGAGAAGGTGGAGCGGGGCCGCCGCGTGCTGTCTCGGAAGTCGGTCTCGGGAGGGCGTGAGTAGCGCTCGGGTCGGCCAAGGGGTTGAGGGCGGGCGTGCTGGCTCATCCCGTTGAGGCGGAATCGTGGCCCAGTCGTGCTGCCGCTCGTCCTCGTGTTCACGGGACTCATGAGGCAGGCCGAGACCTCGAGGGTCTCTTCGGCAGGCTCGTCTGCCTCCGTCAAGGTGATGTCCGAGCTGGTTCCGGTGCTGGCGACGACGGACAGTCCCTGAACGGAGGTCGAGACCATGCCGGCCTCGAAGGCGTAGAGCTTGTACTGACCGACGGGGACCGGGCGGAAGAGGAAGGAGCCATCGTCCTCCGAGATGGTGCTCTCGTTCCAGGTGGTCGTCTCG
Organism: Acidobacteriota bacterium; assembly: GCA_039029535.1. Lineage (GTDB taxonomy): Bacteria > Acidobacteriota > JBCCFW01 > JBCCFW01 > JBCCFW01 > JBCCFW01. Next base: position 3,236 of record JBCCFW010000225.1, read on the forward strand.
CTCTCGAGGAAGACCGTCACGAAGGCGGCGTCGGAGCCGTCGGCGTAGCGCACCTTGCCGTGAACCCAACCGTTCGTTGCACGAGCGTGAAGAGGTGTCGCGAGCGTGGCGACGAGAAGAAGAAAGAGAAACCAGGGCGGGCCTGGATGGGGGCGGGTGGACGGACGTGACATGGCATCTCCCTCGCCGCGCGACCTGCGGCAACGAGCTTGATGTCGCTCCGCGAGACGGTGTCTTCAAGGGAGGGCCGCGATGGGCAAGAGTGACGTTCGAAGAAAATGTCGAAGCAGGCCTTGTCATGCTTCTTGCGTTGCACTACATTTCGCTTCGTCGAGACGCGATGAACGCGTTCGACTCACGAGACCTTCTCCATGTTCTTCAGCGTCGGCAGCCAGCCAGCCCATCCCGCGCACGAGCAGCTAGCCCCGGCCCATCCGGGCCTTGCTCTCTTGCTTGGTGGCCCCGCTGACGGAGGTCTCGCCTGACCTGAGTCATTCGACTCGAGGCTGACGAGCCCACCTCCGTCGTGCGGGGGTGGGCTTTTTCGATCTCCGCGATCCAACTCTTCTTCCCTTTACTCGTGGCACGTGTCGCGAACCCTCCCCGTGCGTCCAGCGCACGAATGGAACCTCGACATGAGCGAAGAACACGAACGACCACGACCTCCCCACGGTGACGCGAACGATCCGTCGGGAAGTAGCGCAGTGGAAGCGCACCGGTGTCGGGAGCCGGGGGTCGTGGGTTCGAATCCCACCTTCCCGACTGACTGGTTCCCATCCCGAAAGTTCTCGCAGGCCGAGTTCGGGATGAGAACCAACTGAATCCGAACGGAGGGCTCCGTTCAGACCACCGTGCCAGGGTGGCGCAATTGGCAGACGCGCCGGTCTCAGACACCGGTTGTTGAGGGTTCGAATCCCTCCTCTGGCACCAACGAGCTCGAAGACAGTGCGACCGTGGCGGAACTGGCAGACGCGCGGGCTCGAGAAGCCCGTTTCTTGGGGGTTCGACTCCCCCCGGTCGCACCAACTCGTGACCCCTTCGGTCGCATCAACCCGTCCCGGGATGGTCTAGCTGGCATGACGCCGGATTGTGGATCCGGAGACCTGGGTTCGAATCCCGGTCCTGGGACCATCCGAGAGGAGAGGCACCCGCCTCCTCCTTCACCTCTCGTGACCGTGGGCTCGTCAGGGGCTCGGTCCGCCCCAAAAGACCCCAGGTCGGCTACACTGAAGGATCATGGAAGCGAAGAACGCGGATCGCGAGCAGGTCCTTCACCTTCTAGAAGAGGAGGGTGGCGTCACTGGCGAGACCGTCCGGAAGGTCTCGAAGGCCACGGGAGTGCCCGAGGCCGACGTTTGGGGCACGGGGCTCTTCTACACCCTGCTCCGGGGCGAGCCCGGCCAGATCCGGGCCTGCCAGGGCCTCACCTGCAAGATGGCGGGCTCCGACCAACTCATGGTCGACCTCCGAGCGGAGGGCAAGGACTGCATCGGCGTGAGCTGTCTCGGCCAGTGCGACCGGGCGCCGGTCTTCCTCGATGCCGAGCTGGAGCTCGCCAGCCCGGACCGCAACCGGGGCGTGAGCCCGTCCCACGAGGACCAGGCCATCGACCTCGCCGCCGAGGACGACCAGTCCTACGCCGGTCTCGCCAAGGCCCGGGAGCTGGGATCCGAGGCGGTCATCGAGCAGGTCGACACGTCGGGTCTCCAGGGACGCGGCGGCGCAGGCTTCCCGGCAGGCTTCAAGTGGAAGTCGGTGTTCGGTCAGGCCGACACCGAGCGCTACCTCGTCTGCAACGCCGACGAGGGTGAGCCGGGCACCTTCAAGGATCGCGAGATCATGAAGCGGCGACCGCATCGTCTCATCGAGGGCATGGCCATCGCCGCTGCGACCGTGTCGGCGTCGAAGGCGTACATCTACATCCGCGGCGAGTTCATGCACGAGATTCGCACGCTGAAGAAGGCCATCGCCGAGGCCGAGCCGCATCTCGACGGTCTCGAGTTCGAGATCATCACCGGCCACGGCGCCTACATCTGTGGTGAGGAGACCGCGCTCCTCGAAGCCATGGAAGGCAAGCGAGGGATGCCGCGGCTCAAGCCGCCGTTCCCCACCGAGCAGGGCTTCCGTAGCAAGCCGACGCTCATGCACAACGTCGAGACCCTGGCCTGCCTGCCCGCCCTCCTCACCAAGGGAGCGGAGTGGTTCAAGAGCCGGGGTCGCACCGAGGCGGGTCCGAAGATCTACTGCCTGTCCGGTCACGTGAAGGTGCCGGGCGTCTACGAGCTGCCCTTGGGCGTGAGCCTGAACGAGCTCGTCGAGCACGCCGGCGGATACGAGGGCACGCCCCTGGCCTTCAGCCCGGGAGGAGCGTCGGCGGGCTTCCTCCCCATGGATCAGGCCGACCTCGCTCTCGACTTCAAGAGCCTGGCCGGCGTTGGCTCCATGCTCGGCAGCGCGGGCGTCGTGGTCCTCAACGACACCGTCGACCTCGCTGACGCCGCGGCCTGGCAAGCGCAGTTCTTCGAAGACGAGAGTTGCGGACAGTGTGCCCCCTGTCGCATCGGGACCCGGTACCTGCGACAGGCGCTCGATCGCTACCGGGACTCGGGCGAGGCCTCCGACCTCGTCCACGTCAAGGACGTCGCGTGGGAGATGGAGGAAGGCTCCATCTGCGGGCTCGGCATCGCTGCGCCCCTCCCGCTGACCTCGGCCATCCAGCACTTTCCCGAGCACTTCGCGGCCCGTCGGGCCGGTGGTTCCACGGAGAGCCCCTCATGAGCGGAAACATCAAGATCTTCATCGACGGTGACGAGCACGTCGCTCAGCGTGGCGAGACCGTGCTCGACGTGGCGCGCCGCAACGGCAAGAGCATCCCGACGCTCTGTCACGATCCACGGCTCGAGCCGGCGGGCGCTTGTCGCACCTGCCTGGTCGAGGTCGAGGGTCAGCGTCGTCTCCAGCCCTCCTGCGCCTGGAAGGTGTCGGACGGGATGAAGGTCTCCACCGACACCGAGCGGACCCAGAAGCACCTGCAGGTGTTGCTGAGCCTCTACGGCGCCGACCACGTGACCGACGACGGGGGCGTGCCGACCGGCAAGCCGGAGGGGAATCACCTTCGCGACATGGCGATCGACGTCGGCTCGCTCCTGCCGCTCGAGCCGGTGGTCGCTCCCCGCGTGGCGCGCCCGGCCGACGAGAACCCGTACATCCACTTCGATCCCGAGCGCTGCATCCTCTGCGCCCGTTGCACCCGTTACTGCGACGAGGTCGAGGGCGTGAGCGCCATCCAGCTCACCTTCCGTGGCTCGGAGACCACCATCTCCACGGCCGGATCAGAGGACCTTCTCCACACGAGTTGCGAGCTCTGCGGTGGCTGCATCGACACCTGCCCGACCGGCGCCATGAGCGACCGCAAGGCTCTCGACGTCGATCGGGAGGCCGAGAAGGTCCGCACCACCTGCAACTACTGCGGCGTGGGCTGCCAGTTCGACCTCAACGTCCTCGATGGCGAGGTCGTCAAGGTCACCAACCCGACGCCGGGGACCACGCTCAACGACGGCAACCTCTGCGTGAAGGGTCGCTTCTCGTGGGACTTCATCGACCACGACGAGCGTCTCACCGAGCCGCTCATCCGACGCGAGGACGGCAACCTCCATCCCGCCACCTGGGACGAGGCCCTCGACGTCGCGGCCAAGGGCCTGCTCGCCGTCAAGGAGAAGCACGGCAAGGAGAAGCTGGCCTTCGTCTCGTCGAGCCGCTGCACGGGGGAGGAGAACTACCTCATGCAGAAGCTGTCGAGGGCCGCCTTCGGCACCAATAACATCCATCAATGCTCTGCCACCTGACACGCCCCCACCGTCGCCGGTCTGGTGACAATGTTTGGTGCGGGCGCGATGACCAACTCGATCCCGGAGATCCGCGACGCGGACTTCCTCTTCGTCATCGGGAGCAACACGACCGAGGCCCATCCCATCATCGCCATGGAGATGAAGCGGGCGGTGCGCCGTGGCGCCAAGCTCGTGGTGGCCGACCCACGTGAGATCTGGCTGGCCGACATCGCCGACCGTCATCTCCAGCTCCAGCCGGGGACCGACGTCTGGCTCCTCAACGCGATGGCGCACGTCATCATCGAGGAGGGACTGACCGACGACGAGTTCATCGCGAACAACACGGATGACTTCGACAAGGTCAAGGACGTCGTCGCGAAGTACACGCCGGAGGAGGCCGAGGAGATCACCGGCGTCCCGGCCGAGGACATCCGCTGGACGGCACGCGAGTACGCGAAGACCAAGCGGGCCGGCATCTACTACACGCTCGGCATCACCGAGCACGCCCACGGCACGGACAACGTCTACTGCCTGGCGAACCTGGTCCTCATGACCGGTCATCTCGGCGTCCGCGCGGCGGGGATGAACCCACTGCGTGGCCAGAACAACGTGCAGGGTGCCAACGACGCTGGTGCCTCGCCGGTCTTCTACCCGGGCTATCAGAAGGTCGACGAGCCGGAGAACCGCGCCAAGTTCGAGAAGGCCTGGGGCGTCGAGCTCGACCCCGACGACGGGCTCAACCTCAACCAGATGATGAAGAACCTCGGTCCTCCCGGGATCATGGGGCTCTACATCATGGGCGAGGACATCCTGCTGTCGGAGCCCAACGTCGCGAAGATCGAGGACGGTCTCCGCAGCGTCGACTTCCTCGTCGTGCAGGACATCTTTCTCACGGCCACCGCGGCGGGCTTCGCCGACGTGGTGCTGCCGGCGGCGAACTTCGCCGAGAAGGAAGGTGTCTTCACCAACAGCGACCGTCGCGTGCAGCGGGTTCGCAAGGCGGTGGAGCCCCCCGGTCAGGCTCGGGCCGACTGGGAGATCCTCCTCGACATGTTCAAGCGGGTCGGCTACGAGAACCCCGACTACTCGGGGCCGGCGGAGATCTACGACGAGCTGGCGAGCCTGGCTCCGAAGTTCTCCGGCATCTCCCACGCCCGGCTCGATGCCGAGGGCGGGATCCAGTGGCCCTGCCTCACCCCCGATGATCCAGGCACCGAGTTCCTACATGGGGACGGCCCCATGAACGGCACGGCGCAGTTCATGCCGGCCGAGTACATCCCGAGCCTCGAGCTGCCCGATCCCGAGTACCCCCTGGTGCTCTCGACGGGCCGCACGCTCTACCACTACAACGCGGCGACGCAGACGCGACGTGAAGGCGGGCTCCACACCAAGCAGGCGGAGAACTTCGTCGAGGTCCATCGCTTCGACGCGAAGAAGCTCGGCCTGCGGCATGGCGATCGAGTCAAGGTCGTCACGCGACGTGGTGAGCTCGACGTGCTGGCTCACGTCGGCAAGCGGGTGAAGCCCGGTTGCCTGTGGATGCCCATGCACTTCGCCGAGTCGCGGGCGAACATCCTCACCAACGACGGTGGTGATCCGATCACCGGCACGCCGGAGTTCAAGGTCTGCGCCGCCAAGCTGGTGGCGTTGAGCGAGGCACGAGACGCCGCTGCCGGATAGGTCGGCGTGGAGGGGGACTCCGTCATGAGGTTGCGCAGCTCGCGGCCGGCGACCGAGCCGGCCGCTGACGATGCGTTGACGAGGCTGCTGGGAGACGTCTCCGAGGAGTCTCTTCGCGAGCTGGTCGAGGCCTTGGCGGTGCCGCGTCACTACACCTGGGAGGCCGAGGCCAACCGAGCGGTGGCGCAGCACGTGATGCGGGAGCTCGAGAGCTGTGGGCTGAGCGTCGTTCGCCAAGGTGAGCACGACAACCTCGTCGCGACCTTCGGTACCGACGGCCTCGCCGAGGCCCGGGTCCTCATCGGCGCGCACTTCGACAGCGTGCCGGGTTCCCCCGGTGCCGACGACAACGCCAGCGCGGTCGCGGGGCTCCTCGTCGCGGCTCGCATGCTGGCCCGCTTCGACCGTCCGCCGGTGGCCTTCATCGCCTTCAACCGAGAGGAGGACGGGCTGCTCGGCAGCATGGACTTCGTCGAGCGCTGCGTGCCGTCGGCCTGTCCCCGGCTCGAGCTGGTCCACGTGCTCGAGATGATCGGTTACTGCGATCACTCACCGGGCTCACAGCAGGCGCCAGCCGGGCTCCCCGTGGTGATCGGCGACCGTGCCGACTTCCTCGCCGTGGTGGCCAACCGCGACTCGGCGTCGGTCGTCCGACCGCTGCTGGACCTCGTCCCGCAGCGGGTGCCGGAGCTACCGGTCAAGGTGTTGCAGGTTCACCTGGGGCTCGAGCATCACTTCCCGGACATCCTGCGAAGCGATCACGCGCCGTTCTGGGTCGCCCGCGTGCCTGCGTTGATGTGGACCGACACGGCGGACTTCCGCAACCCGCACTACCACGAGGCCAGCGACCTGCCCGACACGCTCGACTACACCTTCCTCGCCAGGGTGACACGCCTGCTCGTGGCCCAGGTGGTGGAGCACCTGGGCCTGAGGGTGGACGACGGCGACGGCGAAGGGTGAGCAGCCGCTTGCTCGGTGCTCAAGGACAGGCGCGGCCCGAGGCCATCATCGAGTCCGGTCGCTCGAAGCCGAACGACGAGCGTCCGAACGACGAGCGCACGTCGTCGCAGTTGCGCGACACGACCAGGAAGTAGGAGCTGCCCTCGGGTGAGGAGAGGAGTGCTTCCGCGCTGTCGACGTCACACTCCAGCGGTCCGTGGTCGAGGCCGGGACCCACGCTGATCGGAAGATGTCCGACGTGGACCTCCTGGAGGTCGTCGCCCCCCTGGTCTTCCCAGCGCAGTCGGAGCCGACCGCTTCCGTCGGCTGCGTGGCTCACGAGGAGGGGAGGCGCGAGGGGATCGCGGTCGACTGCCGAGGGCTCGGTCGGCAGGGCAACCGGCACCGCCACGACCTCGACCTCGTCGGCGCTCGTGCAGCCGTTGGCCACCGCCGTCACCGTCAGCACGTAGCGACCAGGTGTCGTGGTCGTCGGTTGAGCGACGCCCGGGTCGGACACGTAGCGCGCCGGCTCCCAGCGATAACGGTAGGCCGTGCCGTCGACACCGCCGCTGGCGACTCCGGCGAGGACCACCGGGGGCTCGTCGCAGGACCAGTTGCGATCCGGTCCGGCCTCCGCGCTGGGCGCCAGCAGCCCGTCGTCCACGACGACCGTGTCGGTGCTCTGGCAGTCCGTGCGGGTGTCGACGACGGTGAGCGTGTAGATGCCCGGCGTGCTCGTGCTGGCCGTGGGCGACGCGGGATCGGAGACGAGGGCAGCCGGCTCCCAGCGATGGAGCAGCGCGGTCTCGTCATCGGTCGTGACGATGGCTTCGAGGAGGGCTTCCGGCTCGTCACAGGTCAGGAGGGCGTCCGGTCCGGCGTCGACGGTCGGAGCCGGGAGCTCGGGCTCCAGCTCGATCTCGAGC
>JBCCFW010000226.1:0-10412 GCA_039029535.1 Acidobacteriota bacterium
GACCCGTGGGCCTGTGGCGCAGTTGGGAGCGCGCCTGAATGGCATTCAGGAGGTCGGGGGTTCGATCCCCCCCAGGTCCACCACCTTTCCTCTCGCGAGACACGCAGCCGCAGACCCCCGCCCGGGGCGAGGCTCCTCCGGACCCTCCTGGTGTGAGGCGTGCGCCTGCCGGAAGGCCTCAGGAGCTCCGACGAAGCTGTCAGCTTCTCTCCCCAGCTCGGTTGTCGCCGGTGGCCCGAGCCGCTACCGGCCTGAGCCCGACCGACTGAGGGAACACCATGAGCGAAGATCAGGTCACGGAAGCAGCTCTCGACGAGCGGGGGCCCGCCCGCCCGCTCTGGGACCGGCCGGGGTTCTGGGCCGTCGCGTCCGTCTCGACCATCGTCATCCTCCTCATGCTGCGGTTCCTGGAGCCGGAGCGGTCGGTCTTGGAGCCTCAGACGGAGTGGGAACGGGAGCAGGAGGAGTGGGAACGGGAGCAGGAGAGGATCCTGGCCGGGTTCGAGAAGTTCGAGGAGGAGATCGAACGAGCTCATGAGCGTCTTCAGGCCGACATGGCAGGGGCTCATCGCCGAGGCATCGACCGTCTCGTGACCGAGAACGGAGGGGTGGAGCTGGTCCGAATCCCGGGTGGCTCCTTCCTCATGGGTTCGCCCGAGGAGGAAGAAGGGCGGTGGAGCAACGAAGTGTCGGTCCGTCGGGTGACGGTCCCGGAGTTCTTCATCGGTCGCCACGAGGTCACCGTCGAGCAGTACGGTCGCTTCCTCGCAGCCAATTCCTGGGCATCGCCGCCCCGGCTCTGGGAAGAGCAGCAGGCCCATCCACGGCGGCCCGTCGTCTTCGTCGACTGGCAACAGGCCAAGGCCTATTGCCATTGGGTTGGGGGACGTCTCCCCACGGAGGCAGAGTGGGAGCGGGCTTGCCGGGCAGGGACGACCACGCGGTTCTGGTCCGGAGAGGCTGAGAGCGACCTGGCGCGGGTGGGGTGGTACCAAGAGAGCTCCGGTGGCCACCCTCACGACGTGGGAGAGCTTCCGGCCAACGCCCTTGGCCTGCACGACGTGCATGGCAACGTGGCTGAGTGGTGCACGGCAGGCGAACGGCTCGAGCCGAACCGATCGGGAACGAAGGCCTCCGTGCTCCGTGGTGGCTCTTGGAACAGCGTCGAGCGGCGGTGTCGCTCTGCCTCTCGAGTGCCGGCCAACATGCTGGCCGGTCAGGAACCTTGGTTCGGCTTCCGAGCGTGCGGAGGAACGGTGCCGGGCTTGCAGGTGGCGAGGCAAGACGGAGAGAAGGCAGGCGAAGGCGAGTGAGACAGAGTCACGTCGTGCCGGGACCCACCCGCTAGATAGATTCGGGCCCACCGAGGGAGATGTCCGTCATGAGCGAGAACGAAGTTGCTGGGGGCCGTCTCGATGAGCCGTCGGCAGAGACGCCCGAGGCTCACGAGCCCGCGCGCCTGCCCTGGGACCGGCCCGGGTTCTGGGCCGTCACCTCCGTCTCGACCGTCCTCATCCTTCTCGTGTTGCGGTTCCTGGAGCCGGAGTGGCTGGTCCCTGACCCCCAGGCGGAGTGGGAGAGGAGGCAGGAAGAGCTGCGGGTTGGGTACGAGGCCCTGCAAGAGCAGAGCGCGCGAGCTCGGGAGCGCCTCCAGGCCGACATGGCCGAGGCTCATCGCCGAGGCATCGACCGTCTCGTGACCGAGAACGGAGGGATCGAGTTGGTCCGAGTCCCGGGTGGCTCCTTCATCATGGGTTCGCCCGAAGATGAAGAAGGGCGGTGGGGTTCCGACAACTCCGTTCACCGCGTGACGGTTCCGGAGTTCTTCATCGGAAGCCACGAGGTCACCGTCGAACAGTACGGTCGCTTCCTCGCTGCCAATCCTTGGGCGTCGCCACCTGGGCTTTGGGAGGAGCAGCAGGCGCATCCGCGGCGGCCCGTCGTCTTCGTTGGCTGGAAGAGGGCCAAGACCTACTGCAAGTGGGTCGGCGGGCGCCTCCCGACCGAGGCCGAGTGGGAGAGGGCGTGCCGGGCCGAGACGACCACGCGATTCTGGTCAGGGGACGAGGTGAGCGACCTGGCGCGGGTGGGGTGGTACCAAGAGAACTCCAGCGAGCGCGCCCATGACGTCGGGGAGCTACCGGCCAACGCCTTCGGCCTGCACGACGTGCATGGCAACGTGTCTGAGTGGTGCAATGCGGGCGAACAGGTCGAGCGGAGTCATTGGAGCGAGAAGTTCTCAGTGCTCCGTGGTGGCTCATGGACGAGCAGCGTGTCGCGGTGTCGTTCGGCCGCTCGAAGCTCGGGCCGTCGCCTGGACGGCCGGGAGCCCTGGTTCGGCTTCCGGGCGTGTGGAGGAACGGTGCCTGGCCTGGAGGACTCCAAGCCGGATGAAGGGCAGGCAGGCGAGGCTGATTGAGCAGGGCCTGTTGCCATTCCGGGCTAGCTCGTCGCCCCCGAGAGCACCTCGAGCACCCGCTCCTTGCCCCGGTGCAGCTGCTGGGCCGTGTCGTCCAGCGACCGCCGGTAGAACCACGCGAGACCGGTGACCAGCGCGAGCAGTGCCACCGGCTGCAACCACGGCTGCCCCAGGAGCACCGGGAAGCTCAGGCAGGCGCCGGTGACAAGCGTGATGCCGAGCAGGCTGGCGATCGAGAACAGCAGGGAACCCCCGGGGAGCTGGTTGACCACCGAGCCCGGGTTCCAGGCGGTCGGGTAGCGCAACGATAGCCAGTTGCCCACGAGGGTGAAGACGAGGACGCCGGCGGCGTAGACCAGCGGCCCGGTCAGGAGCGCGCGGAGCCCGGGGACCCCGGCCGTCACCGACCAGGTCAGGAGACTCAGGAGGAAGAGAAGGGTGCTGAACGTCCAAGCTGCGAGGTTCTTGCCGAGGATGACGCTGCGCAGGGGGACCGGGTACAACCAGAAGCTCTTGACCCCTTCCCCGTCCCAAGCCAGCCAGTTGGCGAAGTAGTTGTTCGACAGGAGCAGGGCGTAGAGCAGCAGACCGTGAAACAGTGCCTCACGCATGGCGAGGCCCAGGAAGCCCGAGTCCTCGAAGACTCCCGGGATGAACACGAACATGACGACCATGATCGGTGAGATGGCGAAGGTGATCTTCCCGAACGTGCTCCGGCGCAGGTAACGCAGCTCCTTGGCCGCCACCGCCAACGCCTCGGTCGGCAGGAACGACGCGGTCGCACCGGCCAGCGAGTCGAACCAGGTCGAGCCCGCCGAGACCGACCCTCCAGCCCCACCGCCGGATGGGCCGGTCCCCCTAGGCACCGACAGGTGGTAGCGCACGAAGACCACGTGACCCAGGCCGAGACCGACGACGAGCCAGCCCAGCAGCACGATGGCCGCCCCCAGCGCCGCTGCCGGCTCGCCTCGGTGCAGGGCCTCGACACCACGGGCCGCGGTCGCCGGTGGGAGGAGCCCCAGCACGTCTCCGATTGACCCGAGCACCTCGCGCATGACGGCCTCGTCGTCGAGACCTCGGCTCTCGCTCCAGCCGGAGATCAACGCTGGGCTCACGCCGACGAGAATGACCACCGAGATGGCAGCGATCCCCAGCACCTCCCGACCCCGACGGGTCTTCATGAGGCCGTGCAGGGTGAGACCGATGCCGTGGGTCCACGCGACGAGCACGAGGAGGAAGAGACCGAACAGCGCGGTGCCGACGCCCAGCGAGACTCCCCCGAGCACGACGCCAGCCACGAAGCTCGCCAGCAGGACGGGGTGGCCGAAGAGGTGCTCCGCACCGACCGTCGACGCGGCGAGGCTCGCCGCGTGGAGCTCGTGGCGACGGATGGGATAACCGAGCAGCCGCGACACGCTCAGGCTCTGGCTGCCGCCGGAGATCACCAGCGGGATGATGGCGGCGATCGCTGCAAGCCAGAAGGCGAACTGGAAGCCGCCGAAGAGGAGCTCGGCGTCGCCACCGAGGACGGCACGTCGGATCAGCGTCCAGGTGACGGTGGCCAGTGCCAGGGAGATGACGAGACTGAGCCCGAGGAACAGGATCTCGCCGGCCATCGCGCTCCGGCGTGCGCGCACGTGGTTGACCAGGAGACGCCAGCGGAGCCAGGCGATGGCTCGGACCTGCTGGAAGCCACTCATTGCAGCCAGCTGAGCGAGCTCTTGGGCGTGTCGTCCTTGCCGACCAGGCTCAGGAACAGCTCCTCCAGGGGCCGGCCCGCGGCCTGCTCCCCGGCGTCGTCGCTGGCGATGCCTCGGCGCAGCTCGTCGAGGCTGCCCTGCGCGACCAGCCGGCCTCCGTCGATGACCGCGACGTGGCTGCAGAGCCTCTCCACGATCTCGAGGATGTGGGACGTGAGGAAGATGGTGACGCCACCCTGCTGGAGCGAGCCCAGGAGGTCGCGCACCTGGCGGGAGGCCACCGCGTCGATGCCCTCGAAGGGCTCGTCGAGGAAGAGAACGCGCGGCCGGTGAATGAGGGCGGCCGCCAGGGCCAGCTTCTTCTTCATCCCGTGGCTGTAGTCCACGATGAGCTTGCGACCCTGCTCGTGCAGGTCCATCCACTCCAGGAGCTCGTCGCTCCGGCTGCCGATGTCGGCGGGAGCGAGACCGTACATGCGACCGACGAATGTCAGGTACTCGGGTGCTGTGAGTCGGTCGAAGAGCGCGAGGTCCTCGGGGACCACGCCGATGCATCGCTTGGCCTCGACGTGATCCCGCACGACGTCGTGGCCGAGGATCGACGCCGATCCGGAGCTCGGGTCGAGCAGCCCGGTCAGCATCTTGATGGTGGTCGACTTGCCCGCCCCGTTGGGGCCGAGGAAGCCGAAGAAGAGCCCGGCCTCGACCTCGAGGTCGAGACGGTCCACGGCGAGGTGCTCGCCGAAAGCTCGGGTGAGCTGGGTGGTGACGATCGCGGGCTCCAAGAGAGGCTCCTTCGCCGTTGCCTACGCGACACGCGAGCCCGGGTTCATGCCATCGGCAACCGTCGAGGAGAGGTCCTCGCCCCGTCTCCCAGCCGTCGCTCGGGACAGACTTCCCTCACCACCTTCGCAGAGGCAACCCATGCACCCGACCGTCGACGTCGGTGAAGTACGTCCAGGTCCCGTCTTCCCGCTCCTCCACGACCGGCGTGCTCATGATCCAGCTCTCGGACGCGCTGCCCCCAGGGGGATTGCGACCGGGCTGGTCGGGTGGTCAGGGGTCGGCCAGCGAGACCCGACCGCTCCCCGAACGCCGGTCGTTGCCGACCGCCAGCACGAGGTCGGCAACTCCATCGAGACCTGTCACTCGCAAGGGGGAGGCGACCGCCGTCCCTCCCCCGGCCTAGCACGGCAGACGTCACGGTTGATTGTCCTCGGTCCATGGTGGGGGGCCAGGACTGCCACCGCAGGACGAGCCAGGCCTTTGGGGCTGGCGCCGAAGACCGCGGGGGGCGCGGACAGGCTCGACGCCAGGGAGGGGACTCAGGGCAGCTTTGCGACGAGCTCCCTCGCAAGCCAGATGGCGGCCAGTGCCACCACGAGGGCAAGAGCCGCGATGGCAGGCCAAGGGCGCGCCCTGCCCGAGCCTGAGGAGGACTCGGAGGTGGTAAAGAGTGCGAGGATACGGTTCAGGTGACCAAGGAAGAGCATCGGCAGACCTCATTGCAAGTGTTGATTTTCGGTGGCTCGGCAATGGGTCGCTGACGTAGCTTGTGGTTGTGCGTCCGGGTGCTGACGTCGGCGACGTGACCCCGGAACGTTCATGGCCTCGCCGCACCATCGGCGAGGCCATTTTCGTGGCGGGGCTCCGGTCTACTGTTCGTTAGACCGCCTTGCCATGATCAGGCGGTAAGACCCCTGTCCGGGCTCCGTCAAGCACGCCGAAGCCCTTTTGTTTTCTTGTCCACCCTGTCGGTTCAGTTCGCCCCGTGTGAGTCGTGCGCTTCGCCATGAACCGAGGGCCCGGAGAAGTGTCTCAACTGGGCATCTAAGCACGCTTCTCTTACGTTCTAGCATTGCCAACGGGAATGTCATCCAGAACGAAACTACCGATCTTGACCGCCCGTCGACGCGGACAATATCTACACATGTAGATATTTGATGGCCCGGAGTTCTTCACTGAAGCCACGAGGTCATCGTCGAGATGTGGGAGAGGTGGCTCGTGGGACGGCGTCGTGCCGTGGTGACGCTCGGACTCAGGAATGTCGGACCGCAACCTGGGCGGTCGAGAGTCATGGCTCGGCTTCTGGGCGCGCGGCGTAACGGTGCCAGGACTGGAGGCGGCGAAGCCCACGAGTGACTCGAGTCAGGAGACGATGGACGAGTCGAGCTCCGGTAGCCCCGAGCACGAGAGCTCCGATCGCGGCAAGATCCCGGGATGACCTCACCGGACTCCGTCACCCTCGTTCGCGCCACCCAAGCCGACGCCCTGCTGCTCGAGAACCTGCTGAGTCTCTACCTGCACGATCTCAGCGCGATCTACCCCATGGAGCCGAACCCGGACGGACGCTTCGTTTACGACCGGCTTCCGCTCTACTGGACCGAGCCCGACCGTCGTCGTGCCTACCTCATCGAGAGCGAAGACCGGGTGGCCGGTTTCGCCCTGACCAGTCGGGGCTCACCGGCCACCGACGATCCAGAAGATCTCGACACCTCCGAGTTCTTCATCCTCAGGGCCGACCGTCGCTCCGGCATCGGCAAGCAGGCAGCCCATCGACTCTGGGACGAGCAGCCGGGCCGGTGGGTCGTGCGGGTGCCGGAGGTGAACCGTGCCGGGAGCCCGTTCTGGCGAGAGACCGTGAGCGGCTACACGGGCGGCGACTTCAGCGTGGGGGAGTGGTCGGGACGACCCGAGCGCTGGGCCGTCTACACCTTCGCGAGCCGCTCATCCTGAGTCAGTCCCGGGGCGGCGGCACGACGAAGTTCCACGGTGCCCGCTCGCCGGCATTCACCTGCTTGAGCTCCTCGAGCATGTACTTGCTCTGGTACGAGTCGTAGCCCCAGGGCGAGTACTCGGCTCGGTTGCCGATGATCTTGGTGATGATCCCGTCCTCTCCGTCCCACCACTCCGGGTCGATCTTCGGGAACGCCGCTCCCAGGCTCACCGCGAGCTCGGTGCGATCGGCGCCGTTGAAATCGAGCGTCTCGATCCCCGCGATGCGGCCCATGTACGACACGAGCTCGGTGGCTCCTGCCTGCAGGGCTTGCAGCCGGCGCACCATGCTCGCATTCCTCGTCGTGTTGTAGCGACGGATGCTCGTATCGAGATCCTGGAGCTGACCCGCCGTTTCGCGCTGGGACCTCCAGAAGGCTTCGGCCGTCGTGCGGTCGAAGAGGAAGTCCAGGGCGTTGCCCAGCACGTGCCCCCTCGCCCGGAGCACCTCGATGAGGGCGATGGTCCACACGTCGAGACCGGCCAGCTCGGAGCTGACGTCCACCACCGGGTTCCTCTGAATCGCCTCGACGATGGCCTGGGCGCGCGTGTTGAAGTACTCGGCCAGTGAGGAGACGTACCAGACCACCACCGAGTCCGACCGGAGGTCGAAGCCCGTGACCGCCTCGACCTGCGCCCGCACCGTCCCGAGCTGATCACCGGTGCCCACCGACTTCTGGTTGAGCCTCGTGGCGACCTCGCGCATGGCCTCGTTGAGGCTGGGGACCTTGCCCTGCTTCTTGGTCAGGATGTACTGGATGAGAGAGTCACCGCTCCGCGAAGTCTGAATGACCAGCTCGCGCATGCCGAGGAAGCGCTGGGCGGCCTCCGAGGTCGTGGCACGACGACTGAGACGCGTCTCCTGCGCCGTGCGCTCGGACTGACCGAAGTACGCGTGGTCGGCGTACTTGCCGCCGCGATCGGACGCCATGGCATACGCGGCAGCGCCGAGCACCTCCAGCCCGCCGTACTTGTCGGCGTTCGAATCTTGGAGGCCGAGCACCGTCTCGTAGGAGGCGCCGAAACGCTGATTGAGGTCGTAGATCGGCTGGAGCTTCTCCGCGCTCCAGATCGACTGGAGCACCTTGCCCGGGCCGATGCGGAGCAAGCTGGAGTCCTCGATCGGATCACCGCCGAACGGATACACGTACTCGCTGGCGTCGGGGTTCTGGCCCACCGCGTAGGTGAACAGGGACAGCCCCTCGATGTAGACGTTGGTGTCGTCGTGAGTGACGCGGCCCCGGACGTTGGGGCCGAACTCGGGACCGAGGCTCTTGGGGATGATCACCGTGATCCGATTGCGCTCGTCGACCGCCAGCTTGATGTCCTCGCCGTCCCTGCCGCGCTCGTAGTGGACGATGAAGCCGTTGGCGTAGTCCACGGCGGCCTCGCCCTGGAGCAGGTCCCGGCCCCGCCGGATCTCGTAGTGACGCGTGGGGATCCACGCCGGCACGGTCCAACCGCCGGAGCGGTTCCGACCACGGATGAGCCAGAAGAGATCGAAGCCCTGATTGAGCGCGGCGATGGCGCCGTCGATCCCCGCGTTCGGCCCGACCAGGGCGAGGCCCTTGCCGATGCCGCGTTGAGCATCGGGTCGTTCTGGTCGCTCGCCGAAGAAGTGAACGAAGGTGTCCAGGTCCAGCAGGATCTCCTGGAGCTTTCGCTCGGGGCTGGCCGACTGGAGGATCGAGTCCACGTAGCCCGGGGCTCGCTGTGGACCCGCCCCGCCTCCGTAGACCACCTTGAGCGCGCGGGTGAAGGTCCGTCTCTCGTCCTTCTCCCAGGTCACGTGATAGACCGGGATCGTCTCGCCCGCCTTCTTCGAGAGGACCGTCCGACCATCCACGCGACGGACGAGGTCGCGGGTCAACACGGTGGGCACCTTCTTGATGGAGGTGACGACCGCCTTCTCGTCCTCGAAGGTCTTGCCCCTGATCTCGAGGATCTCCTTCATGAACTGGAGGATGCGCTTGTTGTCGTTGACCAAGTCCAGGCGGGACGACGGCATCTTGGCCAGCGACTTTCGCTCCAGAGCCGTGCGCGCGTAGATGTACCGGGCGTGATTCACCACCCCGTCACCACGCACGAAGCTGTCCCAGGAGTCGACGCCGCCGATCAGGAGCAAGTGGGTCGTCCAATCGAGGTCGGCGTTCAGCAAGTAGGTCGTGATGCTGTAGCCACGACCCACGAAGACCACGTCGTAATCGAAGTCCGCCATGGCGCGCTCGCCTCCTGGCCGGCCGACCGACCCGACAGCGGGACGGAGGGGGGCTGGTGCGAGCCTGGTGGAGCCCACCACGCCGACTCTTGGCCCCGGCAGTGGAAGCCGGCTGGCCTCCCCTGCGCTCAGCGGTCTCGATGAGGGAGACCACGCGCGGCTTGCCATGGGGCTGGTCGCAGGCTCTGAATCGGGAAGCCTCTTGGTCAAAAAAATGGCACGAGAGGACCCTCAGGAGCTCCTGAAGAGTGAATTGCCGTTTCGGCAAAATTTCTTGTCAGGATCGCATCGCTCCTCGCCAAGTCCCTCTCACCAGCGCGCTCCACGTGCGGAGCCGCCGGAACCCTTCATTCGTCCCGTGCCGGAGAGCCCGAGCGTCTCTTCAGGGCTCCTCGGTCGGGATTGCTTGCCGGGGCGCGGGTGCATCGACCCGCGCTCGAGAGGAGAGATACCCATGTTCTCGATCACCCGAGACCGACTGCTCGGCTCGCTCCTGTCCCTCACCTGTCTCGCCGGTCCCGCGCTGGCGCAGGACCCGGTGGTCCTGACCGCCGGAACCTGTGACGACTTCGCCCTGCCCTCGGAGCCGACCCTCCCGACCACCGAGCTCCTGTTGACCATCCCTGACGAGAAGCCCTTCCTCGACTTCGACGAGGTCGCCAACAACAGCCGGCTCGGTCACGTGTTCACCCTGCCCTACTGCCTCGACTGCGAGAACGGTGAGAACTACCTGGAGGTCACCGTTCGCGCCACTGGAGACATCGCCTACAACGACAACCTGGTCCTCCAACGCTCCGACACCAACGGCATGCGCTCCGACCGCCTGTGGGGCGTCCGCGTGGGTGACCTCGCCGGTTGCTCCTGGGGCTCCCCGGGCTGCACGGAAGGGACCTTCCGCTTGAACCTCTGCGACCTCCCCGGCGACGGGCACGTCGTCACCGGCATCGACGAAGTCGCCACCGGCATCGGTCTCACCGGCAGCCTCCGCGTGGACTTCCAGGACGACACCACCGTCGACTGCATGCGCCTCGTCGTGACGCCCGGCTGCTGCCCGTGGTGCGCCGAGGACGACTCCCTGCGCGGCGCCCCCATCCTGGTCCCCGGACCTGGACGGGCGCTCGATCCTCGCCGCGGTCTCGACGACGGACGCTGAGCCTCTTTTCTCCCGCCCCCCAGTGATCTCGGCGGCCGTCGTCGAGTCGCTTCTCTCTTACCCCGCCGATACCACCCCGGAAGGCGGGGGGTATCGCATCAATCGGCGGAGGCTGACGAGCCGGGCAGCACAAAACAACCGCCCGCC
>JBCCFW010000227.1:0-10392 GCA_039029535.1 Acidobacteriota bacterium
CCTCGGGCAAGGGGTAGTACTGCTCCAAGCGGAGGATCGCCACCGGTGCGCCACGACGCTTGCGCTCGGCGCTGAGCTCGTGATGAAGGAAGCCGCTGCACAGGAGGATCCGCTCGACGTCGGCTGCGTCCACGTCGCTGCGGTCGGCGAGGACCGGCTCGAAGCGGCCCTCGGCGAGCTCGGTGAGCGAGGCGCGGGCGCTGGGGTGTTGGAGGAGCTTCTTCGGGCTCATGACGACGAGTGGCTTGAGCGGTCGCTGCAAGGCCTGTCGACGCAGGACGTGGAAGAGCTGTGCCGCCGTCGACAGGTTCACGATGCGCAGGTTGTCGCAGGCGGCGAGCTGGAGAAAGCGCTCGAGACGCGCGCTGGAGTGCTCCGGTCCCTGACCTTCGAAGCCATGGGGGAGGAAGAGCACGAGCCCACAGGCCTGGTCCCACTTGTCCTCGGCCGTCGCAACGAACTGGTCGACGATGACCTGCGCGACGTTGCAGAAGTCTCCGAACTGCGCCTCCCAGATCGTCAGCCCGTCCGGTCGCTCGACGCCGTAGCCGAATTCGAAGCCGAGCACGCCCGCCTCGCTCAAGGGGCTGTTGTACACGTGGAACGACGCCTGGTCGGTCGCCAACGCCCCCAGCGGGACGTGCTCGCCCTCACCCCGCGCGTCGTGCAGCACGGCGTGGCGGTGACCGAAGGTGCCTCGCTGGCTGTCTTGACCCGACAGCCGGACGGGGATGCCGTCGGTCACCAAGGTGGCGAAGGCCAGGGCCTCACCAGCTCCCCAGTCGAGGGGACGCCGCCCCTCGGCCATGGCGCGACGTCCGGAGAGGAGACGCTCGATCTTGGGATGGACCGTGAAGCCATCGGGCAGCGTCGCGCTCGCGACGAGCAGGGAGCGGAGACGACCTGCATCCATGCCCGTCGGAGGGTCGAGCGGCGCATCGGGCAAGGCGGGCGTGTCCTGCTCGAAGGTCGTGTGAGGGTCGTGCTCCTGCTCGGCGCAGCGCGCCGCGGCCAACCCTTCCTCGAAGCGCCGCCGTGAGGACGCGGCGATCTCCTCGGCCTCCTGGAGAGTGACCTCGCCGAGGGAGACGAGGTTCTCGGCGTAGGTCTCCCGCATGGGGCGACGATCGGCGATGACGGCGTAGCGCTGCGGCTGGGTGAAGGCGGGCTCGTCGCGCTCGTTGTGACCGTGACGGCGGTAGCAGTACATGTCGATGACGACGTCGCGGTGGAAGGTGGCGCGGAACTCGATGGCGAGGCTCACCACGGCGGCGACGGCTTCGGGCCGCTCGCCGTTCACGTGGAAGATGGGGATCTGCAGCATCCGCGCGACATCGGTGGCGTACTGGGTGGAGCGACCCTGCTCCGGGGGAGTCGTGAAGCCGACCTGGTTGTTCACGATCACGTGCACCGCGCCACCGGTCGAGTAACCGGGGAGGGCGCTCAGGTTGAAGATCTCCTGAACGATGCCTTGCCCGGCAAAGGCGGCGTCGCCGTGCACCACCAGCGGCATGATGCGCTTCCCGCTGTCGTCGGCGCGGTCTTGCAGCGCGCGGGCTCGTCCGAGGATGACCGGTCCGACGAACTCGAGGTGGCTGGGATTGAAGCCGAGCTCGACGTCGACGGTGCGTCCCGTGCCGGTGGTGATCCTGGCGTGATGACCGAGGTGGTAGCGCACGTCGCCGGCGCCTTCGGCCTCGCGTGCGGCGTCCTCCTCGAAGGTGCGAAAGAGCCGGCTCGGCGGGAGCCCGAGCACGTTGGCCAGGGCATTGAGTCGACCACGGTGAGCCATGCCGATGACGACCTGCTCGACCCCGTGCTCGGCGGCGCGCTCCAGCGCCTGGTCGAGGAGGGGGATGAGGGTCTCGGCTCCCTCGAGCGAGAAGCGCAAGGCGCTGGGGAAGCTCTGCTGCAGGAAGGACTCGAACACCTCGGCGGCGGTGAGCTTCTCCAAGAGGTGGAGCTGGGCGTCACGGTCGAGGGCGTGGTGGTGTCCGGGGTCTTCGAGTCGCTCGCGCAGCCAGTGCTGCACCTCGAGGTCGTCGACGTGCATGTACTGAACGCCGACCGCGCCGCAGTAGATCCCCTGGAGCTCGGCGAGCAGGTCGCGGAGGGGGGCGCGTCGAAGACCCGCGCCGAGTCGCACGCTGAAGGTCACGTCGAGGTCGGACGTGGTGAGGCCGTGGTGCTCGAGGGTGAGCTCGGGGTGTTCGCCGGGTGCTTCGAAGCCGAGAGGGTCGAGGGCAGCGAGGACGTGGCCCCGCTCACGGTAGGCCCGCATGAGCTCGCCCACGCGAACCTGGGCCGTGCTCACCTGCCGCACCCGGCGGGCCAGCTTGCCGAGGAGCTGTCGGGCCAGGCTCTTGCTCACCTCGAGGAGCTCGAGGAGACGCGTGCCGGGAAGGACGAGGAGCTCGACGCCCTGAGGGCCGGCGGTGATCGTGGCGGAGCGGGGTCCGCCATCGAGCACGGCGAGCTCGCCGAGGGTGTCACCGGCCCTGGCCTGAGCGAGACCCCGGCCCTCCACGTTCACGTCGACGCTGCCTTCGACGATGAGGTAGAGGTCGGTGCCCGTGTCGCCGCGACGGCAGATGACGTCGTCGGCGTCGAAGCGGACCGGCCGGCTGACCTCGGCGAGGAGCCGCAGGCCGCGGGGCTCGAGGTCGCAAAACAGCTCAGCGCGACCGAGGAGCTCGGCGCGGTCTTCGGTCGTCCTGGGCATGGGAGCCGAGTCTAGCTCGCTTCGTGCTGCGGAGATCGGTAGGGGGCATGGTCGCTAGCCGAGCCCCGAGGAGTGCTGGGTTAGGCTGAGCGGGGAGAACTGGGAGGGACACGTGAGCGAGAGGGAAGCGACCCCTTACACCAGCCCGGAAGCCGGCGGCCCCGAGGCACCCCGGGCTCGCCTGAACTCGCCGATCTCGGTGCTGCTCTGTTCTCTCTTCAGCTCGTCGTTCTCGGGTGGACTGCTCATCGCCTGGAACTACATCCTGATGCGACGCCCGTGGGCCGCGATCGCGACCTGCGCTGTAGCGATCGTCTACACGAGGCTCAAGGTCAGGGAAGCCGCGAGCATCGGACTGCCCTTCTGGCTCCTCGTCCTGGTCAGCCTCGTCCTCGTCGTTTCAGCCGCTCACGCGCTTCAGGGCAAGTCGCTCCGAGCTCATGTCGGGGCGGGTGGGCGCCTGGCCTCCCGCTGGTGGGGCCCGATCATCGGTCTGGCGTGTGCCGTCGTCTTCCAGGTAGGGCATGCGACCTGGATGTATTTCGCGATGGACACGCGCACTCTCCCGGCTGGGCCGGTCGCGAGGATGCTGGCGATGGGCGACGCGACCCTGGCGGAGGCTCGTCTGGTGCAGCGAGTCGCGGAGGATGAAGGGCTGGTTCACTGGACCGAGTTTTGGATGGGGAGCATTGATCGCGAGGGTGGTAGTGCGCTCATCATGTTCTCGACCGCCGACTGCGAGCGTTGGGGCTCGGAAGAGCGTCAGCAGGCCCTGGTCGATCGGCTGGTGCTCGAGGGGCTCGAGCCGCCGGTGACGCTCCTCGCCGAGTCCACGAGCACCGGCGAATCCTGCGTGGACTTCGTGAGCGTCGATCACCTGTGGCTCGCGGAGCCTCGCGAGGTCGACCTCGGTGAGGAGTGGTTGCTCTCCTTGAGTGGCGGCATTGGGATCGCGGAAGAGAAGGCCATCACGCGTGCTCTGACGAGGAGCGAGCTCACTCGGGGCGCTTACACCGCCGTCCGGGTCGGTCCCGGATTGCTCGTGGTCATGGAGGTCCCGCCTGGACTAGCCACGGCTGCGGTGGCTGACGAGCCGACCTGCTCACGCTTGGCCCGCGCCCTGCTCGCAGAGGGAGTCTCGGGGCCCGTCATCGTTCAAGCCAGCACGGGCACGCAAGTGCTGGCGAGCGCGAGACTGTCGCGTCCATGAGCGCGGCCGGTGGTCGGGCGTCGCCGTTCGAGCTGGTCCTCAACGAGGATGGTGCGTGGCGTCCATCGAAGTCCTCAGCCATGCTGATGGCCGGTCGTGCCACGTCTGACAGGCCGACTTCGGAGGGAGACACCATGCGACGTGAGAGAGGGGAAGAGCGCGGTGCGTTCGTCGAGGACGTCCTCGTGAGCGAAGGAGCTCGGTCATGAAGCTCCGCGTGCTGTCCGACTACGGTGCCGAGGAGCGTGTCGTCAGCGAGGAGGCGACCGTCGCCCTGGTGAGATCCACGATGCGGGACCTCGACTGGCAGGGCTTCCACCAGGTCGTCCTCGAGAAGGTGGGTGGCGACTGGCTCGAGGTCGGTGGGAGTCTCAACCCGGACGATGGCTTGTCCGTGATGTTCGAGGAGGGTGGTGTCCAGCACGTCATCGCGGAGCCGCCGGCCACGGTGGACGAGATGACCGACATCCTGGAGCGTTACCTCCAGGGTGATGAGCGATGGCGACGGGACGTCGCCTGGAGCTGACCGAGCTGTCGCAGGTCAGAGCTGCAGCGACGCTGCGCCCAAGACGTCGAGCACCACCAGGCCCGTTCCCATGTCGGCCACGAAGGCCGAGTCCTCGACGACCGCGACACCGGTCGCGCTGCCTGGCGTGTCGATGGACGCTTCGATGGTCGGCTGCGCCGGGTCCGACACGTCGACCTTCAGCACGCCGGCCCGCGTGTCGGCGACCCAGGCCGTGCTCCCCGAGACGACCACGTGCACGGCGGAGCCCGGCGTGTCGAGGGAGCCGATGACTTGCGGTCGTCCTGGGTCCGAGACATCGACGAGCTGCAAGCCCGAGCTCGTGTCGGCCACGTAGGCGACGCTGCCCGCGACGGCGACATCCGTCGCACCGCCGGGCGTTTCGACCGAGCCGACGATCACGGGACGCGTCGGGTTGGCCACGTCGACGACCTGGAGCCCGGAGGTCGTGTCGGCCATGAAGGCCAGCGTACCTTCGACGGCGATGCCCTCGGCGCCACCTGGCGTGTCGACCGAACCGATGAGCGTCGGCTTGTCGGGACTCGACAGGTCGATGACCTGAAGTCCGACGGTCGTGTCGGCCACGTACGCCGTGGTGCCGACGACGTCGACTCCCACCGCGCCTCCCGGCGTGTCCACGGATCCGAGGACCACCGGTCGCTTCGGGTCCGACACGCCGATCACGCTCAGGCCGAAGGTGGTGTCGGCGAGGCACGCGAGGTCGCCCGAGACGGCGACGTCCACGGCGCCACCCGGCGTGTCGAGGCTTGCCAGGAGCGTTGGGTGGGACGGTTCGGACACGTCGATGACCTGGAGGCCGGCAGTGGTGTCGGCGAGGTAAGCCAGGTCACCTGACACGATGACGTTGGCAGAGCCGCCGGGCGTCTCGAGTGAGCCCAGGACGGACGTGGGACTCGGTTCGGGTGCAAGAGCTTCCGGGGACGACGGTGTCTGAGTGAGCCAGAAGGCCAACAGCAGGCCCACGATGACGAGCAGGGCTGCGAGCGTCTTTCCAGCGGTCATCCTGTCTCCTTCGCGCACGGGACCCCAAGGGGCCGAATCGGTGGGGATACGAGCGCAGGGGCCACGGGTTGCAGGTGGCTCCTACGCGAGTCGGCGGCGGACCACGGCCACTCCCGCGAGCAGCAGGACCAGGGCGAGAGCGGTGAGGAGGAAGAACCTTCGCGATAGCCCGAAGGGCAGGGGAGCGGCCGCTCGGACCATGATGCGGAAGGACTGCGTCGTGCTCCGGGTCCCGTCGCTGACGGTCAGCTCGACATCGTGGGGACCCGTGTCGGAGCCGGTTGGCGTGCCGCTCAGCGTGGCCGAGAGCGTCCCCGCGCCAGATGCACCCGGGGTCGAGGTGAGCCACGCGGGAAGAGCTCGTGCGGTGAGCGTGAGCGCATCGCCGTCGGCGTCGCTGGCGAGGATCTCGTGCTCGTAGGTCTCGCCGACCTGAGCCTCGCGCAAGGGCGTGGAGTCGAAGCGCGGAGCATGCGAGAAGCTCAGGTCGAAGACGTAGGCCGAGCCCTGGCCGACGGGCTCGCGGGAGTCGAGCGGGGCCCCGACCACCGCGAGACGGCGATCGACGGCGACCGACTGACCGAAGCGGGTGGCCACGCGAGGAGCGTCCGACTCGAGCCGGGCGACTTGACCCCAGCCGATGCCACGCTCGGGGTGGTGCTGGTAGTGCAGGTAGGCGGCGCCGCCGTCGTCGTTCTCTCGATGCGCACCGACGATGACGAGCGTCGGTGCCATCCTCACCGTTTGACCGTAGAGCAGGTCACCGCTGGCGGCGGGGCGACGGCTCTCCACCCAAGACCAGGCACCGCCCACGCCTCGGTAGTGGTAGACGACGCCGGGGAGCGGTGGGCCCAGGTGGCCGATGAAGAGCTCGGTCTTGTGGAGGTCGAAGCGGAAGCCGAACACGCACCGAGGCGCTGGGCAGGGCTCGGCCGGGACGAGTCGCTGAACCTCCACGAAGCGTCCGGAGTCACGGTCACGTTCGAACAGGTAGACCTTGCCGTCGCCGTCGCGAAGGTGACCGACGGCCAGGGTCTCGCCGGAGATCGCCACGCCGTCTCCGAACCCGGGCGAGCGGAGTGGGGCACCGGTCAGGGTCTGCAAGTAGGCCCACGGCGTCGTCGCGCTCGTCGTTCGCTCCCAGACGTGGACGGCACCACGGAACTCGCCGTCGACGCTCGCGTTGCGCGAGCCGACCACGACGAAGCTGCCGTCCGTGTCGACGTCGTAGCCGAATTGGTAGGGACCGGGAGCCGGTGAGACCAGTCGCTGTCGGTGCGCGTAGCTCCCGTCCGGCTGACGCTGATAGACGTGCACCGCGCCGGTCGCCGATGTTCCAGCCGGAGTCGTCCAGGACTCGTTGCTGGCCCCGACGACGAGCCAGTCCTCGTGAACACGCAGCGCGAGCTGGGACGCGGGGACGGCTCCGGGAGCGCTCGGCGCCAGCACCTGACTGGAGCCCCAGTTGTCGGGGCCTCCTTCATCGCGTCGGTACAGGAACACCCTCGCCTCGGAGCCGCTGGCGCCATGGCCGGACGCGCTCACGAAGGCCGTGTCGTCCCGTGCGGCGACCTCGAGGCCGAAGCGGCCCGTGGCGACCGCGGTGGGGGGCAGGAGTCGGTGCCGGCGACTCCCCTCGAACTCGGGCTCTTGGGCTGAGCTCGGGAGCGTGATGAGCCCGAGCACGAGGGACCAGCGGGCAGCGAGGCGTCCTGGAGGCATGGCGATCTCCGACTCGGCTTGCGCGACTTCGTGCTCGGGAAGGTACCAGGAGCAGGCCGCGCGATGACGACCACGGAGACCGGAGCGGCTCGGCCCATCTCTTCGGCTTGCCCGATGCCGATCTCGACGGCGTGCCCGACGACGTGGACAACTGCCCCGCGGTGCCCAACCCATTGCAGGAGAGCAACCTGGGCAACGGCGTGGGCGACGCCTGCGACCCGGTCATCCCGACCCTGCCCGAGTGGGGGTTGATCCTGCTGGCGCTCATCCTGGGCTCGGCTGGGTTCGCCGTCCTCCGTCGGATGGGGTCGCCAGGACCTCCGGCGTGGCCGGGGCCGTCTCCTCGATGCGACGAATCGGCCGGGCAACGACGGCCACCAGCGCGAGCAGCAAGGTCATCCCGCCGCCGGCGAGGAACCACGCGCGCACCCCGAGCCACTCGGCGATGGGGGCGGCCAGTACCAGGCCGATGGGAGTCGCGATGGTGGCCATCGATCCGGAGAGCGCGAACACGCGTCCCTGGTGATCCGCCGGGACGGTCGCTTGCAGGATGGCGTGCACCGGTCCGTTGACCAGCGTCGCCGCGATCCCGACCGTGCCGAGCAACATGGGGAAGGCCCAGGTGGTGACCGGTGCCATCGCCACGCCCAGGACCGCGACGCCCATCAACACGAGCCCCGAGCAGGTCGTGAGGATGCGTCGCTCGAAGCCGCCCCACGCGCCGAGCACGGCTCCGCCGACGAGCATCCCGAGTCCGACTGCCGTGGAGGCCGCTGCGAGTCGTCCCGCTCCCGAGCCTTCGGAATGCACGAGCAAGGGGAGCAGCGAGAAGGCGGGCACGAGGAAGAGGTTGAGCAAGGCTGCCAGCGCAAGCAGCGCCAGGTGGCCGGTGCGTCGTCGGAGATAGGCAAGGCCTGCCAGCGTGTCGTCCCAGAGCGAGCTGTCGTTGGTCTCGCTGCGCTCAGGGCGAGGCACCGTCACCATCAGCAAGGGAACGATGGCGAAGAGTGCGGTCACCGCGTCGATGAGGACCACGGCGGCCATCGGGAGCCAGGCGACCAGCAGGGCACCGAGCGGTGGCGACACGATGAGCAGCAGGCCGGCGAGGGACTGCACGAGTCCCTGGATGCGGGTGAGCTGATCCTTGGGGACCATGAGCGAGGTCGATGCGAGCATCGCCGACTCGTGCAAGAGCTCGCCCACGCCGCGAACGAGCAGCAGCGCGAGCACGTGCCACACCTCGATCGTGCCGGTGAAGAAGAGCGCGGCGAGCACGAGAGAGAGGAGGGCGAGGCTCCCGTCGGCGACGAGCATGACCTTGCGTCGATCGCAGCGGTCGACGATCGCGCCCGCGACCGGTCCCAGGAGCGCCCGTGGCAACAAGGCCGCCAGCGTGGCGCCGGCGACGACGGTCGCCGAGCCGGTCTCCACCGTGAGCCACCAGATGAGCCCGAACTGGACCGCTTGGGTCCCGAGCATCGAGATCGACTGGCCACCGAACAGGAAGAAGAAGGACCGCAGCAGCGGCTTGGGAGACGGTGGAGGAGAGGCTGAGTCGCTCATCGGACTCAAGGTAGTCCGCGGAACATGATTATTCAAGTCT
Organism: Acidobacteriota bacterium; assembly: GCA_039029535.1. GTDB lineage: Bacteria > Acidobacteriota > JBCCFW01 > JBCCFW01 > JBCCFW01 > JBCCFW01. The sequence goes on from JBCCFW010000227.1 coordinate 8,807, forward strand.
ACATGAATAATCCGTGCTGGTAGAGTGGCCCACGTGGAAGACAGCCCCCAGGCGGATCGCTTCGTCCTGACCGAGCTCGACCAGCTCAAGGCCCTCTCGGACCCCTTGCGCGCGCGCATCCTGACCGAGCTGTGCAAGGCGGAGCTGACGACCAAGCAAGTCGCCGAGAGCCTCGGCGAGAAGCCCACGCGGCTCTACCACCACGTGGAGAGCCTCGAGCGCGCCGGTCTCATCCGCTTGACGCACACCCGTCAGAACCGGGGCACGCTCGAGAAGTACTTCCGCTCGGTGGCGCGACGCTTCGAGGTCGGTGGGGCCCTGCTCGGGGGCGGCTCGGACGACGCGCTGACCACGATGATCGACACCCTCCTCGACCAGACCCGCAACGAGTGTCATCGGCTGGCGTCGGGCGAGGAACCACTCGAGCAACTCCTCGACAAGGAGGTCGGGCTGCTTTCCTTCGTCGAGCTTCACGCGGATCAGAAGACGATCGACCGGCTCACCCGACGCCTGCGTCGTCTGGTCGAGGACCTCACCGCGGAAGCCGAGAGGGGGGAAGGCGAGGACGAGCGCCGCTACCGCCTCCTGCTGGCGTACTACCCGCTCGACCGCTTCCCCGACGAGTAGGTCCGTTGTCCGATCCTGCCGATCGAGAGCGAGAGCGCTTCGAGAAGTGCATGGCGATCCTCGGAGAGCTCCGGCGCCTGCCCCTCGACGAGCGGGCGGCCCGGCTCGAGGAAGCCTGTGCCGGCGACGCCGAGCTTCGGGCTCAGGTCGAGGCCTTGCTGGCGGCCGAGGAGACCCGAGACGATCTCCTCGGCGCGCGTGGGCCCGGTCATTACCTCCGTGGCGAAGAGGAAGAGGAGTCGAGGCCGAGCCATGGACTGGCACGAGTGGGTCCCTACCGACTGGGTCGATTGCTCGGCGTCGGTGGCATGGGCTCGGTCTACGAGGCCGAGCAGGAGCGACCGCACCGACGCGTCGCCGTCAAGCTGCTCCAGGCTTGGCTCGGCTCCGACGCAGCCGGTCGACGCTTCGAGCGCGAGGCCGAGTTCCTCGGACAGCTCAGTCATCCGGGGATCGCGGGGGTCATCGAGAGCGGTCTCCATCGGGATGAGCAAGGCGGGCTGACCCCCTGGATCGCGATGGAGCTCGTCGACGGGCGTCCGATCCGCGAGCACGCCGAAGCCCTCGAGCTCAGCTCGCAGGAGCGTGTCGGTCTCATCCTCCAGGCCTGTGAAGCGGTCTCGCACGCTCACTCGAAGGGCATCGTTCATCGCGACCTGAAGCCCGACAACATCCTGGTGGATCGCTCGGGTCGCGTGCGGGTCCTGGACTTCGGGGTTGCTCGAGCGATGACCGAGCCCGAGGTCGCGACGACGAAGCTGACGATGGTCGGCGACATCGTCGGGACGCTCAGCTACATGAGCCCCGAGCAGGCCTGTGGTCACTCCGATCAGGTCGACGAGCGCTCCGATCTCTACTCGCTGGGCGTGGTCGCTTACGAGCTGCTGTCCGGACGTCTTCCGCACGACGTTCGGGGACTGTCGCTGGCCGACGCGCTCGGACGGATCCGCGACCTCGAG
>JBCCFW010000228.1:0-10346 GCA_039029535.1 Acidobacteriota bacterium
CACCACTCGTCCGGGTCGTCCAGGTCTCCCGAGACCCGGACGCGTGGTGAGGCAGGGGCAGCCTGCCGGCGGTTGGCGACGATGACGACCTCGAGCTGCCGGCGCTCGGAAGCGCGGAGCACGAGCTCCTTGACGGCTCGAGGCATGGCGTCGTCGTCGATCCAGAGAGTCATGACGAGACCATGCACCGTCCGGGCACCCGCGTGCGCAGAAGTGCACGCGAGCGCCCGGTGCTTCGGAGCAGGCGGCTGTTACTCGTCCATCAAGCGCTCATCGAGACAGTCACAGCCCCGGGCATTGCGCGCGCAGACGGACCCCGTTGGGCACCATCCGGCACAACTGGTCTCCATGTAGGCCAGGCAGTGGCCCGTGATTCCCAGCGGTCCGGACGACCCCACGCAGCCGCACTCCGGGAAGGGCGTGCAGTACCCGGTGCAGTCGACGTTGTGACAGCCGATCACGACGCGCTCCCCGCAGGGACTCTCCGAGGGGTCGGGATGTCGCGAGCGCTCCACTCGCTCACCCGTGCCCACCCGACGACCGATGAGCTCCACCACGGAGAGGTAGCCTTCCGCGTCGACACCGAAGGCGAGCAGGTCGGCATCCACCCGCTCCTCCGGTCGGGCCGGACTCCCCAAGCGCACGGTGCCGAGCTCATCGAGAGAGGACACGATGCGTCCCTTCGGGCTCCCTAGCTCGCGGACGAGCAGGTTGCCGGCTCGATCCCACCCCCGGAGACCGGCGAGGCCCAGCTGGCCGTCCAGGCCGACCTGAAGCTGGAGCTCATCGACCTGGTAGGTGCTGCCCTCGGTCTCGAGGAGGACGCCTCGCAGCTGGGAGAGTTCGGTGATCTCGCCGGGAGAGGGGATGGGCAGAGGCCAAGAGGGCCCGGAGGGCACGACGGCAGGGACGACTCGATCGCCGAGCCGGGCTCGGTCGGCGTGCACCCGTGGCACGACCAGCAACAAGAGTGAGAACAAGACGAGGGGGATCTTCATCAACTAACTCCTCCGCTCCTTGAGAGGCCACGTGGGTCACGCGGCTGGTTCGCCGCGTGACCCTGGCTCCGGTGACTTCAGGGCGTCTCGGCCTGGACCGAGTGGCAGCCGCAGCGCCCGTTGTTGAAGCAGGTCAGGTCGCTGCCCACCGGGCAGGTGCCCTTGCACTCCTGATCCGTGTAGCCCTGGCAGTTCCCCGACGTGCGATTGGTGGAGTTGCAGGCGCAGCCCGGGTAGGCACCGCAAGAGTCGACCAAGCACTCGTGCCTCCGGCAGCCGAAGACTGTCTTGATGCCACAGGGAGTGTTGGCGCCGGGATCGTCGTCGGAGTGCACGTGAAGACCGGACTCGATCCTCTGGCCGGTGAGCTCGACGATCCGCAGGAAGCCGTCCGAACCGACTCCCAAGGCGAGGTGGTCGACATCGACCAGCGACTCGGGTCGCTCGGGGTGACCGATGCGGAGGTTCGTGAGAGCGCCGAGCGAGGTCACGGTGCGACCCCGGGGACGACGGGGCTCGTGGACGATCAAGTTGCCGTCCCGGTCATGGCCACGGAACGAGGCGAACACCAGGTCACCCGACGGGCTCACCTGCAGGCTCGCCTCGTCCACCTGGACGTCACCCCAGTCGAAGTGCACGAGGACCCCCTGTAGCTCCGATGGGTCGCTCAGGTAACGAGGTGAGGGTACGGGAAGGGGCCAGAGCTTCTCGGCCACTCGAGAGTCGACACGCCGATCACCGAAGCCGGGGCGAGCGGCAATGGCGCTGGAAGTCAGACATGTTGCGGTGACAACGAGGATCGAGAGGAAGCGAGACGACGTCATGTCGATTTCTCCGCAGGACAAGGAATGGAAATGGGAGTGAGTCTCGGCCGAGAGCTCGCGCGAGACGGACGAAGGGCGTCCGGCTCACGCCAGCACGCGGAGCACCAAGGAAAGGGGGAAGAGGGGTGGGCGAGCGGCTCCGGCCGTGGCCGGAGCCGCGGGCTCAGCCGCAGGGGCCGTCCGCAGTCGGTCTCTCCCGACCGAACGAATCACGGCCGTACGACGACACCTCGCCGCTGTCGTCCACGCCGACGATGAGGAAGTACACGTTCCCGTCGGGGAGCGGGATGCTGACCTCCGGCTCGGTCAGCTCGCAGGGCGGGAGATCGTCGTGGGTGTAAGTCCCGCTGCCCGCCAGGACGTCGAGGTCGCCGAGGACCAGCCGGTAGCGATCTCCCTGAGTCTCCTCCCAGCCGAGGTCGAGACTCCTCGTGAGGGGCGGCTTGCCGATGACCAGGGGCGGCCGCCAGGTCCCGGCGTCCAGCGCCGACGGCTCCTCGACGTCGTTGTCCGAGAGCGCGCCGAGCTTCATCAAGGTCGCCTCGCGGCCGTCGGCCTCGCCGTCCATGGGATCGATGAGCGGGAATTCGATGCCGTTGGTCTCGCCGACCACGATGATCTCACCCTCGTGATGAGCGAGCTGCGAGAAGACGGTCTCCGACCACTCGTCGGAGAGTCCGCCACTCGGGCCCGCCGCGATCCCGAAGGCCCAGTCGACGGCATTGTGCCCAGGTGCGAGACGGACGATGCCGCCATCCATCCGGCTGCCGCTGCTGTGGATCGGTGCATCGACGGGCCGGATGGGGCCCGGCGTGTTGACGCTCGCCAACACGCTTCCCCGATCGTCCAGCGCCAGGTCGCGCAAGACGACGTGCAGGGTGCCGGCATGACGCACGTGCTGGCCGTCGGAGGTGAGCTTCACCAGGCCCGTGGTGTCTGCCGGGGCGAGCGGGAGGAACCAGCGCTTGGTCTCGAAGACCATCGAATCGATCGCGAGGGCAGCATGGAGCTCGTCGGCAGGGTCGACCAGCAGGTCGATGACGGCGCTGGCGCCCGGGTAGAACGTCGACCACCGAAGCTCACCGGTGGGGGAGAGACGGGCGAGCACCGCGTTGTCGTCGACTGCGGCGTCCGCGTGGAAGGGCGCGACCAGCGGGAAGCTCCCGCCGGTGGACCGCCCCCCCACGTACAGGTCGCCGTCCTTGCCGAGAGCCAACGCTCCGAGCGTGTCGTCGCCGGCCCCGCCGAGGTAGGTGGAGAAGCGAAGACGTCGGCCCCCCGGTTCGAGCCGACCGACGAAGGCATCCGAGCTGCCCTTGAGCTCCTCCTGAAAGGGCCGGACCGTGACGAGCCCGGGATCGCTGGTGGTCCCGGCAACGAGGATCGATCCGTCGCTGGCGATCACCACGGCCTCACCTCGACCGTAGTTCGAGAGGAACTCCAACGAGCGGCCGTCGGCTGCAATGCGCCCGATGCAGCCTTCGTCGATGCGATGCGTCGGGTCGAAGGGCTCGACCAAGGGGGTGCCCTCGTCGCAGCTGCCGACGAAGACGACGCGTCCCAGCTCGTCGACCGCGAGAGCACGGACGACCGACGCATCGCCAGGAAGACGGGTTCCGATCGTGAAGGACCACAGCACGCGTGGACCGATTGGGTCGATCTTGCTCACGAACGCTCCTGGACCCAGCGGTGGCCTCCCTCCGGGATCCGGCGCGCTCGGTCCGTCTGCGTGGCCGCCCACGTAGACGAATCCGTCGCGGTCCAGGCCGACCGCCAAGCCCCGGTCCTCGCCATCTCCCCCCAATAGCGAGGACCAATCCAACGAGGGCGTGGCCGAGGCCGTCACGGCCACGAACAGCCCGACCAGGGCCAACAGGGCGACTCTGGGCGTGCGCCTCGGATGCGTCATCGACACTCGGGACCTCCTGAACTTCGCGGGCTGTCACAATGTGCGGTGGCATCGCGCCTGAGACAAGATCCACCCGTACCGCTTTCCCTCAGATCCCGCCCTCGACGCCGAGACCGCGCGTGGCAGCCACCCATCGAGATCGAGCCCTCAGGGACGCCGCCAGGGTCGGCGAGATCCTCAGGTACCACCGTGAGGCGATGGGCTGGTCGAAGGCTCGTCTCGCCGCGGAGACCGGTCTCGACCGCGCCATCCTCCGCGCCAGCGAGACCGGCCAGGACCCCCGCGCCTCGACCCTGGAGTCGCTCCTGCTCGCCCTGCCCGCGCTCTGCCCCGGAGACCTGTTTCCGGGCGTGGAGGTGCGCCCGCCCCTGGCCTCGGAGGGGCCCTGGCGTCAGCTCGACGACCCGTGCGGGCTCGAGGCCGACGTCATCGAGCGTGAGATCGCCTGGGACGACGCTGGGCAGCTCACCTGCCGCACCGAGCTGCGGGGCCTTCGGCAGGCCGGCGCCGGTCTCGCCGATCCCGAGCTCCGGCCGCGGCTCATGCGGGTGGCGAGCCAGGCCTCGGGCCCACTCCTGAGACGCATCGCCGCAAGCCACGCCGAGTGGACCCGCGGTCCGCTGGATCTCAGCCTCGACGACGCCGAGCATCACTTCTCCATCACGGGGCGGGGGGCGAGCGCGCGGTTGAGCTACCGCACGGCGTGGTGCGCGCCGCGGCCGAGTGCCTGGTCCGACAAGCTCGCGATGCCGCTCGCCAGCGGCTGTCACCTGTCCGTGCACCTGCCCGTCCGTGAGCTCGTCTTGAGGCTCCGCGGCCCGGGCTTGAGCTCGCTGGAGTCGCGCCTGGTGACCTGGCCCCACGCCCTGGTGCCCTGGCGCTCCGAAGACGACCTGTCTGCCTGCACCCATCCCGACGAGGCTGGGATCGAGCGTCGGCGTGCCGAGGATTCGCTCGAGGTCTCCGTTGCCCGACCGGCCCTGGGACTCGACCACGGCCTGGCGGCGAGGCACGAGACCGCCCCAGCCGGAGGCTCACCCCCGATCAGCGAGCGCGTCACCGAGCGCCTGCATCAGGTCCGGGAGCGAAGCGGTCACTCGGTGCGCAGCCTCGGGGCTGCGATGGGCGTGTCGGCCATGACCGTGCATCGCACCGAGGCGGGAGGCGATCCCCGACGCTCGACTCTCGAGGCCTATCTCCGAGCACTCCCCGAGCTCTCTCCTTGGGAGCTCCTGGCCGTGTCGAGCCGACGCGAGGTCAGCCGTCACGCGGCGTGGAGCTACTACCGGGACCTCTGTCGCTGCGAGGCCGACGAGCAGGTCAAGCGCGTGACGATCGCTCGCACCGGCAACTCGCGGATCAGCATCGAGACCGTAGGGTTCCGCTGGCTCGGACCGACCGGCCACGACCTCAAGCTCCGGCTCGGTCTCGGCCGACACGCGTTGCAGGCCACGCCGGCCGAGCTGCGGTCGATCGGTTCGTCGCGTCGTCGGGAGTCCTTCCGCATCGGACGGGTGCCGGGGCTCCACGGTCGGCCGGAGCGCCTGCTCCGCGTGCCCGCCGCTCTCGTCGAGAAGCCGTTGACCTACGCGCGACGTCTGCAGCACCGCAACGTCTACGTCCTGAGCGCCGCGCGAGCCCGTGAGCTCACGGGGGGCACGGGGCCCTTCCGCGAGGGCCAGAGCTTCGGTCCGCTCTTGCCGAGCCGGACTCTCCGGCTCGTCGTTCGCTTCCCGAAGGGTTACGTGCCTCGTGAGCCGATGGGGCACGCGTGGCTCACCCCTGACACGCCCGACTCCAACCGACCCGGCTTCGAGACCCTGCTGCATCCCGAGGGTCTGGAGCCGCGGTGGGACGGCCGGGAGTTGTCGCTGCACGTCGAACGCTCGATGCCAGGGGTGAAGCTCGGCTTGAGCTGGGAGCTCCCCGACTGGCGAGGCTGACCGGCGGTCGGCGACGCGGGGTCAGGACGGCCCGAGCGTCGCGTGGGTGAACAGGAAGGTGAGCAGTCGCAGGACCATGACCGCGGGCAGCACGGCGAGCACCGTCACGCCGGCCCGCAGCGCTGCTGAGAGCCGAGTGTTCTCGTGGAAGGTCCGGTAGGCGACGTGAAGCCAGAGCAGGCACGGCACGGCCAGGAGCTGCGCGACCAGCCACTCGAGACGCGGGGCGTTGCCGAGGCCGAACAGCGAGATCAGGACGGCTGCGGTGATCCCGACCAGCGTCGCACCGATCACCAACACGACGATGAGGAGGAAGCTGACGAAGTGCGCCGCCAGCACGAGGTGCTCGGCCGCGCCCCGTCCTCCATCGAGGTGAACCACGGCGAACACGAGGGCGAGGAGGGGAGCGAGGAGGAAGACCAGCGCCCGGGCATTCTTGGCGACACGATCGTCGAAGCGGGTCGTGTAGTCGGCACGGACGGTGGCACGGATGCGCTCTCGGACCGTCTCGTCATGGGCTTCGGCGGCCGGCAGCTCACTCACCGCGCGGTCGGTGAGAGTGTCGAGACGACGCTCGGTCAGGCCGTGGGCAAGGGGGCTGTAGACCTGCCGCGTGACGTGGCCAGCGAGATCTTGGTTGAGCGTGTTCGCTGGCGTGAAGGCTTGAAGCAGGAAGTAGACGACCGTGGCCAGGATCAGAACCTGCGTCGGCTTCATGTACGGACGGCGCTTGCCCCGGGACCAATCCGCGGCGAGTTGGCCCGGGTGACGCACGAGAGACCAGAGCGTGCGCCAGAGCTTGCCTTCGAGGTTGGTGACGTCCGAGAAGAAGGCGACGACGACCTGACGAAGGGAGGGCTCGCCGTCCTGAAGGGCGGCCTCACCACACGACGGACAAAAGCGGTCGGGTCGTGCGGTGCCGCAGGTCGGACAGCTCGGAGCCTCGGTCATGGGGGAGGCCTACGGACGAGCACCCGAGCGTCCCCGTCTGCGATGACGTCAGGCGGAGCGCTTGCGTGCTTCCGCGACGACGGCCTCGATCTCCCGGGCGGCCTTGGCGTTGGCGCCCACCCAGGTCGCCTCGTGGTCGTAGTCGAGGGGGTCGAGCCGCTCACCGAGCTTGATGCGAGCGAGCTGACAGACGTGGGGATGGGGGAACAGCTCTTCCCAGTCCGCGTCGGTGGGTTCCTCACCTGCTTCGATGCGACGACGCAGGATCTTGGCGTTGCGGTGGGTACGGTGTCGTTCGAGCAGGCTGAGCTTGTCGAGCCGCTCGACGGCTTCCATGAAACGGTCGATCATCGCCGAGACCTTCAGCGAGACCTGCCCCCGTCACTGAACGGATTGTCCTGGTTCTGACGCCCGAGCGCAAGGACAACTTGGACTCGGGCTCGACGCGCTCGCCGAGCTGCTGCGATCAGCCGCCGCGGACCTGCTCGGTCAGGTAATTCTGGAGGCCCATCTCGTCGATCTGATGGAGCTGAGCCTCGATCCAGTCGATGCCTTCCTCCTCGTCCATGAGAATGCGCTCGAGGAGCTCTCGGGAGACGTTGTCGCCCTTGTCCCGGCAGAGAGCGATGCCGTCGTTGAGCACCTTCTGGGCCGTGAGCTCGAGCTCCAGGTCGAGCTGGTGTTGCTCGGGCACGGTCTCGCCGACCTTCACGGGGTTGAGGCGCTGCATGTTCGGCACGCCGTCGAGCATGAGAATGCGGTCCATGAGCTGGTCCGCGTGCTTCATCTCCTCGATCGACTCGTTTCGGTGATGGTCGGCGAGGCGGGCGTAGCCCCAGTTCGCGCACATCTTCGAGTGAACGAAGTACTGGTTGATGGCGGTGAGCTCCGCGGTGAGAACGCGGTTGAGCAGCTCGATGACGTCCGGATCACCCTTCATGCCGACGACTCCTGTGAGAGGGGAGCCAGGAGTCTAGCTCGCCTGGGCGCACGAAGAGCGTGTTCCGTGACGGAAGGCTCCGTGACGGACGATGAGGCTCGGCTCAGGAGCTCGCAGCCTCAGCCAGGGAGGGGGCCGGTGCGGCTGCGGCGAGCGCCCGCCGGAGCAGGCACTCGATCGTCGGGACACAGCCACCGCACACGCCGCCCGCGCGGCATTGACGAGTCACCTCGTCGCTGCTGCGAGCGCCGCTCTCAACCGCCTCGTTGACGTGGCGGTCGGTCTTTCCGGTGCAGTGGCAGACGATCATCGAGAGCCAGTCTATTGATATTGAGAATCACTCGCAAGAAGCCCCGGGAACTTTTTCGGTTGGTGGGTTCGAAACCTGAGTGGGGAGGGGGCACCAACCGAAACCCGCGAGGCTCCGAGGGGGTACGGTCGGTTCGTGAGCACCCCCTCGGCATCGACCCCGGCTGCCTGCCTCGACTGCGGGGAGAGCCTCTCCGGAGCCTTCTGCTCGAGCTGCGGCATGCAGGACCGCTGGCCCCGGCTGCGAGAGATGGACGTGCTCCGCGACACGATCGAGCACTTCCTGAGCTTCGAATCGAGCCTCTGGCGGACGCTCCTGGGGCTCACGGTCCGGCCTGGGGTGATCGCCCGGGCCTACGTGGGGGGGCAGCGGCGGCGCTACTTCAACCCCCTGAAGTACCTGCTCGTGGTCGCCGGCGTCCTGGCCCTGCTGACCTGGCTCGGACTGGACGAGACGCAGCAGGCCGAGTCCCTCGTGGAGCGCACCGTCGCCATCGATCCGGCCACTCAGGAGGTGATGAGCGGTTTCTTCAGCTCTCTCTTCACCGTCCTCCAGGACTTCGGACGAGAGCTCCGGCTGGCCCTGATCCCCATCTACGCCTTCGGCCTGCGGCTGGTCCTGCGACGCTACAACCTCGCCGAGCTCACCTGCTTCGCCGCCTACGCCCTGACCCATGCGAGCTTGCTCGCCGCCATCGGCATCGCCTCGCTCCAGCTCGTCCTTCCCGAGACGGCGCTGGTGTTCTTCGCGCTGGACGGCCTGGGCGATCTCTTCTCGCTCGTCTACTTCACCTGGGCGGTCCGGCAGTTCCACGAGTGCGGCTGGCTCTCGGCCGTCGCCAGCGTGGTCAGCGCGATCGTGCTCGTGGCGATCGTCGCGCTGCTGCTGTTCGGGAGCCTGCTCTTGCCGCTCATCCTCTCGTCGCTTCCCGCCGGGTGACGGCATGATGCGCCCGTGAGCCCTACCTCTCCGACCCGTCCGTGCCTCGACTGTGGCACGGAGCTCCACGGTCTCCACTGCTCCGCCTGCGGCATGCGGAACCGGTGGCAGCGGCTCGATGCGTCGCAGCTCGTGCGCGAGCTCATCGCCACGATTTTCAATCTCGAGTCGAGCCTCTGGCGCACCTTGATCGGCCTGACGCTTCGCCCCGGGAAGGTCGCGCGGGAGTACGTCGCCGGGCGGCGACGGAGCTACTTCAACCCCCTGAAGTACCTCCTGGTCACCGCCGGCACGATGGCTCTCCTCAACTGGCGATTGAGCGCACCGACCGAGGAGATCGACGCGGCCGTGCTCGCCGAGGTCTCGGCGGCGATTCCGAACCTGCCGGAAGAGATGCTCGAGGTGGTGCTCTCCTTGGTGCACGTCATGCAGCGCTGGTCGAAGGAGCTCCAGCTCCTGATGGTGCCGCTCTACGCCATCGCTTACCGGCTGTTCTGGCGAAAGGACAACTTCGCGGAGACGACCTGCTTCGTGGCCTACACCTACAGCCATGCCAGCATGGCCATGGTCCTTGGCCTGCTGCCGCTCACCATGCGTCTCGACCAGGCGACGGGAGTGCTCGGCTCCCTGTGGAGCGTGATCGTCTCGATCGCCGGCTTCGGGTACCTGATCTGGGCGGCCCGGCAGTTCTTCGAGACGGGCTGGATTCGGGCGACGCTGGCCGTTCTGATCACGTCCATCGTCGTTGGCATCGTCCAGGCCGTCGCCCTCCTCGGACCGCTCGCTGCGCTCCTGATTCTGGGGTCGTCGAGCGGGCTCGGGGAGGGGTGACGTGAGCGACGTCGTGGGTACGACCGTCGTCGGTGCCTGCCTCGACTGCGGTTCCGAGCTCGACGGCTCCTACTGCGCGCAGTGCGGCATGCGCGACCGTTGGCCTCGGCTCGACGCTCGCGACATCTTCCGCGACGTCATCGGCAACCTCTTCAACTTCGAGACGACGATCTGGCGGACCCTCATCGGCCTGACGCTCTGGCCCGGGCGGCTCGCTCGAGATTACGTCGCAGGTCAGCGCCGCCGACACTTCAACCCGTTCAAGTATCTCCTCGTGAGCGCGGCGGTCGGTGCGCTCTTGACCTGGCGCATGCGTGCTCAGATCGACGTCACCAGCGCCAACGACTTCGAGATCGCCGACATCGACAAGCTGCCGTTCGGCGAGGACCTGGTCGCGGCGTTTCGTGCCAGCATCTCTGGCCTTCTCGAGATCATCCAGGGCTGGGGGAGGGAGTTGAGCCTCCTGATGCTCCCGCTTCAGGCGATGGCCTATCGCCTCGTGCTCAGGCGCTACAACTTCGCCGAGACGGTCTGCTTCACGGCCTACATCGAGGCCCACGTGGCCCTGCTCAGCTTGCTCGCGACCTTGCCCTGGATGGAGTCGCCAGCGAACCCCGGCCTGCTCGGCTCGCTCGTGGGCGCAGCCGTGCAAGCGCTGGGACTGGCGTATCGGATCTGGGCGGTGCGTCAGTTCTACGAGG
>JBCCFW010000229.1:0-10196 GCA_039029535.1 Acidobacteriota bacterium
ACCATTGAGCACTAGCCAGCGATTGGCAACACACGCATGGTCCAGGGCCTATCCCCGGGCTTAATAGCCTGGTGCAGCGAGCAGCCGTCGAGCGCCTGCTCGACCCAGGCCGAGCAGCTCCTCGGGTCCACCCAGACCTTGGTCTTCTCGGAGGCGAGACCGGCGAGACCCTCGGCGAAGCCGTCGTAGGCCGCGAAGGTGACCTCGGGCAGGGCCGCGCGCACCTCGCCGGTGAGCTTGCCCTCGTCGACGAAGAGCGTGCAGGCACCCTCGGTGACGATGGCGAAGCCGAGGAAGACCGGGTTGTACTCGACGTCGCGACCACGCAGGTTGAAGAGCCAGGCGAGCTGGTCGAGGGTGGTGAGCACGCAGGCGGTGCAGCCCTCCTCGGCGAGGGCCTCGCGCACGCGGGTCAGCTTGCTGCTCACCGACTCGCCGGCGAAGCTCTCGGCCAGCACCTGGAGTGGTGCGTCCGGACGCTCCGGCTGATCCGACCAGGCGGCGTCGATCGGGTTCTCGTCGAGCATCTTCAGCTCGAGGCCGTGCTTGTCGGCGAGCCTCTTCAGCTTGCTCGCCTTCTGGATGGTGACGGTGCGCGCGTCGACCCCGAGGACCTGCCCTCTCTCGAGACGACTGCTCAGCCACGCGTCACCCTCGGGCACGTCCTTGCTGCCGAGCCGGCCGAGCTCGTAGAGATCGTCGTCGAGCTGACGCTCGGCCTGGATCCAGTAGCGGGAGTCCGCGACGAGCCAGGCCTTCTCGCGTCCGACCATGGCCGTGCCCGCCGAGCCGTCGAAGCCGGAGATGAACGGGCGACGGTCGTAGCAGGGCGGGAGGTACTCGCTCTGGTGCGGGTCCTCGGTCGGGACGAAGACCGCGTCGAGGCCGAGCTCGTCGAGACGGCGGCGGAGGGCGGAGAGACGTTCGGCGATGGGGGAGGTGGCGATCATCTTGGGGACTCCGAGGGAAGACCGTTCATTGTAGCTCCGGCCCGCCGGCGGGCTCGGGGAAGGGGAGCAGCTCGTCGAGGGAGCTCAGGCCGAGGAGGAGGGTGAGCAGGCGATCGACGCCCAGGGCGATGCCGGCCGACGGGGGCATCCCGTGCTCGAGCGCGGCGAGGAAACCCTCGTCCAGCGGAGGCACGAGGTCACCGGCCGCTCGACGTGTCTCCCGGTCCGCCTCGTGGCGTCGCCGCTGCTCGTCCGGGTCGGTGAGCTCGTCGAAGGCGTTGGCGATCTCCTTGCCGCAGAGGAAGAGCTCCATCCGGGCCGCGACCTCCGCCGGTCCTCCCGGCGGGCCCGGACGACGACGCGCGAGCGCGGCCTCGTCGACGGGGTAGTCCAACAGCAGCGTCGGGACGCCCCAGCCCAGGCTGGGCTCGACCCTCTCGACGAAGAGCCGCTGTCGTTCGTCGAAGTCGAGCTCGGCCGCCGACTGTCCCGTGCGCTCATGAAAGACGTCGTGGTAGCTCTCGCGGTGCAGGCCGCGATCCAGCCGACAGGAGGTGACGGCCGTGTCGGGACGTCGCCCCACCGCCTCGGCGGCCAGGGGGAGGAGCTCGGCCAGGTCGTCGGCGAGGGCGTCGAGGTCCGCGTGGCTGCGGTACCACTCGAGCATCGTGAACTCGGGCTGGTGCCAGGGACCGAGCTCGTCATCGCGAAAGCAGCGTGCCAGCTCGAAGATCCGCTCGTAGCCCGCGCTCAGGAACGGCTTGAGGTGCAGCTCCGGGCTGGTGATGAGGTAGCGCGTCGAGCCATCGGAGCCCACGCCGGCCGCGAACGGAGCGAGCTGGGGCTCGAGGCCCGGGTTGAGGACCCGAGTCGGCGTCTCCAGCTCGAGGAAGCCGCGGGACGTGAAGTGCTCACGGAGAAAGTGGTGGAAGTCGCGTCGGGCTTCGAGTCGGGGCCGGAGCGAGGCGAGACGACGAAGCGTCGCGGTGGCGGGAGCGTGGGCGGGCGCGAGGAGCCGCCACTCGCTCAGGCGGGGACCGTCGTCGTCGACGAGGAGGGTGCCGGCGACGAGGTCGCCGTCGTCGGGACGGGGAGAGGCCGGCGGGAGACCGAGCCCGGCCGACTCGTCTTCGAGGTGATCGCTGGCGCCGCCGTGGTGGTAGCGCCCGGCCACCGGACCCCCGCTCGCTTCCAGGGCCTCACGCAGCGAGAGGCGGGGGCCGGACCAGCCCGGGTAGGAGGACCCGTCGGCTACTTCTTCACCCGGTCGACGTACTCGCCGGTGCGGGTGTCGATGCGGAGCCACTCGCCCTGCTCGATGAACAGGGGAACGTGCACGACGTGACCGGTCGACATGGTGGCGGGCTTGGTCGCGCCCGAAACCGTGTCGCCCCGGACGCCGGGGTCGCACTGGGTGATCTCGAGCTCGACGAAGTTCGGCGGCTCGACCGAGATCGGCTTGCCGTTCCAGATCTGGATCTGAACCTCGAGGTTCTCGGTGAGGTAGTTCTTGGCGTCACCGAGCTGGTCGGAGGGGAGCTCGAGCTGCTCGTAGGTCCGGTTGTTCATGAAGACGTAGTCGTCACCGGACTGGTAGAGGAACTGCATCTCCTCGTCGACGATGTCGGCCTTGGCGATGGACTCGCCGCTCTTGTACGTCCGCTCGAGCGTGGCGCCGCTGATGAGGTTCTTGAACTTGCAGCGGTTGAAGGCCTGACCCTTGCCCGGCTTGACGAACTGGCTCTCGGTCATGATGAACGGCTGGCCGTCAATCTCGACCTTGAGACCCTTGCGGAACTTGCTGGTATCGATCATCGGAGATGTCTCGAAAAGGCGTCGCCGGGCGGCTTCGCCGGACGAAAGAGGCGGGATCGTGAAGCAGACGCCCGCGGTGGTCAACCGATCTCAGAGCTCGCGCAGCCGGCGGGGGGCTCCTCATGAGCTCTCAGCCGGCTCGGACCCGGAATCCGCGGGCCTCGAGGGCCGCCACGACTTCGGGGACCCGGTCGCCCTGGAGCTCGAGCTGGCGATGCGCCGGCTGACGGCCTGCCGCGACGGCCTTGAGGCTGCCGCCCGTGCCGAGGGCCTTGCGCAGCTCCGCCAGTAGCTCCTTGGCGGCCGGCTCGGCCAAGAAGAGGGGGGCGGCCACGGTGACGACCTTGCCCCGACGGCCCGACTTCTCGCGACGGACCCGGAGGTCGTGCTTGTCGACCGGTCGCTCGCCGATGGCGCGACTGCCGCCCCCGCGGTCCTTCGCGCGGTGGTCCTTGGCCCCGCCGGGACCGAGCTCGAACACCAAACCCTTCTTGGCCATCTGCGGAGGATACCGGGGGCCGCCTGGACTCGTGACTCCTAGCCGCAGCGATCGCGGACCGCGGGTAGCAGCTCGGGCAGCTCGTCGGCCGTCGTCTCGAGGTCCGACAGCCAGGCGACCGCCGCCGTCAGTGCGGCGGCGAGCTGGACGAGCAGGGTCAGCGTCGGTCGCACGAGCTCGGTCAGCCAGGCCAGGCCCAGGAGCAGCACGACCAGCAGACCGGCGAAGAGCCACGTCGAAGGGCCTCCGCTCTCGGCGAGACCGGCCAGGCCGTCGCCGCGCGGCACCGGACTCTCCAGGGCGCTCCGTCGGCACCACCAGAGCACTCCCAGCGTCCAGGCCAACACGCCCAGCCCCAGGCTCAACGCGAACGAGGGGCCGCCCCAGGCCAGGGCGCCAAGGACTGGTCCCAGCGCGATCGCTCCGAGGGCTGCCAGCAGCGCGAGCTCCTTGGCGACGAGCTGCGTGAGCGGGCTCGGGGTCGCGCCGGGCACGAGCGTCAGCGCCGGACCCATTCGCGACCAGGCTCCGGTGGCCAGGGGGAGCACCGCGAGACCGAGGGCGGGGAGCACCAGGAGCTGACCGGCTCCGAGCACGGAGCCGAGCGCGCCGATGACGAGCGAGAGCAGCAGGGCCAGCCGCCACTCGAGGCTGCGCAGGAGCGTCAGCAGCTCGGTCACCACGAGCAGCCCGGTCGACGACCGAGCCCATCCCAGCCAGCGGTGGCCACGGCGCGGGGTGGTCACGGCTGGTCGTGGACCGTGGCGTCTCCGCAGGATGAGGCCGGCCCCGATCGCGAGGCCGAGCAACCAGGCCGGGAGGACGAGCCCACGGGAGAGCTCGTGCTGAGCGAGGGCGGTGGCGCCGGCTCCCGGGGTGGCGTCGGCCCAAGTCTCCAGCACGCCTTGCTCCGGGCCGGGCGCGATCAACACGACCCGGTCGTCCGTGCCCCGCCAGGTGGCCACGAGCCCCGAGGAGCTCGTCACCGGCTCCAAGGCGAGGGGGAGGAAGGTGAGGACGGCCAGGAGCAGGACCAACGTGGCGACCGCGAGCTGTTGTCGGTCGGAGCGGAAACGTCCGCGGCCGAGCTGATCGATGACGACCACGACGAGCGCGGTGGTGGCGAGATGACCGAGCCCGGCGAGGAGGCCCAACGGCCACGAGCCGAGGCGCGCGAGCGCGGCCACCGAGGGCAGGGCGAGCAGGGACAGGACGACCAGCTCCGGTCGGCGGAGGAGGTCGAGCAGCTCCAGCCGCAGGCGGTCGAGGTAGCCCAGCGGCAGGAGCCGGAGTCGGTCGGCGTCGAGTAGCGGATGGGGGCCGCGGACCCAGGGCAGCAGCGAGCCGAGCACCACCGCGCCGGCGAGCTGGGCGGCGAGGGCGAAGACGAGCAGCAGCTCACCCCGCTCGCTCGGTCCCTCCGCGAGCCGGCGGAAGGCGAGCACCGAGAGGAAGGCCCCTGCCGCCAGCAACGGCAAGCAAGCCCAGGTCGGCGCGAGCCAGCGGCGGGGCTCGGCGCGGGCGAGGAGTCGAGCGAGCGTGCGCGTCACGGTGGGCTCAGCTCGAGGGTGCGGTCGGTCCGTTCGCTGAGGCCGCCTGGACGGTGTGAGCTGACGATGACTCCGCAGCCCGAGGCCACGAGCCGGTCGAGCACCGTGCCGAGCCAGTCGACGCCGGTCGGGTCGAGGCCGCTCTCGGGCTCGTCGAGCAGGAGAAGGCGAGGCCTCGAGAGCAGAGCCTGCGCCAGGGCGGCCCGACGGCGCTGACCGGTCGATGTCTCCGGGGCGAGACGGTCGGCGGCGGAGGCCAGGCCGAGCTCATGGAGTAGCAGGCGGACCCGGCGATCGGTCTCGTCCCGGTCGAGCCCCGCGAGGCGCGCTCGAAGCAGGAGACTCTCCCTGAGAGTCAGGTCCGGATGGAGGGCTGGCGTGGTCGCGACGAGCTCGACGCCCGCCGGCGGGCTCGGAAAGGGAGACTCGCCGAGGACCTCGATCTTCCCTGAAGTCGGTGGGCGCAGCCCGGCGAGCAGCTCGAGCAGGCTGGTCTTGCCCGCGCCGTTGGGGCCGACGAGCGCGAGGCACTCGCCGGTCGCCAGGTCGAGCTCGAGTCCCCCGAACACGGGAGCCGTCCGCGTCAGGCCGACACCGCGGGCACGCACCAGCGGCTGGTCGGGGCTGGGGTGGGGGGCGTCGTCGGCGGGGCTCATCGGGAGGTGGAGACTAGCTCCGCCAGGTCCCTCGACCGCCGACTTGCGCGTCGCTCACCACGGCACCGTGCCGAAAAGACGCAGCGCGCGCCGTTCGGGCGACGAGAAGGGTGACTCGCGAAGATCTTGATGAAGGTCGCAGTTCACGGAACTCAGACCGCCAAGAGGCAGATCGGGGGCCGGAAACGGGCCTGAAAGGGGGGCGAGAGGGGCTCTGGAGGCCGACTCGTCGAGAACGAGAAATTGAGAAAAAGGGCGTGTACGGTCGGAGTACCGGACGATCGCAACGCTGGCTACCCCGGCACGTCGGGATGCCTTACATTCTCGTTCCGTGCGACGTCGGTGCGCGAAGAGGGGCCGGTGTGTCGCGGGTCGGAAGACCTGCGCCGCAAGGAGGCCAGCCCCCCGTTCCCGCGCCAGGAACTTTTACGGAGGCTCGCCTTGACGTCACCTCAGCGCTCGACACTCATCACGTGGATCATCGCTCTCGGGTTCCAGGTTTCCATCCTGATCCCGAGCGCCCTGGCCTTTCGCCCTCACACCCCAGCGGGGCTCGGCCCGCAGGCGGACGACCTCCTCGTCCCGTGGATCCAGGTCCAGCAGGCTCCTGCCGACCCGGATCTCCGTCAATACCTGCAAGACAACGATCTGGCCTTCGCCGACTTCCTCGCCGCCGTCGGTGGGGAGTGGGTCGCCCGCTACGACATCCGCACGGCCCGCCCGACCACCATCTACGGCTCCGGTCTTCCGACCTACCCCGGGCGGGGCAACGACCTGAAGTGGGACGAGCTCGGCACCGAGCCGCAGGGCCGCAAGGCCCATGCCGAGTGGCTCGAAGCCTGGGCTCGCAACTTCATGGAGCAGCATCCCGGCCTGTTCCAGGTGCCCGACAACGTCGAGCTCCGTCGGAGCGACAACTCCGGGACCATCGGCGACGGCAAGGTCAGCTTCATCGACCTGCGTGCCTACCGCGACGGCGTGCCCGTCCCGGCGGCGTTCGTCACCTTCCGCTGGAACTCGGGCAACCTCGTCCAGTTTGGCTCCAGCCTCATTCACGACACCCTCGCCCGTGCCGCGACGGTGCCCGAGATCACCTCTGACGACGCCCTCGAGGTGCTCGAGGTCTCGCTCTCCGAGCTCTTCGCCTTCCCGGGCGAGGGCGCTGCCCCTCGCATCACCCTCTCCGAGGTGGTCGATGCGGGCACCCTCGCCCTCATGCCGACCGCCGAGGGTGACCACCGCTGGTACAGCGGCAACCTCGGTGAAGGTCTCGACTACCGCCTGGTCTGGGACGTCACGGGCCTGCTGCCTGGTCGCTACGAGAGCTGGCGCGCCCGCGTCGACGCCCGCACGGGTGAGCTCGTCACGCTCGAAGACAGCAACATGTACGCCTGCCCGATCCCCGCCGACCCCCAGGGGCGCGTGACCGGCGGCGTGTTCCTCGGTCCCATCGAGGACGTCCCCGAGTCCATCCGGCCGATGCCCTACGCGCGGATCAACAACGGCCCCGAGTTCGACGCGGACTACAACGGCCTGTTCCCGCTCGACCCGATGACCCCGGCCTCGACCGGCCTCAATGGCCAGTACTTCGACATGAACTGCGACGGCTGCAGCAACCCGCCGCAGGTCTTCCGTGAGGTCCTCGGCGCCACCGAGATCTTCCTCGGGCTCGAGGGTGCGGACGAGGTCGGCAACGGCTTCTCCACCCGCGCCGAGCGCAACTGCTACTACCACCTCAACGTGGTTCGTCAGCTCGCGGACAAGCACCTCGATCCGGGTGAGGACGGCGGCCTGCTGTCGGTGAACATGCCGTCGAACGTCAACATCGCCGACACCTGCAACGCCTTCGCCACCGGCGCCACGGTCAACTTCTTCCGCTCCGGCGGCGGCTGCAACAACACCGGTGACATCGCCGACGTCATGCAGCACGAGTGGGGCCACAACATCGACATCGCCACCAACCCCGGCTTCGAGACCGCTCGCAGCGAGGGCATCAGCGACGTCATCGCCTTCCTCTCCACCCACGATCCGAACCTCGGGCCCTACTTCCTCCAGGGCAACATCAACGGCATCCGTAACGCTGACGAGACCGTGGTTCCCATCAAGACGGCCGGCAACATCGACATGGAGTGCGGCCCCGGTCCCGGTGCCCTGGGCCGACAGCAGCACTGCGAGGGCGGGATCATCTCGCAGACCAACTGGCGCATGGCCCGTGAGCTGCGCGTGAAGCTCGGCGAGACGGCCGGCTGGTTCATGGCCGAGCGACTCTTCTTCGGCTCGCTGCCGATCTCCAACCAGTACGTTCCCGACCTGCCCGACTCGATGTACGACGCCTACTTCGTCGTCGACGACGACGACGGCAACCTCATGAACGGCACGCCCAACGGCGAGACGATCAACGACGCCTTCGTGTCGCACGAGATCGCCTCCACGCCGTTGCTGACCGACTCGGCTGACTGCACGCCCATCCCGGCGCCGGACATCACGCTCGAGCGCCGCGTCAACATGGGCACGAACCGACCGCAGATTCAGGTCACCTGGACCGAGGTTCCCGCAGCCGTCGAGTACGGGCTCTACCGCAACGAGTCCGGCCGCGACACCGGCGACATTCAGGTCGGCACCTTCTTCCCGCCGGCCACCACCTTCCTCGACGACAACGTCGCGGAGGGCGTGACCTACGCCTACCGTGTCCAGGCCTTCGACGCGACCTGCTTCTCGGTCGATGACAACCGGCAGGAGCTGACCACGGTCGCGCTGCCGAACCTCGGGCTGGTCGCTTCCTTGGCCAACGAGGCTCCCGGCGGCAACGCCAACGGCATCCCCGAGCCCGGCGAGCGGGTCGAGCTCGTCGTCGAGGTCGGCAACCTCTTCGGCGGTCCGGCGCTCGACGTCGTCGGCACCCTGGAGACGGCCGAGCCCGACGTCACCATCGTCACCGACACCAACAACTACGGTGACCTCGATCCCGGGATGAGCCGCACCAGCGTCGATCCGCACTTCGTGTTCGACATCGGTCCCGACGTGCCCTGCGGCAGCGTCTTGACCTTCACGCTCGAGCTCCAGGGCACCGACGCCTGCACGAACGTGTTCGTCCAGGTCCCCGTGGGCGAGCTCGAGCCCATCATCGACATCGACGACCTCGAGACCAACCGCGGCTGGCAGGTCAACCCCGACGCCACCGACACGGCGACGACGGGTCAGTGGGTCCTCATGGACCCGACCGCCACGCCCTTCCAGCCTGGTGACGACGTCACGCCGACCGGCACGATGTGCTGGATGACCGGTGACGCGGCTGACGGCGACTGCTGCACCGACGACGTCGACGGCGGCTGCACGACCCTGCTCTCGCCGGTCTACGACCAGGGCGGCACGCCCGGCCTGTCGCTCGCCTACTGGCGCTTCTACGTGCTGGAGACCGAGTTCGACGACGTCTTCACCGTCGAGATCTCCAACGACGCCGGTCGCAACTGGATGCCGCTGGAGACCCTCGACGCCACGACGCCGACCTGGCAGCGCGTGGTGTTCAATCTCGACGCCACGCTCGGTGAGCCGGCCAACGAGCTCCAGCTCCGCTTCACTGCCTGTGACGAGGGCGCAGGCTCGCTCATCGAGGCGCTCGTCGACGACCTGATGATCTTCGTGGACGAGCCGCGCTGCGAGTCGGTGAGCCCCGAGCCCATCCTCGTGCTCGACGGCTTCTCCGTCGACGACGGTGGCGCCCTCGGCGGGTTCGGCAACGACAACGGCAACGTCGATCCGGGCGAGACCGTGAAGGTCGCCATGGACCTCCGCAACGTCGGCTCCGGCGTCGCCCTCGACGTGGTCGGCACGGCGGTCTCGGTGACCCTGCCCACGGGCGTGGTCCTCACCGACTCCGACATCGCCTGGGTGAACATCGACCCGGACACCACCGAGACCTCCGGTGCCAGCGCGATCCCGCATCTCGAGATCGACCTGCCCCGTCCGGAGGTCGGCTGCGAGGGTGAGATCGTCATCGAGGTCACCGTGACCTACCTGGGCGAGGACGGCATCGAGCGCATGCTCGTGGAGTCCATCACCCTCAGCCTGGGCATCGCGCCCATCCTCGACAACTTCGACCTCGGTGACATCGGCTGGACCACGGCCTCCGACACCGTCAACGAGTGGGAGCGCGAGACGCCCATGGGCGTCGGTCGGTGGGATCCCGACATGGCCTTCTCCGGCACTCGCATCTGGGGCACCGACCTCTCCAACAACGGTCTCTATGAGCCCGACTCCGAGACCTCGCTGGTGAGCCCGCCCTTCGACTGCACGGCCTACGACGAGGTCGTCCTGAGCTTCCAGCGCTGGCTGACGGTCCAGAACGGCATGTTCGACCAGGCCATCGTCGAGGTGAACGGCACCGAGATCTGGCGCAACGGCACCGACAGCGATCACATCGATCGCGAGTGGATGCTCCAGGAGTTCGACATCACGGCGCTGGCGGCGGGCAACCCGTCGGTGGTGGTGACCTTCCGACTCAACAGCGACGCGATCCTCGAGTTCGGTGGCTGGAACATCGACGACCTCATCCTGCGCGACCCGACGCCGTGCACCGGGATCCTCGGCTGCGAGATCTTCCCGCGTCCCGGCGTGGTCGGCCCGGTGCTCCGGGCGAACGGTCATGCGGGTGAGGTGCCGACCTTCATCTGGCCCAGCGCCGTGCTCGAGACCGATGCGCACTTCGTGCTCAAGCGAGGCACCACGC
>JBCCFW010000230.1:0-10175 GCA_039029535.1 Acidobacteriota bacterium
CCGGGCGCGGCCACTTTGTCCTGGTTTCGCGCGTCGCGCGCCCAGTCGTTGTGGGGCGCCCCGCCGGGGTGGGCGCCCCAACGCAGCGACGGCCGCAGCGCCAGGAGCACCGCGGCCGTCATCAGGAGCACCGGAAGAACGAATCGACTCATCGGAACAGCGTGTCCGAGACGACCGGGCGAGGCCAGTCGGTCGTCCCGGACCGTTCAGGCAGTTTCCGGGCTAGGGCATGCCGAGAGCGGCGGCGTTGCCGTCCGCCAGGCCGGAGACCAGCTCTTCGCGGAAGTAGTCGGTGGAGCCGACGATGCTCTTGTCCACCCGCTCGAGGTAGGTCTGACGGCTGCGCTCGATGTCTTCCTTGAGACGCTCGTAGAGGTCGTTGTTCTTCTTGCCGACCGCCACCTTCGCCTCGTTGTAGAGCTTGATCTCCGAGACGAGGAGCTTGGCGATCTTCTTGGCCTCCATGTGCTTGGGGCGCTCGGCTTCGGGGATGCTGGCGAGGGAGGCGTCCTCCTCGTCACCATCGCGAAGCTGTTCGCGGACCGGCTTCCAGCGCGAGAACTTCTTGGCGCCCGCGTCGGCCGCCGGGGCCGCGTCGACCGCAGGACCACCACCGACTGCAGAGGCCGGCCCTTCGGGAGCCGCCGGAGCCGGAGCCGGAGCAGCGGGCTCGGGAGCCGCCGGCTCGGCAGCGGGCGCGGCGAAGTCGAGACCGCCACCACCGGAGCTCGCCGGACCCTCGGCCGGCGCCGGAGCGGCGAAGTCGAGACCACCGCCGGAGGGAGGTCCCTCGGCTGCTGGCGCCGGGGTCGCTTCGGGAGCCGGCGCCGCCATCGCGCTGAAGTCCATCGCCGGTGCGGCGGGGGCTGCCTCAGGCGCGGCGGGTGCCGCCGGAGCCGCAGGTGCTGGCGCCGCGGCACCGCCACCGAGGTCGGCCTCGACCGACTCCTGACGAACGCCGAGACCCGTGCGCTTGGTGAGCATCCCGAGCTCGACCGACGCGGCGCAGCTGATGGTCAGCAGCTCCATCGCCGCGAGCGGCTCGTCACCACCGACCCGTGGTCCGTCGCAGTAGAGCACGGCCGCCGCCTTGCCGCGGATGCCGAGAGGCACGGCCGCCGACCGTCCCTGGGGAGCTCCGATCGCGTCGAAGAGCAGGGAGTTCTGGGTCTGGCCGCCCTCACCGGAAAGGCTCGCCGCCAGCAGGGTGTCGGCGTTGGCCGGGATGGACACGGCCTTCGCCGCGTCATCACCGATGCCGCCGGCAAAGCCACGAGCGGCCCAAGGCTGGAGGTCGGCGCCCTTGATGAGGAAGAGGATGCTGCGATCCCAGTAGGGCTCGGTGGCCGCCATGAGACGGTTCAGCAGCTCGACCTGACCACTCCCGGAGAAGAGGTCGAAGACGTGCTTGCGGAAGGCAGCGATGCCACCTCCGTCGAAGCCGCCCGCTGCGGGCGCACCACCACCGCCTGAAGCCGGAAGACCGGAGCTGATGGCTTGACTGAGCTCATCCTTCAGGCGTCCAACTGCCGCGTCGACCGCCGCTTGCACGACGCCACGAACTTCTTCACTCACGCAGCCTCCTCGACCGCTCAGGCCAGCGATCCACTCGATTTCGCATCGTACCAGATGAGGTCGATCGCACGGGCCTCAGGGCAGGTGAGAGAGGCGGAAGAACGCCTCTCGGGCTCTCAGGCCGTGGCGTCCAGCTCACGGAGCCTCAGGTCGACCAGGAACTCGTCCAGCCCGCTGATCGAGCCACCGCCCTCGGGCAGGGGCGATGCCGCTCGCGCCTCCAGGGCGGTCCGCTCCAGGCGGTCCAGCTCCTGCTCCACCTGGCCTGCCTCGTCGGGCAGGACCATGGCCTGGGGGCCGTCCGAACGAATGCGCTGCACCATCTCGCCGAGCCAGGGCTCCTCGCAAGCGGTGATGAGCTTGTCGACACGGGACTCCAGACGGGCGTGAACGAGAACGTGACGAGCGGCCAGGCACAGACGGCCCGACTCGATCACCAAGCGGAGGAGACGGCTCTCGGCG
Source organism: Acidobacteriota bacterium (assembly GCA_039029535.1). GTDB lineage: Bacteria > Acidobacteriota > JBCCFW01 > JBCCFW01 > JBCCFW01 > JBCCFW01. The sequence continues at coordinate 2,038 of JBCCFW010000230.1, forward strand.
TAACTCGCGCGTCGCTTCCGCGCGCGATCGAGGAAGTCGTGGCAGCTCGTTCGATTCAAGAACTGCCGAGCGAGGTCCCGGAGCCGGCCGTGCTCGGGGGTGTCGAACAGGATCTGGGGCGAGTACAGCTCCTCGAGCAAGGCGGTGTTGTCGGAGCGCGCGATGCGATCGATGTACGACTTGAGGTCGAGGAAGGAGAGGTCGACCGGCCAGCCCTCGAAGTCGAAGCTCCGCTCCTTGGCCTCACCTACCGGTCGCAAGCCGAGAATGGCGCGCAAGGGGAGCAGCATGGCGCCTGCGATCCGATAGGCCGCCGGCCCGCCGGACGGGACGCCCGTCAGGTGATCACCGGCGAGGGTCGCGAAGACCGGTCGCTCGATCTTCTTGTTCACGACCTCGCTGAGCTGTCCGCGCGTGAGACCCTGCACCGCCTGTCCTCACGGGGTCTCCCCCGGTCACCCCTCCGAGATCGTACGCGAAAAGTGGCCGCGAGGGCGCCCCTCCTCACAGATCACGAACCGTTGCATTCAGGTCGCACCCCTGCCGTGCCCCATTGGTCACGATTTCTTCACCAAGACCAACAGAAAAGCCTCGTGCGGCCGTTTCCCGCGGCTCGGTCCGGCGGCACGCACCTTGCTGTGGTGTTCCTGACGATCCGAGTCGAACGGCGTGGAATGGACCCGATGGGTCTCGGATCGCGTGGGAAGACAACAGGACGTGTTCAGCACGGGAAGCCATCGTCAACACTCCCTGAGCAAGCCGGCCACGTGCCGGGGCATCGGTCTTCACGGCGGCCGTCCGGTCACCGTGCAGCTTCTCCCTGCCCCGTCCGACACCGGCCTCGTCTTCACCCGGACCGACATCGGCCGGCGCGTCGACATTCCCGCCACCATCGATCGGGTGAGCGAGGTCGACCACGCGACCAGCCTCTCCGGTGACGGAACCCAGGTCGGCACGGTCGAGCACCTGCTCTCCGCCCTCGCCGGTCTCGGTGTCGACAACTGTCGCATCGAGGTGGATGGACCCGAGCTCCCCATCCTCGACGGCTCCTCTGCTCCCTGGGTCTACCTGCTCCACGAGGCGGGGCTCCAGCCTCAGCGGGCGCCCCGACGCGTCCGTCGCATCACCCGCTCCTTCACCCACGAGCTCGATCACGCCAGCCTGAGCGTCCACCCCGCGCACCGTCTCCGGCTGACCTGCGTCATCGACTTCGACCACCCGGCCATCGGCCGTCAGGAAGCGTCGGTCACCGTCGAGCCTCGAAGCTTCGCCGAGACGATCGCGCCCGCGCGCACCTTCGGCTTCCTCCACGAGGTCGAGAGTCTCCGCCGCGCCGGCCTCGTCAAGGGCGGCTCCTACTCCAACGCCATCGTTCTCGACGAGCACGGCGTCCTCAACGGCCAGCTCCGCTTCCCGGACGAGTTCGTCCGTCACAAGCTCCTCGACCTCCTCGGCGACCTCGCCCTGACCGGTCCGCCGCTTCAGGGTCACGTCGTCGCACGCTGTGCCGGTCATCGCTCGCACGCGTCGTTCGGTCGGGCGCTGCTCGCCTCCTCGCATTGCTGGCGCATCGAGGAGAAGCGCGAGCCCTCGCAACGTCACCCGGTCCGCGCGACCGGCGCGACGACGCCCCCACTGAGCACGCCGGCCTTCGGTCTCGGTGGCTCCGCCGCGTCCCTCGACTGACCACGCCCCTGCAGGTCAAGGTCGTCATTCCGGCTCTCGACGAGGAGGCCTCGCTTCCTCTCGTGTTGGGTGACCTTCCGCGCAGCGGTGACGGCTTCGAGGTCACCGAGGTCGTCGTCGTCGACAACGGCAGTCGGGATCGCACGCCCGAGGTCGCTCGAGAGGCCGGCGCCACCGTCTTGCACGAGCCGCAGCGGGGCTACGGCGCAGCCTGCTGGACCGGCGTCGGCCACGTGGCGGCCTCGCCGCCCGACGTCGTGGTGTTCCTCGACGGCGACTACAGCGACCACCCCGACGAGCTTCCCGAGCTCCTCGCACCGTTCCTCGCCGACCCGGCGCTCGACATGGTCATCGGCTCCCGAAGCACGGGTCGTCACGAGACGGGAGCCCTCCTTCCCCAACAACGCTTCGGCAACTGGCTGGCGACCACCCTCATCCGCCTGCTGCACGGTCAGCCCTTCACCGACCTCGGTCCCTTCCGAGCCCTGAGCTGGTCGGCCTGGGAGCGCCTGGCCATGGAGGATCGGGACTTCGGCTGGACCGTCGAGATGCAGGTCAAGGCAGGACCGCTGGGCCTGCGCTGGGCCGAGGTGCCCGTGTCGTATCGTCGTCGCGTCGGACGGTCCAAGATCGCCGGCACCGTCCGCGGGAGCGTGAAGGCCGGCATCAAGATTCTCTGGACCATCGCCCGATACGCCCGCACTCGACCGAGCGCCCACGGCCACTCGTGATCACCAGCCGACGCAATCCACGCATCCAGGAGCTCCGCGAGCTCCGGGACTCCACCCAGCTCCGCCGACGCACGGGGCGCGTGCTGCTCGAAGGACCACGGCTCCTCGCCGAGTGGCTCGAACAGGACGGAGCCACGGAGGTCGTGGTGGCCTCACCCCGACTCGACGATCGCCCGGGCGGTCCCGAGCTGAGGTCACGGCTGGAGGCCGCCGTGAACGACGGACGGCTCGAGCTGCTCGAGGCCAGTGACTCGGTGCTCGATGCGGTGACCGAGGCCCGCGGTCACCAGGGCGTCGTGGCGGTGCTGACTCGTGCCCCCGTCCCCGGTCTCCCGACGGCCGGCGAGGCCCCCATCCTGGTCACCTGGCAGCTACAGGACCCCGGCAACCTCGGGAGCCTGCTGCGCAGCGCCGAGGCGGCGGGAGCGGCCGCGGCGGTGGTGGCCGGGAGCCCCGACGGTGCGGTGACGGACCCGCTCTCTCCCCGCACCTTGCGAGCATCGGCCGGGAGCGCGCTCCGACTGCCACTCCACGAGTGGCGCGGCGAGCCGGCAGCGCTGGTCGAGGGGCTCGACTCGGCCGGCTTCCGCTGCTTCGCCTGCGAGGCGCGGGGAGGCGTCGCTCCCGAAGACGCGGACCTCACCGGGGCCGTGGCGTTGCTCCTGGGCGCCGAGGTGGCCGGCCTGCCGGCGTCGATGGCGTCGTCCACCCGTTCGTTGACCTGGCCCCTGGCCGGGCGGGTCGAGTCCCTGGGCGTGGCAGCCGCCGGTGCGCTCACGCTCTTCGAGACCGCGCGTCAGCGTCGTCGAGCCGCGGCGTCGACAGGCAATTGATGGGCGCCGGCCCTCATGCTAGAGTCCGCCGTCCTGTAGCCGCGTAGTTCAATTGGCAGAACGCCTGACTCTGGATCAGGAGGTTCTAGGTTCGAGTCCTAGCGCGGCTGCCACCCTCCCGCCTCCACGTCACTCGACGTCCGACCCCTCCGGGTCCTCGCTCGCTGCCCCGCCTCCCTGCTGGAGCGCGCTGGTCATCCGCCAGAGCACGAGCAGGAAGATCACGAACGGCACCGTCACCACCAGGGCGAGGCTGCCCCGCGAGAGCCGCTCCGCCAACATCGGTCCGAGCAGCCAGGCGAGCAGGCCGAGCACCGGGGGCACGAGCAACAGGAGAAGCAGTGCCTTCGACGGCCCTCCTCCGGAAGACGCGCCCGAAGCTCCGCTCACGCCTCGTCCATCGGGACGCGGAGGTCGTTGGCCTTGGCGGTCTCGATGGCGACGTCGTAGCCCGCGTCCACGTGTCGAATGACGCCGATGCCCGGGTCGTTGGTGAGCACCCGCCGTAGTCGGCGACCGGCAGCCTCGGTGCCGTCGGCCACGGTGACCTGCCCGGCGTGGAGCGAGTAGCCGATGCCGACACCACCGCCGTGATGGAAGGAGACCCAGGAGGCCCCCGAGGCGGTGTTGAGCATGGCGTTGAGGATGGGCCAGTCGGCGATGGCGTCGGAGCCGTCCTTCATGGCCTCGGTCTCGCGGTTGGGTGAGGCCACCGAGCCGGTGTCGAGATGGTCTCGACCGATCACGTAGGGGGCCTTGGCCTTGCCCGAGGACACCAACTCGTTCATCACCTCGCCGAAGCGCGCGCGCTCGCCCTGACCGAGCCAGCAGATGCGGCAGGGCAGGCCCTGGAACTGGACCTTCTCGCGGGCCAGCCGGATCCAGCGGCAGAGCGACTCCTTCTCGGGGAAGGTCGAGAGGATCGCGTCGTCGGTGAGCGCGATGTCGGCCGGGTCGCCGGAGAGCGCAGCCCAGCGGAAGGGCCCTTCGCCGCGGCAGAACATCGGGCGGATGAAGGCCGGCACGAAGCCGGGGAAGTCGAAGGCGTTCTCGAGCCCGGTCGCCAGCGCGTGACCCCGGAGGTTGTTGCCGTAGTCGAAGGTGACGGCACCGGCGGACTGGAGGTCGATCATCGCGGCGCAGTGCTCGACCATCGCCTGCCGGCTGCGCTTCACGTACTCGTCCGGGTTCGAGGTCCGCAGCTCGAGGGCCTCCTCGAGGCTCATGCCGTTGGGCACGTAGCCGTTGAGCTCATCGTGGGCCGAGGTCTGGTCGGTGACGACGTCGGGGGTGATGCCGCGCTTGACCAGCTCCGGGTAGACGTCGGCCGCGTTGCCGAGCAGGCCCACCGACAGCGGGCGTCGCTCCTTGACCGCGGCGTCGATCGACGCGAGCGCGGCGTCGAGATCGTCGGCCTGCTCGTCGAGGTAGCGGGTCTCGAGCCGACGCTGGATGCGGTGCGGGTCGACCTCGACGCAGAGACAGGCAGCGCCGTTCATCGTGGCGGCGAGGGGCTGGGCGCCGCCCATGCCGCCGAGCCCCGCGGTGAGCACGAAGCGTCCCTCGAGGCCCTCGGTCTGGAAACGGGCGCGGGCGCACTCGGCGAAGGTCTCGTAGGTGCCCTGGAGGATGCCCTGGCTCCCGATGTAGATCCACGAGCCGGCCGTCATCTGGCCGTACATCGTGAGCCCCGCCTTCTCGAGCTCGCGGAAGCGGTCCCAGTTGGCCCAGTGAGGAACGAGGTTCGAGTTCGCGATGAGGACCCGGGGCGCGTCGGGGTGGGTCTCGAAGATGCCGACCGGCTTGCCGGACTGGACGAGGAGGGTCTCGTGCTCCTCCAGGCCCCGGAGCGAGGACACGATGGCCGCGAGCGCCTCCCGCGAGCGCGCGGCGCGACCGGTCCCGCCGTAGACGACCAGGTCCTCGGGCGCTTCGGCGACGTCCGGGTCGAGGTTGTTCATCAGCATCCGGAGGGCCGCCTCCTGGACCCAGCCCTTGCAGCTGAGCTCGGTTCCATGGGGGGCGCGGACGGGGAATTCGATGGGGCTCACGGCGAGATCTCCTCGGGGGAAGCCGTCATCTTCTCAAATGCTGCGGTGGGCCTGCATCACGTCGTCGCCCAGCGGGGGCGAGCAGGATAGGATCGGTCTTCCGTTCCCAGATCAGGAGACCAGTCGTGGCGAGCATCGTGGTCCTGGGTGGCCAGTGGGGTGACGAGGGCAAGGGCAAGGTCGTCGACCTCCTCACCGAGCACGTCGACATCTGCGCCCGCTTTGCCGGCGGGCACAATGCCGGCCACACCGTGAAGGTGGGGGACACCAAGTACCCCCTGCACCTGGTCCCCTGCGGGATCCTCCGGCCGAACATCACCTGCGTCATCGGCAACGGCGTCGTGGTCGAGCCGAAGCAGCTGGTCGAGGAGATCGAGCAGCTCGCGCGTCAGGGCATCGAGGTCCAGGGCCGTCTCTGGGTCTCGGACCGGGCCCAGGTCGTGCTGCCGCCCCACCCCGCCCTCGACCGGGCGAAGGAGGCGCTGCTGGCCGACGGCAAGAAGATCGGCACGACCAGCCGGGGCATCGGCCCCGCCTACAGCGACAAGGCCTCCCGCGTCGGCCTGCGCCTCGTCGACCTCGATGACGACGACGGACCCGACCGGCTCGAGGCCTTCCTCCGCTCGCGCAACGAGCTGCTGGTCAAGACCTACGGCGCCGAGCCGCTGGAGGTCGAGGAGGTTCTCGAGACGGTGTTCGGCCCGGGTGGTCAGCGCGACCAGCTCCGGCCCTACGTGAAGAACACGGCGGAGTACCTCTACCGCCGTCTCGCCGACGGAGCGTCGCTGCTCGCCGAGGGAGCGCAGGGAGCCCTGCTCGACCTCGACCACGGCACCTACCCGTTCGTCACCTCGTCCAGCGCGACGGCCGGCGGCGCCTGCACGGGTCTCGGCATCCCGCCCACTCGCATCGACGCCGTGTTCGGTGTCTTCAAGGCCTACACGACGCGGGTCGGCGGCGGCCCCTTCCCCACCGAGCTCCTCGACGACATCGGCGACACGATCCGCGAGCGGGGCCACGAGTACGGGACGACCACGGGACGTCCCCGCCGGGTCGGCTGGTTCGACGCGGTCGCCGCCCGCCACGCGGTGAAGATCAACGGCATCTCGTCCATCGCGCTCACCCTCCTCGACGTGCTCGACGCCTTCGAGGAGCTCAAGGTCTGCACGGCCTACCGTCACCGCGGTCAGGCCCTGACCGAGTACCCCTCCTCGCTCCAGGTCCTGGCCGAGTGCGAGCCGGTGTACCGCACGATGAAGGGCTGGAACACGCCCCTGTCCGAGAAGACCTCCTTCAACGACTTCCCACCCGCCGCCCGGGAGTACGTCGAGCTGCTGGCCGAGCTGCTGAAGACGGAGATCGCGTTGGTGAGCGTGGGTCCGGAACGACGCCGGAGCATCCGGCTGGAGAGCGAGTTCTTCGAGAAGCTCGGAGCCTGAGAACGCCGATCGTCCGCACCTAACCTAAGCCCACGGCTGGGCCCTGGGCCTGGTGGGTTGGCTCGAGGCCGTGCTCGCCCTCGACCTGGAGCACGCCGGCGCTCGGCGCGGGCTCGAGCAGGCGCCGTCGGCTCCGAGGCGCCCCTGGTGGACGCTCTGGTCGAGCCAGCGAGCACGCAGGTCGGGCAGGGCCAGGAGGCGGGGTCTCGCGAGGGCCGGATGTCCCTGAGCGGGAACGGCTTGACGGGCGGAGCGAAAGTGCCCGTGCACGCGAAAAAGGAGGGGCGCTCGTGCAACCTCGGGGGGAGGTTACTCCCAGCGGGATTCGAACCCGCGTCGCCAGCGTGAAAGGCTGGTGTCCTAACCCCTAGACGATGGGAGCAGCGCTTGCGGCCGGGGAGGATGCCACGACCGTCGAGGCCGGACAAGCAGATCTCCACGTGCCTGGCTCGGCGCGCTGCCGAGCCGGTGGTCCTGTCGGACCTAGCCTTCGTTCTCGAGAAGCTTGTCGACGCGCTCGCGGGCCGCTCGGACACCCATCTTCCGCACCTCGTTGAGGGCGTCGACGCTCTTGCCGCGGGGCGTGGTCCGACCGGACTCCCAGAAGTAGACGGCCACGGGAGTCACGCCGGTGAGAGCGGCCAGCTCCTTCTGGGAGAGGCCGAGGCGGTGACGGTGCGAGCGGATCGACTCGGGAGTGAAGCTGCTCCGTCCACCGCGGACTGCACCGCTGCGCCGACGCGCCGGCGGCGGCGCCACGCCCTTGGCCACCGCACGGCGGAGACCGTCGATCTCCTTGCGGAGGCCGGCGAGCTCGCGCTCGACCTCCTTCCGCACGAGGCGGGCGACTTCGTCTTTCAGGGCACTGGCCAAGTTACTCACGGTGTCGTCACTCCAAGGTCCCGCTGAGGGGGGTATTCGGGTTCCCCTCCCCGGCCGTCCACGACGTCCGAGCAACCCGTGTCGGTACACGTATCGGCTCGTGGACAGGCAAGCAGAACCTCTTATACCACGCGAGCCCCGCTCTCGCATAATCACGGTGTCCCCTCTCGACCCTCGCCCGGGCCCTTCGTGGGTGTTCGTCGCGAGTGGCCGGCGGTGCTCGCCGAGAGGGGCCGCTCGGGCCTCTGGCCCGCCAGGCGACCCGAAGGGACACCGCCCACGTGGCCACGAGGCTCGCGGCTCCTTCCGACGAGGACCGGGGAATGAGAGCCGCGGCTCCTTCCGACGAGGACCGGGGAATGAGAGCCCGCGGCTCCTTCCGACGAGGACCGGGGAATGAGAGCCCGCGGCTCCTTCCAGTGAGAACCGGGGAATGAGAGCCCGCGGCTCATTCCGGCGAGGACCGGGGAATGAGAGCCCGCGGCTCCTTCCAGTGAGAACCGGGGAATGAGAGCC